>CALXFG010000008.1 GCA_944387505.1 uncultured Clostridia bacterium
TTGTGATGCCATTTTTTATATTAAAAATTTTTTTAATTTTTTTCAAAAAAACTATTGACTTTTTATAGTTGGTCTTTTATATCTTAATGTATTTCTTCTTAATAATAATCATATTTTCCAATAATTATTTTTTTCATCATACCATAAAGTCTAAAAAAAATAAAGTTTCAAAATAAATCGATTGTTTTGGAAACTTCATTATAATTTTTTTCATTATTAAAAATTTATATGTATATAATAGAAACGGATGTCTTTGGCAAAATGCCTCCGACATCCTTGTTCCTATTGATAGAAGTGTTTTCTTTTCCTACAGGCCAGAATATAAGGCGCTGAAAAGTTCCTCAACCATTCCTTCGAACTCTTGTCCTACGAAATCATTGACTCCTGCCCTTGTGACAGTTTTTACTAGGTGAAGGATATGCTTTTTCTCTTCTTCATTCCATCGTTTTTGCTGTATAACTCCTTTCATGGTTACATCCCCTTTGATGATAACCTCGTTAATACAGTCTCTCGCCAGCATTATCTCGGCAATTCTTACCGCACGCTCCTGGCATTTTTTCAAGCCTATTTCCAGCTCTACTCCATACTGATCAAGAATATCGTTCTTAATCGGAGTAGTGACATCTTTCACCAGCCGTTTTTTCATTTCCTTTGAAAAAACCAGGCTTCTAGCCTTTGTTGTTATTCCTGGATACCGCTTAATAACGTCTCCTATATCCAGAAAATCAAATGGCATCATTTTAACTCCCATCTTCTTCTCCTCCTGCTAATAAATTTTTATTGGGTTCATAATTATATTATACCATTTTTTAAAATATTATGTCAATTTATCCTAATGCCACATCTAATATCATCATAATCACAAAACCAATTGCTACACCAATTGTTCCCATGTTTGAATGGTCTCCTGCTTGTGATTCTGGAATCAATTCTTCTACGACAACATATATCATAGCTCCTGCCGCAAAAGCTAATAAATATGGTAATATTGGTACAATGGCATTTGTTAGCAATATCGTTATGATAGCCGCAATTGGTTCAACAATTCCAGATAATGTTCCATACACAAATGCTTTCAACTTAGACATCCCTTGGCTTCTTAATGGCATAGATATAATAGCACCTTCTGGAAAATTTTGAATCGCTATACCAATTGCTAAACTAACGGCACCTGCTAAGCTAATTCCTACATTTCCTATCATCGCTCCTGCTAATGTTACGCCCATTGCCATTCCTTCTGGAATATTATGAAGTGTTACAGCAAAAACAAGCATAGTGGATTCTTTTATTTTTGCCTTAATCCCTTCTGGTTTATCTGTATGTAAATGTAAATGTGGTATGATACTATCTAAAAGCAATAAAAAACCAATTCCTAATAAAAATCCAATAACCGCTGGTAACCATGAAATTTCATGCTGCTCTGTTGCCATTTCCATAGATGGCATTAGTAAAGACCAAATAGAAGCTGCCATCATGACACCTGCTGCAAAACCAATTAACAATTTCTCTACTGTTTTATGAATAGCTTTTTTCATAAAAAATACCATTGCTGAACCTAAAAGTGTTCCCAAAAATGGTATAATCAATACAATTAACATATTTTCACTCATATCCATTTACCTCTCTTTTGTATACTGTATTTCAACATAGTTGTATCATATTTTTATCAATTTGTATAGTATGTATTAGGAAATAATGGATATATCAATATTTTTACATCATTATTATCAAATAAGTTTTTAACTGAAATCATAAAAATACCTTCTTCTATTTTTTCCAAAGGCGTTATATACAAAATTTCTATATTTTTACAATATGTTATAAATTTTTTTATATTTTTTTATATATTTGTTTAATTTCTATTTTCTTGTGGTATAATGGTTAAGAATTTAAAACAAAAGAAACGGAGATGATTTTACCTATGTCAAATGCAAAAGAAGAAGTAAATATTTCTAAACTTTATGACCAAGAATGTTTACTGTCCAGAAATGAATTTATTAAAAAATTCAAAATTAAAGAAAATGGTCTTACATCACAAGAAGCTGAATACAAGTTAAAACAACTAGGACCAAACATTATTAAGCAAGCAAAACCCAAAAGATGGTATCATTATTTTTTTGAAAGTTTATTTACACCTTTTAACTTAATCTTATTAGGCATTACTTTGTTATTATGTTACACAGATGTCATTTTGCCAGAAACACCTAGTTATGCCAACATTATTGTTATTGCTATATTAGTTACTGCAAGTACTTTATTAGACTTTTTTGAAGAATATCGTTCTAATAAAGCTGCAAATGAATTAAAAGAATTGGTTGCTACTACTTGTCATGTTATAAGAGATGGTAAAGAGGTACAAATTCCCATTAAAGATATAACACTTGGAGATATTGTTGTTCTTTCAGCTGGTAGCATGATTCCCGCAGATTTAAGAATTATTGAAGCAACTGATCTTTATGTTGGACAATCTTCCTTAACTGGTGAATCAGATGCTGTTAAAAAATTAGTTGAAACAGAAATGAAACCCGAAGATTTAGATAGTATTGCGGATTTAGACACAATCTGCTTTATGGGAACCAATGTTATTTCTGGTAGTGCAAAAGGAGTTGTTATTAAAACTGCTGACTCTACATATTTTGGAAAAATTGCTCATACCTTAACTACTGGCAAACCAAAAACAGCTTTCCAAAAAGGGATTGAAAGTATTAGTAAATTACTAATTCGTTTTATGCTAATCATTATTCCTGTTGTGTTTATTCTTAATTTTTCAAAACACAGTATTGTAACAGCCTTTACTTTTGCAGTAGCCATTTCTATCGCCATTACACCTTTATTACTTCCTGTCATTTTATCTTCTTGTTTATCAAAAGGTGCTATCAAAATGTCTAAGAAAAAAACAATTGTTAAAAAGTTAGATGCTATTCAAAATTTTGGTGCTATGAACATTTTATGTACAGATAAAACAGGAACTTTAACTGAAGATAAAATTGTTTTAGAAAAGTATTTGGATATAAAAGGTGATGAAGATATTGGTGTTTTAAAATATGCCTATTTAAATGCTAGTCTTCAAACCGGTTTAAGAAGTAATATTGATGAAGCGGTTATTAAACGTGGAGCAGAATACAATATGCCTGAATTAACTAGTAAATATATAAAATTAGATGAAATTCCTTTTGACTTTGCTCGTAGGCGTTTATCTATTGCCGTAAAGAATGAAGAAGGTAAAGATGAATTAATTACCAAAGGTGCTGTGGAAGAAATTTTAAATATTTCTACTTCAGTAGAGTATAAAGGCGTCGTTTCTCCTTTAACTAAGGATATTAAGGAAAATATACAAAGAATTAGTAAAAACTTAAATAAAGAAGGTTTAAGAGTTATTGCTGTTTGCAAAAAATATAATACTGAACCTAATTATGACTTTGATGTAAAAGATGAAAAAAATATGATATTGATTGGATTTATTGGATTTTTAGACCCACCTAAAGAAAGTGCTAAAGAAGCTGTTGCCAGAATGAATAAAGCTGGTATTCGTGTAATCGTACTAACAGGTGATAATGCAGAAGTTACAAAATGTATTTGTGAAAAAGTCAATATAAAATCTAAACATATTATTCTCGGAAGTGAACTTGATAAATTATCAGACGTTGCTGTTCTTAGGTTAATTCGTAAAAATAATATTTTTGCTAAGTTATCTCCTATTCAAAAAGCTAGAGTTGTAAGACTTTTAAAAGAAGATGGAAATGTTGTAGGATATATGGGAGACGGAATTAATGATAGTCCTTCACTAACCAATTCAGATGTTGGTATTTCTGTAGATACTGCTGTCGATATTGCCAAAGAATCTGCAGACATTATTCTTCTAGAAAAAGATTTAAATGTTTTATTAGATGGTGTAACAGAAGGAAGAAAAACATTTGCCAACTTAATGAAATATATTAAAATGGCAACAAGCTTTAACTTCGGAGAAGTATTATCTGTTATTGTCGCAAGTATTGCTTTACCATTTTTACCAGAAACACCTATCCAATTATTAGTAGAAGGTTTACTATATGATTTTGGACAAATGACACTTCCCTTTGATGATGTAGACGCAGAAATTGTACGAAAACCTAAAAAATTGGATATCAAGAGTTTAAAACACTTTATGCTATTTATGGGACCAGTTAGCTCAATCTTTGACTTAATTGTATTTGCCTCTCTATGGTTTATTTTTGGAGTTAGAGAAGCAGCTCTTTTCCAAACCATTTGGTTCTCATATAGTATTGTTTCAAACTTAATTGGAATGCATATTATTAGAACGGCAAAAATACCTTTCATACAAAGTAATGCAAATAAAATGGTATATTTCTCTTCTATTTTATTAATTTTAGTAGGTCTAATTGTACCATTTACCCCTTTAGGAAGTTTCATTGGATTAGTCCCAATGGCAGCAGAAGATATCATTTTAATTTTTGTTGTAACTTTCTTATATTGTATTTTAGCAATGTTTGCCAAAAAGATTTATATCAAAAAATATGGCGAATGGATTTAATAAAAAAGGGAAATTGGGGACGGACTCGAGTCCGTCTCCAATTTCCCTTTTCTAACTATTCTTTATATCTATATTCTTCTACCACATTTCCATCAACATCTTTTATAACAATGTCTTTTTCTTCTATCATAGCATAACTGTGTGGCGTATTATCTTTTGGTAATGAAATAGAACCTGGATTTACAAATAATTGATTATCATATTTTTTGATAAAGCAAGTATGGAAATGTCCATAAAACATAATATCAAAATCTTCTGGTGGTAAATTATCTATATTGTATTTATGTCCATGTGTAAAAAACATATTTTTTCCATTAATTTTTTCCAATATATGTTCTTTTATATCAAATTCTGAAACCATTTGGTCTACTTCTGCATCACAATTTCCTCTTACAACTTCTAGCTTATCTTTTACACTATTTAATAGTTTTGTTACCTTCATTGGGTCATATCCATCTGTTAATGGATTTCTAGGTCCATGATAATATAAATCTCCTAACACAATTATTTTTTCTGGCTTTTCTTTTTTAATAATTTCTTTTAATTTGTCAGCATATAAACCTGACCCATGAATATCTGATACAACTAATACTCTCATAAAACTCATTCCTTTCTTCCTTGGCTAGTTTTTGTATTTTTAATTATCATATATTCTAAGTTATATTATGATAAATTGCAACCCCTATATAAAAAAAATATGAATAACTAAAAGACATCAAAAATAATGTCTTTTTTTATTTAAATTTATTTTCTATTCCATTAACTTTTTAATATCCTCATCTTGTTTTAATTTATTAGATATAAAATGATACGCTTGTTTATTTTGTTTTACAGCAATTTCAGCCAATTCTTTATCATCGATTAATCGTTTACTAGCATATTTGATAATAATCCCCTTATTTTCTACTGCCGTTTTTACAACATCTCTATCATCTCTTAATTCCTCTGATGCATAATATAAAGCTTGTCCATAGTTTTTACAGCATTCTAACATAATCTCTTTATCCCCTGCTAATTCTTCTGATGCATAACAAATTGTCCAAGGTGCTGTTTTTGTAGCTAATTGTAAGACTTCTTTATCTCCTTTTAATCTTGTACTGGCAAATTCTAAAGCTTCTCCATCTTGCTTTAATGCTTCCATAACGACTTCTTTATCATCTTGTAATTCTTCTGATGCTAATTCTAGATTTTTCCCATTTTCTTTTACTGCTTGTAGTATTATTTCTTTGTTATTACTATTTTTTTGTATTTCTTCTATATCCATTTATATCTACTTCCTTTTTTTCATTTTTATTAATCCATATTTATATACTTCTCTATGTCATAAAAATTATTGTCTTCTGTTAAAACAATGTCAAAATTCTTTTTATATACTTCTAAGTTTTCAGTAATATTTTTATTCAAAAATCCGATTTTTAAAGATTTATTTTCTGGATATTCTCCCATCATGTGAATATCCTCAACTAAATCCCCAATCACAATTCTATAATCCTTTTCTTTTATTCTTTCTTTTACTTTTAAATTTTCTAATTTATCTATATTTTTATTTAATGTATGAATAATATTATCAGAAAATTTTATCATATCCCCATTTTCGTCAAACTTTATAAAATTACCAATAATTATTATGTTGCTATAATAACAATTGTTTTCTTTTAAAAATTGTTCTATTACATTTCCAATGCCTGCTGAAAAGATAATTACTGGTATTTGATTTTCATATAATTTAGAAAGAAAATCTTTTGCTCCTTCTCTTAATTTTAGATAACTATTACTAACACATTTTTTTAGTTTTTCACTTGTAAGATGATATGTATAATATAAATTCATAGATTTTGTATACCATTCTAACATGTATTTTTCTTTTTCTTTCATGTCTATCGTATAATCTAATTCTATCGGACCATATTTTTCATAAAGCTTATTTAAATCATTAGCTATTTCCATCCCCATTGCCTTTTTATTAGCACTGGTCGCCCATGAGTCTTCACTATCGCTTGATGTAATTGTCTTATCATAATCCATAAAAACACATATATTATCTTTATTCATCTTTTCTTTTAATTCATTTATTTTTTTTTCACTATTGAAATATATCATCATTAATCTCCTTATAAATTTTTTATATTGTAAAAAAGTAACTTTTATCTGTCTTTTGCATTATATATTTTTTTATTTTGTTTTTCAAGTAATAAACTTTATCCACTTTTAATTTTATATATTTCTTAAAAAAACTCGTAAAACTTTATCTTTTTTCTTTGTTGTGCTATAATGCAAATATAAATTTTATAGAGATAGGAGCATGACAAATGAAAAACTTTTTTATTGTACTTGCAATGAAAATATTAAATATTGCACTAAAGCTATTTGGAAAACATGGAGGTAATTTTTTAGGAAAAATTGCTTTTGACTGGAATCCAGAAATTTTTAAATATTTCAAAGTTGACTGCCCTGTTATTGCGGTTACTGCCACAAACGGTAAAACCATGACAAATAATGCGATTGGATATGTTTTTCAAACAGCTGGAAAAAAGGTAATTAGTAACAAAGAAGGAAATAATATGGAAACTGGCATTCTTTCTACTTTATTAAAAACATGTAGCTTAACAGGAAAAATCAAAGCTGATTATTTGGTTTTTGAAGTAGATGAAGGATATGTACCAGTTGTATTTAAAGATTTTCGACTAGATACTTTAGTTATCTTAGATTTCTTTAGAGACCAATTAGATAGAAATGGTGAAGTAGAATCCTTAATTTTGAAAATCAATGATTTTCTAAAAACATATACTGGGAATTTAATTTTAAATAATGATGATCCAAATGTTGCCAGATTAGGAAAAGCAAATCCGAATAATGAAAACATCTATTATTTCCATGTTGATAGATATCCATATGCAACAGATAACATGAAAGAAGCTGGAGAAGGAAAATTTTGTCCATTTTGTAAGACACGTTTGGAATATGAATATTATCAATATTCTCATATTGGAAAGTTTACTTGTCCTAATTGTGGATATGGTGATAATGAAATTTATAAAGAAACAAAAAATATTAATTTAAATGATATGACTTTTGAAGTGGATGATATTTTGTATAAAATTAAATCAAATAGTATTTATATTATCTATAATTTTACAGCTGTTATTTCTTGTTGTTCTTTATATGATATTGATACAAAATATATCCAAGAAGCTTTAGCAAATTTTGAATTAAATAATGGTAGATTAGAAAAATTAGTCATTAAAGATGCCCCTACGATTATAAACTTAGCTAAAAATCCAACTGGTGCCAATGTCAGTTTACGATTATTGAATGAAGATGATGAAGAAAAAGAGCTATTATTTGTTTTAAATGATAATAAAGCAGATGGATTTGATGTTTCTTGGATTTGGGATATTAATTTTGATAATTTAAATAATGTGAAAAGAATTGTAACTGCTGGAACAAGAGGTTATGACATTGCCATTAGAATAAAAACATCAGGATTTGATGCAAATAAAATAGAAGCTTATTTAGACCTAGAACAATCAGTAAAGGCTTTATATACCAACACAACAAAAAAATATGTTATTGCAAATTATACTTCTTTACAACCTACTAGAACAGAAATTTTAAAATTAAAATAAGGAGATCAATCATGAAAGATTTAAAAATACTATACCTATACCCTGATATGCTAGAATTATATGGTGACTATGGAAATATACAAGTATTAAAATATAGACTTGAAAAACGAGGATTTAACTGTATTGTTGATAGATACTCTATTGGTGATGAAAAACCAGATTTTAAAAGTTATGATATCATCTTTGCAGGTGGTGGAGCTGATAATGAACAAAGTATTTTATCTGAAGATTTAATAAAATACAAGGATGACATTAAAGAAGCTGAAAATGAAGGTGTATTCTTTTTATTAATTTGTGGTGCTTATCAATTATTTGGTGAATATTATAAAGGTGTTGAAGGAAATATCATTCCTGGTTTAGAAATATTTCCATATTATACAGAAGCTATCGCAGATAGAAAAAAGAGATGCATTGGAAATATTGTTCTTAATGTCAATTTAAATGGTAAAGATTCAAAAGTTATTGGATTTGAAAATCATGGTGGACAAACTTATGACATTCCTACACCTTTTGGAAAAGTTTTATTTGGAAATGGAAATAAATTTGGTGATACAGAAGAAGGCTTTTTTAAAGAAAATGTCATTGCTACTTATTTACATGGACCTCTTCTTTCCAAAAATCCAGAAGTCACAGATTATATTATAAAGCGTTGTTTAGATAGAAAATATCAGGAAGATATTACATTAGAACCTTTAAATGATGAATTTGAAAATTTATGCAGAAAACAATTGTTAGATAGGTTTCTAAACTAAAAGAAGGGATTTGGGGGACGGACTCATTTTTCCCTTTTTAGATATAATAAGAATCTTGCTGTCTAACACAATAAAATGCCGGGCGAAATCATCTGATACTACCAAATGATTTGCCCGGGGATTTTTGAGTGAAACGAAGAAATCGGTCACTCCTCTTTCAGTTTCTCATAAACTCTTGAAGCCTTCACAGCTTCATTCAAGTCAGAAAACATGTCTTTCAAAAATGCCAGCATGTATTCTGCCTTTGTTTTTGAATCACAACATTCTTTTAATACTGCCTTTATGAGATTCGTTATTGCTCTGTAAATAGAAGACATCTCTTCATCGCCTTCTTCTTGAACAAGCTTTTTAAGAAAATCCTCATAAGAAGTGCTACTTTTTAATTCTTCCTGTAACCCTCTTAAATATCTCTGCACTTTAAGATTTTCTATTCCTTTCTCCTGTTCACAGATTTTCTCCGCAACATACCGCATCAATTCTTTACTTCCACTCATTTTTTCTTCTCTCCTATCTTTAATTATTTTTTTATGTCACGAGTCTTTGTGTTTTCTAATATAGGAATATTCTGCAAATGACTCTGTAATATTATACTCTGTTTTTATTGATTTTTCAACCTTTCTTTCCTCTACCTGTATTTTCTCAGCAATTTTCAAAAAATGAACTTCTTTTGTTTTTATATAAATATAAAAGTAGTTACATTCATTTCATTGAAACATAACTACTTTTTATAACTATTTAAAACAATTTATAATTTAAATTCTACTGGTTTATGCTCTTTCAAACTTTCTTGAACATCTAAGATTCTTTGATTTGAAGAACCTCTAAATCTAAGACTTAAATCCTTTTTATCTTCTTCAAACTTACCATCTACCATAACATCTATATATTTCAAAAGCTCTTTTGTTGTTTGATTATTAGGAGCCATTTTTCCGACAACATCTTTTTCAAAATCAAAACCTGTATAACACCATATATCTTTATTAGGAAACTTTTCTTTTACTTTTTTCACTAATGGTAAAAGTCCTTCTTGATTTTGTTTTTCTAAAGGCTCTCCTCCTAAAAGAGATAATCCTGAAATATAGTCATGGTCTAAATAATTAATTACTTGGTCTATTTGTTCATCTGTAAATTTATTACCATAATTGAAATCCCATGCACATTCATTAAAGCATCCTTTACAATGATGATTGCATCCACTGACAAATACAGATACTCTAACACCTTCTCCATTTGCTACATCTACTCTTTTTATATCTGCATAATTCATATTCTATCCCTCTTTTCTCCCTTTAGGTAAATTTTGGAACGTTTTGGCATATATCCCTAACGTTCCAAATTTCTTGTTCTACAAGTGTAATACTCTTTGTTTAATTTCTTTTGTTTTTCCTGCATTCCAGAAGTTTTCTCCTAGATATCCACAAGTTCTTCTAACAACTGTCATTTTTGAATGATCTTTATTTCCACAGTTTGGGCACTCCCATTCATTATCTTTATTAATAATAATTTCTCCATCAAATCCGCAAACATGGCAATAATCTGATTTTGTATTAAATTCAGCATATTGAATATTATCATAGATAAATTTAACAGCTGTTTCTAATGCATCAATATTCTTTTGCATATTTGGTATTTCAATATATGAAATAGCTCCACCTGAAGATATTTTTTGGAATTCACTTTCAAATCCAAGTTTTTCAAATGCATCAATTTTTTCTCTTACATCTACATGGTATGAATTTGTATAATATCCTTTATCTGTTACATCTTTGATTGTACCAAATTTTTCTTTATCAATTCTAGCAAATTTGTAGCATAAGCTTTCAGCTGGTGTTCCATATAATGCAAATCCAATATTGGTTTCTTTTTTCCATCTATCTACAGTTTCTCTTAAATGTCTCATAACTCTAATTGCAAAATCATGTCCTTCTGGTGTTGTATGTGATACACCTTTCATGACTTTTGTCATTTCATATATACCAATATATCCTAATGAAATTGTTGAATATCCACCATATAATAATTTGTCTATCTTTTCACCTTTTGCTAATCTTGCAATAGCACCATATTGCCAGTGAATTGGGCTGATATCAGAATGTGTTCCAAGTAATGCATAATGTCTACACATTAAAGCTTCTTTACATAGTTCTAGTCTTTCATCTAATAATTTCCAGAATTTATCTTCATCACCATCTGCAACAATTGCAACTTGTGGTAAGTTGATACTAACAACACCTTGATTAAATCTTCCTTCGAATTTATAGTTTCCATTTTCATCTTTCCAAGGTGATAAGAAACTTCTGCATCCCATTGGGCTAAATACATTACCTTCATAATTTTCTCTCATTTTCTTAGCTGAGATATAATCTGGGTACATTCTCTTTGCT
Organism: uncultured Clostridia bacterium; assembly: GCA_944387505.1. Taxonomy (GTDB): domain Bacteria; phylum Bacillota; class Clostridia; order TANB77; family CAG-508; genus CAG-269. The sequence continues at coordinate 11,294 of CALXFG010000008.1, forward strand.
GAACATTTAACTGCTAATTTTGTTAAATAATCATATTCTCCACCTTTTAGACAGTTACATTCATCCAATACATATACTAGTTTTGGGAATGCTGGTGTTACATATACGCCTGCTTCGTTTTTAATACCTTGATATCTTTGTCTTAGTACTTCTTCAATAATCATTGCATTTTCTTTAATGTATGGATCTCCATCTTCTAGATGTAAGAATAACGTTACAAATGGAGATTGTCCATTCGTTGTCATTAATGTATTGATTTGATATTGAATTGTTTGTACACCTGCTTTTAATTCTGCTTTTAATCTATCTTGTACTAAATCTTCTATTATTTTATCAGATAATTTTCCTTTATATTTTTTCTCTATTTCTGATTTAAATTTATTATAGCTCTTTCTTAAATATTTTCCTAAATGTTTTAAGTCTACTGATTGTCCACCATATTGGTTACTTGCAACTGCTGCAATAATTTGTGTTGTAACTGTACATGCTACTTGGAAACTCTTTGGACTTTCTATCATTTTTCCGTTCATAACGGTTCCATTATCTAACATATCTGCTATGTTAATTAAACAACAGTTGAAAATTGGTTGTACAAAGTAATCCGCATCGTGGAAATGTAAAACTCCGTCAGCATCTGCTTTTGCAATCTTTTCTGGTAATAATAATCTTCTTGTTAAGTCTCTTGATACCTCACCTGCAATGTAATCTCTTTGTGTTGAAGCAAGTAAAGTATTTTTATTTGAGTTTTCTTCTGCTAGTTCCTTATTTTCATTTCTAATTAATCCTAATATGGTTTCATCAGTTGTATTTTGTTTTCTAACTAATGCTCTTGTATATCTATATACAATATATTTTTTAGCTAATTCATATTTTTCAATTTCCATTAATTTTTCTTCGATGATATCTTGGATATCTTCAACTAACATTCTCTTTTTATTTAATTCTTCTATATATTGAATAATTCCTTTTATATCTTCCTTATTTGCTCTCTCTTTTGGTTTTACCTCCTGATTTGCTTTTTCGATTGCTGTTTGAATTTTTGCTCTGTCATAGTCTACAGCTCTTCCATCCCTCTTAATAACTTTCATTTCACATTTCCTCCTTCGATTAGTATGGTTACATTATACCTCTACAATTTTTATTTTCCGTTGCAAAAGCAACACATTATGAAAAAAAACTTTTTCCAGTTCTTAATCTCTTTCACCTCTAGGCATTTTTCTTTTGTTACAAATATATTACAAAAATATTACAAAAATATTTTTATCATTTTGTTGCTTTTGCAACTTTTATAATGTATAATGCTTATGTAATTTTAAAGGAGGAAAAAACGTGAACACCAACTTCGACATAGAAAACTTCATTCTTGACTTTTCAAATTCTTGTCAAAAAAAGCAGAAAAAAATCTTTAGCAAAAATGAAGTTGTGACAACTTACATTAAAAACCGAAATCAATTATGTATATTACTAGATGGAAATGCCGATTTAGTACGTTATGACTTAAATGGTAATCGAACCATTGTAGAACATTTTTCAAAAAATGCTCTTTTTGGTGAAGTATTTTATACGATTACGACAAATAATGAATTATTAGTTGAAGCAAAATCAAATTGTACGGTTCTTTTCTATAGCTATGATGATATTTTCCATAAATGTAGAAACAATTGTAAATTTCATCAAACTTTATCTGAGAACTTACCTCAACTCATATTAAATAAAGTAACAGATTTAAATATGAGAATTGAATTATTAACCAAAAGGTCTACTAGAGATAAATTACTTGGCTATTTTTCTTTGCTTTCTACTAGAAAATTAAGTACTTCTTTTGAACTACCTTTTTCTCTAACTGATTTAGCAGATTACTTAAGTGTTGACAGAAGTGCTATGATGAGAGAACTAAAATTGTTAAAAGAAGATGGCTTTATTGAAAAAATTGGAAATCGAATTACTTTGCTTTATAAATAAAAAAGGGAAATTGGGGACGGACTCATTTTTCCCTTTTTCTAATTTTAGAAACAGAAAAAATATAGAATATAAAAAATGAAACGATTTTGCGTATCTAAATTTGAAACTAGAAATTCTTAAAGAAAAAAATGAGAGATGTTCATGGGCAATCCAGTGATATATTCATTTCTTATAAATGTCTCGGCTCAATACGTACATTACTCTTTCTACATCAAAAATAAATGAGCCTCTCGCTGCAAGAATTCGCGCTTCCTCATTTATTTTTGATTAAGAAAGAGTACAAGTACTCCAATCACATTCGACATATTATGCGAAATGAATATATCACTGGATTGAGCCTGAATGAAAGCGGCACATTTTTTTCTTTTAGAATTTCTGTGAAAATTTAACTTATACAAAATCGTGTAATGACTTTATATTCTATATTTTTTAGATTTTGTAATTTAAAAAGGGAAAATGAGTCCGTCCCCAATTTCCCTTTTCTATTTATTTTGTTGTTTGTATGTAATTCCATGAATCTAGACACATATCTTCTAGTGTTTTTTCTGCTGTCCATCCTAATTCTTCTTTTGCTTTTTGAGGGTCTGCATAACAAGTTGCTATGTCTCCTTCTCTTCTTGCTGTAATTTTATATGGTACTTTTTTTCCTGTTGCCTTTTCAAATGCTTTTACCATATCTAACACACTATATCCTTTTCCTGTTCCTAAATTGTAAATATATAATCCTTCTTTTTCTTTCTCTATTTTTTCTAATGCTTTTACATGTCCTTTTGCTAAATCTACCACATGAATATAATCTCTAACCCCTGTTCCATCTGGTGTATCATAATCATTTCCAAATACAGATAGTTCTGGTAAAGTTCCTGCTGCAACACGTACAATATATGGCATTAAGTTATTTGGAATTCCTTGTGGTTCCTCACCAATTAGTCCGCTTTCATGCGCTCCTACTGGATTGAAATATCTTAATATACATATATTCCATGTATTGTCTGAATGATAAGTATCTTTTAAAATTTGTTCAATAAATAATTTACTTGTACCATATGGATTTGTTGTTCCTCCCGTTTTACATTCTTCTGTTATTGGAATTATCTCTGGATCGCCATATACAGTTGCTGATGAACTAAATATAAATGTTTTACAATTATATTTTCTCATCGTATCTAATACAACTAATGCTCCTGAAATATTATTTGTATAATATTCAATTGGTTTTTGAACAGATTCTCCTACAGCTTTAAATCCTGCAAAATTGATAACTGCTTCTATGTCATTTTCTTCAAAAACTTTTTCTAGTTTTTCTCTATCCATATAATTCATTTCATAAAATTTAAAATCTTTTCCTGTTATTTTCTTAATTGCATCTAATACGCTTGGTTTGCTATTAGAAAAATCATCTATAATAACAATTTCTTTTCCTGCATTTAATAATTCTACTGCTGTATGACTTCCAATAAATCCAGCTCCTCCTGGTAATAATATTGCCATAAAATCATTCCTTTCTTTTTTATTATGCCTATATTATATTACTAGTTTCAAAAAAGTACAAGTCTATATTTTAAAATATTAATTTAAAATATCTGAATATCTGATTTAAAAAATTTCTTATGAATTTTTATTTCTTTACCCTTTTAACTACATACTCTCTGGTCTTTACAAATTTATGTAAATCTGATATAATATTGAAGGATTAAGCAAAATTGCTTGATGCAGAAAATCCATCACCTCTTTTGGTGATTTCAATATAGATGTAACATTTAAAAAACACAGGGAGAAAAAAAATGGAAAAAAAAAGAGAAAAAAATTCTTTAGACACTTTTTGTAAGGTAGTAGGTGCCATTGTAATAATCATTGGTATCTTATCAGTAGTAATAGTGATTGCCGAGCTCTTCGCCCCTCCGGCTACAAGAGTACGGGATTCAGCATTTATAGAGGAAACTCTTGAAATGGCTGATGACAATACCCATTCAGAGGAAAAGGCAATGCTTGCTGATTTTGTTAAAAATCAGTATGATTGTGCCCCAGAAAAAGTGGTGTTTTATGTCCATGCACCACATGATGCAATGGACTTTGATGTCGAAATCTATTATAAAGATTCCGGCACATGGTTCCATTGCTTAGTAAATGGGTCATCGCCAAAATTCTCTAAGGAGCTGTACAATCGGCTTTCCTACTTAGCAACTCAGTAAACTCATCCCATCTCCAACTGCAATGCAGAAGGAGATGGGTTTTTCCTATTATATGAAAGATTTAACTTTTATCTCAGTGACATATAAAATTTTTCGTATACAACAACTATTAAAAAATGAATCTAACTTATTAACCATTTCTCTAATAAGTTAGATTCATTTTCCTTACTTAAAGTTCACTAATTTCCATTCCGTCTTTTGTATCTTTTACTTCATATCCTTTTTCTTTGATTAAATCTCTTAATCTATCTGACTCTGCCCAATTTTTTTCTTGTCTTGCCTGTTTTCTTTCTTCTACAAGTTTTAAAACTTCTTCTGGAATTTCTATTTCTTTATTTGTCTCTTCTTGATCAATTTTAATTCCTAATACTGTATCAAATTTTAGTAATAATTTCGCAATCTCTGGTGATTTTTTTGGATATTTAATGACTTCCCATACAAAACTCATAGCCAAAGGCATATTCATATCATCATTAATGGCTTTATGGAATTCATTTTCTAATCTATCTAATTCTTTTTTATCTTCTTCGTTTAAAGTATCTGTTCCATGTTTATTTGCTTGATAACCATTTCTTAATCTTTCTAATGATTTTGAAGATGCTTCTATTCCTTCCCATGTAAAGTTTAATTTATTTCTATAACTAGATGTATAACATAACAATTTATATACCAATGGGTCATATCCTTTTTCTTTAATGTCTTTTAATAAGTAAACATTTCCTAAGCTTTTTGACATTTTGCCACCATTGATTAATAGATATTCCCCATGTATCCAATAGTTAGCAGGTATTTTACCACATACACCTTTACTTTGTGCAATTTCATTTTCATGGTGTGTTGGTATTAAATCAATTCCTCCTGTATGAATATCAAATTGTTCTCCTAAATGTTTTCTTGACATGGCTGAACATTCAATATGCCATCCTGGATAACTTGGTCCCCATGGACTATCCCATTTCATTAAATGATTTTCTGGAGCTTTTATCCATAAAGCAAAATCATATGGATTTTTCTTTTCTGGATCCACGTCCACTCTTGCTCCTGCTTTTTGTTCTTCTACATTTAAGTTTGATAAAACTGGATATTTATCTAATTTAGAAACATCAAAATAGATAGCAGTTGATGTTTCATATGCATATCCTTTTTCTACAAGTTCTTCTACATATTCTAGCATTTCTGGAATATAATCTGTTGCTTTACAAATAATTTCAGGTATTTCAATATTTAAATCTTTTAAGTCATCAAAAAATAACTTGGTATAATGTTCCGCTATTTCTAATGGTGTTTTATGTTCTTCTCTAGCTGATTTAATCATCTTGTCTTCCCCTTCATCTCCATCAGAAACCAGATGTCCTACATCTGTTATATTCATAACATGTTTAATTGTATATCCATTATATTTTAACATTCTTCTTAAAACATCTTGAAATATATTTGTTCTCATATTTCCAATCGTTGCATCTTTATATACAGTTGGTCCACATGAATATATTCTTACTTCCTTTTCATTGATTGGCTTAAATAAATCTTTTTCCTTTGTTAATGTATTATATAGATATATATCCACTGTTTCATCATCCCTTTCTTATAATGCATTTATTTTGATTGATTTTTGTTTCAAATTGAGATGTGAAAAATATTCACATCTCAATTTTTTCTTTGTTTTTTATGATTACTGAACAACATTTTCAGTTGGTTTTGTTGTATTTCCATTTCCTCCTGTACTATTACCACCACTTGGAGGATTTTCTCCACCGCCTGAAGGTTTTTCTCCAGTTGTATTTCCTCCACTTATTGTATTTCCTCCTCCTGTAGAGTTTGTTGTATTTGTCGTATTCGTATTTGTTTCAGGTTTTTTAGGTTCTTCCTCTTTCGGTTTTGTATGTAATGTACATACTCCATTTATTCTAGTTCCTGATGCACTTGATCCACTAACTGGTGTCCATAATCCTAATTGTTCTTTTGGTAAAACAGCACCATAATAATTTTGTCTAACCTGGCAATATTGTGAACAATATTGTGTTGCCACTAATCCAGATTCTGAACAAATGGTTTGACTTCCATGTCCCTCACATTGTTCTGGTAAATTATCCTGTGTAAAGATTTCTGTATATTTATTATTACATCCTGTTGTTGCTAAACATCCTGTAGTTTTACATACTGTTTGTTCTACTATACCGCTTGGTCTTGTAAATGTCGCATTTTCTAAATCTTTATGAATTGCTGTCATAACACCATCCCAAATATTACCTGCTGGATTTCCAGAATAATGTACAGTCTCTGGTTGATCATATCCAAACCAACAAGCACCTGCATAATATGGTGTAAATCCACAAAGCCATCTATCGTAATCATCATCTGTTGTTCCCGTCTTTGCTGCTACATCCATTCCACTAATTGCGCAATAGGTTGCTGTTCCACCAGATTTCACTGGTTCTTGTAATATAGATTTTACAATATAAGCATTTTGTTCTGATATCACCCTTGTTTGTTCTTGTTTTGGAGTTAATACGGTATTACCACTCGTATCTACCACTTTTGTATAAAAGGTTGGCGTAATATATACACCATCATTTGCAATAGTGCTATATGCTGCTGCCATTTCTAATGGTGTAGCACCATTCGTTGTTCCTCCTAACGCTAAAGATAAATCTGAATCTTCATCTGCATTAATATGACTAAGTCCCATTTTATTCAAGTACTCTATTGATTTACTTGGTGTTAATTCTCTCATAATTTTTACTGCTGGTATATTTAAAGATTTTGAAATGAAATATCTTATATTGACTGCTTTATTATTATATCCACTTTGATTTTTTGGAATATAACCTCCTCCAAAATCTGTTTCTTGATCCATATAGGCTGTTGCTGCTGTTATCACTTTTTCTTGTAATGCTGGCGCTATAACTGCAATTGGTTTAATAGAAGAACCTGTTTGTCTAATACTTTGTGTTGCTCTATTTAATCCTCTTGAATCTGTTTTTTCTCCTAATCCTCCAACCGTTCCTAACACATTACCTGTTTTATAATCGATTACTACCATTGCTGCTTGAGAATGATCATTCTTCTTTTCTCCAGTTTTGCTATCCACATCTCTTCCTGCAACAATATATTTATCTTTTGCAAATTCTTCTTCCATTTGTGCTTGAATATTGTTATCAACTGTTGAATAAATGGTAAGTCCACTACTATATACATAGTTTTCCGCTAATTGTTGAGACCAACCTTTTTCTTCCATAACTTGGTCAATAACTTGATCTAATACAGCTTCTGTATGATATGAATATGAAGAAGTTGTTGCAATTGCTCCTTTTTGGAAATTTAAACCTGCATCAACTTCTGCAATTGCTGCATCATATTCCTCTTGACTATTGATATACCCTAATTCTTTCATTTTATTTAAAGCTACTTTTGTTTGTTTTTTGATTAATTCTGTATTATCTGTTGTTTCATCAAATGGATTATACCTACTTGGAGAACTATTAATTCCTGCCATATATGCACATTCTGCTAATGTTAAATCTTTTGCACTTTTGTTAAAATAATATTCTGCACCTAATTCAACACCATGTAAATTACCTTCTCCACCAACATATAATATATTTAAGTATAACTCTAAAATTTGATCTTTAGATATCATTCTTTCAACTTGGTAAGCTTTTGCCCATTCTCTTACTTTTCTCATAATACCAGCTATACCGCTTCTCTCATCATCTTGTGTAAGATTTTTTACTAATTGCTGTGTAATTGTACTTCCACCATAAGAACTATTTCCCAATACCGTTTGTAAAATCGCTCCTGCTGTTCTTTTTAAGTCCACACCATGATGTTGATAAAATCTTTCATCTTCCATAGCCACATAAGCTTTTGGTAAATATTCTGCCATATCTTCAAGGGTAATAATTTTTCTCTTTTCATCACCACTTAGTTCGGCAATTACAGCACCATTTTGGTCTACTACCACAGAATTAGCTGCACCTATCGTTAATTCTTCTTTCGTAATTTCAAAATCGTCACCAAATAGGCCAAAAAATACACCTACTATAATGCCTGCCCCAATAACACATAGTAATAAGAAAATCAATATAAAGATTTTTATTGCCTTCATTAATTTAGGATGTCTTGAAGAAAATTTACCTTCTTTTTTATTTGATTTTCTTTCTCTGCCATTTCTGTTTTTCTCTGGAATTCTTCTTGTTGTTCCCCTAGTTGATGTACTACTCTTTCTTCTTTTCTTTGCATTTTTCATATTGTATTTTCTTGTATTTTCTTTTCTATTACTTCTTTTATTACTACTTGGCATACGTTTACCTCCTTGCCAATTTGTACAAATTTCGTTTTGTAAGAACTTTTTATTTACTCATTTGTATCTTATGATTTCGTCTCGTTCTGTAAAATCGATATCTACATTATATTATATTTTGTAAAAAAAGGAAAGTACTTGATAAAATTTTATTTTGAAATGAAATGAATTCAAATATTTATGTATTTTTAAATGATCGTTTTCGCTCCTTGTAAATATTGAATCGTCACTCTATCTTTTTTTATTTTTTTTAATATTTCTTCTATTGGTTGATGTTTATATTGCATTGCCATATAAATGTCTTTTGCTTCAAACTTCTCTAGATGTGGATTTGTTTTCCAATTAATTTCATAATCATTAATATTTAATCCATTAAACCTTTTGTTTTTTATTTTTACATTTCCCTTAAAATTGATAATTGTCGCTGTATTATTCATTGTATATCGATTAATTAATTCTGTTGGAAAATCTAAGTTTAATATAATATTCGTTTTAGATAGACTTTTTCTTTTATTGTTTCCCACATTAATAAATATCCCTTGTTCCTGTGAAATCTTTTCTTCAATATTTTGAAAAAGCTCTATATGATTGGTAACAATTCTTACATATTTATATTTAAGAACTAATTTTTGAATTGCATAAATTGCTAAACTTGAAATATCATTTACCAAAATCCCAATTTTTATATCTTCATTTTTAATTTTTAACTTTTTTATCACATATTCTAAAACCTCAAAAATTAACATTTGAAATAACCATTTACCATCTACAATTTCATAGTTGTACGAGTACAAATAATCAACATAATTTTCTTGTTGTTTAACCTTTTTACTTAATACTATTTTTTTACTATTACTTTTATCTAGAATCTTCTTGGTTTTACTTGCTAACCTATATGCTGTTTTTTCATCCAAACTTGTCTCTGTTATGGGCAAAATAATGGTATCATTTTCTAATTTTACAAGATGGAACCATTCAGCTATTTTACTAGGCTTGTCAGTTTCTTTTATATAATACATAAAATCACCTCATATACTTTTCTCTTTTAAGTATATTAAGGTGATTTTCATTATAGAACTTATATTATAACTTAATGCACAAGTGGTATGTATTCATAAATTATTTATTACTCGGTTCAATACGATATTTAAGAATTTGTAACATAATACATACCACTTGTGCATTAAGTTAAGTTATAATTATCATTTTTCATTTATAATAATATCCCTTTTTAAAAGAAAATCTTGTAAAATTCCAATTCCAATAAATTGATGATTATAATATATTTTATAAAGTCCATCTTCTAATTTAAAACTTAACTTTACACCATTTAAAAATAATTGTAATTTTTTTTCATCTAACTCTATATTCTCTAAATTTTTAAATAAATTTTCAATGGTTATCATATGTTTTTCAACACTTTCTTCATTTAAATCTTCCGCCAAAACAGATTGTTCTATAGTAAATGTTCCAACCTTTGTTCTTTGCAATTCTTTCATATATCCGACTGTTCCCATTTTTTGTGCTATATCTTCACACAAACTTCTGATATATGTTCCTTTTGAACAACTGACTTCAAATTGAATCTCACAACTTTCTTTATCTATTTTTAATAATTTGATATCATAGATTGTTATCTTTCTTGGCTTAATTTCTACTGCTTGTCCCTTTCTTGCATATTCATAAAGCTTTTTTCCTTTTACTTTAATAGCAGAATAGATTGGTGGTATTTGTTCTTGCTCTCCTAAGAAACTTTCTAAAACCGTTTTTACTTTTTTTCCCTCTAATACTTTCTCATCAACCACTTCTTGTTGTAGAATTTCTCCTTCCTCATCTCCTGTACTTTTCTTGATTCCTAGTTTTAAAACCACTTTATATGTTTTATCATGATTCATTAAATATTTAGAACATAATGTTCCTTTTCCAATTAATAGTGGTAATACACCTGTTGCTAATGGATCTAATGTACCTGTGTGTCCCACTTTCTCTCCTGTGATTTTTTTTACTTTTGTAACAATATCATGGGATGTATATCCTTTTGATTTATTAACAATTAATATTCCATTCATATTTGACCTCTTTTTTACGTTTCAGTATTTTTTCACAGGTGCGGTACCATACATTATTTTTTGAATGATTTCCTCGGCTTGTTTCATAGATTATAATTTCTAAGTTTTTAATAAGTGAGCCTCTCGCTGCTCGCGCTTCCTCACTTATTAAAAACTAAGAATTTATACATCTATTCCACGGCACATTCGTCAATGCATTCAAAAAATAATGTATGGTACCGCACCTGTAAAAATACTGAAACGCAAATACTGATTATAATACTTTCTTTATTTCTTTTATTAATTTTTCTTTTACTTGTTCAACTGTTCCTGATACGGTTGCACCTGCTGCTCTTGGATGTCCTCCCCCGCCAAAAATGTAACAAATATCAGAAACATTAATATTGGAACCATTTCCTGTTCTCATAGAAACTTTATATAGATTTTCTTCTTTTTCACGTATAAATACAGAAACCTTAACTCCTTCTATGCTTCTTCCACTTTCTACAATACCTTCATGGTCTCCAGGTTCGGCATGTACATCTTCTTCATCTTGTTTATTGATATATGTAAATGCAATTCTGTCATCTTCTAAAAGTTCTAATCGATTCATTGCTCTTCTTAACAATTCAAAGTTGGATTTTCTCCTTGTTTCCAATACTCTTTGATAAATATCAGATATGTTTACACCTTTTCTTAGCAATTCTGCTGTAAATTCAAATGTTTCTGCAGTTACACTAGAATACTTAAATCCGCCTGTGTCTGTGATAATTCCTGTTACAATACAACTTCCGATTTCTGCATCAATGTCAATATCGAAATATTCAAACATACCTGCTAAAATTTCGCAACAAGCAGGAGATACTGGATTCACAAAATTCAAATCTCCATACATCATATTAGAACTATGATGGTCAATGACTATTGTTTTTTTGGCTTTTTCAAAATATTCTCTTCCAACCAATCTTTTTAAATCAGCACAGTCTAATGAAATGGCTAAATCATATGTTTCCACATCTGAAGTTGTTTTTACTGTATTGGCTCCTGGTAAGAAATCAAATGTTCTCGGAAATTCTTTTACAATCACATCTACTTTCTTTCCCATTTTCTTTAAAGCCAAGTTCATTGATAATACACTACCTATAGCATCTCCATCTGGTGATTCATGTGCCATGACAATAATGGTTTCTGCTTGTTTTATTTCTACTAAAATATCATCTAATGTCATTTTTTATTCCTTTCCTCTCTCTTCTTTTTTTGGCATGATTTCTTTTAGAATAGAATCAATTTTTGCTCCATATTCAATAGAATCATCTAATTCAAAGATTAATTCTGGTGTATTTCTTAAATTCACTCTTTTTGCTAATTCACTTCTGATATAACCTGATGATTTTTTTAGTCCTGCTAATGTATCTTTTATATTCTTTGAATTTAAAATACTAACATACACTTTAGCAAATTTCAAGTCACTTGTCACTTTTACTTTTGTTACACTAATAAGTCCTGTAACACTTGGATTTTTTAATTCATATCCAATAATTTGGCTAAGTTCTTTTTTATATTCTTCATCAATTCTTCCTAATCTAGGATTATTTTTCCCTTGCATATATTTCTCTCCTTTGTTTTTCCTTATCTTATTAGAAAAAAGGGATTTCACCCTTTTTCCTAAATTATCTCTTAATTTCTTCCATTACATATACTTCAATAATGTCTCCTTCTTTAATGTCATTATAATCTTCAATTTGCATTCCACATTCAAATCCTTTTGTAACCTCTTTTACATCATCTTTAAATCTCTTCAAAGTTGCTAAATGTCCATCATGGATAACAATATTATCACGAATAACTCTTACGCCTGCATTTCTTTCTACTTTTCCATTTAATACATAAGCACCTGCCACAGTTCCTACGTTTGAAATTTTGAAGATTTGTCTTACTTCTACATTTCCGATTACCTTTTCTTCGTATTTTGGTGCTAACATTCCCTTCATAGCAGCTTCTACATCTTCAATTGCTTGATAAATAACAGAATATTGTTTGATTTCTACTTCTTCTTTTTCTGCCATTTCTTTTGCTGTATGGTCAGGTCTTACATTAAATGCAATGATAATCGCATTTGATACTTTTGCAAGTGTGACATCTGATTGGTTAACTGCTCCTGCTGCACTATGGATAACTTTTACTCTAACTTCTTCATTTTGCAATTTTTCTAATGATTGTTTTACAGCTTCTACAGAACCTTGTACATCTGCTTTTACAATTAAGTTTAATACTTTTAATTTTCCTTCTTCCATTTGGCTAAATAGATTATCTAAAGTTACTTTTGTAACACTATTAATTGCTTTTTCTCTTGCTTGACGTTTTCTTCTTTCTATTAAATGTTTTGCCATTTTTTCATTTTTAACTTCATAGAAAGTATCTCCAGCTTCTGGTACATCTGTTAATCCCATGATTTCAACTGGTGTTGATGGGCCTGCTGATTTTACTTTTTTACCTTTATCATTTACCATCGCTCTGATTCTTCCGATTGATGAACCAACCACAATGGTATCTCCAACATCTAAGGTTCCTCTTTGTACTAACATTGTTGCAATTGCACCTTTTGATTTGTCTAGTCTAGCTTCTATAACGGCACCTTTTGCTTGTTTATGTGGATTTGCTTTTAATTCTAATACATCTGCTTCTAATAATACCATTTCTAACAATTGGTCTATATTTTGATGTTTCTTAGCAGAGATTGGAACATAAATCGTATCTCCACCCCATTCTTCTGGTACCAATTCATATGCCATTAATTCTTGTTTTACTTTATCAATATTCGCATCTGGTAAATCAATTTTGTTAATCGCAACAATAATTGGAATTCCTGCTGATTTTGCATGGTTGATGGCTTCAACTGTTTGAGGCATAACACCATCATTTGCAGCAACTACTAAGATAGCAATATCTGTAATTTGTGCACCTCTCGCACGCATTGCTGTAAATGCTTCATGTCCTGGTGTATCTAAGAAAGTGATTTCTCTATCATTAATCTTTACCATGTATGCACCAATTGCTTGTGTAATTCCTCCTGCTTCACCTTCAATCACATTTGTTTTTCTGATGGCATCTAAAAGAGATGTTTTACCATGGTCTACATGTCCCATAACAACAACAACTGGTGGTCTTGGTACTAAATCTTCTTCTCTATCTTCAGATTCGTCAAATAAGATATCTTCTTCTGTCACAGTTTCTTTCTTTGTTGCTGTAATACCAAATTCTTGGGCAATTAAATATGCTGTATCAAAATCGATTTCTTGATTGATGGTAGCCATAACACCAAAGCCTAATAATTTTTTGATAACTTCTGCTGTTGTCTTTTTCATTTCTGCTGCAAAGTCTTTTACTGTAATGGTTTCTGGAATCTCTATATTGGTTAATTTAAAGATTTTTTGTTTTGTTCTTTCTTCTTGATTTTGATTTTTCTTTTTCTTTCCTCTTCTTCCTCTTTCTGTTGTTAAATCATAATAATCTAGCATACCACCGTCTTGGTCATCAAACATATTTGATAATTGATTTGCTGTTTTTAATGTCTTTAATTTTCCCTCATCAAAGTTACCATTATTAGAATTTCTTCTATTTTTTGATTTTTTGGTATTTTTATTTTCATCAAATCTGTTATTATTTTTTTGTTTATCAATGTTTTTATTATATTCTCTTACTGTTTCTTTTTCTACAACTTCTGTTGCCATGATATTTTTTATGTTTTTCTCAATGCCTTTTTCGTCCAATGGTCTTTTACCATATCGATCATTATTATTAGTATTTCGATTATTAAATTTGTTGTTATTTCTATTATTAAAATTATTATTATTGTTATTAAAATTATTTCTTCTTTGATTATTATAATTATTATTTCTATTTTGATAATGATTATTCATATTATTGTTATTTACTTTTACATTCCTTGTCTCTGTTTTCATACCCTTATTTACTTCAACCTTTTCTGCAACTTTGTTAGATTTTTCTTCTTGAACAGTCTTTGTTTCTGGTTTTGTCGTTACTTCTTCTTTGACAACTGTTTCACTTTTTGCTTCTGTTTTTTCAACTTTTTTTGTTTCTTCTTTCTTTGGTTCTGGTTTATTTAATCCAAATAATTCACTTACTGTCATTGGTTTATTTGGTTTATTTCTATACACAATATTATAGTCTTTATTAGCTTTTCTCTCAACAAACCCAATATTACTATTTCTTTTTTCTTCTTTTTTCACCACTTCTTTATTTTTTTCAGATTCATCTTGTGCAATAATGACTTCTCTTCTGATAATAACAGGTGTTTCTTTTTTATTCTCTTTCTTAGTATCTTTTTTTGTTTCTTTATTTTCTTTCTTTGTCCCTGTCATTTTCTTCATGATTGCTTCTTCTATTCTTTTAGCTTCATCTTCTTCTACACCACTTAAATGACTTTTGGCTTCAATATTCAATTTGTTAGCAATATCTAAAACTTCTTTACTTGTTAAATTTAATTTTTTAGCTATTTCATGTATTTTTATTTTACCCAAGAGCTTCACCCCCATTGTTTATTTTTTCTATTTCTTTCGATAAATTTATATCTTGTATACCAAGTATTGCTTTATTTTTCTTTCCAATAGCTTTACTTAATGTTTCTATATCTGCTATTTGTATGATTGGTATATCAAATTGTTCACATATTTTTTTAAATTTATCTTTTGTTCTATCTGATGAATCCTCTGCTAGAATCACTAACTTTACCGTTTTCTTTTTGATACTGTTTTCTACACTGTCTGCCCCAAAAGCTATTTTTCCGTGCTTTTGCAGATAATCCAATTAAACCTAATATTTTCTTATTTACCAAGTATGACACCTCTTAAACTTTCATAAATTCCATCTGATATATGTACATCTAACACTCTTTCTAATCTTTTTGATTTAATTACTCTTTCTAGGCATGTTATATCATCACAAATATATGCCCCTCTGCCTTCCATTTTACCTGTTCTGTCTACATGTATCTCATTTTCTTTATTTTTTACTATTCTAATTAATTGATTTTTATCTTTTTTTTCATTACATCCCATACAAGTTCTTTGTGGTATCTTTTTCACATAAAAACCCCCTTTTATTGTATGTTCCTGAATTCTATTTATTCTTCATTTTCTGATTCTTGTTGATTTTCTTCTATTGGCTCTTCATTTTGTGGTTCAGCTTCTTCTTGTGCTTTCATTAACATCTCTCTAAATTGTGTTTCTGACTTAATATCTATTTTCCAATTTGTTAATTTAGCAGCTAGTCTTGCATTTTGTCCTGATTTTCCAATAGCTAGTGATAATTGGTCATCTGGAACAATGACTTGTGCAAATTTTTCATCTTCTTTTATATCCACTGCTAATATTTTTGCTGGTAATAATGCTGAAGAAATATAGATGGATGGATCTTCATTCCATTCAATAACATCTATTTTTTCTCCATTTAATTCATTGATAACATTTTGGATTCTAACACCTTTTTGTCCTACACAAGAACCAACTGGATCAATGTTTGGATCTGGAGAATAAACAGCAACTTTACTTCTATACCCTGGATCTCTTGATACACTTTTAATCTCGATAACACCTTCATAAATTTCAGGTATTTCAAATTCTAATAGTTTTCTTACAAAATCAGGATGACTTCTAGATACAATAACTTGTGGTGCTCCTTTTGCTCCTCTTTCTACATCTAGTACATATCCTTTTATTTTATCATTGACTCTATAGGTTTCTGTAGGTACTTGTTCTTTTGTTGGCATAATTCCTTCTAATCTTCCTAAGTCCATTACAACAATATTTTTATCTGCTTTTTGAATAATTCCTGAAACAATTTCACCTTTTCTATCATTAAATTCTGTATAAATAATTTCTCTTTCTGCTTCTCTTAACTTTTGAATAATAACTTGTTTTGCTGTTTGTGCTGCAATTCTTCCGAAGTTTCTTGGAACGATTTCTACTTCCACTGAATCTCCAATGTTAACATCTTTATTAATTTTTTTCGCATCTTCTAAACTGATTTCTAATGCACTATCATTTGCATGCTCCATGACTTCTTTAATAGAATATACATGTGTTGCGCCTGTTTGTGGATCCATTACAATTTTCACATTGTCTAATGCATCAAAGTTTCTTTTATATGCTGTTAATAATGCAGTTTCAATGGATTCTAATAAATATTCTTTTTTGATTCCTTTTTCTTTTTCTAATTCTTCTAAGGCTAATATTAATTCCTTATTATCAATTGCTGGCTCTTTTGCTTTGCTTTTGCTTTTCATTTTTTCACATTCCTTTCTTACTTTCTAGTTGAAAAATAATTACAATTTTGTCTACGTCAAATTCCATTTAAAACGCGGTTACATACACAAGTATGCTCCCTTGCCTTTTAAATAAAATTTTCCTTGCCAAAATTTAATTCTTTTCCAACATTTACTTCCAATCATATATAGTCTTTATTTGTGCTATACTCTTTCTTTCGACGTTTATATCATCTTCCAACATGATATATTCTTCATTAAAATCTTTTAATATTCCTTGATATTCTTTATTTCCTAATGCATCTTTTTTAAATAATTTGATAACAACTTCTTTTCCTTTATTTTGTTCTAAATGTTTATCTTTTCTTAACACTCTTTCTATGCCTGGTGATGATACTTCTAAGAAATATTGCTCTTTGATATAATTTGCTTCATCTAGTAAATCTGATATTTCATCATTTACTTTTTCACAATCTTTTAAGTCAATTCCTTCTGGTTTATCAATATAGATTCTTAGGAAATAGTTTTTTCCTTCTTTTGCGTATTCTACATCATATAAGTCATAACCTATGTTTTCTATTTTTTCTTTTAATAGGTTTTCAACTTTTTCTTCTATATTTGCCAAGAAGTTTTCCTCCTTTTTTCAAAATTTAAGAGTGGGATTTGTTCCCACTCTCTCGCTCTTGTTGTTTTCCTTATATATTATACCCACTTTTTACCAAAAATGCAAGGTTTTTTCAAAAAAAATTATATATCCTTAATTAAACGTCAATAAAAAAAGTATCTAGACAAAATTGGTCAGATACATCTGACCAATTTCATTCTTAATTATCTTCTTCATTTTCTTTTATATCTATATGCAAATTTAAGTCTTCTTCTGTTGGCAATGCTTCCATAATATCTTTTGGCAATATTTCAAAAGAAGATACGCCTATTGGATTTTCGACACTGTTTAATGAATATTCAACTGTTAATCTATTCTTTCCTTTGCATAGTATTAATCCTATTGTGCCATTATCTTTATCTGTTTTTAATATGTTATTTACAGCATTTATATAAAAGTTCATTTTTCCTGCATACTCTGGTTTAAATTCTCCTATTTTCAATTCAATTACTACATAACATCTTAATTTTAAATGATAAAATAACATATCTATAAAATAGTCTGTATTATCTACTGTTATTTTATATTGATTTCCTACAAAACTAAATCCCTTCCCTAGTTCAATCAAAGTATCTTTAATTCTTTCAACTAAAGCGTCTTCAAGTTCCGTTTCCATATATTTTTCTTTTAATAATGGTAAATTAAATATATATGGGTCTTTTTGCATATTATTTGCTAAATCACTTAACGGAGGAATCAATTTCTCTTTGAAGTTATTATCCTTAATTTGCTTTCCTTGTCTTTCATACAATTTTGTATCAATTTGAACTGCCAAAACATCAACAGACCAGCCATTTTCCACACACTTTTCCATATACCATAATCTTTCATCTGTAGCTTTTACTTTATCTAAAATAAGCATATTGTGCGACCATGGAATTCGTGCAGATGCTATCTGCACTTTTTCATCTGTACTTAATTCCTTATAAAACTTTTTCATATTTTTTATATTTCTTACTGAAAAACCCTTTATGTTTGGAAATTCAACTTTCATTGCAATACTTAAATTTTCTATAAATTTATTACCCCAAGAAGATTTTTCATATACTAATTTTCCCACATAATAATATAAATCTATTAGCCTTTTATTCGCATCGCTCATTATTAATGTTTGTGTTTTATAAATTTCACTTTTTATGCTTTCTACAATTTGTTTAAAATCTTTTTCTAACATTTTATTTTCTTCCACATAATCACTCTTTTCATTTTTGATTTTTTATATTTTTATACCTTCAGCTGTTTATATTTTCCAATTTGTGCAGACGGCATCTGCACAATTTAATGTTATATAAGTATTATAACATTTATTTTTTTTAAATTCATTAAAAATATGAAAAAAACAAATTTATATTATTAAAATATCAAAAAAGATGAAATTGTATTTATTTTTTACAATTCATCTTTTAAATATGTGAAGATTTTATTTTTACTAAATTGTTGTTAGGAGGAAACCTTTGCTATTACTACATTTTATTTTTTCGTCATAAGAGAACAAAATTACAATAAAACTTTTGCTTTTTATAGAAAACAAATTTGACTTAATTCTTTTATAGCTTTAGCTTTCATCATATTTTGAGTTGTTAAATCTTCTCCACTTGATTGATCAATTTCAAAATAATCTCCTAACTCGTAATTATCTAAACTATAAAAGATGTCAGCAACTGTGTGATTAAAATCTTCTCTAAGTTTTTTTCTTAAGCCTTCTTCACTATATTCTTCTTCATATTCTTCTTTTAATACTATTTCTTCTCTATCTCTACAAGCATCATAAATTGCATCTGCTACATCCAAAAATTTTGAACCATATTCTTCTCTTTCTTCCCAAGTTGTTAAATCTTTCCAATAATGATTATAAGCTATTGGATTATCAGCATAATCTATTTCTCCTTTTCCATAATCATGCAAGTATTTTGCGTAATCATATAATTCTGTAATTTGATTCTTTGTTAATAAATTTGTATCTAATTGCTGAATCAATGATTTTTTATTTTCTAATGGTTCTTTTTTTATTTGTTCTATTAACCTCGCATTTTCTTCCATAATATCTAATTCCTCCTTTTATTTCTTAAATTTCACCTCTCTAGGATTTATTTATATTAATGATATAAATAAAAAATAATTTTTTAAACTAGTTCACTCAAGAAAATTCTTATTTTTTGTTTAGTCATTTATATATAATGGTAAATTACCTTTTTGATATTCTTCCATAATCCTCATATTAATCTCATTTTGTACTCCTCTTGCTTTTTTAGGATGTACCAAATATCTGATGTACATTTCTATATGTGACCTTTCTATTTTTATGTATATAATGGGATCTAGATTATTATAATAAATCCTATATTCTAAAATCGCTTCATCAACCGCATCTTCCATTTTCTTTGGAATTTCCTTTAATGTTTCATTATCAAATACGATTTCATATAATAATTCTTCTGTTTTCTTAATATCTGCATCTAAAGAAACATCTACTTTTATTTCGTCCCATATATATTTAAACACTTTTGTATAATTTTTTAGTGTTTTTGTAAATATATAGGAATTTGGTATATGAATAATTCTTCCTGTGCTTTGCTCACCATATACTCTTTTTCCTATTTCTAATATTTCAAACCCTAAGGTATGTTTACTAATCACATCTCCCATCACATCATCAATTTCAATTCTATCCTCTATTTCAAAAGGTCTATTAATGTTAATATACATTCCAGCAAAAAAGTTAAATATAATTTCTCTTATCGCAATGGTTAAACCTGCTGATATGAAACTAATCAGTGTAATGATTCCAGATAGTTTTTCTCCCCAAAGGAGAAATACCAATATAAAGGAGATAGCTGTTAATATAATTCGGATTTTTCGATTTCTAAAAAATTTCTTTTTATCATTTACAGGTAAATTGGAATATATCTTTTTAATAATCGACTTTATAATTCCAAAAACCAAAAATATTAACACAGTTAGTATAGTTAATTTTATATATTCACTATCAATTCCTGTAATTTTTCCTATATAATTTGAAAATTCTTGTATATATCCCATCTCTTCCCTCTTTCTTTATATCTATTTTTGTTGCTATCGTTATCAATAAGTAAATGAATACAAAAGAGTTGTACCTTCATACAACTCCCCTATATTCTAATATGTTATTTTAATAAATTCAATATTATTCTTTATTTTCTTCATTTTCATCTGATTTTGTTTCAGCTAAATCTTTCATAGTTAAATTAATTCTACCTTGGTCATCAATATCTGTAACTCTTACAGTTACCTTATCTCCTACATGTAATACATCTTCTACATGTTTTATTCTATCTTTAGAGATTTGAGAAATGTGTAATAAGCCTTCTTTTCCTCCACATCCTAAATCAACAAATGCTCCAAAGTTCATAATTCTAACAACTTCTCCATAATAAATACCATCTACTTCTACATCTCTTACGATATCTTCTATCATGTCTAATGCTTGTTCTGCTTTTTTAGTATCATTTGAATAGATAAATACTTGTCCATCTTCTTCAATATCGATTTTAACACCTGTTTCTTCAATAATTTTATTAATTGTTTTTCCACCAGTTCCAATAACATCTTTTATTTTATCTACTTTAATTTGTGTACTAACAATTTTTGGTGCATATGGAGAAATATCTGCTCTTGGTTTGTCTAATACTGGAAGCATTACATCTTCTAATATATGTTTTCTGGCAATTCTTGTTTTTTCAAATGCTTCTTTGATAATATCATAAGATAATCCATCAACCTTGATATCTACTTGAATCGCTGTAATTCCTTTTTCCGTTCCTCCAACTTTAAAATCCATATCTCCAAAGAAATCTTCAAGTCCTTGGATATCTACTAACATAACATAGTCATTTTCATCATCTGGATTTGTAACCAATCCTGTTGAAATACCGGCAACTGGTCTTTTGATTGGTACACCTGCATCCATTAATGCTAATGTACTTCCACAAATACTTGCTTGTGAAGTTGAACCATTTGAAGATAATACTTCAGATACCACTCTGATAGCATATGGAAATTCTTCTTTTGATGGAATAACTGGAACCAATGCTTTTTCTGCTAAAGCTCCATGACCAATTTCTCTTCTACCTGGTCCTCTTGAAGTTCTTGCTTCTCCAACACTATATGCTGGAAAATTATAATGATGCATATATCGTTTTGATTCTTCTGTATCGATTCCGTCTAATACTTGTTCTTCACTAATCATACCTAATGTTGCAACAGATAATACTTGTGTTTGTCCTCTTGTAAATAAAGCACTTCCATGTGTACGAGGTAATAATCCTACTTCACATGATAAAGGTCTAATTTCATCTAATTTTCTTCCATCCACTCTCTTATGTTCATCAAAAATTAAATGTCTTACACATTTCTTTTCTAATTTATAAATAGCTTCTCCTAAATCACCTTTATGTTCTTCTGCTGCTTCTTGTCCAAATTTTTCTTCATAGCTGTTTCCTATTTTTTCTGTTAATTCTGAAATATTATTATCTCTTGTTTCTTTATCTTTTTCTTGAACAGCTGTTAACATATCATCTTTGAAATTGGTTTCTACAAATTCATAAATATCTTCTGGTACGGCAAATGATTTATATTCGAATTTTGGTTTTCCAATTTCTTCTTTCATTTTTTCAATGAATTTGCACATTTTCTTGATTTCTTTATGACCTTCTTCAATTGCTTGTAACATTACATCATCTGGAACTTCATTTGCTCCTGCTTCAATCATAGCAATTTTCTTTTCTGTTCCTGCAACTGTTAAAGTTAAATCACTCTTTTCTCTTTCTGCTTCTGTTGGGTTAATAATAATCTTTCCATCAACTAATCCAACATTAACTGCTGCTGTTGGTCCACCAAATGGGATATCTGATATAGATAAGGCTGCTGAAGCGCCAATCATTGCTGCCACTTCTGGTGAATTGTCTTGGTCAACACATAGAACAGTTGCCACAACAACTACATCATTTCTAAAATCCTTTGGAAATAAGGGTCTTAAAGGTCTATCGATTGCTCTAGAGGTTAAAATTGCTTTTTCACTTGGTTTTCCTTCCCTTTTAATAAAACCTCCTGGTATTTTTCCTACTGAATATAATTTTTCTTCATAATCTACTGAAAGTGGGAAAAAGTCAATTCCTTCTTTTGGTTCTTTAGAAGCTGTCACATTGACAAGTACAACTGTATCTCCATATCTAACCAATACACTTCCATTTGCTAATCCTGCCATTTTACCTGTTTCAAAAACAAGTTTTCTTCCTGCTAATTCTGTTTCATAAGTTTTAAACATAAAAAATCCTCCTAAATTAAATAAATTTGCACCATTTACAAACTTTAGTAAACTTAATTTAGATGGTAACCTCTATAATGTATTATTACTTCTTTCATAATATATTATACAAGCTACTTACCTAATCTCAAGTTTACTAAAATTTTTTTTAAGCCCGATTATACACCGGGCTTATTTAAAATTATTTTCTTATTCCTAATTTTTCAACGATTGTTCTATATCTGTTGATATCTTTTTTAGCTACGTAGTTTAATAGGTTTCTTCTTTTACCAACCATTTTTAGAAGTCCTCTTCTTGAATGGTTATCTTTTTTGTGAACTTTTAAGTGTTCTGTTAATTCATTAATTCTTTCTGTTAAAAGAGCGATTTGAACTTCTGGTGAACCAGTATCATTTTCTTCTCTTTTATATGTGTTAATGATTTCTTGTTTTCTTTCCTTTGTCATCGTTTACACCTCCTATTTTTTTGTTTTCTCCTTTAACTGAGCTTAAGATTTGGTGCTTATCTACAAGCTAAGTAAAAGGTATGTTGTTTTCCAACATACCTATTTTACTATAGATTTGTAAATTTTTCAAGTGTTATTTTTGAATTTTCAGGAAAACTTAAGGAACTTAAGGCAAAATCCCTTATGCAAGAAATCTTTATGTAAATAATTTCCTTAAAAATTCTTTTATTTTTCCTAATATTCCTTCCTCTTTAACAACAAGCTCTTTTTCTTCGCTTTTATAGTTTTCATCATTTACTGAATTATGCATTAGTTCTTTTGTTGCCTCTTGTGGAATAGGTATTATTATATTTTTATATTCATATAATAACTTATCTTTTCTGATTGTATCTTGCACATTTTCTAAATTTGCATTTACAAATACATTTTCACTATTTACTAAGTTTATAAATGTATATGCTTTATTTACATCTTTAGTATATATAACTGCTCCTTTAGTTTTCTTTTTATTGATATTTTCTATTACTTCATCTATTTTTCCGGTTAAAATGATTGCGTTACGATTCTTGGTTGCTTCATCTTTAAAACTTTCATCTTCTAAATATACATACATTTCTTCTGTCTTTTCTTTTCCCTCTGTTTTGGGAACTTCTAAATGATTTCCTACATCATCATAGGTATATATGACTTTATCAAAATACTCATAAAAGCACTCATCATATGGTAATAACATGATTAAATTCTCACTGATTTCGAACTTTTTCAATGCTTCTTTTATAATCAACAAAACTAATGATTTAACATTATCTTCTGCATATTCCACATCAGAAATGGCTATTGCATTTCTAGATTTTATTGCTCTTATATACCATTTTATGACTTCTTGTGTATCATATACTTCTATAGCTATTACACCAATCGGCATAGCAATACAAGTGGATAAAAATTTGTCTTGATTTATTTTTAATTTTGCATATCTTTTATATGAATCATCTTCTTCTATTTCTTTATTGATAATGCTAAATATATCTTCATATGTGATATTCTCTTTTTGTAAATTTATTAAATTTCTAATCTCACTTTCATTTACCTTTATTCTGTCTTTTATATATCCTAATACATTTTTTGTCAATTCATATTGATTATTTAACCTATATTTTCTTGAAGCTTCTTTCAATTTATAAATATTATCTTTCATCATTTGTCTTTTCTCCTTTTCGCATCGTTTTTCTTAGTTCATCAAGACCTTTTTCCTTTTCTCTTCCTCTTAATCTTTCTGCTTCTTTGACTCTATTTAATAATTCTTGTATTTTCTTCTCTTCTTTTTTAATTGCTTCCACTTGTGGTTTTATATATACTCCAAACATTTCTATATCTTCATTATTGCTAAAATAATTATATTGAATCTCTTCTCCATTTTCTGCATATATTAATCCTTTTTGTTTGTCATAAATTATCTCTTCTTCTTCGTCATCGTATATTTTTACTAATCCTTTTTTTACCATTCGTTTTATATTGATTAATGATGTATCTCTCGTTGCATCACAGTGAAGCATTTCTCCTTTTTCTCCTACTTCTATTAGTAATTTATATAATGTGTCAGTAGATTCTGCTGTGGCTAATTTTACATTTCCTTGCGATTCTTTACTACTTGTTTCTGCATTCATTGCTCCTACTATTGCTAAATCTGATATTTCTATGTTTCCGTCATCATTTTCACCATATATTAAATACCAGTCTTCGTTACTTCCTATTACTATTTTTGCATCTTCTATTCCATAAATATCTTCTATATCTTCCATATCTTGTACGGTGGTTGAAGCCATTAGCTGTTGCTCTTCTATATATGCTTGTCTTTCTATATTCTTTATGATATCTATTTCATTTTCTGATATATCTGTTGCTGTGTATATTGTTGGATCTTTTACATTTTTATACCATAATGGAATTTCTTGAATATTCTCTTGTTTTGCATTTTCGTTTTGTCTTTTCAGAATTTCTTTTCTTTCTTCTTCAGGAATTTCAGTTAATATAACTGGCATTCCTGGTGAACCATATGGTGCTTCACCTTTTGTGGAATCTATCCATGGATACATATATCCTTGTTTCGTTTTATATTGATAATATGCTTCATCTGCAACAACAGCTTCTGCTTCTGGTAAGTCATCTAATCCATCCAAATCATTATATCCTGTTCCTGCTATTACTTCTTTTAATACTAAACTATCGTATTGTTCTTGTGATATTTTACCTTCTTTTTGTAATTTACTTAAAAACTGCTTATCTGTTTCTATTGCTTGCTTTCCTGCTTGCTGATATACTTCTAGGATTTCTTTATGCTCTTCTTTTGGTATTTCTTCTAGTATTTTTTCTGGTATTTCTATATTATCAAAGCATAATCTATCTCTTGTACCATCTTTTCCTTTTTGTCTAATTGTTAGAGATTGTGCTACTATATTTCTTTCTCCATTTTCTCCTATTTTTTCTACTACAAATATTCCTGCATCTTCTTCTATGGAACCTAGTAGCATGGATCCTTCTCCTACATCTCCAAATTTTTGGCAACATGTTGTTATATTTCCTGCAAACAAATTTAATGCATCATCTGGTTCTAACATTCTTCCTTCATATTTTCCGCTCTTTACACGAATTGGTGGTATACTGCTTCTTTCTCTTCTTTTGGTTATTTCAAAAACATCTTGTACTCTTTCAAATTCCTCTTCTGTGGTAATTCCTCCTACTGAACTTGCTAGTCTAGCAAGTTCTTCGTTTCCCTCTCTGGTATTGTCAAACTTTGAATTTAATAAATACCCCATTATATCAGAAATTTCTAAATCTCCACTTTTATATATATTTTTTAATTCTCTAGAATTTACTATTTTTTCAAAATTATTATGTATTCTACCAAATTCCATATAATATTCTGGATTTGATAAAAACTCTTGTCTATGTTTTTTAAAGAATTTCGTAAATTCTTCTGAATATGGTTCATGTATCGATCCAAACATATCATGAATTTGTTTATATGTTACAGCATCTCCATAATTTTTTAATAACGCATATGCTGCTTCTCTGTCTGCTTCCTCTTTTAATTCTACTTTTTGTGTTGTTTCTATTTCTATATGTAGTGCTTCTTTAAGTTTTTCTATCTCTTCTGCTGTAAATTCATTTGGCAAATTATCAAATGTATATCCCAATTCTTTTAGTGCTGTATTGATTTTATATTTCCATGCGCCTCCTATTTCACTTTTGGTTTTTTGTAATGCTGTTACCACTGTATGATTTAATAACTTTGATACTTCTTCATCCTCTAATAAATCTGACATTTTTGATATAATTTTATCTTGATTTTGTCTTACATAATGTGAATGTGCTTCTCCTATTTTTGATGCTAATTTCTCTGCTAGATTTTCTTTCGTGACTTCTCCTTGGTCTTTAATCAAATCTTTTATTACACTTTCTATCATGATCCTTACTGGCTTTACTTGTTCTCTTACAATTCCTATTTCATCTCCAGTATTTTCTGCTAATTTTTCTTCTACTTTTCCTTCTATTTTCCCTAAATTTGCTTTTACCATTCTAGCATTTATTTGTTCTTCTATTTGTTCAATATTATCTAAGTCTATTTCATATCCTGCACGCTCTACACTCGTTTTTAGCATCTCTGTTAAAGAATATTGATGCGTTTCATCTTCTAATAACCTATTTAATTCCTTAAATATTTTCATTTCCGCACTATTTTTATTCTGCTCATCCTTTTTGTATATCTGCAATTCTCTACTTAGTGCTTTAAAGATTTCTAAAGTAACCCCAAAATCTCCCTGTGTTTGGAATTTTAAATCATATAAACTTTGAAATACTTCATTTTTTTCTGCCATATATTTATTGATTTCTTCTTCAGATAGTTTTGGTAGTTCAAATATTTTTTCTACTTCCTCTATCCCTATGCTTTTTATCATTCTATGATAAAATATGTCCATTTGTTTTTCATCATAATCTGCATCTTGTTCTAAATATACTTTATTTTTTTCTTTTAATGTTTCAAATCTTTCTAAATCTTCTCCAAACATTAATGTTTTGTCAATTGGCATTTCTTCACTATATAATTTTTCTAATACTTGCTCTGCAATATTTTTGGACATGATGATTTTTTGTAAATTTTTACATCCATTAAAAACCATACTACCTATACTCGTAACACTATTTGGTATTTGAATTTCTTTTAAACTTTCACATCTGTAAAAAGCACTATCATCTATACTTGTAACACTATTTGGTATTTGGATTTCTGTTAAACTTTCACAGTTCGCAAAAGCACCATGACCTATACTCATAATACTATCTGGTATTTGGATTTCTGTTAAACTTTCACATCCGTGAAAAGCACCATCCACCTATACTCGTAACACTATCTGGTATTTGGATTTCTGTTAAACTTTCACATCCATGAAAAGCTCCACTACCTATACTCGTAACACTATTTGGTATTTGGATTTCTGTTAAACTTTCACATCCTTGAAAAGCACCATCACCTATACTCGTAACACTATTTGGTATTTGGATTTCTGTTAAACTTTCACATCCTTGAAAAGCACCATCACCTATACTCGTAACACTATTTGGTATTTGGATTTCTGTTAAACTTTCACATCCGTGAAAAGTATCATCACCTATACTCGTAACACTATTTGGTATTTGGATTCCTGTTAAACTTTCACATCCGTGAAAAGCTCCACCACCTATACTCGTAACACTATTTGGTATTTGGATTTCTGTTAAATTACTGCATCCTGAAAAAGCATCATAACTTATACTAGTAACATTATCAGGTATATTTACTTTTTCTAAATTACTACATTCCTCAAAAGCACCACTACCTATACTGGTAACACTATCTGGTATTTGGATTTCTGTTAAACTTTCACATCCGTGAAAAGCTCCACCACCTATACTCGTAACACTATTTGGTATTTGGATTTCTGTTAAACTTTCACATCCGTGAAAAGCTTTATCACCTATACTCGTAACACTATTTGGTATTTGGATTTCTGTTAAACTTTTACATCCATTAAAAACCATACTACCTATACTTGTAACACTATTTGGTATTTGGATTTTTGTTAAACTTTTACATCTGTAAAAAGTACCATTACCTATACTCGTAACACTATTTGGTATTTGGATTTCTGTTAAACTTTCACATCCGTTAAAAGCTCCAGCACCTATACTCATAATACTATCTGGTATCTGGATTTTTTGTAAACTTTTACAATTCTCAAAAGCATCCTCACCTATACTTGTAACACTATTTGGTATTTGGATTTTTGTTAAACTTTCACATCCGTAAAAAGCCATAGAAGCTATACTTGTAATACTATTAGGCATATGGATTTCTTTTAAATTACTACATTCAGAAAAAGTACTATCACCTATATTGGTAACACTATCAGGTATATTTATTTTTTCTAAACTTGTACACCCTCTAAAGGCTACTCTACCTATACTTATAACACTATCTGGTATATGGATTTCTTTTAAATTACTACATTCCAAAAAAGCGCTCTTACCTATACTAATAACGCTATTAGGTATATTTATTTTCTCTAATTTGTCCTTCCACTTAAAGACATCAGGACCTATGCTTGTAACTCTTTCTGGTATCTTAATTGTTCCATTTACTAAATCACGATTATCAATTTCTATTAATTTTCCATCTACTATTCTCATTCGTATTTTTCTCCTAAAATATTTCTTTATTTTTATTGCTTTACAATTTTTTATATTCTCACATTATCATAAATATCAAATATTTGCAAGGATTTCTCTTAACCTTGCATTTTGTTTTGTTAAGTATAAATATCCAATAAAAGCTTCAAATGCTGTTGCATACATATATTCTTGTACATTTGAATTTTTAGGCAAATGATGATTTTGTGTATTTCTTCCTCTTCTTACTATATCTTTTTCTTCATCTGTTAAAGTTTCGTAGATTTCATTTAACTTTTCTGCTTGACTTTTTGCTTTTACATATTTGATTGCTTCTATATGTAATTTATGTGGTTTCAAATTTGTTTCATTAATTAATTTATTCCTTATAAATAGTTCATATACTGCATCTCCAATATATGCCCATGTTAATGGTGACATTAATTCTATCTCTTCCTTTGGTCTATCTATTTTTAAAAATTCTTCCATTTTTTTTTATTCCTTTTCTCTCTTTTTTATTAATTATTATATTTCATCTTAATTTATTATATTTTACAACACTATGTGAGTAAGCATCAGTTTTATACATCATTTATATTATGACACACGCTACAAACTAAAAATTTTTATGATATCTTTACAATTTTTTTCTGCTTCTTCAATACAGGCTGATAATGTTAATAATTTTTTCTTTTGTTCCATCTTTTCTATTACCCTCTCAACTGATTCTTCATATGGTACACCTCTTAATCCAAGTTCGTGAAGCCAAATCAAAGCCCCTTTTACTGTAACAAATTTAAAACATTCGGCATTTTTTACTACCTCTGCTACTAATGATGTTGTTTTAATCGCATTATGATGTGCCTCGATTGCATTCAAAATCACTTTTTTGTCTTCCTCTGATACGCCCCACTCCTCTAGATACTTTTTAGAAAATTCTGCACTTAATTTAGGATGTTTTTTTTGAATTTCTCCTTTATAAACACGACTAAAAACAGTATGTTGCAAATATAATGATATTAATACTAAATCTTTATCCACATGATATTGATTAGCCAATTGTTCACCTTTTTCAATTGCAATTTCAGTTAATCCCCATGCTGGTGCTTTATTCTTTTTTGTTTGCTCATACATTAATTCTCTTGCTTTTTTTACTACCTCTTCCATTATCTATAACTCCCTATCAGTTTCTATACAATTTTTCTTCTAATTTTCCAAAATTTTATTGGACTTTTTCTAATGTTATTCTTCCTATCTTACCATTCTTAAATTCATCTAATAGAATTCTTGCTGTTTTTTCTTCATCAATATTTCCGCCAGAAATGATACAACCTCTTTTTTTACCGATTGCTAAAAAAATCTCATAAATATTTTCATTTTCTGGTCTTTCTTCATTTTCTAATTGTTCCTTAATATATTCTTCTGTTAATTTATATCTTTCACATAATTGTTTTGGATAATTTTCTATTAAAAATTTTACTAAATGATAGGCAATTTCTGTTCTTTGTAAAATATCTTCTTTTATGGTTCCTGTAAATGCAAGATGTAATGATACTTCTTCACTTTCAAATTTAGGCCATAATACACCTGGCGTATCTAATAATTCAATTTTTTCATTGATACGAATCCATTGTTTTTGTTTTGTAAAGCCTGGCCTATTTTCAACGCCTGCAGATGTTTTCTTAGAAATTCGATTGATAAATGAAGATTTGCCTACATTTGGTATTCCTAATACCATTGCTTTTATTTTTCT
The DNA here is from genome assembly GCA_944387505.1 of uncultured Clostridia bacterium. GTDB lineage: Bacteria > Bacillota > Clostridia > TANB77 > CAG-508 > CAG-269. The sequence continues at coordinate 41,952 of CALXFG010000008.1, forward strand.
TCCAATTCTCCCTTTTTCGGCTTGTCCTTTTAAATCTTCTTCCATGATTTTTTCTATCTTTCTAGCACATTCTTCTATTCCTTTTCCAGAATTAGCATCTGTTAACACTGCTGGAATATTTCTGGTCTTAAAATATTCCACCCATTTTTTATTTTGTCTTTCATCTGCTAAATCACATTTATTTAATACAATCATTTTCTTTTTGTTTTTTGTGATTTCTGCTATATCTGGATTTTGGCTAGATAGAGGAATTCGGGCATCTAATAATTCTATGACAATATCTACTAATCTTACATCTTCCATAATTTGTCTTTTGGTTTTTGCCATATGTCCTGGATACCAATTAAGGATAACCCCTCTATCCATGTTATCTTTATCTATATTACTTTCTTTTTTTGTCTTTTTATTAGGCAATTTCATTCACTCCTTTACTTTTCACTCACCTTGTTTACTATTATATCACATTTATTCCTTTTTATAAAGAAAAAACACACAAGTACTTTAAAAGATACTTGTATGCTTTATATCATTAATTTATGTATTTGCAGTAGTATTTATGTCTGGTTTTTTCTTTTTTGCTATAAATCTTACAATTCCTATTACAATTAGAACAACTCCAACAGCTATCACAGCATTACTATAAGATGGTAAATCTGTTATTCCTTCTTGAAATGCTTCTAATTTTAATTCTAATGAATCTGCTGTATTTAAATATGCATTAAAAGCAAATCCTCCTATTACCAAAAGTCCTCCTATAATAATATCAGCCATTTTACTTGCTATAACGAATATTAAACAAATGATTATTGGTATGAATATTAATAAAATCAATGTCGTTTCCCCTTTCTTACCTACAAAGTTCTATAATTATTTTTATCTGCTCTATCATCTAGTTTTCTATCATATGCCTCATTTTTATAAAACCAATCTGTTTTTTTATCTTTAGGATGTGCTTTTCTATTTTTATCTGCTAGTAAATCTAATAATATTGCTATTGGTAAAATAATTCCAATTAAAGATATGATTAATGCTGTATAGTCATTTAATCCTAATTGTGAAGCATCTTCAAATAGTGCTGTCGTTTTTGTGACTACATCTGATCCAAAATACATTCCATAAGCTAATAAATAAATTAAAGCACCTAACATTTTTCTTTTAACTATTAATATCAAACATAACAATACAACAAATAATAAAACAATTTCTATTGTCAAATCAAAAGGTTGAATAAAAAAGTCTTGATGCATTTGTGCCATTAAAGCAACCATCATTCTAAATACCCAATACATTACCATAAAGCAAACTAACAACCATGTAGAAAAATTTCTCATTCGTAATTCCTCCTTTTATTTACATAGAAAAATAAAGGCGAAATCCTTTCGCCTTATTTAATTAATCTACAAAATCAAAATCATCTTTAAATTTTTCTTTAAAAATTTCAAATACTCTATTAAGTGTGTCTTCGTCATCAACACTTACATAAGATTCTTCATCTGACTCTTCATCTACATCTTCTACTTTTAAGATAACAACTTCTCCTTCTTCCTCTTCTCCTTCTTCTGCTATTGGTAATAATACAACATATTCTTCGTCATCTAACTCCACTAAATCTAAGAATTCAAATCTTACTTCATTTCCGTTTTCATCATTTAATATCACAATGTTGTCTAAATCTTCTCCTTCATAATTTTCGTTATCGTTCATAAATTTCTCCTTTCAATTTATTTATTTTATTATATATTACATATAATACATGATTAATTTGAATTTTTCAATGTATTTTTTAACTTATTTAAATATGTCTCTAAAATATATACTGCAGATATAGTATCAACTATATTTCTTTTTTTATGCTTATTTACATCTAAAAAATTCATTGTTTTGTGTGCTGCAACAGTAGTTAATCTTTCATCAATAACTTCGATTTTTATCTTATTATATTTACATTTTAATTTATGGACAAATTTTTCAGTAACTTCTGCTCTTTCTGACATTGTTCCATCCATATTTAATGGTAATCCTACAACAATTGTATCTACTTTATATGTTGCCAGTATTTCATCTAATCTTTTTAGTACAATTTTATCAGAATGATTTCTTTGGATTGTTTCTAGTCCTTGTACAGTTATATTTAATTCATCCGTTATCGCTACGCCTACTCTTGCATCTCCATAATCTATTCCTAATATTCTCATATTAGTCCTCTTCTAATCCTATATATTTTTTTACCATTTTTTCTAACAATTCATCTCTTTCAATTGTTCTAATTTTATTTCTTGCATCATTATGACTTGTTATATAAGTAGGATCTCCAGATAAAATATATCCTACAATTTGATTTATCGGATTATATCCTTTTTCCATTAAAGCTTCATACACTTCTTTTAATATTTCTTGGCTTTTTGCATTTTGTTCTCTTTCTACTTTAAAATTCATTGTTTTATCAAATTCCATACAATTTCCTCCTTTTTGTTTTATTGTATCGAAAATTAATTTTTCTTATATGCTTTAAAAATTTTTATCTATTACAAATTTGAATATTCGTAATTATATATTTGTTATATCACTTTCTTGTGGATTTGCATTATCTAGATATTCTTCCAATTTTTTTAGAACTTCTTCTAATCCAGTTCCCTTGTAATAAGATGACAATGCAACATTTATAATTGGTGTTACTTCTTGTTTTGACATATCCATCATTTTATCTTCCATATTTTCAGTTGTATAGTTCGTTGTATCCTCTGGTAAAGATATTTTCATTTGTTCAATATGATCTTTTATGTCATTTATAAATGAAGCAACGCCTTCTATATCCACTCCTGAAAAAGCAATAACAAATTTAGGTCCCATATATCTAACAAAAACATAATCTTCTGAAATATTATCTTGAATGTATCTACTAATTTCTTTTATTACTTCATTTCCTAATTCTCTACAATAATTTTTATTGATTTGTTCTATATTGATAATTTTGAACATACAAATTGTTGATATAGTATATTGGTCTATAACTTTCTTTCCTTCTCCATATAGATATTCTTCAGAATATAGGCCAGTAAACAAATCTGTTCTTACAATTGACTCTAATGTTTTTTGATGCACAACTGTTTTTAATACAGATACAATATTGTCTTTTATAACTTCTAAAACTGTTATATCAACATTATCAAAATCATGTGGTGTTCCACTTTCTAAAATCCAATATCCAATATATACATTATCAATATATAATGGGAAAAATATGGCTGATTTTGCTCTTCCAAATTCCATTTTTTGATATGGAAGTTTTTCATTATCACTATTTACAGTAACATATTTTGGAGTAGCTGTTTGTATACTATCTTTGAACATATCTACATCTTGCAATGACTTTAATGAATCCCAATGTCTTTCATCAACATTGGTTGCCTTGATTTCATATTCTGCGCCATTAAAAACAACTATTGTTGAATATTTTATTTCATACTTTTCAATCAATATATTATTTATCTTCTTTATTTTTTCATCAACTGAAGATGTTTCACCTATTGTATTCATAAAATCTTGAACAACTTGTAGGTTAGTAATTTTTTGATTAATGTTTCTAAATTTTTGAATTTTTTGACTAATCTTAATATTATAAATAACTAGTATAATGACAATTATTACTAATACTACAGCAACTCCTATTATCACTGCTAATTCCTCCTATTTAAAAATTTCTTTTCATTTGGTTTAGAGTATCATTCATACTTGGAGAAAAAAATCCTGATTGGCTATTTTCTCCCCCTACTGCTGGTGGTCTATAAGCTCCTTTTCCTGAAACCAATGGATAAATCATGTTTCCTAGAGCTTTTAGCACTTGCATGAATGTTTTTGAATATCCTTTTAAATTAATATCACAATTGATAATTCCTTCTAAATATTTTATATATATTTCTTCTTCAAAAGGTATTGTTATATACTTAATCAAACTCCTGTCAAATAACTCTGTCATAAATGACATGGCAGGGTCATTATAAAAAGCCATTCCACCTATAATTGTTTTTTCATTTACCCCTCTAATTTTGACAAATTTATTTAGTATAATTTTTAATTTACTTTCCTCTAATATATTCTTTGATTTTAATTCTCTCAAAAAAGCTGTAAGTGGTTGTATTGTTAGAATATCTAGAGATTGTACTAAATATGTTTCTAACGATTGTTTAAAATACCCTACTGGTGTATTAAAATCACAATCAATTAAAATTAATGAATAATTTTTTACTAAGGTTTCTAAGATTTCATCAACTTTGCTAATAGAATCATTCTCATCTGGTAAAGATGTGAATACTGTTAAATTTTTATTTACCTGAATTCCATTTGCCACTCCTTCAGATAATTGTTCTATACTATTTGCTGCAATATTTCTTAAAGCTTCTTCATTTTTTGTATATATATAATATGAATTTCTATTTGTTGTTGCATCTAAAATTGCAACATTGATTCCCATTGATGATAATAATTCTGCTACATTATTCACAATAAACGATGTTCCATTTTTACTTGTTCCAACAAATGTTACAATTTTTTTATCAGATGTTAAAAGTGATGAAATATCAATGGTTTGTACATAATTATTGTTGGTTCTTGTCATATCTCTTGAATTTGAAGGAATATATTCATCATATGCATTATGATAACTTGGTTCAGTATATTGATTATTATATGAACTTTGAGTTTCACTTTGAGAATAATTAAATGATGGTTCTTGTGTTGTAGTCTGTTCTTGTTCTGGAATAGAATCCACTTCTTCAAATCCTGGTAATACAGAATCAGTATTACTATCATCAGTATCATTGTCTTCGAATCCTGGTAACACTGTATCATCTGCAGTATTTTCAAATCCTGGTAATACTGTATCATTTGCAGTATCTTCGAAGCCTGGCAATACTGTACTATTATTTTCTTCTTGCGTTTCAAAATCATCAAAACCTGGTAATACAGTATCTGTACTATTCTCTTCTTCTTCAAATCCTGGCAAAATTGTTTCTTCTACTGGAAGCGGATTTTTTCTTGGTCTTCCTCTTCCTCTTTTAGCTGGTTTTGGTTCTTGACTATTTTCTACTGGAAGTGGATTTTTTCTTGGTCTTCCTCTTCCTCTTTTTACCGGTTGTTGCTCTTGTGTTGTTGTAATTGATGGTGTACTTGATGTTTGTGTCTCTTTCTCTTTTGGTTCTATATTTTGTGATATAGTAGACATACTTTCTTCTGGTATGGCTGTTTCTACTGTTCCTACTGATTGTTGCATTGCATGATGTGCCACTTGTTGTGCTACTTGATGTACTGATGGTTGCTTTGGCTCTTGATGTAATGTTTGTTGTACTTCTGGTGTCTTTTTAGGTTTAGACATTTTTCTTACACCAGTCATGTTAACTGAAGAAGGTATAACAACTGGTTTAGTCATGGTAATTGCCTTATTCTTAGTTTTAAGCAATTTTTCACTCGTTCCTGTTTCTTCATTTCCCTTATGTTGTCTCAAACTATTAGATACTTTATTATTAAATGACATAATTTTTTGATATTTAGGTGACCTTTCCTCCAATACCGCTCTTACATTCAAAGGTAAAAATTTTGTAATAATTCTTAATTGTGTATCATTATATTGTGCTGCAATATTATTGAAACTGTCAATATATCTATCCTCATCTTTTCCTAAACTTTTATAATGTGCTAAGATGTTTTGTATTTCCATCTCACTAACATCATTTTCATTTTCAGATTGATAAGTTACTTCCTCAGAATCAATTTTATAATATGCTTTTGCCTCTTTTTTTAATCTTGGCCTGTGAATAAGTCTACAAACTTCATCAACACTTCTGTCATTTCCCAATATAGCATTATATATTCCAATACCAAATAATTTTACTAACATTTGCTCTGACTTTGTTCTTCTGTCTAAACAAATTAGGATAATTGGTATATCATTTCCTCTCATATTAGACGCTTCATCACTAATACTATCTAATTTTTCAAATATAAATTTATCAATTTGATCATATTGTGTATGTGAAAAAGCTTCTAAATCTTCACTGATAACGATTCTATCATATGTTTTATCTTTTTGTATTTCTTTTAATATTGCATTAAAGTAATATACATTTTTATGTGAGATAATTTCTTTATATTCTTTTTGATATTTTTTTATAATGGCTTGTGAAATTTCTTCATTACTTACAGCAAATAAAACTTTCATTTGTTACCCCCTTCCAAATTTTACAAACACTGCAAATGCTAGTGGTAATATTTGGCATATAATTAATATTGTTACAAAGGTTACAATTAACCCTAAACCTTTTTCCAAAGTATCTAATTTTCTAATACCTACTACATATCTATGAATAGCTCCAATAGCAATTCCTAGAAAACATAATGGTATACTATAAATTCTAATAATGTTTAATATATACGCAACTGTACCATATACATCTGAGCCATATTTTTCTTGATAATCTTTTAAAGAATTGGCTGTATTCTCTTTTATTTCCACCAATCTACTTTCTGTTTCTTCATCAATTACTTGTTCAGCTGCACAAACTGTATTTGTACAAATAAATATTCCAAAAACAATTGTGAATATTGTAACAATGATTATTGCTTTTTTCATCTATTTGTTGCCCCTTTCTTCTTTATTTTTGGCAAAATACTCCCTATTTTTTCTTATACCTATATATCATACAATAACTTTAGAAAAATAGCAAGAATTTTTTACAATTTATTGTACAAATATTAGCATCTTTTGATTGACTATTTCTTGCATCTTCTGCATTTTCACTAATTTTTTCTTCTTTCGCATATATCTTCTTTGAATAATATAGATGAATTGAATAACACAATAAAAACTAAAAAATATATTAAATATTAAATTCTTAATTGTTATTTTTACTTTTTTCTCCTTATTTTCTTTTGTTTTCGCACGATTATCTATCATCATTTTACCTTTTGTGTCCATTTTTGTCAATTTTAAATTTTGGAAAAATTCTATTGGCTTTTTCCTATTGATTTTCTCGTTTTTTTATACTATGATATAGTTGTTCGTAATGTATAGTAATAAACTACAGATATTATCTAGATGAGGAGGATTCACAAAAAATGAAAACGAATTTGCCAATTTCTGAACAACTAAGATTGAAATATCATAAAACAACTGAAGTTACAAATTTTAAAGATATGTTATACAATTCTAGCGAAAATTTTAAATCCAGAACTGCTTTTAAAGAAAAAGATGAAAATGGAAATATTATTTCTATTACCTATGAAGAATTTAAGAATGATGTTGTGAATTTAGGAACAGATTTAATCAAACGAGGGTTTTTAAATAAACGAATTGCCGTTATTGGAAAGAACAGCTATAAATGGTGCGTATCTTATATGGCTGCTTCTATCGTAGGTGTTGTTGTTCCTATTGACAAAGAATTACATTGTGATGATGTGATTAATTTTATGAATATTTCAGAAACAGTTTGTATTTTAGGAGATTTAAAAAATTTATCTTCTATAAAAGAAAACATTCAAAAATTAAATAATCCAGAAACTGTATTAATTTCTTTTGATAAAATCGATTCTAAAACAAATGATATCTTATATTTTGATAATCTTAAAGTTATCGGAAAAGATAGCTATGTAAACGGTTTTCATGATTTTGATGATATTCAAGTTGACCCTGATGAAATGCGTATCTTGTTATTTACTTCTGGTACAACTGGAAATGCAAAAGGCGTTTGTTTGTCACAAAGAAATATCTGCTCTAACATTCTTTCCACTTATGGAATTGTAAAAGTAAAAAGAAGTGACTTATTTTTCTCAGTCCTTCCTTTACATCACACATATGAATGTACATTAGGCTTTTTACTACCTATTTATAGTGGTGCTAGTATTGCTCATTGTGAAGGATTACGATATATTGCCAAAAACATGGCTGAATTTCACCCTTCTGTTATTTTATGTGTTCCTTTACTTTTGGAAAAAATGCATAAAACAATTGTTAGAAATATGAATAAAACATTACCAGAAAAATATAGAAAAGAAAATCAAGATGAAAATCCATTTGATAGCCTTCCTTTCTTTATAAAGAAAATTGTTAAAAATAAAGTCAAAAATACACTTGGTGGAAGGTTGCGTGTATTTATTGTCGGTGCTGCCGCTGCCAATCCAGAAATTTTATCTGATTTTAGAAAGTTAAAATTAAATACACTACAAGGATATGGTTTAACAGAATGTTCTCCTTTGGTTGCTGGAAATACAGATTTCTTCCAAAAAGATGATGCTGCTGGACTTCCTATTCCAAATGTAGAATATAAGATTGATTCACCTAATAACGAAGGCATTGGTGAAATTATTGTCAAAGGTCCTAATGTTATGTTAGGCTATTACAATAATCCAGAAGCAACTGCAAATGTCATGAAAAATGGTTGGTTCCATACAGGTGATTTAGGAAAAATTGATAAAAATGGATATTTATATATTACGGGTAGATGTAAAAGTGTGATTGTTACAAAAAATGGCAAAAATATTTACCCTGAAGAAGTAGAGTATTATTTAAATGATAATCCTTTAATTTCTGAAGCTTTAGTACAAGGAATTCAAGAAGACGATGATGATGAGACTTATGTAAAAGCACAAATATATCCAAATTTAGAAGCTATTTCAGAATATTTAAAAGGTAGTGTTCCTACAAAAGAAGAAATCAAGAAAATTATTTCTGATGTTGTATCTAGTGTGAATAGTAAATTACCAAACTACAAACATATTAAAGGATTTATCATTAGAGATAAAGAATTTGAAAAAACAACTACTCAGAAAGTAAAACGATATGGTGATAATATGAAATATAATGAGAAATAAAAATAGCAAAAGAGAAGTGAAAAACACTTCTCCTTTTTCTATGGGTAACTCTAAAGGATTAGCAACATCCTCCTCTGTTACCTCCGCAACAACAGCATATTAATAAGATAAGGATTATAATCCAGCAGCAATCATCACCAAATCCGAATCCTCCGCATCCTCTGTTCTCTGGCATAGTCTAGACCTCCTTCCGTTAAAAGAACTATGTTTCTTTTTTTCTTTCTTCTGTATGATATATAATATGTTTTTTATTGATTTGTGTTACTGTTTCTATTTTTTATTTGTATTTTTTGAAACTGCTCTCATTTTAGTATTTTCAAGTACTTTGGAGGTTGATTTGGAATTTTTATGAAAATTTTTTCAATTTTTTATAAAAATCTATTGACAAGTTATCAAAAATTTTGTATACTAGATTTCGTCGAAAGGACATGGTCGCTTAGCTCAGCTGGGAGAGCATCTGCCTTACAAGCAGGGGGTCACAGGTTCGAGCCCTGTAGCGACCACCATGTTTTTTACGGCCCGGTAGTTCAGTTGGTTAGAACGCTAGCCTGTCACGCTAGAGGTCGACGGTTCGAGCCCGTTCC
>CALXFG010000009.1 GCA_944387505.1 uncultured Clostridia bacterium
GAAGAAATACCAAAAATAAAAAAGCAATTGGAAGAAATACCAAAAATAAAAAAGCAATTGGAAGAAATACCAAAAATCAAAGAAGAATTAATACCTACAATGCAACAAGATATATTGCAAATTAAAGAAATTTTAAAGGAAATACCAGAAATTAAACAAGAATTACGTAATATTAGTGGATCTGTTGCTAGAATAGAAGTTGAACATGGCGAAAAGTTAGCAATTTTATTTGATGCATTTAAAGTAAATACAGAAAAAATCGAAGAACAAGATAAGCGAATTACAAAATGTGAAAACACAATAGAAAAACATGATGATCAAATTTATATTTTAAATTCAAAAATTCAAAATACATAAAAGCCTATTAGTGTGCTTTTATAACTAACAGGCTTTTATGAAATCAATTATTTTACAACAATATTATAAATTTTATTTTTAACATAAATTTCTTTTATAATCGTTTTATTTTCCAATTTATCACTAACCGCTTTATGTACTTTTTCTTTAACACTTTCTTCAACTTCATCTAAAGAAATGGTAATGGTTGCTTTCAATTTACCATTAAATTGTATAGGTAATGTAATTTCATCAGCAATTGTTTTTTCTTCATCATATGTAGGCCATTCCATATATGCTAGCATTTCTGTGCCACCTAATACAGTCTGCCAAAGTTCTTCTGTCATATGTGGTGCAAAAGGATTTAGCAATTGTAAAAAGGTTTTAAACTCTGCTTTATTAATTTTCTTTTCTTTATAAAAATCATTTACTAGAGTCATAAAAGTTGAAACAGCAGTGTTAAATTTCATTTCTTCAATATCAGAAGATACTTTTTTAATAGCTCTATGCATTTCTTTTTCGAATTTTGAAGAATATTCTTCACCATCTACTAATAAGTTCTGAAGATTCCAAACTCTGTCTAAGAATTTTGCACAACCTCTAATACTTTCCATAGACCATGGAGCTGTTTGATCAAAAGGTCCCATAAACATTTCATAAACTCTAAAAGCATCTGCACCAAATTCATTAACAATGTCATCTGGATTTACAACATTACCTTTAGATTTAGACATCTTTTCTCCATTGCTTCCAAGAATCATTCCGTGAGAAGTACGTTTTTGATATGGCTCTTTTGTTGGAACAACACCTATATCATATAAGAATTTGTGCCAAAATCTTGAATATAGTAAGTGAAGTGTGGTGTGTTCCATACCACCATTATACCAATCAACAGGTGACCTATATTCCAAAGCTTCTTTTGAAGCCAAAGCTTTATCATTATGAGGATCCATATATCTTAAATAATACCAAGAAGATCCTGCCCATTGAGGCATTGTATCTGTTTCTCTTTTGGCTTTTCCACCACAATGAGGACAAGTCGTATTTACCCATTCTTCATGTCTTGCAAGAGGAGATTCTCCATTTTCACCTGGTTCATAATCTTCAACATCAGGTAATTTTAGAGGTAATTCTTCTTCTGGAACAGGAACCCAACCACATTTTTCACAATAAATCATAGGGATTGGTTCTCCCCAATAACGTTGTCTAGAAAATACCCAATCACGTAATTTATAATTTACTTGTTTTTTACCAATGTGATGATCTTCTAAAAAGCTAATTACTTTTTTCTTAGCTTCTACAACTGGTAGATCGTCTAAAAATCCGGAATTGATTAATATACCAGTTTCTACATCTGTAAAAGCCTCTTTATCAATATCACATTCCATTGTTTCATGGGCAGGTTTAATAACTTGAACAATTGGTAAATGGAATTTTTTTGCAAATTCATGGTCACGTGTATCGTGTCCAGGTACAGCCATGATGGCACCTGTACCATAAGTAATTAGAACATAATCAGAAATCCAGATAGGAATTTCTTCATTTGTTAATGGATTAATGGCTTTAATTCCTTTTATTTCACAACCAGTTTTCTCTTTATTTAATTCTGATCTTTCAAAATCAGATTTTAAAGAAGCTTGATGTTTATATTCTTCAATTTCATCCATATTGGTAATTTTATCAGAAAGTTTGTCAATTATAGGATGTTCTGGAGCAACAACCATATAGGTAGCACCAAATAAAGTATCTGGTCTTGTTGTATAAACTGTTAATGTTTCATCAGAATCAGCAATTTTAAAGGTAACTTCTGCACCTTCAGAACGACCAATCCAATTTCTTTGTTGTGCTTTAATTTTATCTAAATAATCTACATCATCTAAATCATCAATTAATCTTTGTGCATATTTTGTAATTCTTAACATCCATTGACTTTTTTCTTTTTGAACTACTGGACTTCCACATCTTTCACAAACACCATTGACAACTTCTTCATTAGCAAGTCCTACTTTACAACCTGTGCAGAAGTTAATAGGCATTGTTGCTTTATATGCCAATCCATGTTTGTATAATTGAATAAATATCCATTGTGTTCATTTATAATAATTTGGGTCAGTGGTATTAATTTCTCTTGACCAATCAAAAGAAAAACCAATTGATTTTAATTGTTCTCTAAAATGGTTAACATTTTTCTCAGTGGTTATCTTTGGATGAATATGATTTTTAATAGCATAATTTTCAGCAGGTAATCCGAAAGCATCAAATCCAATTGGGAATAATACATTATATCCTTGCATTCTTCTCTTTCTTGCAATGATATCTAATGCAGTATAACTTCTAGGGTGCCCTACATGAAGACCTTGACCTGATGGATATGGAATTTCAATTAATCCAAACCATTTTTTCATAGTGAAGTCATCTTTTGCATTAAATGTTCCTTCAGCATACCATTTGTCTTGCCATTTTTTTTCAATTTCTTTAAAGTTATAACTCATGCTTCTAATCCATCCTTTCAAATGTTTTATAAACCGTATTATATAACAAAAAACTATGAGTTTCAAGAGAAAAAGGCGAAGTCATATAGATAATAGATAATCTTGTTACTGTTCAGACCTTCTTTAGCTAAGAGGAATAATATGTTATCATTTTAGGGTTCTCGGCTACCCTTCAATTCCCGTTTAAGAAATTCTAATATCTAAATCGTAACGATACCCGGAAACAGGACCCTTTACGACTTATATATAAGAATTTCTAAAACGATTCCGGTCGCATTCGAACCCTAAAATGATAACATATTATTCCTCTTAGATGAAGAAAGTCTTAGCAGAAACTAATCTTGAAATAAAAGGAGAAAAATGATAGAATGCATAACGAGGTGAATATCATGATTGATATACTAAGAGCAAAGAAAGTATTTGCAGAATATGTAAAAGCATATGATGCAAAAAATGATAAAATAAAAATGAAAATAGAACATATAGAAAGAGTTTCACAAGTGGCAAAAAAATTAGCAACAAAGTTAGAACTTGATGAGGAAGATATAAAATTAGCAGAATTAATAGGTTTACTTCATGATATAGGAAGATTTGAACAAATAAAAAGATTTAACACATTTAATGATAGAAAAAGTGTTAATCATGGAGAATATGGTGTGCATGTGTTATTCAATAAACAAGATGGAATGATTCGAAAATTTATAGAGGATAATCAATATGATCATATTATTAAAAATGCCATTTATTATCATAATAAAGATAAATTAGATATCCCGGATAACTTAACAACTAGGGAATTATTACATATTAAAATCGTAAGAGATAGTGATAAGATTGATATATTAAATATATTAACATATGAAAAAAAGGAAACTGCTTGGGAAAAAGCGGATTTATCAGATGATGTCATTACTGAAGAAATTTATAACGAATTTATGGAAAATGGAAGAATTGATTATCACAAGAAAAAAACAAGTGCAGATAGTTTAGTAGGACACTTTGCATATATTTTTGACTTTAATTTTCCAGAAAGTATTCAATTTGTAAAACAACAAAATTATGTGGAAAAAATATATAAACGATTTGTATTCCATGATTCAAAAACAATGGAACAATATCAAAAGATATACAATAAAGTTCAAAATTATATGAAAACAATTTTATAAAAGATGGAATGAAAACAATGAGAGGGTTAAAATATTTTCATTAAACCATGCGTTTTATATAAAATATAAGAATGAATAGGAATAAAAATAATATTAAGAAATATTTTATTAGATTTGTACTATTTTCAGAAAGGAAAGAAAAACAAAATTGAGCAAAAAATTAATCATAACAGAAAAGCCATCTGTGGCAATGGAATTTGCAAAAGCATTAAAAATCACAACGAGTAGAAAAAATGGTTACTTAGAATCCAACGATTGGATTATTACATGGTGTGTAGGACATTTAGTTACCATGAGTTATCCAGAAAAATATGATGAAAAATTAAAATTTTGGAGATTAGATACTTTACCATTTATTCCGAAAGAGTGGAAATATGAAATTATACCACAGGTACAAAATCAATTTAACATTGTACAACAATTATTGCAAAGAGAAGATATAGAAGAAATATATAATGCCGGAGACTCTGGAAGAGAAGGAGAATATATACAAAGACTTGTCTTTATGATGGCAAAACCAAATCCAAAAGCAAAAATGAAAAGAGTATGGATAGATTCACAGACAGAAGAAGAAATTTTAAGAGGAATTCGAGAAGCAAAAGATATGTCAGAATATGATAGTTTATCTGATAGTGCTTATTTAAGAGCAAAAGAAGACTACTTAATTGGAATTAATTTTTCTAGGTTATTATCTATCATATTTGGAAGAAGATTGGCACAAAATATTCATGAAGATAGAGCTTCTATTTCTGTAGGAAGAGTCATGACTTGCGTATTAGGAATGGTCGTATCTCGTGAAAGAGAAATTCGAAATTTTGTGAAAACAAAATATTATAAAATTATGGGAGAATTTGGAGAAGAACAATCTTCTTTTAAAGCAGATTGGAAGGCAACAGAAAAATCGACTGTATGGGAATCTCCTAAACTATATAATGAAACAGGATTCAAAAAAGAAAACGATGCGAAAGATTTTATTGCAAGTTTAAGTCATAAAAAAGCAGTTATCACAGAATTAAAAAAATCAAAACAAAAAGAAAATGCACCATTGTTATTTAACTTAGCAGAAATCCAAAATGAATGTACCAAACGATTTAAAATCAAACCTGATGAGACATTGGAGATTATTCAAAATCTATATGAGAAAAAATTAGTTACCTATCCTAGAACAGATGCGAGAGTATTATCAACAGCAGTTAGCAAAGAAATTAATAAAAATTTAAATGGAATTGCAAAAGGTTGTAAAGACGAAGAAATACAAGGATATATTAAAAAAATGGTAGAAGAAAAGTATTCTACAAATTTAGCAAAAACAAAATATGTCAATGATAGTAAAATCACAGACCACTATGCCATTATTCCAACAGGGCAAGGATATGAAAATTTTAATAATTTACCACAATTACAAAAAGATATTTATTTAGTCATTGTAAAACGTTTCTTAGCCATTTTCTATCCACCAGCAGAATATAATAAAGTTCAATTAACAATTGAAGTAGAAATGGATAAAGAGAAAAAAGAAACGTTTACAACAAGTGGAAGAGTATGTATCAATCAAGGATTTTTAGAAATCTTAAAACCAATAGATAAAGAAAATAAAAAGAAGAAATCCACAAAAGGTGAGCAAGATGTGGAAAATAAAGAGGAAGAAAACAAAAATAGTGAAAATAAAACAACTGATTTAGAAATCTTAAAGAAATTGAAAAAAGGACAAGAAATATTGATTAAGAATTTCGAAATCAAAGAAGCAGAGACCTCACCACCAAACAGATATAATTCAGGTTCCATTATTCTAGCGATGGAAAACGCAGGAAAGCTAATCGAAGAAGAGGAACTAAGAGAACAAATAAAAGGTGCTGGAATTGGAACAAGTGCCACAAGAGGAGAAATTATAAAAAAATTAGAAAAGATAAATTATATAGAAATTAATAATAAAACTCAAATTATTACACCAAGTCAAAAAGGAGAATATATCTATGATATTGTCATGCAATCTATGCCAGATATGTTAAATCCAAAATTGACAGCTAGTTGGGAAAAAGGCTTAGATATGGTAGCGAAAAAAGAAATTAAGCCAGATGAATTTATGACAAAATTAGAGAATTATATCAATAGTAAATTTAACAAACTAGTAGTGAAAATGTAAAAAAATGCAAATAGTCGGCTATATAGCTTAGTTGACTGTTTGCATTAAAAAGTTTAGCTAGATAAATTTTTATTAAAATGTACGAATAAAATTTAAACAATGGTACCACCATTAACATGAATAATTTGACCAGTGACATAGCGAGAATCATCAGAAGCTAAATATAAATAAGCAGGGGCAAGTTCAAAAGGCTGACCTGCTCTTTTTAATGGCGTTTCTGTACCAAAAATAGAAACTTCTTCTGCCGTAAAAGAAGCAGGTATTAGTGGTGTCCAAATAGGACCTGGTGCTACAGCATTTACACGGATTTTGCTATCTGCCAAAGATAAAGCCAATGACTTTGTAAAAACAGTAATGGCACCTTTGGTAGAAGAGTAATCAATTAAATTTTTCTTTCCAGCAAAAGCAGTAATAGAAGAAGTATTAATAATACTAGCATTTGCTTCCAAATAAGGAAGTACGGCTTTTGTTAAATAGAAAAATGAAAAAATATTGGTTTCAAATGTATTTTTTAATTGTTCTGCTGTAATATCTAATATACTATTTTGCGAAAATTGCACACCACAATTATTTACTAAGATATCCACTTTTCCAAAAGTTTTCAGAGTTTCATTAATGACTTGTGTAGAACTTTCTTCTTTTCGTAAATCACATGCAATTAATAAACATTTTCTACCATAATATTCAATAACTTCTTTAGTATAGTTAGCATCTTCATGTTCATTTAAGTAAGCAATGACAATATCGCAACCTTCTTTTGCAAATAAAATACTAACAGCTCTACCGATACCACTATCACCACCAGAAATGATAGCAACTTTCCCTTGAAGTTTTCCACTTGGTATATCATTTTGATTATCAAAAATAGGAAGTGGATTCATTTGGTTTTCTATTCCTGGTTGTACGGACTGATGTTGAGGAGGAAAAGTAATAGGTTGTTGTTTACAAACTGTTTCAAAGTTGTAATAGGGAATAAATGGATAATCATTCATAATAACATTCTCCTTTATACAATAGTTTCCATAGTGGTTATTATATGCAATTCTTTTATATTTATGCCTATAAATAAGTCGATATTAAATAATAAAGAAATATATTTACAAAAACTATTTATATTTTCTAAAAAAAGTAGTATAATATAGAAATCAGATTTATGCTTCAAGGAAGGAATGCAAGTAGAATGAATACCATATTAGGAGAACTTGGAAAATCTCAAAAGTTTGTAACATTGGTAAATCAAATAGAAAAAGAAAAAAGTCCGATAATGTTATCGGGCTTAACTGGCGTGGGAATGGTAGAGTTATTAGTTGGTATCAATGAATATGCCAAAAGACCAATTTTAATTGTTACATACAATGAAATTCAAGCAAAACAAATATCAGAAAATATAAAAGCATTTATAGATAAAGGAGATATTTTCCCTAAAAAAGAAATTGTCACTTATGACTATATTGCAGAAAGTAAGGACTTACCTTATGAAAGAATAGAAGTTTTAAGTAAAATCAAAGAAAAAAGAAATCCAATCATAGTAACAACGATAGAAGCTTTAATGCAAAAATTACCACCAAAAGAAGTACTGTTTAAAAACTTATTACATTTCAAAGTAGGAGATATCTATTCATTAGAAGATATAAAGAAAACACTAGTAAATCTAGGATATGTGAGATGTGACTTAATAGAAGGAAGAGGTCAATTTAGTATTAGAGGTGGCATTTTAGATATTTCTGTTTCTGACAAAATAGGTGTGAGAATTGAATTCTGGGGAGATGAAGTGGACTCTATTAGAAATTTTGCCATTGTTAGCCAAAGGTCAATCAATACTTTAGAAAAAGTAGAAATTTATCCAGCACATGAATACATATTAGAACAATCCATAGAACAAGTCTGCAAAAATATCAGAAATTTAAGTGTAACTGAAGCACAAAAAGAAATTTTAGAAGAAGATATAGAGCAAATTATTGCTGGAAACTATATTAGTAAAATTGATAAATATTTTGATTGTTTTTATACAAATTTTTCTACATTATTAGATTACTTATCAGATAAATATATTATTGCATTAGATGAAGAAAGAAAAATAGAGCAAAGAACAGAAAATATTAAACAAGATAGAAAAAATCTAATCGATGCTTTGGTGGAAAAAGAAAAAATGATTCCACAAGCACTAGAAGATAATGTCGAATATGAAGAAATCGAAGATATCTTAGAAATTGGAAAAAGAAATGTAATCTATTTAGAAAAACAAGATAGTGTAACCAATAAACAAGCAGAAAAATATGTTTTTGAATATAGGGAAGTCAATTTCTATAAAAGTGAGATTGAAAACTTATTTGAAGAATTAAAAGAAGCCTTAAAGCAAAAAAAGAGTGTATATGTATTAGTTGAGAATAAGGAAAAGGCGAAAAAACTAAAGGAAATATTAGAAAAAGAAGAAATTATTTGTAAGATAGAAGAAAAACTAGACAAAACCATTGTCGTAAAAACAGTAGAAAAAGTCGTTACTATTGGAATTGGAAAAATATCTGCAGGATTTGAAAACTATGAAATTAATCAATTGGTTATTTCAGCAGATGAATTAATTAGTGGAGAAAAGAGAAAAAGAAAAGCTGTTCATTCTGCCTACACAGAAGGGGAAAAGGTTGTATTTGCTGATTTAAAAATAGGAGATTATGTGGTTCATAAAACCTATGGAATTGGTATCTATATAGGTGTCAATACCATTAAAGCAGATGGAACGATTAAAGACTATATCAAAATCAAATATAAAAATGATGATATTTTGTATGTACCAACAAACCAAATGGACATGATTCGAAAATATGTTGGTGGAGATAAAATTAATCCAAAAATCAATCGATTAGGTAGCAAAGAATGGGAAAATACCAAAACAAGGGTTAAGAAAAACTTAAGAGAAGTGGCAACAGAGTTAATAGAGCTATATGCCAAAAGAGAAAAATCACAAGGTTTTGCTTTTAGTAAAGATACCCCTTGGCAAAATGAATTTGAAGCAAAATTTCCATATCAAGAAACAGATGACCAATTACGTTGTATAGAAGAAGTTAAAAAAGATATGGAATCTAATAGACCAATGGATAGATTATTATGTGGTGATGTTGGATATGGTAAAACAGAAGTAGCCATAAGAGCAGCATTTAAGGCTGTGATGGACCAAAAACAAGTAGCGTATTTAGCACCTACAACCGTTTTAGCAGAACAACAATATCAAGAATTTAAAGAAAGAATGAAAGATTATCCAATCAAAGTAGAAATTTTGAATAGATTTAAGTCTGCAAAATATCAAAAAGAAGTTATCAAAGGTTTGAAATTAGGAGAAGTCGATGTTGTGGTTGGAACCCATAGAATTCTTAGCAAAGATGTGGAATTTAAAGATTTAGGCTTATTAATTATCGATGAAGAGCATCGATTTGGTGTAAAAGATAAAGAGAAAATCAAACAATACAAAACCAATGTAGATGTTTTAACAATGACAGCAACACCAATTCCAAGAACTTTACACATGTCTATTGTAGGTGTAAGGGATATGTCTGTTATCTATGAACCACCACATAATAGAAGACCTGTACAAACTTATGTATTAGAATATGATAGAGAAGTGATAAAAGAAGCGATTACAAAAGAATTAGAAAGAGACGGGCAAGTATTTTACATCTTTAATAATGTGGAAAATATCCAAAGAAAAGCGGATGAAATATCAAGACTAGTGCCGGAAGCAGAAGTTTCTTATGCCCATGGACAAATGTCAGGAAATCAGATTGAAGAAATCATGAATGATTTTATACAAAAGAAATCAAATGTGTTAGTTTGTACAACGATTTTAGAATCTGGAATTGATATTCCAAATGCCAATACGATTATAGTTGAAAATGCAGATAGAATGGGATTAGCACAGTTATATCAAATACGAGGAAGAGTAGGAAGAAGTGATAGGCAGGCTTATGCATATATTACCTATAAACGAGATAAATTGCTATCAGAAGTAGCAGATAAGAGGTTAAAAGCCATAAAGGAATTTACAGAATTTGGTTCAGGATTTAAAATCGCGATGCGTGATTTAGAAATCAGAGGAGCAGGAAGTTTACTTGGGGAAATTCAATCAGGACATTTAGAACAAGTAGGATATGATACCTATTGTAACTTGTTAGATGAAGTCATCAAAGAAATGAAAGGAATCGAAGTAAAAACAGAAGTGGATATTCAAATAGACTTAAATGTAACTAGCTATATTCCAGATGACTATATCTCAGATGCTAACCAAAAAATCGAAATTTATCAAGATATTGCACTATGTAAAAATGAAGAAGATATTCAAAACATCATTGATGAAATTATTGATAGATTTGGTAATATGCCAGCAGAATTAGAAAACTTAATTGACATTGCAAGAATTAAATATTTAGCAAAAGCGTTAAATATATCCAAAATTGCAAGTAAGAAAACAGCTGTTGTATTTACATTTGAAGAAAGCCAATTTCCATATGATGTCGCACAACTTGTAAAGGAATATGGAAATAGATTAAAATTTTCAGCAGGCATTAAACCTATGATTACATTAGAGATTGGTACAGATAATGAAATGAAAATTTTAAATGATGTAACAGAGTTTTTAAAGACATTAACGAAATATAAAAAAGAAGAAGATAAAGAAGTTATTGACAACCCAAATAAAGGATTATAGAATAATAATGATAATGAATATTAAATAGAAAGAGGGAAAAACATGGGAAAATCAAAAGTATATTTTGCAGACTTTAGAGCAAGACCAGGATATAATTTATTACAAAAATTAGAAAAATTAATGAAAAAAGCAGGAATTGAAAATATTGATTTTCAAAATAAATATGTAGCCATCAAAATTCACTTTGGTGAACCAGGAAACTTAGCATATTTAAGACCAAACTATGCAAAAGTGGTTGCAGATGTTGTAAAAGAATTAGGAGGAAAACCATTTTTAACAGATTGCAATACATTATATGTTGGTGGAAGAAAAAATGCGTTAGACCATTTAGATGCAGCATATGTAAATGGATTTAGTCCATTTTCAACAGGTTGCCATGTAATTATTGCAGATGGCTTAAAAGGAACAGATGAAGCCTATGTAGACATTAATCAAGAATATGTAAAAACAGCAAAAATAGGAAGGGCTATTATGGACGCTGATATTGTCATATCTTTAAACCATTTCAAAGGACATGAAGGAACAGGATTTGGTGGAGCTATTAAAAATATTGGAATGGGTTGTGGTTCAAGAGCTGGAAAAATGGAAATGCATAGTAGTGG
The DNA here is from genome assembly GCA_944387505.1 of uncultured Clostridia bacterium. GTDB lineage: Bacteria > Bacillota > Clostridia > TANB77 > CAG-508 > CAG-269. The sequence continues at coordinate 11,436 of CALXFG010000009.1, forward strand.
AAAACCAGAAGTTCTTTTAGAAAAATGTAAAAAATGTAAACAATGTATCAAAATTTGTGCACATGGTGCCATTTCCTATAATGAAGAAGGAAAAGCAGTGATAGATCATAATAAATGTGTTGGTTGTGGTAGATGTATTGGAATTTGTAATTTTGATGCAATCGAATCACCAAATGATGAAGCAGCAGACATTTTAAATAAAAAGATGGCAGAATATGCACTAGCAGTTGTAAAAGATAGACCACAATTTCATATTAGCTTAATTTGTGATGTTTCACCAAACTGTGATTGTCATGCGGAAAATGATGCACCAATTGTTCCCAACATTGGTATGTTAGCTTCATTTGACATGGTTGCATTAGATAAAGCTTGTGCAGATTTAGTGAATAAACAAGAAGTATTCCAAAATAGTGCATTAGGAGAAAATATAAAGAAAAAAGTAGAAGGACATGACCATTTCCATATTAATCATCCAGATACGAATTGGGAAAGTCAAATTGAACATGGAGAAAAAATTGGATTAGGAAGTTCAGAATACGAATTGATTGAAATGAAATAGAAATATAATAAAATTTATAAAAATGGAAATTATATTTATTAAAGAGCGAAAAACACACCACATTTCCTTGGTTTTACCATATAAGGTGTGTTATAAAACTGGAGGCATTTATGCAAGTAATATCGAGTAAAGATAATGAATTTATCAAACATATCAAAAAATTAAAAGACAAAAAATATAGAGACTTGAACAATGAATATATCATTGAAGGTATCAAAATTATAGAAGAAGCCATCAATGAAAAAGCAAATATCAAACAAGTCGTTATTTGTGATGATTGTGAAAAAACATCTAATATTCCAAAAGAGCTTATGTATGAAATTGCCAAACAAGAATGTGTCTATGTTACAAGTAAGTTATTTGAAAGTTTAACAGATGTGACAAACCCACAAGGTATATTAGCTGTTGTAGAAAAAAACACAATGAAATCAGCAGTTGTAGGTAGTGAAGAAATTGATTATGACCAAGATATGATAGTAGCCTTAGATGATATTCAAGATCCAGGAAACTTAGGAACCATTTTAAGAACAGTAGATAGTATAGGAATTAATCAAATCCTAGTATCAAAAGGAACAGCAGATGGTTACAATCCCAAAGTGGTTCGTTCAACAATGGGGGCTATATTTCGAGTAAAAATCATAGAATGTGAAGATTTAGAAAAGACATTAAAAGAAATCAAAAAACACAAATTTGAAATTGTTGTCACATCATTACAAACGGAAAATAGTATATATGATATAAATTATAAGAAAAAAGTCATTGTCATAGGAAATGAAGCAAATGGAGTAGAAGAAAAAATACAAAAACTAGCAGATAAAAAAGTAAAAATACCAATGCTAGGAAAAACAGAAAGCTTAAATGCTTCTGTTGCAACAGGCATCATATTATATGAATATGTTAGACAAAAAATTGAACGATAGGGACGTGCCAAAATGTTGCCAAAGGGGACGTGTTAAAATGGCAACATTTTTCTTATTCAAGAACATTGAGAAGTTCTAAAAAATAATAATAGAATATATTCAAAATCAATGTTGCCATTTTAACACGTCCCCTTTGGCAACATAAAAGGAGATTTAAAAATGAAATTACATGTTGTATTAGTTGAACCAGAAATACCTCAAAATACAGGAAATATTGCAAGAACTTGTGCTGCGATTGGTGCTAAATTGCATTTGGTACATCCTTTGGGATTTAGTATTTCAGAAAAAGCTGTAAAAAGAGCAGGATTAGATTACTGGGATAAGCTAGATATAGAAGAACATATATCTTTTAAAGAATTTTTAAATACATATAAACCAGAAGAACATAATATGTTTTTTGTAACAACAAAAGGAAAACATGTGTATTCTGAACCAGATTTTAAAAATATGGAAGAAATCTTTGTACTATTTGGAAAAGAGACAAAAGGTTTACCAGAAGATGTTTTACAAAAATATATAGACAAAACGATTCGAATTCCTATGAGACCAACTTTAAGGTCATTAAATTTATCAAATTCAGTGGCAATTGTTGTATATGATATTTGTAGGCAAAAAGATTTTGAAGGATTAGAAGAAATTAGTAGTTATTTTGATTAAAAATTATTCAAACAGTTATTGAGAGTATGATAAAACTAGAAGTTCTTCAACAAAATATAAAAAAAGGATTGAAAAAATTTTTAATACACTATATAATAAGCTAAAACACGTAAGATAAAGGAGAAAACAAATGAATACATTTCAATTTGTGCCAGAGGGATGGAATGAAGAGGTTGAAAAATTAAATCTACAAAAGATACAAGAATACAAAGAAGAAAATAAGACTGTACAGGGAATTGTACAGAGTTGTGATGAAAAATATAATTTACATATTCAGTTAGGTAATCAAATAGAGGGAATTATCCCAAGATGTGAAGTAGAAGATATTCAACAAGGACTACCAGACGAAAGATTATGTACAGGAAAAGTACATAAATATGTACAATTTAAAATAGAAAATATTGAAAGTAATAATATGGTGTTATTATCTAGAAAAAGTGTGCAACATGAAGCTTTGCAATATATAAAAAATACCATGAAGGTTGGAGAACAAGTCATAGGAATCGTAAAAAATATTAGACCATATGGAGCATTTATAGAAATAGGAGGAGGCATTGTTGGTCTAGCACATATAGAAGATTTATCTGTTGCAAGGATAAAAACACCATATGAAAGACTAAAAATTGGACAAAAAGTAAAAGTTGTGGTAAAATCTATAGATAGGTATACAGGAAAAGTTAATTTGTCATATAAAGAAACCTTAGGAACATGGGAAGAAAATGCCAAAAAATTCTCTACAGGTATGAAAGTTGAAGGGATTATCAGAGAAACAGAAAAAAATAAAAATGGTATTTTTATTGAATTAACACCAAATTTAGTAGGAATGGCAGAATATACTGAAGGATTTGAATATGGACAAAAAGTCAATGTGTATATCAAAAAAATAGATAAAGAAAAGAAAAAAGTCAAATTGTTGATTGAACAATAATGTAGTTTATAATTAAAAATTATAGATAATTCTAAATTTATAAGGGGGAAACAAAAATGGTAGAAGATAATGAAATCAAGGCACAAGTATCTCCATTTGCTATCAGAGAAGGTGAAATTAAAACTTTTGATGGAAAAGATGGGTATGTGTCAATGAATCAAATCGTACATAAGATTAATATTGGACATATTAATGAAATCCATTTTGCAATTTTAGACTTAGTAAATGAATTTGAATTTATTACATCAAGACAATTATATCAAATGTTAGAAATCAAAGGAATTGATCCTAAGTCACAAGACAAATTAAATAACAAGCTAGATCAACTAGTAAAATCTAAAATTTTAACAAGATATTACTTTACTTCTGATGAGGGTAAAGGAATTTATAGAATTTACTGCTTAGAGAAGATGGGAAAATATTTATTAAATTCAAAAGAGATTGAATGTAAATGGCAACCATCTGATAATACAAAACCAGTACCAATGATCAAAAAAAGATTAGCTGGAAATCAAACATTAATTGCTTACTTGAGAAAAGTAAAAGCATTTGATAGTTATATTGTAAAACCAGCCATTACTGCCAAAGTATCAGGAAAATTATTTAAAGCAAGTGGTGGAGCTGTTAAGCTTACAAAAAATAAAAAATCAATTCAATTTGTTTTTGAAGTTATCAGAAGAGAACCTGATTGGGAGAAAAAATTAGTTGAAAGAATGAGATTATATAAAGAATTCTATGAAAACTATGTTCCAGGTGATTCAGGATTTGCAGCAATGCCACAATTGATATTAATCTGTGAAGATGAAAAACATATGGCAGAAACATTTAAAGAAATTGTTAAAAATAAATTGGAAATTCCACAAATCAAATTATATTTTACAACTGATTTAAGACAAAATAAAGAAACACTAGAAGATACACTAGTTGATTTTAAATTAGTAAATGGAAAATATAAAATGGAAAATGTAGAATTAAAATTATTAGGAATGTAACAAAAAAGGGAAATCGGGGACGGACTCATTTTTCCCTTTTTGTTAATTAGAAATAAGAAAAAATATAGAATATAAAAAAATGAAACAATTTTGCGTATCTAAATTTGAATTTAGAAATTCTAAAATAAAAAAGTGAGGAAAGCTCATTTTGCTGATGATTTATAGCAACAATGAGAGAGGCTCACTTTTTTATTAAAGAATTTCTATGAAAATTTAGCTTATACAAAATTGTGTAATGACTTTATATTCTATATTTTTTAAGTGTCTTACAATACAAAAAAGGGAAAAATGAGTCCGTCCCCGATTTCCCTTTTCGTCCGTCCTCAATTTCCTTTTTTAGCTGATTCCTAAAATTGTTTTTGCACGTTTGACATCATCGCTAGTAGCATCTTTTATATCTTCTAAATCATATTTTAAACCTAATTTTGTCCATTTATATTTGCCAATACTGTGATATGGTAAGATTTCTACTTTTTGAACTGTATTTAGGCTAGAAATAAATTCTTTTAGTTTTCGTAAATCTTTTTCATCGTCTGTATATCCAGGAACCAATACTTGTCTAATCCAGATAGGAATATTATTTTCATTTAGATATTTGGCAAATGCTAATTCTAGTTTGTTGTCAAATCCAACTAAATCTTTGCATTTTTCACTATCAATATGTTTAATATCTAATAGAACTAAATCCGTTAAAGTTAATAATTGTTTAATGTCTTCTGTTAAAGCAACCATTCCTGAAGTATCAATACAAGTATGAATTTTTTTCTTTTTTAATTTTGTAAATAATTCAATTAAAAATTTTACTTGTAATAAAGGTTCTCCACCTGAAACAGTCACACCACCATTTGGAGTGATATAATTTTTATATTTTAAAATCATCTTATAGATATCATCAACAGATTGATATTTTCCTTCCTTCATATCCCAAGTATCACGATTATGACAATATTTACATTGTAAATGACAACCTTGAAGAAATAATACAAAACGAATTCCTGGACCATCAACAGCTCCAAAGGTTTCTATTGAATGTACTTTTGCATAATATCTTAAATCTTTTTCATTATTTTGTGTAGTTTTATTATTTTCCATAATGACTCCTTTAATTAATTATATTATTAAAATATAAAGTTTTATCTAAGAAATTGTTGTTTTAAATAAAAATAATAATCTCTAAAAATCTCTGCTTTTCCTAGTACATGTTTTTCATGGTATTGTTAAAAAATATTTAATATATTGAAAATATAATTTACTAAGAAGAGAATAGGGATTAAAGGAGAGTCCTTCAATCCCTTATTCAATCCATTAAAAGCCTAAATTTTTTCATGAATTGTTCTATTAATAACATCTAATTGTTGTTCTCTTGTTAATTTTGTGAAGTTTACAGCATATCCAGATACTCTGATGGTTAATTGAGGATAATTTTCTGGATGTTCCATAGCATCAATTAATAAGCTTCTATCGAAAACATTTACATTGATATGATGTCCTGTTTGTTTGAAATATCCATCTAACATATTAACTAAGTTTGTTACTCTAGTATCTTCATCTTTTCCTAATGTTTTTGGTGTGATTGAGAATGTGTATGAAATACCATCTTCTGCAGAATCAAATGGTAATTTTGCAATAGAATTCATAACAGCTAAAGCACCATTTGTATCTCTTCCATGTAATGGATTGGCACCAGGTCCGAATGGAGCTCCCATTCTTCTTCCATCAGGAGTATTTCCTGTAGCTTTTCCATAAACGACGTTTGATGTGATTGTAAGAATAGATAAAGTATGTTTAGAATTTCTATAAGTTGGATATCTTCTTAATTTATTCATAAATGTTTTTACGATGTCAACAGCGATACTGTCTACTCTTTCATCATCATTACCGAATTTAGGATAATCTCCTTCTATTTCATAATCAACAGCTAGTCCAGTTTCATCTCTGATTACTTTTACTTTTGCATATTTGATTGCAGAAAGTGAATCCGCAACAACAGATAAACCAGCAATACCGCAAGCCATTGTTCTGATAATATCTTTATCATGAAGAGCCATTTCAATTGCTTCATAACAATATTTGTCATGCATATAGTGAATAGCATTTAATGCTTTAATATAAATTTTAGCTACATAATCCATCATTTGATTGAATTTTTCCATAACTTCATCATAATCTAAATATTCAGAAGTAATTGGAGCAAATTTTGGAGTAACTTGTTTTCCAGACATTTCGTCTCTACCACCATTGATAGCATATAATAAAGTTTTTGCTAAGTTTGCTCTTGCACCAAAGAATTGCATTTGCTTACCAATTTTCATTGGAGAAACACAACAAGCAATTCCATAATCATCTCCTAATGTGATTCTCATTAAGTCATCACTTTCATATTGAATAGAAGATGTTCTGATAGATAAATCTGTTGTATATCTTTTAAATCCTTCTGGTAAATTGACAGACCATAAAACAGTTAGGTTTGGTTCTGGAGCTGGTCCTAAATTTTCTAGTGTATGAAGAATTCTAAAAGAGTTTTTGGTAACTAAAGTTCTTCCATCGATTCCCATACCACCAATACTTTCTGTTACCCATACAGGGTCACCACTAAATAATTCGTTGTATTCAGGTGTTCTCAAGAAACGAACTAATCTTAATTTCATAACAAAATGGTCCATGATTTCTTGAACTTCTTCTTCTGTGATGGTTCCATTTTCTAAATCTCTTTCAAAATAGATATCTAGGAAAGTAGAAGTTCTACCAAGACTCATAGCTGCACCATCTTGAGATTTTACAGCACCTAAATATCCAAAGTATAACCATTGAACAGCTTCTTTACTGTTGTTTGCAGGTTTAGAAATATCAAAACCATATTTTAAAGCCATTTCTTTTAAATCATTTAAAGCTTTGATTTGTTCACTAATTTCTTCTCTTTCACGAATGACTTCTTCAGTTAAACAATCCACATTTAATATGTCTAAATCTTTTTTCTTTTCTTCAATTAATACATCAACACCATAAAGGGCAACTCTTCTGTAATCACCAATAATTCTTCCTCTACCATATCCATCTGGTAATCCAGTAAGTAAGTGAGAACTTCTAGCAGCTCTAATATCTGGTGTGTATACACTAAATACACCATCATTATGTGTTTTTCTATAGTTATGGAATATTTCTTCTACTTTATCATCTACTTTTCTATCATAAGCCGCACAGGCTTTTTCAACAATACGAATTCCTCCATAAGGCATAATTGCTCTTTTTAAAGGTGCATCTGTTTGAAGTCCTACGATTTCTTCTAAATCTTTATCAATATATCCAGGTTCATAGGCATTAACACTAGAAATTGTTTTTGTGTCTATATCTAGTACACTGCCTTTAGAAGCTTTTTCTTTTTTGTAAAGTTCTAGTACTTCGTCCCACAATTTTTTTGTTTTTTCTGTAGGTCCAGCCAAAAATGTTGCATCTCCTTCATAAGGTGTATAGTTTCTTTGAATGAAATCTCTTACATTGATTTCGCTTTGCCAATCACCTTTTTCAAATCCTTCCCATTGTTCAAATTTCATAATATTAAAAACCCTCCTTAATTAAGAATAAAATGAAATATAATTAATAATCATTATTAGCAATTCCATTTAAATTTTTCCTATTTTTTAGTATTATCATTTTGACCACATAATATGATACCATATCTGAGAAATATAATCAATCCAAAATGAAAATAATTTATAAAGCTGTAAAATTCTGTCGATATAAGGAAAATATTATGGCATAATTTCTATCAAATTTAAACAGTATATCTTTTGTATGAAGATAATAGATAATTTCTATTATTAATTACATTTGCAAATTAATCATATGGATAAATTTTAAAAAAATCTGTTGCAAAAGCAACAAAAAACCAATATTTTTTCAATATTGGTTTTTTATATGAATTTATTCAGATTCTGCAATGATTTTTGCAATTTTATAAATTAATCTTTGTTTATGGGCTGGGCAACTTTTTAATAAGTCAGAGAACTCTTTGGATAGATAATTTTCTGAATCACTAGAAGTACCACTTAAAATATATCCTTCTGAAACATCTAATAAATTACAAATTTGTGTTAATCTTTTTAAATTGATATGAGAATTTCCTCTTTCAACTCTACTTAAGAATGCAACAGAAACATCTATTTTTTCTGATAATTCTTCTTGTGTATAGTTTTTAGCAAGTCTTGCTTGTTTAATTCTTTGACCAATAATATTATAATCTAATGCCATATATATCACCTTCCTATTTTATTACTAACAAATGTAAAGTATATGTTTACTATATAGTCTACGATGATACTATATAATAATAAATTGAAAAAGTCAAGGTTTTTATGTTAAAAGCTAAAAATAGAAATGAATTTTCGTTACAATTCAAATCTTTCTCATTAAGAGGAACAATATGGTAGATTTTTAAAGTTCTCGGCTACCCTCCGATTCCCGTTTAAGAAATTCTAATATCTAAATCGTAACAATACCCGGAAACAGGACCCTTTACGACTTAGCTATAAGAATTTCTAAAACGACTCCGGTCGCATTCGAACATTTAAAAATCTACCATATCGTTCCTCTTAATGAGGGAAGGTCTGAACTATAACGCATTTAAAAAATATATAGAAAATCAAGAAAAAATTAGTAAAAAAGAGAATTTAAGAGAAAAAATACTAATAGAAGTGAAAGAAAATAAAAAATTATGAAAAATTTTGGTTTTTTATTCAAAATTATGTATACAAAGTTTGAAAAAGTGCAGAATATATAGTATAATATAGATTAGTCGCGCAAAAAAACATAAAGGAGAGTGGATTTTATTTTAAAAAAGAAACTAAAATTTTACACAAAAGAGTTTCTCAAATTTTTTAACATGACAATGATAGCTTTGGGGATTATTATCGCGATTATTTTAATAAAATATAAACCAATGTATAAAGTAAGTATTTCTGGTGAAGAGCTAGGATATGTAGAAAATAAACAAGCATTAGAAGAAACATTAAAAGAGGAGATTACAGAAAGTTCTGATAAAACAATTGAAGATATTAGCTTAAATCAAGAACCAGAATATGAGTTAAAATTAGTAAGTAGGACAGAAAATACAGAGGAGAAAGAGGTTATACAAGAATTAAAAGAAGAAACAACAGTTACTTATAAATATTATGAGATAGCAGTACAAGAAAATGTTGTTGAAAAAGTAAATACAAGTGAAGAAGCAGAAGAATTAGTAAATGAAATAAAAGAAGAAAATAATAGTGAAGAAATTGATTTAAGTATTGTAGAAAAATATACACAAAACGAAGAAGAAGCAGATACATCAGATTTAGAAGTAGCAAAGGTAAATGTTCAAGAAACAATACAAACTGCTATACAAGAAATCGAACAACAAAAAGAAGAGGAAGAAAGATGGAATGCATTACCAAGCATTCATGGTATCAAATTAGCAGTAACACCAATTGAAGGAACAATTACTTCTAGATATGGAGTGAGTAGTAGAATTAGAAAATCAACACATACAGGATTGGATATTGCAGCAGTAACTGGTACAGATATAAAAGTGGTAGCAGATGGTACTGTCATTAGTGCAGGATATAGTGGATCTTATGGATATCTAGTAAAAGTAGACCATGGAAATGGCGTAGAAACTTGGTATGCCCATACAAATAAAATGTATGTAAAAAAAGGAGATACTGTAAAAGCTGGAGATGTTATAGCAGCAGTTGGTTCAACAGGAAATTCAACAGGACCACATTTACATTTAGAAATTAGAGTTAATGGAGAACATGTTAACCCACAAGATTATTTATATAAGGATTAAAATACAAGTATGAAAATGCTTGTATTTTTTGTGGTTACAATTCACAGCTAATAGTATTTTATATCTCAACATTCTAATTAGTATCTATTTAAAGCTGTGAATTGTAAGTTTTTTGTCAAAAAAACTGAAAAATATCTTTTGGTTATTATTGACATTTCATTCCAATCATATATAATGGTTTTGTTGAAATCTTTTATAAGAGAGTAATAGAAGGTTTTATAAAACACAGAGCAAATTTTTATTGTTCAAAAGGAGGTTATTTATGAGTGATAACGTAAATGAAGAGCAAGAAATTAAACAAATGATTGATGATTTAGTACAAAAGGCAAAAGTAGCATCTCAAGAATATTTGAAATTAGACCAAGAAACAGTAAACAATATTACAAAAGCAATGGCAATGGCAGGTCTTGAGAATCATATGAGATTAGCAAAAATGGCGGTTGAAGAAACCAAAAGAGGAATTTATGAAGACAAAATTACAAAGAATATGTTTGCAACAGAATATATATATCATAGTATCAAATATGAAAAAACAGTCGGTATTATAGATGAAAATATAGAAGACGATTATGTAGAGATTGCAGAGCCAATTGGAATTATAGCAGGAGTTACACCTGTTACTAATCCAACATCAACAACCATGTTTAAATCTATCATATCTGCAAAAACGAGAAATGTTATTATATTTGGTTTTCACCCATCTGCACAAAAATGTAGTGTAGAAGCAGCTAGGATTTTAAGAGATGCAGCTATAAAGGCAGGTGCACCAGAAAACTGTATTTTATGGATTGAAAAACCAAGTATTACAGCGACAAGATTATTAATGAACCACCCAGATGTTAACTTAATCTTAGCAACAGGTGGGACAGGTATGGTTAAATCAGCATATTCTTGTGGAAAACCAGCATTAGGTGTAGGACCTGGAAATGTTCCATGCTATATTGATAAAACAGCAAAATTAGAAACATCAGTAAATGATTTAGTCATGTCAAAAGCATTTGACAATGGTATGATTTGTGCATCAGAACAAGCGGTTATTATTGATAAAGAAATCCAAAAAAGATTTGAAGAGTTAATGAAAAAAGCAGGTTGCTATTTTGTAAATAAAGAAGAAAAAGAAAAACTAGCAAATAGTATGTTTGAAAAATTAGAAAATGGAGATTACAAATTAAAATCACATGTACCAGGACAATATCCTCATACAATAGCCAAAGATGCTGGATTTGAAATTCCAGAAGATACAAAAGTAATCGTTGTGCCTGAAACAGGAGTTGGAAAAGAATATCCATTCTCAAAAGAAAAATTAAGCCCAGTATTAACATATTATGTTGTAAAAGATGAAAATGAAGGAATACCATTAGCAGAAAAATTACTAGAATTTGGTGGATTAGGACATTCAGCTGTTATTCATTCTGAAAATAAAGATACCATTTTAAGATTTTCAGAAACTATGAAGGCAGGAAGAATTATCGTAAACTCTCCATCAACACATGGTGCAATTGGTGATATATATAATACTAATATGCCATCATTAACATTAGGTTGTGGTTCATTTGGTGGAAACTCAACAACAGCCAATGTATCATCAGTAAACTTAATTAATATAAAAAGAGTTGCAAATAGGAGGGTTAATATGCAATGGTTTAAAGTTCCAGAAAAAATATATTTTGAAGCAGGTTCAATTGCTTATTTAGAGAAAATGCCAAATATTGAAAGAGCATTTATTGTAACAGATCCAGGAATGGTAAAATTAGGATATGTAGATAAAATCTTATATCACCTAAGAAATCGACAACATTATGTGCATTCAGAAATCTTTAGTGAAGTAGAATCAGACCCATCATTTGATACCATCATGAAAGGTGTTGAAGCTATGAAAAACTTCAAACCAGATGTCATTATTGCGTTAGGTGGAGGAAGTCCAATTGATGCAGCAAAAGGAATGTGGTTATTCTATGAACATCCAGAAGCAGATCCAGAAGGATTAAAATTAAAATTTATGGATATCAGAAAACGTACATATAAATTCCCTAAATTAGGAGAAAAATGTCAAATGGTAGCTATTCCAACAACATCAGGTACAGGTTCAGAGGTAACATCATTTGCCGTTATCACAGATAAAGAGAAAAACAAAAAATATCCATTAGCAGATTATGAATTAACACCAGATGTAGCAATTGTAGACCCAGACTTAGTTATGAGTTTACCAAAATCTATTACAGCAGATACAGGTATGGATGTGTTAACACATGCGTTAGAAGCATATGTTTCAAACATGGCATCAGATTATACAGATGGACTAGCTGAAAAAGCAGTAGAATTGGTATTCCAATACTTAGAACAAGCATATGATGATGGAACCAATAAATTGGCTCGTGAAAAAATGCATAATGCAAGTACAATTGCAGGTATGGCTTTCACAAATGCCTTTTTAGGCGTTAACCATTCAATGGCACACAAAATTGGTGCAGAATTCCATTTACCACATGGAAGAATTAATGCGATATTATTACCATATGTGGTAAGATATAACGCTACAAAACCAACAAAATTTGTTTCATTCCCTAAATATGAATATTTCATTGCTGATAAAAAATATTCTGAAATAGCAAAAAAAGCAGGATTAAAAGCAAAAACAGTTGAAGAGGGAATTAGTAGCTTAATTGAAAAAATTAAAGAAATGAATGAACATATGAATATTCCAAAATCATTTAAAGATGCTGGAATTGATGAACAAGACTTTTTGGCAAAAGTGGACATGTTGGCAGAAAGAGCTTTTGAAGATCAATGTACAACGGCTAACCCAAGGGTACCACTAGTGTCAGAAATAAAACAAATCCTATTAGATAGTTATTATGGAAATGAAGTAAAATAGAATAACATGATGAAAAAAGTAACAGTAAAGGAAGGAATGCAATGATATTTTCACAAAAACGAGTTAAAAAAGTATTAGAAACAGTTGAAAACGCAAAAGGAAAAAAATTAAGCCCAGCAGAAATTAATAAAATTGCAAAAGAAATGGTAAGACAGATAGAAGAATGCCCAGAATTATTTGAAGAAGTTTTGAAACAATCCTATGAAAAAGGATTAGAAATATTACCACCTGACTTAAGAGCAGAATTACCAGCAGAATTGATAAAAGAGGGATCTAAAAGTGATAAAGTACCGGATGAAAATGTGGTTAAGGCAACAAAAGCAATAGCAGAAAATTTACCAGATGATACGGTAGTTCAATTGGCAAGAAAAGCTGAGTTAGGAATAAAAGAAAAAAATGCGATAGTAGAAGCAGGTATATCTGATGAAGAAAGAAAAAGAGAAGAGAAAGTAAGTATTGCTATTGATAATTTGCATAAAATATACGAATCTTTGGAAAGTTTAATTAGTGATAGAGATATAGTGCAGATGATATCTAAAATCATGAATAATCTTCCAAAAACGAACCAATCAGAACAACTAAAAATTAATCAATTAGTGAACAATATCATTGCAAAACAAATGATGCAAAATTATTCGAGAATTGCTACAATCAAATTCCAATCTTTTTATGCAATTCGAACACCAGAGGAAATGTTTGCTATGAATATTCCACAATTGATTAAATGTGAATATAAAAAAATTCCAACAAAAGTTAGAGAACAGAATAAAAAAGAATATAAAGAAGAAGATTGCCGAAGAGAATTACTTGGTATTATAGCCAATCATGTTGCAACAAAATACATACAAGATGGATCCAAAAAAATAGTCATCCCACAATCAAAAGAAATGAAAGACATAAGCGAAGGAGAGGAACAATATTTTTTAGAGCAAATAAAACAAACAGTAGAGGCGTTAAATGGAAATATAGATTTATTGACAGAGATAGATATAAAAGAACAAATCAGAGGAAATGTAAAAGCTGCTGAAAAAGTGGAAGAATATGTTGCTACAATGGACCAATTACCAGCAGATACCAAAGAAACTTTTATTCAACAAGGCCAAGAAATTATGTCAGATAAAAATTTGCTAGAAATTAGTGATTATTGTAATCAAGTGGGATTATATCAAGCATTAGCTAGTTTAGGAGTAGATAAAGCAAAAAAATTAGTAGACACAGTAATTCTTAGCATAGAAAAAAGAAAGCACAAAATAGTTAGTAGAGAGAATACGCCTAAAGTAGTAGAAACAAAATTTGAAAAAAAGAATAAGGATTCAAAAACACCACTTGACGATAATGATGCAAGATAATAAATTAAGAATTTAGAACTTTAGAGACAGTGAAGTGAACCCTTCTTATTAAACAGAAAAGTTTAATAAGGAGGGATATTTTTGGTTAATAGAAAAATCATTTTTTCTTTTGAAAATATAAAATTTTTCCTATACAAAGAGGATTTATAAGTTCATAAAAAAAACACAATATAAATATTTTTTAGAAACAATTATGGGATAGTATATGCATATACTAAATAGGAACAAACATAAATATCCTATGAGGAGTTGTGATGAAATATGAAAAAAAATAAAGTGAAAGAACTAGGAATTGTGGAGATGAAGAACTTTTTGAGTTATGATGAAAAAATAGAGGAAAAGACAAACACATTTGAAAAAATAATGACCATTTATGAAATGGCTATTACAGAGTTAGAAACCAAAATGAATATATTACAAAAAGAATTTAAAGTATTTTATAATTATGATTTAATTGACCATATCAATACAAGGATAAAACAACCAGATAGTATTGTAAATAAAATGAAGAAAAAAGGATATAAGCTTACATATAAAGAAATGATAGAAAATATCAATGATATTGCAGGTGTTCGAGTGATATGTCAGCTAAAAGATGACATATTTAAAATAAGAAATTTAATTGAAGAAATACCAGGAATGCAAATTGAAAAAGAAAAAGACTATGTAAATCATCCAAAAGAAAGTGGATATGCAAGTTATCATATGATTGTAAAAGTACCAGTAACCTTATCAAAGCAAACCATATATGTAAAAGTAGAAATACAGATACGAACAATGGCAATGGATTTCTGGGCTAGTCTAGAACATAAAATGAAATATAAAACAGATAAAGAAGTGAATAAGAAAACTTCAAAAGAATTAGTCAACTATGCAAAAATTGTGAATAAAATGGATAATAAGCTCATGTTAATGAATAATTAAAAAATTGAATTTGAGGAACATTGGGGACGGACTCATTTTTCCCTTTTTTGTATTGTAAGACACTTAAAAAATATAGAATATAAAGTCATTACACAATTTTGTATAAGCTAAATTTTCATAGAAATTCTTTAATAAAAAAGTGAGCCTCTCTCATTGTTGCTATAAATCATCAGCAAAATGAGCTTTCCTCACTTTTTTATTTTAGAATTTCTAAATTCAAATTTAGATACGCAAAATTGTTTCATTTTTTTATATTCTATATTTTTTCTTATTTCTAATTAACAAAAAGGGAAAAATGAGTCCGTCCCCAATGTCCCAAACAGAAACGTCCCCAAAAGGACATTTTTTTTAAATAAAGAGAAGGATTTATGTAAAATACGTCGAATAATATAATTATGTATAGTTGTGTGAAATATTTTAAGAAAGGAGAAAATAATGGCAAGATATAGTGATGAAATCATTGATGATGTAAGGCAGTCTAATGATATTGTAGATGTGATATCACAATATGTAAGACTAAAGAGAAGTGGCAGAAATTATTTCGGTCTATGTCCTTTTCACAATGAAAAATCACCTTCATTTTCAGTATCTCCAGAAAAACAAATATTTCATTGCTTTGGTTGTGGCGTTGGTGGAAATGTATTTACATTTTTGACAAAGATTGAAGGTATCAACTTTGTGGAGGCGGTTCAACAGTTAGCAGAAAGAGCTAATATACAATTACCAACATTAGAAAATAATGTAGATTCAGCAAAAGAGGCTTTAAAAGCGAAGGTATATAAAGTAAATGAATTTACAGCTAAATATTATCATGAAAATTTATATAGACCAGAGTCTAAAATCGCTCAAGAATACATAAAGAAAAGAAAATTATCAAATGAAACATTAAAATCTTTTCAAATTGGATTTTCAGGAAAATTTGATGAATTATACAAAGAATTAAAAAAACAAGGATTTGAAGATAGGGAAATTTTAGAGTCTGGCTTAGTGAATAAAAATGAAAGAGGTCAATTTATTGATCGATATCGTAACAGATTAATGTTTCCTATATGTGATGTAAGAGGAAGAGTGATTGCGTTTGGAGGAAGAGTGTTAGATGATTCCAAACCTAAATACATAAACTCTCCTGAAAATGTTGTATATAGTAAGGGAAGACACCTATATGGATTAAATGTTGCAAAAAAATATGATATCAAAAAAAGACTACTGATTGTAGAAGGATATATGGATGTGGTTTCTCTTCATCAAAGGGATATTCATAATGTAGTTGCCTCTTTAGGAACAGCACTAACCCAACAACAGGGATATTTGCTTCGAAATAATACAGAGCAAATTATTCTAAGTTATGATTCAGATGAAGCTGGACAAACTGCCAAAGTAAGAGCAATGGAAATATTGCAAAATATGGGGTGTGATATTCGAGTTTTACAAATGGAAGGTGCAAAAGACCCTGATGAATATGTTATTAAATTTGGAAATGCAAGATTTCAAAATCTAGTTGACAAAGCAATTTCCGTTATTGAATTTAAAGTCAAAATCTTAAGACAATCTTTAAATCTAGAAAGTACCAATGACAAAATAAAGTTTTTAAACGAAATAGCAAAATTAATTTCAAAAATTGATAACAGCATGGAAAGAGAAGTCTATATAGAAAAAATAGCTAAAGAATATGATGTTTCAAAAGAAGCAATTTATGCAGAAGTAAACAAATTGACATATAAAGAAAGTAAAGATGAAAAAGTATTAAGCAAAACAAGACCAGTTGTAAGACACATAGAAAAAAAAGAAACAGACAATGTATCAGAAGCCACAAAACGAAGAGAAAATACAGTTTTAGCGATTTTACTTTCAGGAGATAGAAATATTTATGAAATTATCAAACAAAATATTGCCATTAAAGACTTCAAATATGAAATAGATAAGAAGATTGCTGAAAAATTGTATGAAGAATTTGAAAATGGAAATAGTAATATAAATAGCATCATTGATGAACTATCAGAAGAAGAACAAAATCATATAACTATGATAATGGCAGAAGATTATGGAATCGATGATGTAGAAAAAGCAATTGATGATATCATACAAAGTTATGAAAAAGATAAATTAAATGAAAGAAAACTCGAAATTTTGGAATTACTAGAAGAAAATACAACTGAAGAAAATAAAAAGAAAGAATTGGAAAAAGAGCTAAATGATATTATTATCAGATTAGCAAAAATTAGATAGGGGTGAATAGAAAAATGGCAAAACAAGAAGAAAATAAACAAGAAGAATTAAAACAAGAAGAAAAAATCGAAAAAATTGAAAAAGTAAGAAAAAAGGCACATAAGAAAGCAGAAGAGGTAGAACAAGCTAAAAAAGAAGAACATATAGAAGAATCAGAAGAAACAAAAAAATTAAAAGAAGAAAAAGTAAATAATATATTAAAAAAAGCAAAAGAAAAAGGAAAAATTACCTATGGGGATTTGGCATCTGAATTAGATGATGTAAATCCAGACCAAATTGATAAAGTTTTTGATGCTTTTGAAGAATTAGGCGTTGATTTATTACAAGATGATATGGATGAAGAACCTGATATTGAAGACTTAAAAGAAGTTGAGGATCTAAAATTAGACCAAATTACAGATACCAGTTATGAAGGAATCAATGTAGATGATCCTGTCAGAATGTATCTAAGAGAAATTGGAAGAATTCCACTTTTAACTTATGATGAAGAATTAGATTTAGCCAAGAAAGTACTAGAAGGTGATGAAGAAGCAAAACAAAAATTAGCAGAATCAAATTTAAGATTAGTGGTAAGCATTGCTAAAAAATATGTGGGAAGAGGTATGCTATTCTTAGATTTAATTCAAGAAGGAAATATGGGATTAATCAAAGCTGTTGAAAAATTTGACTATACAAAGGGATTTAAATTTAGTACGTATGCAACTTGGTGGATTAGACAAGCGATTACAAGAGCTATTGCAGACCAAGCAAGAACCATTAGAATTCCTGTACACATGGTAGAAACTATCAATAAATTAATTAGAACGTCTAGACATCTATTACAACAATTAGGTAGGGAACCAACCCCAGAAGAAATTGCGGCTGAAATGGAAATACCAGTGGAAAAGGTAATAGAAATTCAAAAAATTGCACAAGACCCAGTATCTTTGGAAACACCAATAGGTGAAGAAGATGATAGCCATTTAGGTGATTTTATACAAGATGATGATTCTCCAGCACCTCAAGATTCTGCAGCTTATACAATGCTTAGAGAACAATTAGAGGAAGTTATGAATACTTTAACACCAAGAGAGGCAAAAGTATTAAAATTAAGATTTGGATTAGAAGATGGTAAATCAAGAACACTAGAAGAGGTTGGAAGAGAATTCCAAGTAACTAGAGAAAGAATTAGACAAATTGAAGCAAAAGCTTTAAGAAAATTAAGACATCCTAGTAGGAGTAAGAAGCTTAGAGATTACATGGGATAAAATTGAAAGATAACCGCCATTTGGCGTTGTTGACCTAAATTTTAAATTTAATTCAACGTACAAAGAGTACGTCTCATAAATTTTAAATTTGGTTGCCTAGCCAAATACCGATTCTCTTCCAAATTAAATTATAATAAAATATTGGAGGATAGTATGGAGCAGTTAGTTGATTTTTGGAACAGACTAACATCTATAGAAATTGTAGATATTATAATAGCGATTGGAATTATTGTGTTTTTTAGAATATTTAGTGGTACATTTTCCTATATGATTATAAAAATATTTAAAATAAAAAGTAAAAAGGCAAAAGAAATAAAAGAAAGTGCGTTTTTTAAGCCACTAAAAGTATTTTTTATCATTTTAGGAATTTACATAGCCATTGTATTTTTAAGAGTACCTTTACAAATAAATGAACAAGTAATGGATATCGTGACAAAAGCTTTTAAAATTATTAGTGTAATAGAAATTGCGGTAGGATTAGCAAATAGTTTTACTTCAAAAACAATCTTAGGAAAAAAATTAAGAAAAAGCTTAAGCGAGAAAATGGATGATACCGTATTTGAATTTGTATTAAAAATTGTAAGAGTGTTAATTTATATCATTGCTATATTTTTAGTATTAGCAATCTTAGAAATTAATCTAACAGGACTCATTGCAGGTTTAGGCTTAAGTGGTGTCATTGTAACACTTGCTGCACAAGATACTGCAAAAAACTTATTTGGTGGAGCAATGATTTTCATTGATAAACCATTTGTGGTTGGTGATTGGATTGAAATGGATAATTATGAAGGAACCATTGAAGACATTACTTTTAGAACAACGAGAATTAGAACATTTGAAAATGCATTAGTTAATATCCCAAATGCTATGATTGCAGATGCTTCTGTAACAAATTGGAGCAAAATGGAAAAAAGAAGATATAAAACAAATTTATGTGTAGAATTAGACACACCTTTAGAAAAATTAGAATTATTAAAAGCAAGAATTGAAAAAATGTTACAAGAAAGAGAAAGTGTTTTTGACGATTCAATTATTGTAAGATTTGATCAAATAACAGATAATGGAATTAATCTTCTAATTTATACATATACAAATTCTGTTAGTTATGCAAGTTATTTAAAAGAAATAGAAGACACCAATATGAAAATCATGAAAATATTAAGAGAAGAAAATATTGAATTAGCTTATGATACAAAAACGGTCTATGTGAAACATTAAAAAAATTACTACACTAAATGTTAGTGTAGTTTTCTTTTATTTGTATTGCAGTTATTATTCAGACTTTTTCATCTAAAAGGAGCAATTGGTTATATGATTAAGGTTCTCGGCTACCCTCCAATTTCCGTTTAAGAAATTCTAATATCTAAATCGTAACAATACCCGGAAACAGGACCCTTTACGACTTAGATATAAGAATTTCTAAAACGATTCCGGTCGCATTCGAACACTTAATCATATAACCAATTGCTCCTTTTAGATGAAAAAGTCTAAACAGTAGCATAAGGTAAACTGAAAAAAATAAATTTTTTTCACACTATAGACATAAAACCTATGTATAATATATAATAAAAAAGAGAAAAAAATAGGAGTGATAAATATGGTAAATAACTGTATTTTAGTTGTAGATGATGAACAAAGAATGAGAAAATTAATAAAAGATTTCTTAGCAGCAAAGGGATACAGTATATTAGAAGCAGAAGATGGTGAAAAAGGATTAGAAGTTTATGAGGAAAACAAAAATAAAATTAGCTTAATTTTATTAGATGTTATGATGCCTAAACTAGATGGTTGGTCAGTATTAAGACAAATTAGACAAGATTCCAAAGTACCAATTATCATGCTAACAGCAAGAGGAGAAGAACAAGATGAATTATTTGGGTTTGAACTAGGTGTTGATGAATATATTTCTAAACCTTTTAGTCCTAAAATTTTAGTGGCACGTGTAGAAGCTATATTAAAAAGAACAAATCCAGATGAAAAAGAAGTCAAAGATTATGGTGGCATTGAGATTGACAAAGAAGGAAGAACGGTCAAAGTAGATGGAAAACCAATTGAATTAAGTTTAAGAGAATATGAATTATTAACCTATTTAGTGGATAATGAAAATATAGCTCTATCAAGAGATAAAATATTAAATAATGTATGGAATTATGATTATTATGGGGATTCTAGAACAATTGATAGTCATATTAAGAAAATAAGACATAAATTAGGAAAAAAAGGAAAATATATTCAAACAATGAGAGGTGTCGGATATAAATTTGAAGTGAAGTAGATTACTTAAGGATGGAAATAAGGTTGAAAACTGAATTCTTTTCCAACCAAGTTTATGCTGTAGAAAAGGAATGAGCAGAAATGGAAAAACTAAGAAATGCTTTAAAATCAGTAAGAGTTAAATTATTTTTGATGTTATCATTAATTATATTACTTATCATATTATTTTTAATTTTAGTAAATAATTTTGTATTTGGACAATTTTATTTATATAGTAAAACAAAAGATTTAATAGAAGTATATGAAGTAATTAATGATTATTATAATGCGCAAACAGATATAGATATTAATTCTGAGCTAGAAAAATTAGCAATAAACAATAATTTTGATATTTTAATAAAAGATGATGATGATATTAATGTGTTCACATCAAATAAAGATTTTTTATCCACTTTTGGTGAAATGAATGCTATGACAAATGCGATAAATGCAGGAGAGCTAATAGAGGAAAATGAAAAATTTATTATTAGAAGATTAAAGGAGAGTAAAACAGGAATTTCGTATATTTTATTATCAGCTAAATTAGATAATGATTATTTGTTATATATTCGAATACCGGTTTCTTCAATACAAGAAAGTGTAAAAATATCAAATAATTTCTTATACTTAATTGCAGGTTTTACAATTTTAATTTCAGCAGTCATTGTTAATTTTGTTAGTAGAAAATTTACAGAACCAATATTAGAGTTAAATACAATTGCGAAAAATATGTCTAATTTGGACTTTAGTCATAAATATCGAATAACAGATGCAGATGACGAAATCAATAATCTAGGAAAAAGTATTAATTTAATGTCTGATAAATTGGAAAGTACGATTAAACAATTAAGAAGAACCAATATAGAGCTAGAAAGGGATATAGAAGAAAAATCTAAAATAGATGAAATGAGAAAAAGTTTTATATCAGATGTATCACATGAATTAAAAACGCCAATTGCTTTGATACAAGGATATAGTGAAGGATTGCTAGAAAATGTTAATACAGATGATGAAAGCAGAAAATTTTATGCAGAAGTTATCTTAGATGAAACCAATAAAATGGATAGATTAGTAAAACAATTATTAGAATTAATGAAACTAGAATACGGAAAAAGAGAATTTTCTGACAAAGAATTTAATATAGTCGAATTAGAAAAAGAAGTTATCAGAAAATCAAAAGTTATGCTAGAAGAAAAACAAGTAGAAGTAGAGTTAAAATCTCCAGAGGAAATTGATGTGATTGCAGATGATTTCTATATAGAGCAGGTCATTACAAATTATTTAACAAATGCGATTAAACATGTTGAAGAAGTAGATGGAGAGAAAAGCATTGTTATAGAAAATGTGGTCAATGTAGAAAAAAACAAAGTAAAAATTAAAGTATTTAATACAGGTATTAATATAAAAGAAGAAGATTTAGCAAGAATTTGGAATCGTTTTTATAAAGTGGATGAATCTAGAAATAGAGCAGATGGTGGAACAGGTATTGGTTTATCATTTGTAAAGGCTATTATGAGTAATTATAAAAATGATTATGGCGTTATCAATAAAGATAATGGAGTAGAATTCTATTTCGAATTGGATTTGAAGATATAGTTTTGACATAAGAACTATGAAGTGATACAATATTTGTGAAAACACCAAGTAGAGATTCACAAAAGGGAGAGAGACATTATGATGAAAAAGGATCAGAAATATGAAATGTTAAAAAATGAGATAAATACTTTATATTGCAGATGTGGAAGAATATATAGGAATTTACCTCAGGAAGAGAATCCGGAAAAACAAATAGAGATTCTTGAGAAACGGACATTTATCGAGTTAAAGAAATTTTTTGATGATCCCAAAGACAATATGGATACCATAAAATCTAGGATTAAATGGTTTTGTGATTTCCTGATGTGAAAAAAAGAGAAAGGCTTCCTATTCCAGGATAGCCTTTTTTCTTATTATTCAAATTAGAAAAAAGGAAAAAATGAGTCCGTCCCCAATTTCCCTTTTCTTTCCTAAATGTCGAATTTTGCGATGAAAAGTTCTTTACAAATGGAAAAAAATGTATTATTATATACATGTAACATGTTATATATATTTTTATATCAAATATTTAAAATCAAAAAATTTAATCAAGAGATTTAATCTAATTAAATTTCCAAACTAAGTCAAGATATATTTTTTAAAAGGAGAGCGTATTTATTATTATATATACTAGTAAATTTATAAATGTATTGTCTTTCATTATTTCCATCATATTATATTTAGTCATAAATGTTTTATTTAGTCACAATATATTTGAAACAGAGAAAATAGAATTTAAAGTCAGTTTCACAGCACAAGAAAATTTTATTCAAAATCAAACCGTTGATTCAAAAAATTTAACGAATGATGATGCTAGCATTTTAAATGAAACAAATAAATTAAATAATTGGTATATACAAATAGATAAGATATCATTAGAAGCGCCCATACAAGAAGGAACAAGTAAGAAAATATTAGATGATTATGTGGGACATTTTGAGGAATCCTCTAAAGATTTAGGAAATATATGCTTAGCTGCACATAACAGAGGGTATAAAAATAATTATTTTAGTCGACTAAAAGAATTGCAGGAAGGAGATGAAATTAAATATACCTATAACGATATAGAAAAAACATATATTGTAACAAAACATGAGATAATTCAAAATACAGATTGGAGTAATTTAGAACCAACAGAAGAAAATACAATTACATTAATTACCTGTGTCGAAAATGAACCAGAATACAGAAGATGTATACAAGGAATGGAAAAATCTATAGAATAATTAAGAAAAAGGCGATTTTTCCTATATAATTAAGAAAAGGATGTGAAAATAATTTGTATAAAATAAAAAAAGGTATCAAAATTTTATGTATCATATTTGCTATCATTATATTAAATTTTTTAAATTTTACCAATTCTGTTATAGCAAGTAATATCGATGCGGCGAATGTATATGCAGTAGGAGATTGTGGAAGTTTACTAACATATAAAGGAACGACGGTAAAAACAACATATATTGAATATCAAAATGGTGGAAAAGTATATCCTGCTTATTGTTTGGATAAAACAAAACCAGGAGCTGAAGAAGGAAATTATACGGTTTCTGTAGAAAAGGCAGTAAAAGATGTAATGCTTTGGAAAATTGTAACAAATGGTTATCCATATAAAACAATCCAAGAATTAGGAGTTGCAAATGAAAAAGAAGCTTTTACAGCAACCAAACATGCCATTTATAGCTATATTCATGGAAATCAATTAAGTGATTATGGTGCCATAGGAGAAGCAGGACAAAGAACATTAAATGCAATGTATCAAATTATCAATGATGCCAATAACTCTACTGAAGTACAGATTTCTAATAAAGTAGATATTCAAAAACTACAGGAAACTTGGAAGCAGGATAGTGTGACATCTCAATATGTTTCTAAAACATATAAAGTAACAGCCAAAACCAATATAGATAAATACACAGTACATGTAACAGATGAAAAAGGTCAGGAGATTGAAGGAATAAAGATAACAGATAAAACAAATCAAGAAAAAGAAGAATTTAATTCTGATGAAGTATTTAAAATATTGATTCCAATTAAACAAATGACAGAAAATAGAAGTATTAAAATTAATATAGAAACCAAAGTAGAGACAAAACCAATATTATATGGAAAAGCACCAAATTCCAATTTGCAAGATTATGCATTAACAGCATCAACTTATGAAGATGGAACAGGAGAAACACAAGATAATTACAGTAAAAATAAAACAAAACTAATCATTATAAAACAAGATAAAGAAACGGAAGAAAAATTGCAAGGTGTGCAATTTCAATTGTTAGATGAAAATAAAAATGTAATTTACACAAATTTAGAAACAGATGAGAATGGGAAGATAGAGGTAGAAAATCTAATTCCAGGAAAGTATTATATAAAAGAAACAAGAACAATTAGTGGTTATGAACTGTATAAAGATTTAATTGAAGTAGATATAAATCTAAATGAAGAAATGACGGTAACAGTGAATAATCATGAAGAAGAAATTCCAGAGATTGAAAAAACAACAGATAACAAAGAAGTGACAAGTAAACGAATTTTACCAGTGACAGGGATGTAATATAGGAGATGTATAAAAGGGAACTTTATAAGTTTCCTTTTTTTCTATGGAGAAACATTATAAAACTATTGAATAAAAAAATAAACTTTGATAGAATATACAAGAAAAGTAAATAATAAAAAAGAGAAACAAAAGGAGCGTATATTTCATGTTTTCACAATTAATTGTATTAGTGATATTAATTTTATTAAATGCCTATTTTGCAGCAAGTGAAATTGCATTTATATCTTTGAATGATGCAAAAATAGAAAAGCAAGCAAAAGAAGGAAATAAAAAAGCAAAGCAAATAGAAAAAATGCTAAAAGAACCAAGTAAATTTTTAGCAACGATACAAATCGGAATTACACTTGCTGGATTTTTATCAAGTGCTTTTGCATCAGAAACATTTGCAGATATGTTAGCACCAGTATTAAATAGTTGGATACCGTCAGTTAGCATAGGGGTATGGAAAAGTATATCCATCATTATTATTACCATCATATTATCTTTCTTTACATTAGTTTTTGGGGAATTAGTACCAAAAAGATTAGCAATGAAACATTATGAAAAAATATCATTTGCAACCATTGGAGTGATTAGAGCGATTTCCATTGTGACAGCACCATTTGTAAAATTATTAACAGTGGTTACAAATGCAATATCAAGAATATTTGGTGTTGGAGAAAATGAAGAAGAAACGGTTACTGAAGAAGAAATTAAAATGATGGTAAATCAAGGGGAAGAAAAGGGAACCATTAAAGAAGAAGAAAAAGAATTAATTAATAATGTATTTGAATTTAATGACATTACCGTATCAGAAATTATGAGACATAGGAAAGATATTTTCGCGGTAGATATTAATATTAGTAATGATGAATTATTAGATGAATTATCAAAAGAAGAATATCGATATAGTAGAATACCAGTATATGATGAGACCATTGATGAAGTAAAAGGTATTTTATATGTAAAAGATGTATTAAAAAATATTAATAAAAAAAGCTTTAAAGTAAAGAACTTGATGAAAGAAGCATATTTCGTATCACAAAATCGATTAATCAATGAAGTATTCAAAGAATTGCAAAAAAATAAGATGCAGATAGCAATTATTGTTGATGAATATGGTGGAACAGCAGGATTGGTTACAATGGAAGACATATTAGAAGAATTGGTAGGAGACATATATGATGAATATGATAAAGAAGAAAAAGAGTATGAAAAAATAGATGACAATACGTATATGTTATCAGGAAGCTTACCGATTTATGATGTCAATAAATTGTTAGATGCGGGAATTCCAGAAGGAGATTATGATACCATATCCGGATTTTTACAAGAAGAATTGGGAAGAATTCCTGAGGATGAAGAAAAACCAGTAATAGAAACGGAAAAAGTAACTTATAAAATAGAAGAATATGAAGATAAAAGAATATTAAAAGTAAAAGCGTGTAAAAATAATGTCATAGAAACAGAAGAAGAAAAAAACGAAGAATAAGGTAGGGAATGAATATGAAGAAAAAATATATTGCCATGATAGTGATAGCATTATTAATTATTATTGCAATTGCAGGTTGGTTTATTTATAAACAAATTGAGAAAAAAGGAAGAGAATATGAAATAGAAAAAATTTCAGTGGAAAATTATGCATATTTTATTTTAAGACAAGATGGAAAATATGGTGTTATTAACAAAACGGGAGATATAGTTATTCATCCAGAATATAAAAATGTGATTATACCAAATCCACAAAAAGCGGTTTTTATATGTTATGATGAAAACAATGAAACAAAAGTATTCAATCAAAATAATGAACAAATATTTTCAGAATATACACAAATAGAACCAATTAGATTAAAAAATATTGCAAGTGATTTAATGTATGAAAAAAATTTATTAATTTATCATCAAGATGAAAAACTAGGAATAATTAACTTAGAAGGAGAAGTAATTGCAGATCCTATATATGAATCAATAGAAGGTTTGCCATATAAAGAGGGAGAATTATTAGTGAAATTAGACGGAAAATATGGCGTTATCAATAATAAAGGAAATTACTTAGTTGATCCAGAATATGACCAAATTACTGTAGATAATTACACAACACAAGAAGATGGATATAAACGAGCAGGGTATATTGTTTCAAATACAACAGAAGATGGATATCGATATGGATATGTAGATATTAATGGAAATGTTATATTAAAACCTGAATATACAGAAATTTCTAGAATTACGGATATAAAAGATAATGATCATATTTATTTAATTGTTGCACAAAATGGACAATATGGCATGATGAAAAATCAAGAACAAATTATAAAAAATGAATATCAATCTATATCTTATAATAGTGAAAGCAATACATTAACATTAGAAAAAACAAAACGATATGGAGTAGCAAATTTAGATGGAAAAGTGGTTATACCAGTAGAATTTACACAAATTGATAGCACGGGGAAATATATATATGCTACAGATGTAGATGAGAATGTAGAAGTATATCAAGCAGATGGAAATCCAGCTGGAATAGAGAGTAATATATATATATTAGAAACAGGAAATGAAAATTATCAAATTAAAATAGATAATTCACAAGATTCAGCATATAGTATTATTAATAAAAATGGCGAACAGATAACCACACAAAATTATGCATATATAAATTATTTGTATGATAATTATTTTATTGCTTCAGTAGCAGGTGGAAAAGTAGGGGTTATCAATGATAAAGAGGAACCGATGATAAACATACAATATGACTCTATAGAAAAAGTAGAAGGAACAAATTATTTCATTACAAGATTATCAGAAAATAATTCAACACAATTATATGATAAGAATTTTAAACAATTATGTGAGATGACAAATGCTATTGTTCAAACTAAAGAAAATTATGTGAAGGTATACAATGATACAGAAACAAAATATTTTGATTTAGAAGGAAATGAAAAACAAAATACAGAAATATTCCCTGATAATCAAATTTATGCAAAATCTCAAGATGGAAAATGGGGATTTGTGGATAAATCTGGAAATGTTGTTGTAGACTATATATATGATAAAGCTACTGACCTAAATTCTTATGGATATGCAGGAATTAAATTAGATGGTAAATGGGGCGTTGTAAATACAGATGGTAAAGTGATAGTAGAACCAAAATACACATTTAATTTACAGGCAGAACCAGAATTTATAAAAGATTATTATAAAGTGGAATATGGATATGGAGAATTTTATTATACAAAATAAAAAAATGATTGTTTAAGATAATAAAAGAAAAATAGATTCAATTTTTTGGGGGTTATACAAATTTTGAATCTATTTTTTTGTAATAGAGGAAAAATATGAAATTTTCTTTATCACAAAAAATAATGCTATTCATTCCTAACATATACAAAGTGTTAGCCATGAATATTCTGCAATAAATGATTAACAAATTTTAAAATCTTAAAAAAATTCTGATTTTACACGAGAAAGACTGATTAAAATATTCCAAAATGTAAATACTATATAAAAAATGAGAAAAGGTGAAAAAGGTGAAATTAGGAATTGCATTATCAGGTGGAGGCATTAGAGGAATTGCACATGCAGGTGTGTTAAAAGCTTTGGAAGAAAGTGGTATACAAATAGAAGCAATAGGTGGGACAAGTTCAGGAGCCTTAATTGCAGGATTATATGTTTTAGGATATTCTCCAGAAGATATGTATCATTTATTTAAAATACATGCAAAAGATATAGTGGGAATGGGAGAAAATTCTATATTTTCAAGAATACATCAAGTATTTAAAAAAGATAATACAGGATTTCGAAAAGGAGAAAATATAGAAGAATTATTTAATAAATTGGCAAAGGAAAAAGGAATAGAAACCATTTCTCAAATCACAAAAATGCCTATATCCATACCAGCTGTAGATATAAAAGAGGGAAAAGAATATATATTTACGAATCATATTCCAGATGAAAAAAGTCCATATAAAAAATACATAGGAGATATTCCTATTGGAAAAGCATTAAGAGCAACAAGTAGTTTTCCTGCTGTATTTTGTCCATGTGATTTTGAAAAACACAAATTTTTAGATGGAGGAGCTTTAGATAATGTGCCAGTATTAGAAGTAAAGAAACAGGGAATGGAAAAAGTATTAGCTGTTAATTTTAAAGCAGATGATATAACAGAAGATAGCAATTATATGGATATAGCAATGAGAACAATTGATTTAATGGGAAGTAAAATAGCGGAAGAAAATTTAAAACAAAGTGATTATATATTAACAATCAGAACAGATAAAACAGGATTGTTAGATGTAAAAAAATTAGATAGCTGTTATCAATATGGATATGAAACAACGATGAAAGAGATAAATAAGATAAAGGAAATAATCCAAGAAAAGTAGCATAAAATAAGATAAAGAGTTATAAACAATAACTCTTTATGCTTTTTGAGAAATTAAATAAATGTAGTTGAATCAGGAAAGTCGAGAAAGGTTCTCACGAAGCGAAATTTATCCTATCAAGAAAGGAAGAAGTAACATGAAGATAAGATATTTTGATAATGCAGCGACGACGAAGGTAAAAAAGGAAGTAGTAGATAAAATGTTCCCCTATTTTGTAGAATCCTATGGGAATCCATCATCATTATATACATTAGGAAGAATGGCAAAGGTAGGAATAGAAGAAGCAAGAAAACATGTGGCAAATTTAATTAACTGTGACAAAAATGAAATTTATTTTACAAGTGGAGGAACTGAAAGTGATAATACAGCATTAAAAGGAATTATGTATTTGAATAAAAACAAAGGGAAACATGTAATAACAACGAAAATAGAACATCATGCCATATTAAATACTTGCAAAACACTAGAAGAAAATGGATGTAAGGTAACTTATTTAAATGTGGATAAAGATGGAATTGTCAATTTAGAAGAACTAGTAAATGCCATAACAGAAGATACGATATTGATTAGTGTGATGTTTGCTAATAACGAAATAGGTTCTATTCAACCAATCAAAAAAATAGGAGAAATTGCAAAAGAAAAAGGGATTATTTTTCATACAGATGCGGTTCAAGCTTGTGGAAATGTAAAAATTGATGTGAAAGAAATGAATATTGATATGTTGTCTTTGTCAGGACATAAAATAGGAGCACCTAAGGGAATAGGTGCACTATATGTCAATAAAAATATCGAATTTAAAAATTTAATTGATGGAGGACATCAAGAAAGGGACAAAAGAGCAGGAACTGAAAATGTACCTGGAATGATTGGATTAGGAGAAGCTTGTAAAATGGCAAAAAACAATATGGAAACACATGTTAAAAAATTAAAAGAACAAAGAGATATGTATTTTTCTAAAATACAAAATCAGATTTCAAATATAAAAATAAATGGTTCTATGGAGTATCGATTACCAGGAAATAGCAATATATCGTTTAAAGGCGTAAATGGTAGTGAATTACTAATGAAATTGGATGAAAAAGGTATTTGTGCATCAGCAGGCAGCGCTTGCTCTTCAGGAAGTAGTATGCCATCACATGTATTAACAGCCATTGGATTACCAAGTGACTATGCAGAAGGAACCTTACGAGTGACTTTTGGAGATGAAAATACGAAAGAAGATGTAGAATATTTAGTAGAAAATTTGACGCAAATTGTAAAAGAAATAAGGGCTAATCCATAGCCCCTAAGATTGCTAAACTTGTTTTTATTCCATCAACAGCAGCAGACATGATACCACCAGCATATCCAGCACCTTCTCCACAAGGGTAAATTCCCTCTAAATTAGATACAAACTTGGTATTTCTAGGAATCTTTACAGGCGAAGAACTTCTGGTTTCAACACCAGTTAAGATACTATCAGGATGAGCAAATCCTTTTAGTTTTTTATCAAAATACAAAATACCTTCTTTTAAGGTGGAAGAAACAAATTCTGGAAGAATTTCATTTAAATTTGATAAGGTTGTTCCAGGCAAGTAAGAAGGAGTAACTATTCCAATGGTAGAAGATTTTTGATTATTTAAAAAATCTTCTACTTTTTGAATAGGTGCATAATAATTAGAACCACCTAAGATAAATGCTTTTTCTTCTAAATCTTTTTGAAAATAGATACCAGCTAAAGGAGAGGCATCTGCAAAATCTTCTGGTGTCACATTGACTAATAAAGCAGAATTGGCATTTTTACCATTTCTTAAATAAGTACTCATACCATTTGTAACAATGGTATGTTCTTCACTAGAAGAGGCAATAACGGTTCCTCCTGGACACATACAAAATGTGTAACAAGAACGACCATTTAGTGAATGGTATGCTAATTTATATTCAGCAGGAGGTAACTGTAATTTTGGATTTTCTCCATATTGTGCTTGATTAATCATTTCCTGAAGATGCTCAATTCTCACACCTACAGAAAAGTTTTTCTTTTCCATCATGATTCCATTTTTGTATAATAATTCAAAAGTATCTCTAGAACTATGTCCAATTGCTAAAATTAAATGATTGGTTACAAGTTCAAAATTTGTATGATCTTCTAAACTTTTTACTAATACAGAACATATTTTATTGTTTTTAACAGTAAAATTAATGAATTTTGTATTGAAATAAAATTTACCACCTTTTGATATTATGTAGTTTCTCATATTTCGAATAATATCAATCAATTTGTCTGTTCCAATATGTGGTTTAGACAAATATAAAATTTCTTTTGGTGCTCCAAAATTCACAAATTCTTTTAATACTTTTTGGCATAATGGATTGTGAATTCCAGTTGTTAATTTCCCATCGGAAAAAGTACCTGCACCACCTTCACCAAATTGAACATTAGAAAAAGGATTTAATTGTTTATTATGTAGAAAACCATCTACATCGAGTTTTCTATCATCAACTGTTTTTCCTTGTTCAATAATAATAGGTGCTATACCATGTTGGACAAGTGTTAAAGCAGAAAATAGACCGGCAGGACCTGCTCCAACAATGACAGGAGAAGGACAAGTTTTTAAAGTATTTAAAAAAGTTAATTGAATACGATTTTTTATATCTTTCTCAATATCTGATATTTCCACTTTTTGTAGATTGGAATACTTAGATTCATCTTTTACTTGAATATCAATCGTATAATTAAAAAATATATCATTTTTCTTTCTAGCATCAATTGATTTCTTAGAGATATTCCACTCTAGCATATCAGAAGGACGAATATGATATTTATGAAGAATAAAATCAATTAATTCTTCATCAGATATATTTTTTCTGATTTTTATATTGTGAATTCTTAACATGTAAAACTCCTTTTATTTGTATACTTTTAACAAGTTAATTATATACTAGGCAAGCTGAATAATCAAGTTATCAAGAATTTCCATTCCGATTTCCAGACCAAGGGTGGTAGGTATTATTTTTTCATTATTTCCTCAGCTTGCTACATAGATTATAAATTCTAAGTTTTAAATAAACGAGCCTCTCGCTGTTCGCGCTTCCTCATTTATTTAAAACTAAGAATTTATACATCTATTCCACGGCACATTCGTCAATAATTCAAAAATAATACCTACCACCCTTGGTCTGGAAATCGGAACGGAAAATAAAAAGTATTTACAAATGTATGATAATATTATAAAATAAAAGAAAATAAGAAAAGGAGTTGAGTACAATCAAAATAAAACAAAGTTCTTTTTTATTTAGATATGGAGCAATATTAATCATATTTACAGAATTATTGATGATTTGTACAATTACAGTATTATTATCTACAAATGCGCATATTCCTACTTTTATTATGCTATTTGTATCTCCATTATTGGGAAGTATAATAGCAGGAAAAATATCTAAAAAAAATAAAAGTGTAGTATTTAAAGAAACATTTAATAGAAATTTTATCATAATGAATATTGTAATATATATATTAATTTACTTCTTCAATTTTCAATTTAATATTATCATGATAATAATATATGGTATAGGAGCATTGATTGGATTTTTTTATGCTAACAAAACTATTAAAAATTTTAAAGAAAATATGAAAATAGAAGAATCGGACACAGAAATCATTACAAAAGGAGAAAAAATTCCCATTCAAGAATTTAAATTAGGAAAAATTAATGGAGAAAGTATTAGAGAATTTTTAAAAATGAATCATTTAAAAGAAGAAAACTATTTATTGGCAGAAATGAGTTTAACAGCTAAAGAGTATATTATAAAGGAGATGTATTCTTTATCAAAAACGATACCCTATATAGTATATTTTGATGATGAAAAATTATATTTTTTTGAATTATCTAAATTTGGTAGAAAAATTATAAAAAATGGATTTTTTGTAAAATTTGATGATTTAAAAATTAGAAAGTTGAAAAAACGTTTGATAACATATAAAATACAGCTAGAATTTCAAGATAAAAGCGTAAATAATGTACAAATTATTAAAAAAGTACCAAGATTATTTTTACAAAAACAATATAGTGAAACATTATATAATAAACTTTTAGAATTAAAAAATAAAGAATAAGAAAGAAGAGACAGATGGAAGAAGAATGGAATTCAAGAACAGAATTATTAATTGGAAAAGAGAATATACAAAAATTAGCTAATAGCAAAGTGATTGTATATGGAATAGGTGGTGTAGGTTCATTTGCAGTAGAAGGATTAGTAAGAGCAGGAATCGAAAATATCATTTTGGTAGATAATGATGTGATTGCGCCTAGTAATTTAAATAGACAAATCCATGCAACCATTTCGAATATAGGAAAATTAAAAGTAGATTGTATGAAAGAGAGAATTTTATCCATCAATCCTAAGGTAAATGTAGAAACATATATACCACAAAACATAGAAAATGGGGAAGAAACACTGATAGATGATACCATAGATTATGTGGTGGATGCTGTAGATACGATTACAACAAAATTAAAATTAATTCAAAGAGCAAAAGAAAAACAAATTCCTATTATTTCTTGTATGGGAACAGGAAATAAATTAGATCCAACTAGATTTGAAATAGCAGATATTTATAAAACATCCGTATGTCCACTCGCAAAAGTCATGAGAAAAGAATTAAAGAAAAGAGGCATACAGGATTTAAAAGTTTTATATTCTAAGGAAGAACCAATTAAACATGATATGGAATCTAGAACACCTGCTAGTATATCTTTTGTTCCATCTGTTGCAGGTATGATGATAGCAGGAGAAGTAATTAAAGATATTATTAAATAAAGCATTTAAAAACGTTCCATAATGTTTGAGTGCTTTATTTTTTGTTAAGAATTAACATTTGAGTTTTAGATATCACAAACAGAAAAATGATTTTTTATGGTATAGGAAAAATCAATTAAAGGAGATTTTAGGAAAATGGTAAATTTAGAATTATATAAAATATTTGTAACAGTAGCAAAGGAAGAGAATATAACAAAAGCAAGTCAAAAATTAAATTTAACACAACCAGCAGTAACGAAACATATGAAAAATTTAGAAAGTTTATTAGGAACAAAATTATTCATAAGAAGCAATCATGGCATAAAATTAACCCAAAAAGGAGCGGAATTGTATGAAGATATAAAAGATTCTGTGGATGTATTAATAAATGAAGAAAATAAATATTTAAAAATAAAAGACATTAATTTAGGAATACATTCTACCATATTAAACAAGATATTTAGTGATTGTATGAGTGAATATTATATTAAAAATACAAATTCTAAAATAAATGTATTCAATCAGGATAATGAACAAATGCTTTTAGAATTAAAAAATGGAGTATTAGATATCATTTTTTCTAAAAAAATATATACAAAAACGAATGATAAAAATATCAAATTTATAAAATTAGGAGAGTGGAATGAAGTTTTAATTGCCAATCAAAATTATAAACCAAAAAATAAGCGAATGACTTTAAAAGATATAAAAAACACGACTATATATATGCCAAAAAGAACATCTGCGACATCACATAATTTTTTTGAATCACTAAATTGTAAATATGAAGATTTTAAGGATATAAAACATGCAACCTATAAAACCATAACAGAAATTATAAAAAATAATGATGGGGTGGGATTAGTTACAAAAGAATTTGTTGAAGAAGAAATGAATAAATACAATTTATGCATAGTAAATACTCAATTTCATATAAAACCAATTGAATTTGGAATATATATTAATCGTGAAAGAAAATTCAAAGAATTAAATACATTTATACAAATCATTGAAAATCATTTTAGACTTGAAAAATAATTTTAAGAAATAACTTCGAGTAATAACTAAAACAAAATGATTCATTTTACACTAAAAAAATTGCATGATATAATTTAATAGAAAGATGTGAACATTTGATTATAGGAATTTGTAATCCAGAACAAGATTTAACCAAATATACATCAACTAATCCACATAGATCTAAAAGAAGTTCAAATCCACTTACCTATTTTGAAAGAATGGAATGTATAAAATACTCTCTAATAGAAGCAGGCGTTAATCAAGCAGAATTTGACATAGTTCCATTTCCTATCAATTTCCCAGAAAAGATATTTAATTATGCACCATTAAATGCCAAATATTATATGACAATATATGATCAATGGGGAGAAGAAAAATTAAAAATGTTGCAAGAAGATTTAAAACTAGATGTGGAAGTATTGTGGAGAGTTCCACTAGAAGATAAAGGAATCAGTGCATCTGACATCCGTAAAAATATTCAAGAGGGAAAAGAATGGAAACAGTATGTACCAAATTTTGTTTATCATTATATGATAGAAAATCAATTAGATAAAAGGATAAAAGCATTATTGGATGAAGAAGAAAAAGATAAGAGAGGTTAAAGATTATGCATATTTATATGGTTATCTTAGATGGGGCAGCAGATAGAAAAATAACGGAACTTGGAAATAAGACACCTTTGCAAGTGGCTAATACACCACATATGAATATATTGGCACAAAGAGGTGCTGAATCCCTTATTACAGTTATAGATGAGAATATAACGCCAGAATCTGATTCAGGAAGTATGGCGTTACTATCATATGACCCAAAGATATACTATCCAGGAAGAGGGACATTAGAAGGATTAGGAACAGGATTTATTCCCGAAGGATATCATTATGTAGCTTTTAGAATCAATTTTGCTTCATATGATGAAACATTAGGAACATTAGACAGAAGAACGGCCAGAGGATTAGAAGATGAAGAATTACAATCTTTGGCTAAAGAAATAACAGAAAATGTAACTTTATCTAAGTATGGAGTTGATTTCAAATTACTGGCATTTGGACATCACAGAGGAATTCTAGTCATGTATAGCAAACATGTAAAACTTTCTGGAAATGTATCTAATACAGATCCAGGCTTTAAGAAGGATGGTGTTTGGGGAAAGCCAGTAAAAAATTATAAACCAAAACCTTTAACATGTGTATCATTGGATGAGAAAGAAGAAAGTAAAAAAACAGCAGAAATGGTAAATGATTTTATCAAACAATCTAATAAAATCTTATCCAAAAGTGAAGTAAATCGTAAACGAATAGAAAAAGGTGAAATGCCTGCTAATTATTTAATTTTCAGAGATGGAGGAACAGCTCCTAAGAAAATGCCACATTTTCAAGATAAATTTGGACTAACGCTTTCTATGTATGGTCAATTACCTGCTGAAAATGCAATAGCAAAATTGATTGGTGCCAAATTTACATTTTCCAAATCTTTAGATTTGCAATTAGATAAAGATTTCATGATAAATGCAGAGAAAATTTTGGTACAAGATAAGGCAGATGTTAAATTTATACATATTAAAGGCCCAGATGAACCAGGACATGATAATAAACCTAAAGAAAAGGTTGAGGCAATTGAATTTATAGATAAATATTTTATTGCAGGATTAGTAAAAGATATAACAGATGAGGATATTGTTGTTATTACATGTGATCATGCAACTCCATGTGAATTAAAAATTCATTCTACAGATAAAGTTCCTGTTCTGATTGCGGGAAATCAATGTATAAAAGACGGAAGCATAAAATTTGATGAAGAAAGTGCAAAAAAAGGAAAATTACCAATTCAAAAAGCAATTGATATTTTTCCATATATCATAAAAAATTTGCACAAGGAGAATTAGATGATAAAAATAAAAGAAATTAAAATAAGAAACATATTAAATTCAGAAGGAAGAGATGCACTAGAAGTAGAGATGCTAACAGAAGATAATATAAAAGCAATTGCATCAAGTCCATCTGCCATTATTCCTGGAAGAAGAGAAGTTATAACAACAAGTCATATTCATACAAATATTTTAAATCAAATGATAGAAGAAATCTATTGTAAAGAATTTAAAAATCAAGGTGAGTTTGATAATTTTTTGAATCAATATATAGAAAAGTTAGGGACAAATGTGTGCTTACCATTTTCGTTAGCATATGCAAGAATATGTGCTAAAAATCAGGATATGACATTAGTGGAATATATAAGAAAAATAGCAAATTATCATATAAAAAATCCATCACCAATTCCGCTAGTTGCCATCTTTTCAGGAGGCGTACATAATCAACAAGAAAAAGGGTCTATTCAAAATATTATGATAGCAGTTGATATACATCCATTTTCAAAATCTGTACCTGTGATTACCCCAATTTATACAGAAATAGAAAATGAAGTAAAAAGAAAAAACATTTTAAAATATTATGGCGCTTCTAGTGGAATGATTGTTCAAGGATTAACCGTAGAGGAAAAAATGAAAATGCTTAAAGCCACGATAGAAAGACTACACTACGAAAAATATGTAAGTATCGCAATAGATGTTGCAGCAGAACATTTTTACAAAAACGAACATTATGAATATAATGGGCAAATTTTAAATTCCCAAAAATTAAATGATATATTGATGGGATATATACAGAAATATAATATAACATATGTAGAAGACCCGTTTGATCCAGATGATATACAATACTGGAAATTAATCAAATTGCAAAATTCCAACATAGCGATTGTTGGTGATGATTTATTTGCTACACAAGATAAATACATAGATTCTGAATTAGCAAATGGTATCATCATCAAAATGAATCAAGTAGGAACGTTAACAAATACAATAAACGCTTTTTTAAAAGCCAAAAGAGAAAATATGGTAACTTGTGTATCACAAAGATCAATAGAAACGGAAGATACATTTATGTGTGATTTAGCAGTTGCGTTAGGCTCTACATATATCAAAATAGGTGGACCTAGAAGAGGAGATAGAATTGCTAAATATAATCGTTTATTAAGATTAGAAGAATAGGATGTGAAGTGATAAAAATGATTGTTGTTACATCTGGTAATAAATATATAGATATAGATGCTTATGCAAGTTGTATAGCTTATGCCAATTTGTTGAATTTGAAAGGGCAAAAAGCAAAAGCTGTATCTAGTGCAAAGCCAAATGAAAGTATTCCATCAAGTTTATTAAAATTGAATATGGGATTAGATCATTATGAACCTTCTAAAGAAGATGAATTTGTCATTATAGATGTCTCTAATAAAGCATATTTTGATAAAATTGTAAATGAAGATAAGATAATCGAAGTCATAGATCATCATGCGGGATATGAGGAATATTGGAAAAATAAACTTCAAGATAAAGCGAAAATAGAATTTCTAGGTTCAGTAGCAACACTCATTGTAGAGCTTTATGAAAAAGAAGGTTTAATGCATAAAATTACGAAAGAACTAGCCATTTTATTGATATCAGCGATTTTAGATAATACTTTAAATTTGAAAGCAAAAGTAACTTCTAAAAGAGATATAACTGTTTATGAAAAGCTAGAAAGAATCATTCAAGATAAAAAGTATCCAGAAAAATATTTTCTAGAATGTCAATCAAAAATCAATAAAGATTTAAAATTAGCTATAGAAAATGATACAAAAGTAGAATATGTTAGCCAAATATTACCACCAATTTTTAGTCAACTAACAATATGGGATAAAGAAATTGTTTTAAGAAATAAAGATGTCCTATATACGGTATTGAACAATATGGGAGATAAGTGGATGTTAAATCTTATCTGTTTAAAGGATGGAAAAAGTTATCTAATAGCAAAAGATTTAGAAGTACAAAAAAATTTAGAAAAGTTATTTAATAAAAAATTTAAAGCAGATACGATGGAATTAGATAATGTCTGGCTTAGAAAAGAAATTATGAAAATTTCACAAGAACAAAAATAAAGAAAGTTCTAACTCATAAAATACAAGAATACAATTAAACAAAAGTATTCTAAGTAAAAGGAGTTAGAATAGATGAAAGGTATATCAATAGAAGAACGTGCAATAGAACTTGCACAGTATATTATAGACTCAAAAGATACAGTAAGAGGTGCAGCAAAAAAATTTGGAATAAGCAAAAGTACAGTACACACCGAAGTAACATTCCAGAACGGTAAAAATAAATCACCTATAATCCCAGAAAGTATTGA
>CALXFG010000010.1 GCA_944387505.1 uncultured Clostridia bacterium
AAAGGAAAATATTCACATAGAAACTATTTAGGTGGAATTGTAAAATTAGGATTAAAAAGAGAAAAAGTAGGAGATATTCTTGTGGGAGAAGAAGGCGCAGATATCATAACTGTCAGTGATTTTGCAGATGTTTTAAAAACACAATTGCCATCACTAACTAGATTTGAAAATGCAAAAATAGAAATCGAAAATATACAAAATGTAAGAAAATTAGAAATAAAAATAGAAGAAGTTAGTATTATTGTTCCATCATTACGATTAGATAATATTGTATCAGACCTAGCAAGAACCTCTAGAAGTAAAGCCTCAGAAATCATTGCTCAAGAAAGAGTATTTGTGAATGGACAAAATGAAACAAAAAATTCAAAACAAGTAAAATGTGGTGACATCATAACCATTAGAGGAAAAGGCAGATTTATCATAAAAGAATTCACAGGAACAACCAGAAGTGGAAGAACAGTTGTATTAGTAGAAAAATATGTCTGAAACATTGGGGACGTGCCAAATCGTTCCAAAATGAAACAAAAGGGACAGACCTTAAGATAAAAATTTTAGCATATAAAATTACAAAAAAATAAGAAAAGAAAAATAGCCAATGATTTTGTACTGAACCCAAAAATGTCCAATTTTTTGGGTTCAATACATTTTCATTGACTATTTTTTCATTAAAATGGCATCATATTTGTTATCATAATATTGTTTTCTTCTGCCACATTCTTCAAAACCGAATTTTTGATATAAAGAAATCGCAGAAAAATTTTCTTCATTGACTTCAAGATG
This sequence comes from uncultured Clostridia bacterium, assembly GCA_944387505.1. Classification (GTDB taxonomy): domain Bacteria; phylum Bacillota; class Clostridia; order TANB77; family CAG-508; genus CAG-269. Next base: position 781 of record CALXFG010000010.1, read on the forward strand.
AATTATCTTAATACCTTTTTCTTTGCAAATAGTAAGGATATGATTTAATAGTAAAGTAGCAATCCCTTGTCTTCTATAATCTTTTTTTACAGCAATATTCATAATATCTGCTTCATCTAATACCATTTTTATTCCAGCAAATCCAACGATTTTGTTTTCATATTTTGCACAGAAAAATTGAGAAGTTTCACTGGTCAGTTCATCTTTTAAAATATCGATATTCCAAAAATCATCAAAATTAGAAATGTTTAAATTTTCTAAATCAGAAATTTTCATATTTTGAATAACAATACTTTTTCCTTCTAATTGTCTTTGTGCTTGAGGCTTTTTTAAATAAAGAGGAAGAAGATTTTTGTCTTCGCCTAATTGTGTATATTTATTGATGCCGGCAATTCCTAAAGTATAAACATCAACAGTATCAAAACTATCATTATCAGATAAAGCAAAATTAGGTGAAGTTGCTTTAATTTTGTCTTCATATACTTCACAAGCGTCTCCTACAAATGTAATAGTAGAATTTGTATATTTATAATGTAAGAAAGTTAAACAGTTTTCAACACTATCTGCTTTAGGATTTTCTAACAAAGTATATTGACCATTTTCCAATTGATATACGGCATAATAACAATTATCATTTTTACAATCAATCATACTACAAATGATTCCATTTGTTTTTATAGAATAAGCCAATCCTTCAAGAGAAGAAATACCAACAGCAGGAATATCCAAACTATCGGAAAAAGCTTTAACAGTAGCAACTCCAATACGAATACCAGTAAAAGAACCAGGACCAATATCACAAACCAATAAATTTATTTGCGATAAAGTTAAATTGGTTTCTTCTAATATTTGTTTTATTAATGGCATTAAACTTTCTGAATGGGTTAATCCATTATTCAATTCTATTTTTTTAATTAAATTTTTATCTTCCAATATTGCAACACTGCATACTTTGCTAGAAGTTTCCATACTTAATACTTTCAATTTAATCCTCCAATTTATTTAATAATTCATCATATTTTTCACCATAAGAAGTGATATTTAAAATTCTAGTACTCTCATCATTATCATTTCTTTCAAATTGAATATGTATATAGTCTTTTGGAAGGGCATCTTGAATAATTTCACCCCATTCAATAATACAAATTCCATTATTAAAGTATTCCTCTCCGCCAATGGCGTAAAATTCAGAAGAATCTTCTAAACGATATACATCAAAGTGAAAAATTTTTATATCATTTTTTATATATTCATTGACAATTGTAAATGTAGGACTAGAGATTTCATCTTCTAATCCATAATATGTCAAAATCCCTTCTGTTAATTTCGTTTTCCCTGAACCTAATTCTCCTGTTAAAACAACAGTATCTCCTTTATTTAAGAAACTAGCTAATGTTTTTCCAAAAGTTAAAGTTTCTTTTTCATTATGGGATATTAATTTCAAATGTTTCATAACTTACCTCGTAAATTTATATTTTCAAGCAATATTATACTATACATTGTAAAAAAAAACAAACCTAAATTGACATAATTGTGTAGAGATGATAAAATATAGAAGTATCAAGCAAATGCTTCAATATTTAGGAGGTAGAAAAAAGATGAGTCAAATGGAGCAAATCAATCAAGCTAAGGGAACGGTAATAGAAGCATTAAAAAATTATCAAGTTGTACTCCAGGAAACATTTCAAGAGGAACTTAAAGGAATACGGGATCATTTACACCGGCTTTTAAAAGAAAGCATAGAGGAAGATTATAAATTATGCTTTGAAGAGAAATTTATGGAAAATTATACAGTAGTTTCTCGTGAATCTGTGGAAGCGTTTCTAAGAGAAACGGATATGTGGCATGCTAGTAAAGCTGTTGAAGACTATCTTAATAGGGATAGAACAAATTGGAATAAGATATTCCGGCGCCACATAGAAGCAATAACACTACTTGAGAAAGTAAGCAAAGAATATCAAAAAAGCCAAAGTGTTTTAAAATCATTTGATGAATCTCAAAACAAGGGATAACATTCATCCCCGACGAAACAAATCCCCCGAATTAGTCGGGGGATTTATTACATTTCTGTTACATTCAAAAAAAATGTTGAAAAAAGTTTTTTATTCATATATAATAAAATTGTATGAGAATTTAACGAAGGAGGAAGCATATGGATACATTTGCTGATTACATTTTAGACGAACGAGATTTAGCCTCTAAAATGGAAATTACATACTATTTAGCAAAAAAGACTAGAATATTTTTTGACAAATCTGTTGTGTTTAAAACAGAAATTGCCAGAATGTTTGTAGACTATATGAAAGTAGATGTTGATAAAAACTTAATCATGACGGCTTGTCTATTATGTAATTGTAAAAAAGTAGATAATGCACAAGACCTAGAAAAAATTCATTCATATGCTAAAGAAGGAGCAGACTATTTATTAACCTTAGGATTTGATGAAAGATTTTGTAAAATATGTGAAGAAGTAAATCGATATAGTAATAGTAATCCTAGAGAAAGAGAAAGTGATGTGTTAGAATTGGTAGACCAATTTGGAGGAATGTTACTAGACAGACCAGAAAGAATAGGATTTCAACCAGATGAGGCGATGGTTTTATTAGAGCATAGAAATTTAAAAGATCAATATAATCGTTTTTTACATACATTTGGAGAATTTGTTCAAATGATGGAACAAATAGAATTAAGTGATTTGACTTCAATGAAATCTTTGAGAAGATTAGTAAAAATACATAACGAATCAGAAAATATCAAGACATTTATTAAAAAGGTATGTTATGAATATGAGCCTAAAATAGATAAAGCAGTAGAAATTTATAGAAAAGAAGTAAAGGGTGAGATGTTTAAAGATGCCAATAGACCACTATTTAGCGAAGAAACGACAAAAAAAATATTGGCACATATAGCAGAAGAAAATATGCAAGGTGAAAAATTAAAAAATGAAAATTAAATGAAGTTGCCAAAGTTGCCAAAGGGGACGTGTTAAAATGGCAACTTTGGTTATTTATTTATAAGTAATTAAGCTTGTAATTAAAAGTTGCCATTTTAACACGTCCCCTTTGGCAACTTCGGTAATTTTTAGAAAAGAGGTATGAAAATGTACGAAATATTTGCAGATTTACATGTACATATAGGAAGAAGCGAAAATGGAAAACCAATCAAAATAACAGCAGCGAGATCTTTGAATTTTGCAAACATTGCAAAAGAATGTGCGGAAAGAAAAGGGATTAATGTCGTAGGTATTATTGATTGTGCATCACCATATGTGATAGAAGATATAGAGAACTTCTTAAAAACAGGTGATGCATATGAATTAAAAGATGGAGGCATTATTTATAAAGATAAAGTTTGTATCCTTTTAGGAAGTGAAGTAGAAACTTCAGAAGAAGGAAGAAATGGAAAAAAAGGTGCAGCACATAATATTTGTTTTTTTCCACATTTAACAGATATTAAAGGATTTTCAAATGAGCTAAGTCATCATTTAAAAAACATTACATTAAGTACACAAAGGTCAGATTTATCAGGATATGATTTGATTGATATGGTAGAAAGATACAATGGAATTTTGATACCTGCCCATATCTTTACACCACATAAAAGCTATTATGGAAATTGTACAGATAGATTACAATCTATATTTAAAGAAAAATATGATAAAATTTTTGCAGTAGAATTGGGACTAAGTTCAGATACCTACTTAGCAGATATGATTTCTGAATTAGAGAATAAAACTTTTGTTACGAATTCAGATGCGCATTCTTTACCAAAGATTGCAAGAGAATATAATAAAATGCAAGTAGAAGATATTTCATTTAAAGAAATTGTAAAAGCTTTAAAAAATGAAGATGGAAGAAAAGTAGTGGCTAATTATGGATTAGATCCAAAACTTGGAAAATATCATAGAACGTATTGTGATGATTGTGAAAAAGCAATAGAAACAAAAGAACCAGTAGAAGTTTGTCCATATTGTAGTGGGAAAAATGTCACATTTGGTGTTTTTGATAGAATTGAATTAATTCGTGATAAACAAGAATCAAAAAGTCCAGAAAATAGACCACCATATGTATATCAAATTCCTTTAGGATTTATTCCAGGAGTAGGTGGAAAAACCATTACAAAATTATTAGACACTTTTGATACAGAGATGAATATTCTTCATAAATTGTCAAAAGATGATATAGAAGCAGTTGTGGGAGAAAAAATTGCAGATACAATCGAAAGAGCCAGAAATGGAGAATGTAAAGTACAATCTGGTGGAGGCGGAAACTATGGAAAGGTAGTTTAAACAGAGTAGTTATGGATTATCCTATGGTTATATTATAAAAAATAGTTCTATAAATCTTCTTATCGAATACACATTATGTATAAACGATAAGGAGATTTTTATGAGAGAAAAGAAACAACTTAGAGTATTAAAAATAATAAAAGAACATGTGATAAACAATAAAAAAGAATATATTATCATTTTTTTGATATTTGCTATTGGAATATTTAGTGGTGTCTTTTTTATTAATCATTTACAAGAAACACCCAAGACAGAAATAAGCAATTATTTAAACCAGTTTATAGAAAAATTTAAGGGAATAGACAATATAAACCGTATAGAATTATTAAAAAACTCAGTGATCCAGAATATAGGATTAGCAATCATTATCTGGTTTTTTCGGAACAACGGTCATTGGGATACCCATTGTTTTTGCAATTATCTTATATCGAGGATTTTGTCTAGGATATACCATCTCATTATGTATTACTATTATGGGATTAGGAAAAGGGCTTAGCTTTGTATTAGTAACATTACTGTTACAAAACATCTTATTGATTCCTGCGATTTTAGCATTAGCAGTAAGTGGAATAAAATTATATAAATCCATTGTGAAAGATAAAACAAAGGAAAATGTCAAAATAGAGATATTAAGGCATACGGTATTTTCAACAATTATGTTAATTATATTAGTGATAGCATCTATAATAGAAATTTTTATGTCTACTAACATATTAAAACTCGTTATTAAATATTTTTAAAAAAATATCAAAAAATGTATTTACTTTTTTTTAATAGTTTGATATAACATATATAGTTTATGTAAATATAATTCAAAATATATAGAGGTAGGGGAAAAAAATGGAGAGACAATTAAAATTCTTTTTTAACTTTTTAGAGAATGATAAGAAATTATCAGACAACACATTACAATCATACAAAAGAGATTTGAAACAATTTAGGAAATACTTAGAGGAAAATGGAATTCATTATAATAGAGTAAAAGAAGAAGATATGCAAAATTACATTAAAGGTTTACAAGAGCAAGGGAAAAAAGCATCAAGTATTTCTAGATGTATTGCTTCAATTCGTTCTTTTTATCAATTTATATTGAAGAATAAAAAGATAAAGGTAGATCCAACAGCAAATATTCAATCTCCAAAAATAGAGAAAAGAACACCAAATGTATTAACAGCAAAAGAAGTAGAATTATTGTTAAAGCAACCAGATAATGTTGACTTGAAAGGTATCAGAGATAAAGCAATGTTAGAATTTGCTTATGCTACAGGAATGAGAGTAACAGAAATTATTTCATTAAACATTGATGATGTTAATCTAGAAGAAGCTTATGTTATTTGTAAAAATGGAAATAAACAAAGAATTATTCCATTAGGATCAATGTCATTAAAAGCTTTAAAAGAATATATTGAAGAAGCAAGAGGAATCCTAATAAAGAATGAAGATGAAAAAGCTTTGTTTGTTAATGTAAATGGAGGAAGACTTACAAGACAAGGATTTTGGAAGATTATTAAATATTATAAAGAACAAGCACATATAACAAAAGATATTACACCACATGTATTAAGACATTCATTTGCAACACACTTATTACAAAATGGTGCAGATTTAAAAGCTATTCAAACAATGCTTGGGCATTCAGATATATCTTCTACACAAGTATATATGCAATTTCAAGATGAAGGATTAAGAGATATTTATAAAAAAGCACATCCAAGAGCATAATAAAAATAGATAACAGCTATATAAACATATAGCTGTTTTTTTGTGGTATAGGAAAAATGGCTTTTTTCTATACCATAAAAAACAACGTTGCACAGAAAAATTGCTACGCAATTTTTCGCGTCGACAAATCTTTACGCTTCTTCGAGAACTTAAATATATATAGTTAAGTTGGAAAAGTAGAGAAAAGTTCTTGCGAAGCGAGATTTGTCCTTGAATAGAGAAAAGGTCTCACAAAGCGAGATTTATTTTTGTTATATAAAAAGACTTGTACATATCATAAAAGATATGGTAGAATATCATTTATGAGAAACGTAAATGTGTTGTATAGGAAAAAACTTAAAAAGGATTAAAATGCAGGGGGGATGTTTTCTATACAAGGAAAAAAGAATGATAAAATGAAAAGGTGGAAGAAATGAAAAAATCAATAATACTAAGAATCATTATAGGAATGCTGGCTTTATGCCTTTGTATTTTAGCCTTAACAATAGCATATTTTTTTAATACAGATATTGAAACAAAAGAACCAAGACAAATGATAGAAGAATGTGAAATACATACATACACATATATGGAAAGAAATGTATTTACCATTACAAAAAAGAATGTAGAAAAAAGTGAGAATCAAAAATATATACTATATTTCCATGGAGGATCTTATGTGGCAGAAGCTACACAAAATCATTGGAAATTCTTAGAAAATGTTGTAAAAGATACAGGATATATAGTGATCATGCCAGATTATCCATTGACACCCAAATATCATTATCAAGATGTATATCATATGGTAGAGCCATTATATAAAAAAATTATAGAAACCGTTGGAAGTGAAAATGTCATTCTAATGGGGGATTCAGCAGGTGGAGGCTTAGCACTTGGTTTATATGAAAAAATGGCAGAAGAATCAGTACCACTTCCTGTAAAAACAATTCTAATCTCTCCATGGCTAGATGTAAGACTAGAAAATAAAAATATACGAGAAATAGAAAAAAGAGATACGATTTTAAATAAAGAAACATTAAGATTAGCAGGTATTGCTTATGCAGGAAATGATGGAATCAACAGTTATTTAGTAAATCCAATAGAAGGAAATGTATCTGCATTGCAAAATATCAAAATATTTATTGGAACAGATGATATCTTAAATCCAGATTGTTATTTGCTAAACGAAAAAGCAAATGATGAAAATGGAGATGTGGAAATTAAAGAATATACAAATGCAAAACATATTTGGATAATTGATCATAATTCTGAGGAAGAAATCACAAAGCAAGCATATAATGATGTTATAGAAGAATTGAAAGAAAGCTAAGGAGAAAGGTTGAAAAATAATTATAATTTTGACTGTGTTACAACTTAATTTTTTTGTAACTGAATTTATGCCTTTGAGAGGAATGGTAGTAAAAATGAGTGATAAAAAAGAAAAATTATATTGGAGAAGATTAGACAATTCTGCAAAAATATTTCCGATATCTGCTGGAAAAAAGTATAGTACAGTTTTTAGATTATCTGTTGTGTTAAAAGAAACTATACAACCAGATATATTAAAAGCATCAGTGGAGAAAGCACTAGAGGAGTATGAATTTTTTAGAGTTCGATTAAAAAGTGGATTTTTTTGGAACTATTTAGAATATAATCCTAAGAAACCAATTGTAGAACAAGAAAAAGAATATCCTTGTAAATATATAGAACCAAAAGAAAACAATAATTACTTATTTAAAGTTACCTATTTTGATAAAAAAATAAATATTGATATATTTCATTCCTTAACAGATGGAAATAGTGGAGTCATGTTTTTTAGAGAAATTGTCTATAATTATATAGAGTTATCACACAAAGAAGAATTTCAAGAAGAATTAAGAATCAAAAGAAAATTTGACTTGTCAACAGAAGATAGTTATATAAAAAATTATAATAAAAAAGCAAAGGGAAATAATTCATCTAAAAAAGCATATGAATTAGCAGGAAGAAAAATAAAATTAGGTGCGATTTCAGCGATTCATGAAATTATTAATTTACAAGAATTAAAACAAGAAGCAAAAAGCCATGATGCAACTATTACACAATATTTAACAGCAGTTTTAATATATGCTATTTATGAAGCAAACTATTTGAAAAACAAAGGCAAAAAGCCAATAAAAGTCTGTATACCAGTCAATTTAAAAAAATATTTTCCATCTAATACAATTTCAAATTTCTTTTCATATATAACAGTAGAAGCGCAAATGGAAAAAGATCATTTAGATACATTTGATAACATATTAGCGTTTGTAAAGAAAGATTTTGTAAAAAAATTAACACCAGAAGAAATACAAAAAACGATGTCTGGAAATGTAAAATTAGGAACAAATTTATTTATTAAAATGATACCATTAATATTAAAAAAGCCAATTGTCAGATTAAGTTACTTAGAAATTCGAAAATATACAACAACCACATTTTCCAATATTGGAAGAATTGGTATTATTGGTAAGTATCAGAAATATATAGAAGATTTTCTCATGTTAATTGCACCTGAACCAGTAGAAAAAATTAAATGTTCTGCATGTTCATTTGAAAATCATATTGTATTTACTTTTACATCAATTTTAGATGACTGTAGCATTGAAAAAGCATTTTATAAATTTCTAACAGAAAAAAATATTCATGTAAAAATAGAAAGTAACGAAATTTTAGATATAAAAAATGATGAAAAGAAAAGATAAAAAGAAAGGAATTACTTATGTTATATCCTAAAAAATTAAGCAGTAAAAAAAGTAATCTATTGATTAAAATATTATTAGGTGTTTCATTGATAATTGCGATTATATTGACAATTATTAATAAATTAACTACTCCTGAAATTCATTGGGCAGCACTTACTAATAGTGGAATTATCTATATTTGGATAACTGTTAGATATTCAATTAATAAAAGAACTAATATAGCAGGTCATGTTATGATACAAGCAATTGCCATTTCACTTTTAACAACCTATATAGATTATAACTTAGGATCTAAAGGTTGGTCATTAGAAATTTCAATTCCCATTATTATCATAATAGCCAATGTTACCATGTTAGTATTAACCATTGTTAGTCATAGAAAATATGTAAGATATGCAATATATCAATTGGTTATTTGTATATATAGTTTAATACCAATCTATTTTATACAAAAAGAATTAATTGATAATTATATTTTAAGTTATGTTGCTATTGGCATTTCTATTGTAAACTTTATATTAACCATCATCCTTTCAGCAAAAGATGTGAAGGAGGCAGTTGTTAGGAAGTTTCATATGTAATGTCCCATAGAGATCGTTTTTCTGTGGGACATTTCCTATTGAGATCGTTTGTCAATGGGACATTTTTACAGCAAAAAAGCTTGCTATTTATAAAACAATATGATATATTATTAACATAATTATTTATAATTAAATTCAAAAAGATTAAATCAAAAGTTTATTTCTAAAAATCCCAAAATAAAAAACTTTATATGTTAGTATTTCGTAAGATATGAATTTTTATAAGATAGTTTATCAGTGTTAGGGAGTCTGTCATTTTGCTTTTTTATTATTTTGCTATTTTGCTATTTTGCTATTTTGTCATGTTTTTATAATCGATTTTTGTTTACTGAAATTTGAGTTTATTAGGTTATCAATCAAATATTTTATAATTCTAAATATTGCCAAATGTAAAATAAATTTTTTTAAGTATTTTTTATTTTAAGTATTTTTTATTAAAAATTTTAAATTTTGCAAATACTAAAAGACAATTTAATTATAGGTAATTATAAATTAATTATTCATAAGGAGGAATTAAATGATGCAAAAAGAAAATATCAGAGTAAATGGAAGAGAATAAAATAAAAGTAGAGAATAAAATAAAAGTAGAGAATAAAATAAAAGTAGAGAATAAAATAAAAGTAGAGAAAGTTAATCTTGACAGAACATTTAGAGTTACATATAATAGAGATACCGAAGATTATAACATAGAAAAAAGAAGAAAGATTAGATATAGAAGTAATTAAACAGAAACAGCATTAACAGGAGAAGAAATCAATTCATTATAAAATTCAAAGATGATAACTTAAGATAGAGGTGAGATATGAAATCTAATATTTTTAAATATATATTTATTATATTTGTCATTATCATTGTTGTTATTGCATTTTTCGTTATCAGAAACAATGAAAGCGAGCAAGAAACAGAAGAAGAAACTACAACAAGTACAGAAAAAGAGATAGTCAGACAAATTCGATTAGGAATAGCACAATGTGATACATTAAATCCACTATTAACAAATAATAAAAATGTACAAGACATTACAAAATTGATTTATGAACCTTTAGTGGATATATCATCAGATTATAAAGCAATACCAGCATTAGCAACGGAATGGGCTAAACAAGATGCAACCACTTATATTATTAAATTAAGAGAAAATGTGAAATGGTCAAATGGAGATAGATTTACATCAATAGATGTCCAATTTACTTATGATAAATTAAAAGAAAATTCTTCTATATATTCTAGTAATCTACAACATGTTACAACATTAGAAATTGTAGATGATTATACCATAAAAATGTATTTGGATCAGGAAGTTCCGTTTTTTGAATATTATTTAACATTTCCAATATTACCTAAGACATTTTATGACACTCAAGATTATTATAATACAGGAATTGTGCCAGTTGGAACAGGAAAATATAAGGTGGAAAATGTACAAGAAAATTATATAACATTAAAGCCCAATACGAATTGGTGGGATAGAGATACTGAAATTACGTTAGAAGAAATTACAGTTAATGTATATGATTCAGTAGGAGAATTATATAATGCTTTTAAATTGGGAAATGTCGATATGGTAAATACCAACAATTTGAATATTCAAGACTATATTGGAACAATGGGATATAGTACAAAAGAAATAAAAGGCAGGGAACATGATTTTATAGTTTTGAATACTCAAAATACTTTGTTAGCCAATCAAGAAGTAAGAAGGGCAATATCATATTCAATAGATAAGAATAATATCGTATCAAATATTTTTCAAAATAAATATTACACTTCAAGTTTTCCATTAGATTTTGGATCATGGTTATATCAAGAGCAAGATGCAAGTTCTGGATATAATCCTGAACAAGCAAATCAACTATTAACAGAAAATGGGTGGACTTATAGAAATCGTAGTTGGCAAAAAAATATAAATGGAAGAACACAAAGAATTGAACTAAATCTTATTGTAAAAGCATCAAATAGTACACAAATATCTGTAGCAGAAAATATTAAAACGCAATTAGAAAGCCAAGGAATTCGAATGAATATTCAACAATATTCTGATGAACAGTATAATTTAGCCATACAAAATAAATCATATGATATGATTTTGTGTAGTATGAATTTATCTCCAAATCCAGATATGTCACTATTTTTTGGAGAGAGCAATTTAGCAAATTATACAAATGAAGAAGTTACTAATTTAATGAATGAAGTAAAAAATACAACTGATGAAGAAATTATAAAAAATGATTATGCAAGACTTGCAGAAATCTATAAAACAGATATACCATATATTAGTTTATATACTAATAAACATATAATAGCCTATAATACAGAATTAGTTGGAGAAATCAATTCTAATTGGTTTAATCCATTTTGTGGAATCGAAACATGGTATAGATAAGGAAATAAAAAAATTTAAAATAAGTATTGACAAAACAAATTTTTGATATATAATAACAATATCAAACAAAAGTTCAAATAAATGAGGAGGAAAATTATGAGTGAGAATGCAGAAAAAAAGAAGGCATTAGAAGCAGCAATGAGCCAAATAGAAAAACAATTTGGTAAAGGTTCTGTTATGAAATTAGGAGAATTTAAAGCAATGGAAATAGAGGCAATTCCAACAGGTGCTTTAAGTTTAGATATTGCATTAGGAATTGGTGGAGTACCTAGAGGAAGAATTATAGAAGTATTTGGACCAGAATCTTCTGGTAAAACAACATTAGCATTACATATCATTGCAGAAGCACAAAAAATGGGAGGAGAAGCAGCATTTATTGATGCAGAACATGCATTAGACCCAGTTTATGCAAAAAAATTAGGTGTAGATATCGATAATTTAATTGTATCTCAACCAGATACCGGAGAACAAGCATTAGAAATAACAGAAAGTTTGGTTAGAAGTGGCGCTTTAGATGTTATTGTAGTAGACTCCGTAGCAGCGTTGGTTCCAAAAGCTGAAATTGATGGTGACATGGGAGATTCACACATGGGATTACAAGCAAGACTTATGTCACAAGCATTAAGAAAGTTAGCAGGAGCAATTAATAAATCTAAAACAGTCTTAATCTTTATTAATCAATTAAGAGAGAAAATAGGTGTTATGTTTGGAAATCCAGAAACGACAACAGGTGGTAGAGCACTAAAATTCTATGCATCAGTTAGAATGGATATTAGAAAGATAGAAAACATTAAACAAGATGGGGAAGTAAAAGGAAATAGAGTAAGAGTAAAAGTAATTAAAAATAAAGTAGCACCACCATTTAGAGAGGCAGAATTTGATATTATTTATGGAGAAGGAATTTCAAAAGAAGGTAATATTCTAGATATGGCTGTTAACTTAGATATTGTAGAAAAAGCAGGTTCTTGGTTTAGCTATAATGGCGAAAGAATCGGACAAGGAAGAGAAAATGTTAAGAAATACTTAAAAGAAAATCCAAAAATGCTAGAAGAAATAGAAGGAAAAGTAAGACAAGATTTTGAAAAAGTCTTTGAAGAAAGTCTAGGAGAAGAGATACCTGAAATTGATATGGATGATGATGAAGAATAAAATAATAAAATTAAAAAAGGGAAATGAGTTAGTTCTCAATTTCCCTTTTTTTGGGGCTTCTAACGGGAATTGAACCCGTGACCTCAGCCTTACCAAGGCTGCACTCTACCAACTGAGCTATAGAAGCAAATATTAATTTATAAATAAGCAAAAAATGTCATATTTTTTAAATGCCATATAAAATATAATGAATCGTAATAAATTATACAATAGAAAAAAACAAAAGTAAATATTTCTATTGACTTTTTTTAAAAAAAGTTATAAAATAAGTAACATAAGATAGAGACAAGTAAGAGAAAAAGTAAAATAAAGGTTATCTAAAGAGAGGATTGGTTATTAGCTGGAAGCCAATCTAGAAAAACATATTTGAAAAACTACCTCTTCAAGTTTTTGGTGAATAAGCCAAACGTGTAAGATACGTTATCATCTTTTAATTAAGTAAAAAATAGGATGGAACCGTGTGAATTTTAGCACTCCTATGGATATTTTAGAATGTCCATAGGAGTTTTTTGAATTTAAAAGTTAATGTTTTTCTTATTTAACAAAAATTAACATAAAACAACAAACTAAAAAATCAAAAAATCTTTTGGACAAAATAAAGGAGGTTTTATTATGTTAAAAGTTACATTAAAAGACAATTCTAGCATCGAGGTGGAAAAAGGAACTAGCATTCTAGATGTTGCAAAAAAAATTAGCGAAGGATTAGCAAGAAATGCAACTTGTGGAGAAGTAGATGGAGAAGTAAAAGACTTAAGATATGAATTACAAGAAGATTGCAATTTAGTGATTCATACATTTCAAGAAGATGATTTAGAAGGAAAAAAAGCATACTGGCATACAACATCACATATTATGGCACAAGCTGTAAAAAGATTATTCCCAGATGTAAAATTTGCGATTGGTCCAAGTATTGATAATGGATTTTATTATGACTTTGATGTAGAAACACCATTTACAGATGAAGATAAAGCAAAAATTGAAGAAGAAATGAAAAAAATCATTAAAGAAGATTTAGAAATTGAAAGATTTTCATTACCAAAAAAAGAAGCATTAGAACTCATGAAAGATCAACCATATAAAGTAGAATTGATAGAAGAATTACCAGAAGGAGAAGAAATCAGTTTCTATAAACAAGGTGATTTTACAGATTTATGTGCAGGACCACATTTACTAAAAACAGGAAAAGTAAAAGCAGTAAAAATTCTTTCATCTTCAGGTGCTTATTGGAGAGGAAGCGAAAAGAATAAAATGCTTCAAAGAATTTATGCAATTTCTTTCCCTAAAGATAGCCAATTACAAGAATATTTAGATTTCTTAGAGGAAGCAAAACAAAGAGACCATAGAAAAATTGGAAAAGATTTAGATATCTTTATGACACATAAATTAGTTGGATCAGGACTTCCTATGTATTTACCAAATGGAGCAACCATCAGAAGAATACTAGAAAGATATATTCAAGATAAGGAAATTGCATTAGGATATGCACATGTATATACACCATCACTTGCCAATGTAGAATTATACAAAACAAGTGGACATTGGGATCATTATAAAGAAGATATGTTCCCTGTTATGAAAATGGATAATGAAGAAATGGTATTAAGACCAATGAACTGTCCACATCATATGTTGATATATAAACATCAAATGCATTCATATAGAGATTTACCAATTCGTATAGGAGAATTAGCACATGATTTTCGTTATGAATCAAGTGGAAGTGTTTGTGGATTAGAAAGAGTTCGTCAAATGTGCCAAAATGATGCACATTTATTTGTAAGGCCAGACCAAATAAAAGAAGAAGTAGGAAGGGTTTTAAATTTAATAAAAGAAGTTTACCAAAAAGACTTTGGATTCCCTGCATCAAGCTTTAAATATAGATTATCATTAAGAGATAAAGCAAATAAGGAAAAATATATTGATAATGATGAAATGTGGGAAACGGCTGAAAGTCAGTTAAGAGAAATTTTAAAAGAATTAAATATTGACTTCTATGAAGCAGAAGGAGAAGCTGCTTTCTATGGACCTAAAATTGATATACAAATAAGAACAGCATTAAATCATGATGTGACAATTCCAACTTGCCAATTAGACTTTGCTTTACCAGAAAGATTTGAACTAGAATATATTGGAGAAGATGGAAAAGCACATAGACCAGTTGTTATCCATAGAGCGATTTTGGGATCTTCAGATAGATTTATTTCATTCCTATTAGAAGAAACAAAAGGAAATCTACCTGTATGGATTGCACCTGTACAAGTAAAAATCTTACCAATTACAGATAACCAACATGAATATGCCTATAAGGTAAAAGAAGAATTACAAGCAAAAGGTATTCGTGTAGAAGTAGATGATAGAAATGAAAAAACAGGATATAAAATTCGTGAAGCACAATTACAAAAGATTCCATATATGTTGATTGTTGGTGAAAAAGAAGTAGAAGGAAATACGGTATCTATTCGTTCTAGAGAAGAAGGCGATATTGGAGCAAAATCAGTAGAAGAATTTACAAAAGACATAGTAGAAAGGATAGATAGCAAAAAATAAATTAACTTTTCAGTGTCCAATTCCTCGAAGGTATATATATTATATTTTTCGCTATCCCAACACTTTACATACTCTAATCAAATCAGTTCCCACGGGACTGTCGCTGATTTATTAAGAGTATGTAGCGTGTCGGTTCCCCACGAACCCCGCTTAAAATATAATATATATACCTTCGAGGAATTGGACACTGAATTGTAAGCAATTTAAAGGATATTCTAAAAAATGATTTCAAATAGTTGACACCAATAGTATTTTATGGTAAAATAGGTAACTGTAATCCGCTTAGTCAAGGTACATAAATACTAACAAATAGCGTTAGTTACCTTTTTTAAGGATTAGCGAGTATACAAATAAGGGAGGTGCATTTTAGATGTACGCAATAATTGAAAGCTGTGGAAAACAATACAAAGTAGCAGAAGGAGATGTTGTATTTTTCGAAAAACTAGATGCAGAAGAAGGTAAAAAAGTTACTTTTGATAAAGTAATACTAGTTTCAGAAGAAGGAAAAGTACAAGTTGGAAATCCTTATGTGAAAGGCGTAAAAGTAGAAGGAAAAGTAGTTTCTCATGGTAAAGGTAAAAAAATCATTGTTTTCAAAATGAAAGCTAAAAAGAATTATAGAAGAAAACAAGGACATAGACAACCATATACAAAAGTAGAAATTACATCAATTAAAACAGCTGCTAAGAAAACAGAAACAAAAGCAGCAAGTGCAAAAGCTGAAACAAAAAAAGTTGCTGAAAAAGCAGAAGCTTAATTATTTTTAAAACCATAAATTTTAGAATAATCAAAATGAGATATAAAATCTAAACCGAAAGGAGTGAAAGAGCATGGCTCATAAAAAAGGTCAAGGTAGTAGCCATAACGGTAGAGAGAGTGAATCAAAGCGTCTTGGAGTAAAAAGAGCTGATGGTCAATTCGTTCTAGCTGGAAATATCTTAGTAAGACAAAGAGGAACTAAAGTACATCCAGGAACAAATGTAGGTAAAGGTAGTGATGATACTTTATATGCATTAGTAGATGGAACAGTTAAATTTGAAAGAAAAGGTAGAGATAAAAAACAAGTTAGTGTTTATCCAGTAGAATCATAAAATGTGTAGAAAAGGGAAATTGGGGACGGACTCAATTTCCCTTTTCGTCTGTTACCATATCATCAAAAATATTTAAAATATTTCCAAAAAACCATTTACATTTCGAAAAAATTTGTATAAAATATATTAAAATGTGTTAATTTGTCGTAAACGAAAGAAAATCAAAAATGAAAGGGAGTATATCAATGAAAATATTGATGTTAACATGGGAATACCCACCAAGAGTAGTAGGAGGAATTGCAAGAGTTGTATATGATTTATCAAGAACTTTATTAAAAGATGGGCATGATGTAACAGTCGTTACATATAAAGATGGAGATGCGCCATATTTCGAAGATGATAAAGGCGTAAAAGTATATAGAGTAGATAATTACATGATAAATCCAAATAATTTTATCGATTGGATTATGCAATTAAACTTTAATTTAATTGCAAAAGCAAATGAAATTATAGCTGAACAAGGAAATTTTGATGTTATTCATGCACATGATTGGTTAGTAGCTTATGCAGCAAAAACTTTAAAAAATTCATAC
This sequence comes from uncultured Clostridia bacterium, assembly GCA_944387505.1. Lineage (GTDB taxonomy): Bacteria > Bacillota > Clostridia > TANB77 > CAG-508 > CAG-269. The sequence goes on from CALXFG010000010.1 coordinate 17,777, forward strand.
AATATACCAATTGTTGCAACAATTCATGCAACAGAAGCTGGAAGAAATAGTGGGATTCATGATGAAACACAAAGATATATTAATGACACAGAATGGATGTTAACATATGAAGCTTCAGAAGTTATTGTAAATAGTAATTATATGAAAAATGAATTACAAAGATTGTTTGGATTACCTTATGAAAAAATCAATGTTGTACCAAATGGAGTTAATTTAAATTTATTTAATGGAATAGAGAGAGATTATAATTTCAGAAGAAGATTCGCAATGGATAATGAAAAAATTATACTATTCATGGGAAGATTGGTTTATGAAAAGGGTGTACAATATTTAATTAGTGCTATGCCTAAAATTTTAAATGGATATCATGATTCAAAATTAGTTATCTGTGGAAAAGGTGGAATGCTAGAAGAATTACAAGCACAAGTAAATAATATGGGAATTTCAAATAAAGTATATTTTGCAGGATATATGCATGGTAAAGATGTACAAAGAATGTATAAAGCAGCAGATATAGCTGTATTTCCAAGTACATATGAGCCATTTGGAATTGTAGCATTAGAAGCAATGTTATCAGAAAATCCTATAGTTGTATCAGATATAGGAGGATTAAATGAAATTGTACAACATAGAGAAAATGGAATGAAGGCATATTGTGGAAATCCAAATTCAATAGCTGATTCTATCCTAGAATTACTATATGATCATAAGTTATGTGCAGACATAACGAAAAAAGCAAAAAATAAAGTTAGAAATGAGTATAATTGGAACAAAATTGCACAAGATACACATTTTACATATCAAAAAGCAATTTGTCAATCTATGGCTGAGAAACAGAAAAGACAACTTGAACAAGAAAGAGCTAAGAAAACGAAAAAGACAATTAAAGGTGATAATGAAATTACAAATTTACTTAACTTTAGAAAACGTCATCAAGCTTATGCTTAGATATTATTTATTATATAAAATGATAAAACTAAAGGAATTATATAAAAAATCTAGAGTATCAAATAAGAGAGTTTCAAATTTGCTTTGAGATTCTCTTATTTTTTCAAAATTTAAAGGTCTGTTCTGTTTAAAAGGAAAAGCCTGATTTGATAAGTCTCTAAAATAATTTAAGAAATTTCACAAATTCTACAAATTTAGCAAAAAAATAGTGTATAATATAAACAAAGAAAATATAGAAAAGCATATGATAAAAAATATATTAGATAGGAATTAAATGGTAACTAGGAGGAAATAATATGGCAGAATTTAAATCAGGATTTGTAACATTGATTGGGAGAACTAATGTAGGAAAATCAACACTTTTAAATCTATTAGTAGGTGAGAAAGTTGCTGCAATTGCCAACAAAGTTCAAACAACTAGGACTGCAATAAAAGGAATTGTCAATAGACCAAATTCACAAATCATTTTTACAGATACACCAGGAATTCATAAACCAAAACATAAATTAAATGAAACAATGAATGAAACTTCTTTTGCAAGTATACCAGATGCAGATATATTACTATTTCTAATAGAAGCAACAAGTGAAGATATTGGAAAAGGGGATAGATTAATTTTAGACAAAATAAAAGAAGCAAAACGAAAAACTATATTGATTATTAATAAAATTGATTTGGTTAAAAGGGAAACATTATTGAAATTAATTGACATATATAGTAAAGAGTATGATTTTGAAGCAGTGATACCTATTTCTGCTACAAATGCAAAATATAGAGAACCAATTTTAGAAGAGATTGAAAAGAACCTAAAAGAAGGTCCTGCATATTATGATATAGAGGAATATACAGATCAAACGATGAGACAACTTGCAGAAGAAACTATCAGGGAAAAAGCTCTAAAATTATTACAAGATGAAGTACCACATGGAATTTATGTAGAAGTAGAAAAAATGAAATTAAGAAAAAATAAAAATGGAGAAGAAATTTACGATATAGAAGCAATCATTTATTGTTTGAGAGAATCGCATAAAGGAATTATTATTGGAAAAAATGGAGAAATGTTAAAAAGAATTGGAAGGGCAGCAAGAATCGATATGGAGGAAAATTTTGGAGTCAAAATTAATTTAAAAACTTGGGTAAAAGTAAAGGAAGATTGGATTGATAATCCATCTGTGGTAAATAAATTTAAATTGCAATAAGGTTGTTGAATAATAAAATGAAAATTGCAAAAGATAATATTGAAAACAAAAAATGGAGATGATAGCTTATGATAAAAAAGATTGCATGGGAAGCGTTTAAAAATACAGGAGATATTAATATGTATTTGGAACTAAAGCAAATAGAAAATATAGAACAAAAAATGGGAAAAAGTGAACTAGAACTTGAAAATCAACCATTTCAGGAACAAAAAAACAAAGAGTTTTAGAGGGGAAATATGGCGACAGTAAAAGTAAAAGGAATCGTATTATCAGAAAATAATATGGGAGATTATGACAAAATGCTTACCATATTAACACCAAATTTTGGAAAAATATCTTGTGTAGCTAAAGGAGCAAGAAGACCTAAAAGTGCTCTTTTAGCAGGTACACAACTTTTTTGCTTTGGTGAATATTTACTTTATCAAGGGACAAGTACATATCACATAAATTCTTGTGAAACAATTGAAATGTTTTATAAAATAAGAACTGATTTAGACAAATTAAAATATGCAATTCATTTAAATAAGATTGTATTAGATGTAACAGAAGAAAATGAAAATTGTTATAACATACTCCAACTATATTTGAATGCATTATATATGATTGCTGAAACAGATAAAGATAGAGATTTTATTGTTAGTGTATTCAAAATAAGGTTATTAAGTTTATTAGGCTTTACACCAAGAATCATGGCATGTGTTAGTTGTAAGGAAAAGGAGAATTTACATTATTTTAGTATTAGAGATAATGGATTTAAATGTGAAGCATGTAGTAGGCAAGATAAATCTTCAATCTTTATGTCTGAAAGTGCTATGAATGCAATTAAATATACGATATCTGCTCCAGCTAAAAAGGTATTTTCTTTTAGTTTAAAAAATGAATCATTAGAAGAATTTAAATTGATTTCAAGAATATACTTTGATGAAAAATTAGAAAAAGAATATAAAGTAGAAGATATTTTTTAATAGGATTAAATGAAACTTTAAAAAATAGGTTGAAAAAAAGAGAAATAACATATATAATAAGCATATACTATAAATAAAAACTTGAGAGAGAAGGGAGCGATTTTTATGAAAATAAAAATAATAGGAAAGGAACTAAAGATAACAGAAGCAATAAACGATTATGTTGAAAAAAAATTAGACAGAATTGATAAATATTTTGAAGATGCAGAAGCAGATGTTACTTTAAAAACAGAAAAAAATGAACAAATAGCAGAAATATGTGTATTAGCAGGAGGAGAAAAATACAGAGCAGTAACAGAAGATAAAGATATGTATGCTTCTATAGATAAAGATATAGATATATTAGAAGGACAAATCAGAAAAGTAAAGACCAAAAAAGAAAAAATGTTAAGAGAAGGTAGTATTAAAACCATGGATGTATCAGAAGATAAAAGTTCTGATATAACAAATGAAATTATAAAAACTTCATATTATGAAATTAAACCAATGTTACCAGAAGATGCTGTATTAAAATTACAAGAAAAACCAACACATAATTTCTTAACATTTATTAATGTGGAGACAGGAAAAGTAAATGTTATACATAAATTAAAAGATGGTAAAAATTATGGTTTAGTAGAACCAGAAGCATAGAAAAAATAAAATATAGCTAACCAATTAGGTTAGCTATATTTCAAGTTGGCTGGTTTGATTTATGGAGGAATAGGAATGAAGCAAAAGAAAAATATAATATTATTTATGATAATAATGATTTTATCGCTAATTATTTTGTGCTTTTTTGTTACAGGATATTATTCGATTGATACATATAGAATATGGTCTCAGGGCTATATAGATTATGCTTTAAAAGACGCTTATATACGAGATGGAAGGTTATTTTCTGCACTTATTTTTGTGATAATAGGGTTATTGAATCCAACAATATTAACGATGTACATTATAAATATCATGATTGCTATTATGATATTATCGATTTGTGTTATTCAAATATATCATTTGATAGAGAGATATAAGAAAATAGAAAGTGTAAAGAGTAAAATAATTACTTTTATGATAAGTTATACATATATTTTTAATTTCTTAATTGTAGATGTACTTAAATTTATTGATAGTTTTGTTATTGCCACAAGTATGTTGCTATTTATTATAGCCATTAAGAAGATGATTATAGAAAAAAAGAACAAATTAGGATGTTTATTAACAATTCTAGGTGTTATATGTTATCAAGGAACAATTCCTGTATATATTGCAACAGCTATTTTAATTACACTATTAGAAAATAAAAAAGTAAATAAAGAATACTTTAAAAAAATATTGCCATGTGCAATTTCCATTATTATAGCATCTATTTTAAGTGTTATTATCGTAACGCTTGTACCAGTGATAACTGATATGAATATGTCAATTCGAATGGAAAATATTGATTATATTAGCGAGATAGAAAGAAATTTAATAAGTATGAGTAAAATTCTTTTTGAAACATTCTATATGTTTCTGCCTTATACATGGATAGAAATAGCAATTGTTATACTTGTTCTTTCTATTATTTATGGAATAAAAAAGAAAAATATAAAACAATCTATCTATGTGTTAATAATATTTATGGTATATATAGCAAGTTTATTTGTGATATTTCCTATTGAATATATTTTATTACATCCAAGATTAGCAATGACACTAGGACAAACCATAAGTGCAATGCTTATATATATTTATTGTACTAATTTTGAAAAAGAGAAAACAAATACTTATGAAAAAATAATAGCAGGTATTACCATTATTTATTTTATTATTACATTAGTATCTATCATGAAAAGTACATATGAATATAAATTAGGAAATAAAATTGATGAAGAATTTTCGAAGAAAATTGAAAATGAAATTGTAGAACTAGAAAAACAAGGAATAGAAATACATAAAATAGGGATCAGATATGCGGTAAATGACAAGAAAAATAGAGAGTATGAAAAATTGGTATTTGAACAATCTACATATCTAAAAGGGTTATATACAGTAACTTTACATGAGTTTTATACAGGAAGAACTTTGACTAGTGTACAGGATTTTACAGAAGAATTGGAAAAAAAGTATTTTCAAAATCCAAGTGAAGAAGAACTACAATTTAAAAACATAGATGATGTACTATATATATTCGTTGATTTGTAAAAAATATAAGTTAAGAGTTTACAAAATAAAAGGCAGGAAATCAAATCCTGCCTTTATGTATTTTAAAATAAAATATATAAAAACAAAATTTAACTTTCTGCCTAAAACTAATATACAATTCGTATATTAAAGGTGTAAAACAACTATTTCATTTGTTGTTCAGCTTGTTGAATCATTTTTCTAACCATGTTACCACCTATTTTACCAGCATCTTTAGCTGAGATATCACCATTGTATCCATCTTTTAAATTAACACCAACTTCACTAGCTACTTCATATTTGAATTTATCTAAAGCGCTCATTGCTTCTGGAACTAATTTTTTATTACTGTTATTTGCCATTGTTTATTCACCTCCAGTATATATACTTTATTAGAAAAAACGATTGCTTTTTCTAATACTAGGATTTACAATATCACAAAAAATAAACAGGAAATTTTTTCAAATCAAAAATAAATATTGACATCGAAAAAAAAATAAATATATAATAAAAAGCAAACAAAGGAGGAATTTATGTATAAATTAGTAGCAATAGATTTAGATGGGACAATGCTAAATCAATATGGTGAAATTAGTAAAAAAACAAAAGAAATAATAAAAAAATGTATAGAAAAGGGGATAGAAATTGTACCAGCTTCTGGAAGACCAATAGATTCTATAAAAACAATTGCGAAAGATTTAGGAATTCAACATTACTTTATTGCGGGAAATGGTGCATTAGTATATGATGTTCAGGGAGATACAATTTTATACAAAAATTGTATAAAGAAAGAAAAAGTATTAGAGATTATAAAGATATGTGAAGAAAATAGTATTGCTTATAATGTGTATACAGATAAAGTTATCTTAGCGCCAAATTTGAAATTTAATGTATTATATTATTATAAAGAAAATTTAAAAAAGGAAGATAATAAAAAAACCAATATTAGTATTGTTCAAAATTTGTATGATTATGTAAAAAATATGAAAGAAGAAAATTTTTTAAAAGTAACGATTTGTGATGAAAGTGATAGTATATTTCATGCAATCATAAAAAAAATAAAAGATATAAATGGAATTGAAGTTTTAGATATTTCACATATGTCTAGAAAAATGATAAGACAAGGAACCGAAGAAATACCAATCGAGTATTTTTATACAGAAATTTCAGCAAGTGATGTAGATAAATGGAATGCAATTCATTTTTTAATGACAAGGTTACATATAAAACCAGAAGAAGTAATAACAATTGGAGATAATATGAATGACAAGCAAATGATAGAAAATGCAGGAATAGGAGTGGCGATGAAAGAAAGTGCACCAGAAGTAATAAAAGTAGCCAAAGAAATAACAGATACAAATGATAATGACGGTGTAGCAAAGGTTTTAGAAAAATATTTTACCTAGTAAAATAAAAAATATTACAAAAATATTACAAGCATATTAATTTTTGATGACACAAACCAATTTCATTGATTTTATAAATAGAATGCGTTAAAATAAAATAGATAGAAATTTGTAAAAAAATATACAAAAATAAATATTAAGGGAGGAATTTGTAATGGCAACAAATCCAATGCAAAGAAAAGCAAGAAATTCATTTTTGTTAGGAATGTTATTAATGCTAATTATTACAGGAGCAATTATTGCATTTCTAATATTACAATTAACGAATATGAAAAAGAAGGAGAAAGAAGAAGTGGCAGCGATGGTTCAAGTATATACTTTGAATCAAAGCGTTACATCAGGACAAGTCATTACAACAGATATGTTTTCTACACTAACAGTAAATAAGTCTACAGTACCAGCAAATGCAACAAGTGATTTAACTGTTTTTCAAAATTATGCTTTACAAGATGAAAACGGAAATTCGGTTACAACTAGATATGAAGATGGTGTACCTTATTTATATATAACAATTGATGATAATGATTATGAACTAATTCAAGATAATGGCAGATATTACATAGAAAGAAATAATAACAGACAATACATAAATTTAAGTGAAGCACCATTAATAGCAAAAGTGAATATGCAAGCAAATACTGTTATGACAACAGATTTGATTAGCCAAGGTGAGGCTGTAGAAGACAGTACAAGAAAAGAAGAATATAATATGTTTATTTTGCCAACAGAATTGGTTACTGGAGATTATGTAGATGTTCGTTTACTATTACCAAGTGGAACTAACTATATTGTTGTGTCTAAAAAACAGGTAGAAATTCCAAATATTGCTGGAGTTGACTCTACAGATACAGTATCAATGGAATTGAGTGAAGATGAAATCAACATGATTAGTAATGCTATTGTAGATGCCTATAAAATAGATGGAGCTAAATTGTATCTAAATAAATATACAGAACCAGGATTACAAGAAGCATCAATACCAACATATCCAGTAAATTATGATGTATTACAATTAATCAATGGAAATCCAAACATTCTAGAAGAAGCTAGAAATGCTTTATGGAATAGATATAATGCAACAGATTCTAACGGAACACAAACACAAGCTGAACAAAGAACAAATGTAATTGATGCAACAATTAACAATGATCCAGAACAAGCACAAAGTAATTTAGAATCAAATATGAATGAAAGTATTACAAATTCTATAAACACAAGACAAGAATACTTAGAAGGATTGTCAGCACAAGCTGCGACAACAACCACAAATTAATGAAAGGAAGCCAGTATGAAAAAAGTAGGATTTATAGGGATGTATGACAAGACAGATTTAATACTAAATATTGCTAAAATTTTAACAACAATGAAGAAAAAAGTAATTGTAGTTGATTTAACCCTAACACAAAAAGCAAAATATGTTGTACCAGTTATAAATCCTACGATTACATACATTACAAATTTTGAAGATATTGATGTAGCTGTAGGATTTAAGAATGAAACTGAAATAAAAAGTTATTTAGGAATTGCAGAAGAGGAACCATTCCCATATGATATTATGTTAGTTGACGTTGATAATCCTGAAATGATTGAAACATTTGACTTGACGAATAATGCAAAAAATTATTTTGTTACGGCATTTGATTTATATTCATTAAAAAGAGGATTAGAAGTGTTAAGTAATCTAAAAACACCAATGGAATTAACAAAAATATTGTTTGCAAGAGAAATCTTAAAAGAAGATGATGATTATTTAAATTTTTTGTCTTTAGGATATAAAGTTACATGGAATGAGTACAGAATATATTTTCCAATTGAAAATGGAGATTGGACAGTGCTTGCAGAAAATCAAAGGGTGGCAAAAATAAAATTTAAAAAATTAAGTACACAATATAAGGATGGCTTAGTATATATTGTAGGGGAAATTTTAAACGATATAAGTGAAAATCAAATCAGAAGGGCTGTTAAAATCATAGAAAGAGGAGTATAAAGCATGTCAATTGTAACATTTTATAATAGTAGTATAGAACAAACAGGAAAAACAATGTCGATAGCTGCAATTTCCACATATATGGCAATAGAACATAACTATAGAATATTAGTTATTTCAACGACCAACAGAGAAGATTCTTTGAAAGAATGTTTTTGGAAACCAAAAAAGAAAAAGAAAAATCTTGGAATTTTTGGCCCTAATGCATCTTTAGAAGTTGAGAATGGAGTAGAAGGCTTGGCGAGAGTTATTAGAAGTAATAAAATCTCACCAGATATTATTACAAATTATACAAAAGTTGTTTTTAAAGATAGATTTGAAATATTATTGGGATGCGAAGTACCACCAAGTGATGGAACAGTTATAGAAAAATTTTATCCAAGCATCATAAAAGCTGCAAATCAATATTATGATTTAGTATTTGTTGACTTGGATGAAAATGTTGATGAAGAAACTAGAAAGACAATTATACATGATTCAGATATTATTGTGATTAATATGTCACAAAGATTAAAAAGTATTAATAAATTTATGGAATTGAAAAGTAAAAATCAGATACTTGCTTCACAAAAATCATTAATACTAATAGGAAGATATGATAAGTATTCAAAATATAATTCTAAAAATATATCAAGATATTTAGGAGAAAAAAACCAAGTATTAACTATACCATATAATACATTATTTTTCGAAGCAACAGAAGAAGCAGGTGTACCAGATTTATTTTTGAAGTTTAGAAGAAATATAGATCCAGAAGATAGAAATGCATTTTTTATTGAAGAAATAAAAAGAGCTTCAGAAAATATAGTATATCGCTTACAAGATTTGCAAATGAAAATATAAAAAGCTTAAAATTGTTGTATATAAAAATATGTAAAAATCAAGGTAAACGTTAACTTTTTCTATACAATAAAAGAAAGGAGACCTTATAATGACAATAACAAATATACTACTAATTTTAGTTGTTTTGGGAATTGCTGCTTTTGCAGTTTATTATGTCTTAAAAAAGAAAAAGAACGAAGAAGTAGAAGATACAATTAATATAGATGATAAGACATATACATTAGATGTCATGAAAGCTTTTATCAAAAAAAGGCTAGATGAAATAACAAAGGTCAATTTATATGATATAGGTCTTTCAGAAGAAGAGTTAAAAAGAAGAAAAAATAAAAAGTATGAATTAAAAAAGGCTTTAAAAGGTTGTACATATGGTGACGTAAATGATAAAAAATATGTCAAAGAATTGATATATGATTTATTATCACAGGAATATGGTGTGGATGAGACAAACATATCAAAAGCAATACCATTTGATGTGCCATCTTTATTAACCGCACAAGATAAATTTGATATATTAATTTATGTATTTAAAAAAGAATTTGGATATGAAGCATTATCTGAATTAATCAAAAAATACAACTTAGATGTATTAAAATATGTTGAAGGAGAAGCAAAACCATCATATGTCATTACAGAGCAAGAGATAAATGATATATATGAAAAAGAAAATATTACATTATCTTTTTCAGACAAGTTATCAGTTGTTGTACAAAGAATTTATCAACACTATAAAGGGTATAGTAGTATAGATGAAATTAGAGATATGAATATCGATGGTGTTTCTGGTGGTGTATCAGGATTACCAGAAAGTTTTTTGAGCCAAGTAGCACAAACCGATGGAGATTATTTAAGTCAAATTGCAGAACATAAAGTACCAAGAGCTTGTGACAGTATATGGATTATGTTTAGAGGTAAATCTATTCGTTTAGCCTTTCTATCATTTGGTACAGAAGCAGAATTAAAAAGAGTATGTCAAAATATTTATAAATATAATAACCCAGGACAATTGTCAGATACAAATGGTTATAAAATTAACGAAATGAAAGATGGTTCACGTGTCGTTGTTGTAAGACCATCAATGTCAGAAACATGGGCATTTTTCGTAAGAAAATTTGACGTTAAGAGAGCAGCACTAGAACAAATTGTTCATGGACCAGGTAAAGAAGAAGCAATTGATTTATTAAAATATTTAGTAAAAGGTGCCAGAATTATATCTCTTACTGGTGAACAAGGTTGCCGGAAAAACAACAATGCTTATGGCTATGATTGAAAATATATATGAAACAATGAACCTTCGTATTACAGAGACAGCTTTCGAGTTACACTTAAGAAAAATTTATCCAACAAGAAATATTTTATCCATGAGGGAAACAGAAACAATTTCTGGACAAGACTGTTTGGACGTTCAGAAGAAAACAGATGGTTCTGTTAACATCATCGGTGAGGTTGCAACTGACCCCGTAGCATCTTGGATGATTCAATCAGCACAGGTTGCATCAAAATTTACATTATTTACACACCATGCTAAGACATTTCCAGATTTAGTAACAGCCTTAAGAAACTCAATGTTAAGAGCTGGTGTATTCAAAGACGAAAAAACAGCAGAAGAACAAGTTGTACAAGTATTAAATTTTGACATTCACTTAGTAAAAGACTTTAGAGGAAGAAGATATATTGAAAGAGTAACAGAATGTATACCAGTAGAAGATAAAAATGAGTACACATTTGATCATAGAAATGAAAAAACCTTAGAAGGAAAATTTGACAAGTTTTTTGATAATGCAACACATTATTTTACAAAATCAACAGATAAAAAATTATATATTTACAGAAATATATTAGAAAATATCGATGGAGAATATGTTATGACAAACCCAATTACAGATCAAAACATCAAAGAAATGAGAAATAATATGGATGAATCAGATATTGAAGGATTTGATAACTTTATTGAGAGAAATTGGGGAGAAAAGAAAAGACAAATGGCAGAAAAAAGTAGAGTATCAGTGACAGAAGAAAGAAGAGGAAGACCTAGAAAAACTTTAAATTAGAAGAAAAGGAGGTGCTATTTTAAGTGTCTAATCAAGTGATTTTTTACATAATGGGTGGATCGGTAGCTGTATTGGTAATTATCATATTAGCATATTACATATTATCTAAAAAAATGCAGAAATCCGAATATAGGCAAATAAAAAAATTACAGCAAGGAACAAGAGAAAAGAGTTTTTCAACAGAAATTCTTTATCAAAAATTATATATCCGTTATATACGAATCCCATTTCTAAAGAGATATATATTAAAATTAAGACGTAGATTAGAAATTATCAATATTGATGATGAGTATAACACCAGAAAAGACTCAGCAAAAATATTGACAAAGGCACTTGCAATAGTAATTCCAATCATTATTTTAACGATTATAATAACACATAGCAGTTATTTAATCATGTTTACGCTATTAATATTTGAATTATTTATGATAGATACATTAATAGATGGTTCGATTGATAAAAAAGACACCAATTTATTAAAAGAGCAATTAGATTTCTTTTCAGAAATTAGACATGCTTATCATGAATTTAACATGGTAGAAGAAGCCATTTATCAAGTATCTCAAGATGATGAAAGAGATATATCAAGACAAGGTGAAAAAATATATGAAATTTTGATTTCAGATGATCCAGAAATGGAACTAGAAAAATATTATGATATTGCACCAAATGTATTTTTAAAGGAATTTGCAGGTATCTCATATTTAACAAAAGAATTTGGTGATAGAAAAGTAAATGGTGCCTCTTTATATTTAAGAAATATCAATAACATTACAAAGGAAATGCAACTAGAGATATTGAAAAGAGACAAATTAAATTATGTATTTCAAAGTTTATCTTTAATATCAATTGCGCCAATCTTACTTTTAGAACCATTAAAAAGTTGGTCAATTAGTAATTTTGCTTTTACACAAAGTTGGTATAATGGAAAACCTGGAATGATTGTACAAATTTTAATCTTAATTTTAACATTTATATCTTATACATTGGTTAGAAGATTAAAAGATAATGGGTCAACAGGAATGAATACAAAAAATACAGAAAATCCATGGCAAGCAAAATTATATAAAAAGAAAATTATTAAAAAAATCGTGGATATGTTTATCCCAAAAGATGGAACAAAAGAATATAGAAAAGTACAACAATTATTAAAAGATGCTGCTTCTCATTTAAAAATGGAATGGTTATACATAAATAGAATCACACTGGCGATTGTTACATGTATTGCTTCATTGATTATATTTGTTTATTTACATCAATTAGCAATAGATTACATATATACAGAACCAACAACGGAATACAATGTATTGCGGAGAAATGACAGAAACACAAAAAGAGGATGCAATGGAATTGACAGAACAAGACAATGCCATTATAGACCAGTTTAGAGGAAATTTAGATACGACAGTGGAGCAGGTTAGAATTGTTGTTGCAAGAACCGATTATTTTGAAGAAGGAACAGAAAAAGAGATAACGGCTGATGCTGAAAGAATTTTTGATAAAATACAAACAGTTAATACAGAATATTTGAAGTGGTTTGAAGTATTATTATCTTTCATATTTGCTATTATTGGATATATGGCACCAATTGCTTTACTAATGTTCCAAGCAAAGATGAGGCAAATTGAAATGGAAGATGAAGTTATGCAATTCCAAACAATCATCTTAATGCTTATGAGAATTGAAAGGGTTAATGTAGAAATGATTTTGGAATGGCTAGAAAGATATGCAAATATTTTTAAAGATCCAATATCAAAATGTCTAAACAACTATGAAGCAGGTGCTTGGGAAGCATTAGAGTCAATGAAAGACGAAATTAGTTATATGCCACTTGTTAGAATTGTAGAAAGTATGCAAGCAGCAGTAGAAAAAATTCCAATCAAAGATGCTTTTGATGAGTTGGAATCAGAAAGAGATTACTATCAAGAAAAAAGAAAAGAATCAAATGATAGATTAATTAAAAGAAAAGGTATGATAGGAAAAGCAATAGGGTTTGCACCAATGGTATGTATGTTTGTAGGATACTTAATTATACCATTAGTATTTATAGGTTTGACAAGTATGTCAAGTTCATTTACAACTATGACAGCACAGACAGTATAAAAAAGGAGGAAAATCTATGGAAAATGCATCAAAAGCTTTGCTGATAGCTGGTGGTATATTAATTAGTATAGTTGTCGTTAGTGTATTTATTTTAGGAATGCGAGGAATTGCTGATTTTCAACAATCACGTCAAAATGCAGAAGTAGAACAACAAACTTTAGAATTTAATAATTTATACGAAAGTTATAATCGAAGTAACATTAGAGGAAATGATATTATATCATTGATGAATCGTATTGTGGATTATAATAAGAGGCAAAAAGCGAATGGTTATACCGAAATGCAAGTATCATTTCATATTCCAGATGATATTAGAAAAAAATTGTGTTATGATAAGAATGTAGGAAACTTATTGATAAAAAGGCCTGATTATGATCAAACAAAAATTGGTGAAATTGTAGGAACACCAACTTCGATTAGTGGAGATATTTCTGGAGGAAAAATTAGAGATCTTGAAAAAGATTATGGACAGAAATATTGTAATCAATTGGCAAGTGAAATTTCTAATATTAAAGATCTTGCAGACAAAGGAGCTACTCGTGATGAGGTAGATGAATATTTTGCTACAAATTATAAATTTCCTAAGCCAGCTCATGAATATGGAACAATTGATGATATCTATGAAGATGCAATGTTATATTATGAATATGTGCAGTTTAAAAGAACATACTTTAAGTGTACAGGAACAGACTATGATGATAATACTGGAAGGTTAACAAAAATGAATTTTGAATGTACAGGAATAGGAGTTTAGTATGGAAAATGCATCAAAAGCACTCTTAATTGCAGGAGGAGTTTTACTAGCGATTATGATTATTTCTTTAGGTGTGTATCTATTCGCAAATTTTGGAGGTATAACAGCACAAATAGGACAAAATGTAGAAGAAAGCCAAATTTCAAAATTTAATAGTCAATTTATCACAAATGTAGGAAAAAAGAATGTAACAATTTATGATATTGTTTCTATGGCAAATTTGGCAACACAAAATAATCAGCAATATGGATTTCAAAAACAAGAATCTTTAGGAAATAATTATTATATAGCGGTTATCTTACAAGGAAAAGGTCAAATTGAATTTGGAATTGAAGCAAGTGAAGATTACATTAAAAAATATTATGATGAACAATTAATCATACCTCAAGTAAACAATATCGATAATACAACAGGTTTAACATATTATGATGTACAAGTAGATATCAGTCCAGAAACACAAAGAGTACATAAAGTTACTTGTATACCTAAATAGAAATAAAGGTGAAATATGAAAAAGATAATTATATTTTTAGTAGGAATAGGGATCATTGTTGCAATTATGTCATATGTCTATTTCAACTACAGAATTATGGAAAATGAAGCAAAAAGGGAAAATATGCAATATGAAAATTATTATCAAAAAGAAATATATGGAACAGATTTAGTTACCTTAATGAATAAGGTAGTAGATGAGAATACGAGAAATGAAGTGGAAAAAAATGACACAGGTTTATATAAAGATAATGGAAAAAATTCTATTCGTATTGATATTAAATTTACAGATGATGATCGTATTCATACATTAGAAGAAATTTATAATGGTGGTACAGAAGTTTTTGTACAATACTATAATCAAATAAAATTTAAATGTACAAAAATAGAATATCACGAACAAACTGGAAAGGTTCGCTATTTATATTTTGAACAAATAGCAACATAAAGGATGTTATTAAAGTTACTAAATAAACATTTAGTAAATTATATAAATATTTTATAATAAAAGGAGGAATTTATTATGGAAAATGCATCAAAAGCATTAATTATCGCAGGTGCTATATTACTTGCAATCTTAATTATTTCATTAGGAATTCTAATTTATAACCAAGCATCAAGTGTTGTAACAAGTAATAGTATGAGTGAGGTAGATATTACTACCTTTAATAATAAATTTACGCAATATGCTGGAAAACAAAGAGGATCTACTGTAAGAGCATTAATCCAACAAATACAATCAAGTAATGCTGCCGATGAAAATACAAGTAGACAAGTTACACTTTCATATGGTGATACAGGAGCAAGTTCAGTAACAGGTATTGATACAGGAGCTATGTATGATGTTACAGTTGCGTATAGTTCATCAGGTTCTAATAATGGATTAATTAATTCTGTTACGATTAATAAAGCGAAATAGTTAATCTAATGAAAATAACAACATAATTTACAAGTTAAATGGATTATGTTGAAAAAGGTAAAAGTTTTATAGATATATAAAAGGAGGAATTAATTATGGAGAACGCTTCAAAAGCATTAATTATCGCAGGTGCTATATTACTTGCAATCCTAATTATTTCACTAGGAATTTTAATTTATAATCAAGCATCAAGTGTTGTAACAAGTAATAGTATGAGTGAGGTAGATATTACTACCTTTAATAATAAATTTACGCAATATGCTGGAAAACAAAGAGGATCTACTGTAAGAGCATTAATCCAACAAATACAATCAAGTAATGCTGCCGATGAAAATACAAGTAGACAAGTTACACTTTCATATGGTGATACAGGAGCAAGTTCAGTAACAGGTATTGATACAGGAGCTATGTATGATGTTACAGTTGCGTATAGTTCATCAGGTTCTAATAATGGATTAATTAATTCTGTTACGATTAATAAAGCGAAATAGTTAATCTAATAAAAATAATACATAATCTATCAATAAAGAATTATGTAAAAAATAAATGTTATATATAATAGAGAAAGGATGATATGTATGGAAAATGCGGCAGATGCCTTAAAAATGGCGGCAGAAATGTTACTATTTTTACTAGCTTTGGGAATTACCATATCATCCTTTTCCCAAGCTAGAGAAACATCAGAAATTTTACTTAGTTATACAGATAGAGATTATGTCACACAATATGTAGAAGATTTGGAAACAACCCAAAGGGTTGTTGGTATAGAAACAATTATTCCAGCGATTTACAGGGCATATAAGGAAAATTATAAAATTTATTTTTATGATGTAAGTGGAAATCCATTAGAACTATATACAATTAAAGATACACAAACAGGTGCTGAAACGGTTATCAATGCAATCGACTCAACAGAAGATACATTAGGAGATGATTGGCAAAAAGATAATTTTATAATGGCATTATTATATGGTAAAGATGCAGAAACATTATTAAAAGATAAAAATGGAAATTCTATGCTATGGGAGGATTTTAAAAAGTCCTTAAATACGGGAAATTCTGTCATAGACTTGAAAGATGAAGGAATTTATGATAAAATAAATAGTAGTAGGTTTAAAGAATATTTTGGTGTGTATTACCCAAGTCAAGCAACAGAAAATGCAGGGGAAGGTGTAGACCCAGATGACACAAATCAAAATGCACAAACGACTACAGAATCGAAGATGAGGGTTATATCATATCAAGAATATAACGGATGATACAATATAATAATGTTATTATAAGGAGGCGTTAATATATGGAAGGTATAGGAGGAGCATTATCAACAGCATTTATGTATATTTTGGCAGCAGCATTGATGTTTGGAGTGCCATTGATGACATTATCTAGCAATAATGATGATATTGCACAAATGTCATTACAAGCAGAAACACAAGAATTTGTAGATACAGTAACATCAACTGGTGTTTTAGCAGAAGCAGATTATGCTGCATTTGAACAAGCTGCATCAGCAGATGGAACTGCAAAAGAAATTGAAATGGAAATCAAAGTATTAGATGAAAATCCTGGTAAAAAAACAACACAAGCAAATTACAAAAAATATGGTGAAAATGTTTTTTACTCTATTTATTCAGCACAAATCGATGATACATTAGCAAAAAATGGAAGTATTACTTTAAAACAAGGAGATATGTTTTCAGTAAGTGTAAAAAATAAATATCCGACATTAGGAGATACATTAAATAATTTCTTTTATTCAGTACCTCAAAGTGCAGCATATTCAATAGCATCTCAAGCTAGTGCATATTGTACAGTAAATGGGGATTTATAAACAGATTATAAGAAATTATAGGATAGCCTGTAATAACACATTACAGGCTTTTAAAAAATAAAAAATACAAAGGAAAGTGGATTTATGAGAATTCAGGATTTAGCAATTATTTTTATTATCATAATGTTACCTATATCACTAGTTTTTTCATATTATATTCGGTGCACAAATAGACACTTTAGAGTTACAAATTTCGTATGATACCAAATTAGATAATGCAACATCCAGTTCCATTAAGGCATTTGAGATGAATACGGCTAATAGTAGTACATCTGATTTGGTAAATTCAAAAATTAGAGATATAGAAGCAGCAGCCAATACTTTTTTTACGACATTAGCAACCGATTTTAATATGGCAGGTTATAATAGTGAGGTTTTAAAAGAATATGTGCCTGCACTTGTTTTTACAATGTATGATGGATTTTATATCTATTCTCCATTTGAAAATACATTAGATGAGGAAACCGCTAACAATTTAGCTAATAATCCAAGTGCAGAATATCACGCAGATGAACAAATAACAGGACTAAAGCCATATATCTTTTATAGTTGCCGATATAAAAAAGGATCTAATACAGATGTGGTGATTACATATGCATTAGATAATTATATTACGATTCAAGGGATTGCCAATGGAAAATATGTTAATGATGCAGGATATTTAATTAATGGAATTACAGAAAATGGCTCAACAATAACTTATAGAGGTGTAACAATAGAACCAGAAGGTCAGTTATATGAATATATAGGAAATGATCCAGTTTCAAATATAGAAGATGGTTTGTATCCATATATCAAAATCAATGGAGCAAAATACTATTATGATGCAAGTCAAAATGATTGGTTTCAACTGTTTAATGGAGACAGACTTCCTAATCAAGGTCCATTCAAATTAGGTGATAATGATATGGCATATCGTTATTATAAAGAGGCAGCAGATTTTAGAACAAGATTAGAAGGATATGGATTAGATGATTTAACACCAGCCAATGCAGTAGATTCAAATGGAAATCCTTTACAGGGAATTACAGATGAAGATGGCAATCCAGTATATGATTTTGTTAATAATACAAACTATAAAATTTTTGCTTATGAAGACAATGGTATCTCTATAGAAGAACCAAATTCTAATTTTAATTCACATAGAATGGCAGTTATTCGATATGTGATTGAAAGTAATTTATCTGTTGCTTTAGCCAATTACAATCACTATGATAGTGGACTAAAATATAACTTTAGAATGCCAAAATTGGCAGAAGAAGATTGGGATAATATATTAAATAATGTTAGTGTAATCAGTTTTTTACAAGGTTTGAGCATTGGAGGAAAAATATATAATGGATATTCTGTTATTAATAATAATAGTAACGAAGAAGTGGTAACAGAAAATTCAATATATATTGTAAAAACACCAAGTGACGGCTATTTTCATAGGGTAACTTCTACAGAATCAGATATCATATCAGGAACAAATCTAAAAGGAATTTTAAGTAATGATTTTGCTAAAAAGAATTATACAGATACATCAGGAGATATCCATTATTATCATCCACACACAGAATTAGGGTGTTATACTTGTTATATTATGCAAACGAATAATAATGTAGTAGATAATATATATGAATATTTAGATGACAAACCAGCATTAGCAAAAGCATATTATACAGCATTAGGTAGAGAAAGATATAGTACATATAAAGTATTTAGAAATCCAACAGAACATAGACAACAATTTGAAATATAAAAAAATGTATAAAAAAATTAAAAAAGCTAATAATATTATAAAACCTAAAATAGGAGAAAATATGTATAGAAAAAATTTAGGAAAAATAATATTATTAGTTTTTTTATTTGTTATCTATATTTATATTTTAGTCATTTATCATATTCCAGACGAAATAACAATATTTGAAGGCGAAGATATAGCATTAAAAACATTTTTTGGTATTACATTAGATGCAAAAGAGGATGTTTTAACTGTTTCTGCGAATACTGGGCAAAAGACAATTGATGCAGTCGGAAATGAGAAAATATCTGTTAGTTTATTTGATAAGTTGTTTATAAAAAACGTGGATGTATCTGTTTTGCCAAGAACGACAGTCATTCCCATGGGAAATATTGCAGGTGTCAAATTGTATACGAATGGTGTTTTAGTGGTGGGAATGTCTGAAATTGAAGGTGAAGATAGTAAACTATATAAACCTTATGAAAACTGTGGAATAGAAGAAGGGGATACCATTGTAAAGGTAAATGATGATATTATTTATTCAACAGATGATTTAATTGAACATGTTAATTTATCAAAAGGAAAAAATGTCAAAATACAATATATTCATGAAGAAAAAACAAAGGAATGTAGTATAACACCAGTAAAAACAAATGGAAAAGAGTATAAATTAGGTTTATGGGTAAGAGATAGCGCAGCTGGTGTAGGTACAGTTACTTTTTATGAACCATCATCAAAACAATTTGGAGCTTTAGGACATGGAATAACAGATATTGATACAGGTGAATTGTTAAATATTGCATCAGGAGAATTTGTAACAGCAAAAGTATTGAATATAAAAAAGGGGGAAGATGGTAATCCAGGAAAAATCCAAGGAACAGTAGAAGAACAAGAAACTATTGGTGAAATTACAAAAAATACAGAATTTGGAATATATGGGAAAATACAAGATCTATCTAGTTTAAATATTGATACAAGTAGAGAAATGGAAGTGGCTACAAGAGATGAAATAAAAACAGGGAAAGCAACCATCTTATGTAGCTTAGATAATCAGACTGTAAAAGAATATGAGATTGAAATAACAAAAATATATAAAGAGAATAATTATAATAATAAAAGTATGGAAATAAAAGTAACAGATGAAGAATTAATAGAAAAAACAGGAGGTATCATTCAAGGAATGAGTGGATCACCAATTATCCAAAATGGAAAATTTATTGGAGCTGTGACACATGTTTTAGTAAATTCATCCACAGAAGGTTATGCCATATTTGGAGATTTAATGTTAAAACAATCCAAAGAAGTTGACTAAAAGGGAATTTGGGGACGGACTCATTTTTCCCTTTTTTTGGATTACTATACTAAAAAATATAGAATATAAAGTCATTACACGATTTTGTATAAGCTAAATTTTCACAGAAATTCTAAAAGAAAAAAATGTGCCGCTTTCATTCAGGCTCAATCCAGTGATATATTCATTTCGCATAATATGTCGAATGTGATTGGAGTACTTGTACTCTTTCTTAATCAAAAATAAATGAGGAAGCGCGAATTCTTGCAGCGAGAGGCTCATTTATTTTTGATGTAGAAAGAGTAATGTACGTATTGAGCCGAGACATTTATAAGAAATGAATATATCACTGGATTGCCCATGAACATTCCTCATTTTTTTCTTTAAGAATTTCTAGTTTCAAATTTAGATACGCAAAATCGTTTCATTTTTTTATATTCTATATTTTTTCTAATTTAATTTTAAAAAGGGAAAAATGGGTCCGTCCCCAAATTCCCTTTTAGTCAACTAGCATTGGACCAATATTAGTAACTGTTCCAGCTCCTAGAGTTAAAACAATGTCATTTTTTTCAACATGTGCTTTTACATAGTTTGCACATTCGTTAAAATCAGGTATATACAAAGCTTTTTTTCCTAAAGAATGAAGCTTATCTACTAAATCTTTAGAGGAAATGTTATAAGTATTGGTTTCTCTAGCAGCATAAATATCTAATACAATAACATGGTCAAAATTCAATAATGCATTGGCAAATTCGTTTAATAAATTTTTTGTTCTACTATAGGTATGTGGTTGGAAAATAACCCAAGATTCATGATATTTCTTATTCATTAGAGATTTTGCAGTAGCGATGATTTCTGTTGGATGATGTCCATAATCATCGTAAACACTTACCATATTATTGATTTTTCCTTTATATTCAAATCTTCTATGAGCACCAGTAAATTCTGATAGTGCAGATTTTATAATATCTAATGATATATCATATTTCATACAAATAGAAATGCATGCAAGCGCATTTGAAACATTGTGTTTACCAGGAACAGATAATTGGAATGTATCCAAAAATTTATTATGATCGTAAACATCAAATTTTGCAAAGCCATCATCATTAAACTCGATATTTGCACCATAAATATCTACATCTTTATTAGAAATACCATAGGTAATAACTGTGGCATTTGTTTCATTAGCTAATTCTAAACAATTCGTATCGTCTCCATTTAAAATTAAAATACCATCATCAGGTAATAATTTGACATATTTAATAAAAGCCTTTTTTATATTTTCTAAATTCTTAAAATAATCTAAATGGTCATTGTCTATATTTAAAATAATTTCAGCTTTAGGGCTAAATTTTAAAAAGCTTTCTACATATTCACAAGCTTCTATAATAAAATGTTCACTATTTCCTACTCTATAGTTTCCGTCTAATTGTTTTAAATAAGCACCAACTTGGATACTAGGATCTGTTAAAGCTTTCATAAAGCAAAGAGAAATCATAGAAGTTGTGGTGGTTTTTCCATGTGTTCCAGAAATACAAATGGTATCCTTAAAACATCTTGTAATTTCTCCCAAAAAATCAGCTCTTTCAATTGTTGGAATATTTTGTTTCTTTGCTTCCATCATTTCAGGATCTTCTGGTTTAATGGCTGCAGAATAAACAACAACATCAGCTTTTTTTACATCTTCTATATTATGTCCAATCGTAACTTGAATTCCTCTATTTTTTAATATTTGAACAGATTCAGAATCAGCTAAATCAGAGCCAGTAATGTGGAATCCCCAGTTATGAAGAATTTCAGCAATTCCACTCATGCTAACTCCACCAATTCCAATCATATGTATATTTTTATATTTCTTTAAATTATCTATATTCGGCATGAAAAGACACTCCTTTGTAAATATTTAATTCGCATAAAATTTCAAAAGAAATTATATAATTATATCATGAAAATTTCAATACTTTTGTAGAAATTTATACGATAAAATGCGTGCATAATAAGATTATTTTTGGGGAAATATACTAATGCTAAATAGTAGAAAACAAAAATAATATATTTTAATATATTAAAATAACTAAAAAGTGCTACACCATACATGGAAAATATAGATAATAAAATGACAGATATTTATATATAAACATAAAGCGATTTTGCTACACTTGTGCGTGGAAATCTTTGATTTCGTTAACGCACGTTTTCTTATAAAAAATAAAAAAATAAAAAAAATGTAAAAAAAAGAAGGAAAAAAATTTTTTATGGAGAATAATATAATTGTACATAAGAGTAAAATATGTACAAAAATTTTTTAAAACTTAAGGAAGGTAGGTGCACTACAAAATGCAAATCACAGATGTACGTTTAAGAAAAGTAAATTCAGAGAACAGAATGAAAGCTGTTGCTTCTGTAACATTCGATAACGAATTCGTTATTCATGATATCAAAGTTATCGAAAGTCAAAATGGATTATTTATAGCTATGCCAAGTAGAAAAACTCCAAACGGAGAATTCAAAGATATAGCTCATCCAATCAATGCTGAAACTAGAGAGAAAATTCAAAAAGCTATATTAGAGGCTTATGAAGCTCCAGAAACAGAGGAATCAGCAGAATAAGAATAAATAAAAAAGCACTTTTTGTAGTGCTTTTTTTTGTGTCATTAAAATAAAATATCAATATTCGTTTTCGCTTTGTTCTAACTATTTATCTATCTTCAGGCATAGGAAAAGATACAGTAATGGGAGCCTTAGAGCGTTTAATATTAGAGATTTTCCCACAGTGTAATTTACTTATATCTAAGTTTGTAGCATCATCTAATAAAATAAGGTTTGTAATACGCAAGGAATCATCACATTGTATGACATTTTCTATGTTTTTTCTATTTGTTACCAATTGATTTATGTGCCAAATATTACCGTCAATTTTTGTTATGTCGTCTAAAGTACAGTAAATAATCCTAGATTTTATCGGATAAAATTTGTCTTCTGGGGCAATTTGATCATATGCTTGATATTGACTATATGCATATTTATTTTTCCACCAATCTGGATATCGACTCATAATCAATTTAGTATCTGTACCACATAGGTTATTTAAATATCTAAGAATATCTGTCTCAGTATTTAATTTTTCTTTCTCTGTATTGATTTCAATAATTTCAATAGTCTCAAAAGGCGGATTTAAAATAAGTCTTTCAAAATTTTTTCGAGTATATACAATTGTAGCACTTTGGTCAGTCTCAAAGCCACAGAGGATATGAGGAACAATTCCTGTAGCTTCATCTATGTATTTACAGACAAATTCATTAATTGGTTCTGGATATAATCCTTTTTCTCTAATGAATTTAACAATTTCCCTATCATCCTGCAAGTTTTTTTCAGGAGTGACTATTTGTATTATTTTTTCTTCAGGATGTTTGTCTATTAAAGTTTCTCTATCTATGCTCATATATCTTGAATATATATTTTCAATTTTTTTTCTGATAGGATTTATGGTCCCATAAGTTACTCTTACATTTGCTTGACGTTGACTAAATGTACCATCTGATAATGGTAAAGTTAGATGTCCTTTTTGAGATAAAAATTGAACAAGTGCTTCTGCACCTTCTATTTCGAAATCTGGAGTGACAATCTTTAAAAGTTCTAAATGTTCTTCTAGAGGTGGATTCCATGCATCATAATTATATAAGGAATCAAATTTTTTAATTGTTTTTATATATTCTCCTGTTTCGCTATCTTTTTTAGCATAAACAAATTTAGCATCTGTTCCGTGTGAATTTTAAATATAGTTTAAGCATAATGTTAGATAGAATGCTATCATATGTTTTTGGCGTTAGCCTAGTTTCTGTTGAAGAATTATAATCCATTGTAAGAGAGTAATTGTTAGTACTATCTAGCTCAAAAAAATGAAATTCCCTTTTATAAGTTAATATATGCCACAATTTAGGATCTGCTAAATTTTTTCTATCTAGATTTTTGGCAATGGATAATGTTTCTTTTTGTTCATAAATATCTTGTTCTTGAGCAATATTGATTAATCTATCTTTTACGACAGATAAAAAATCATCATAATCACAATATTGTTCAATCATATTTAAATCAATTACTTCATTTCTTGATATTTGTAGTTCTATAAGTTTTAGTACAATTTTTGCAATTTCTTTTTTTCCCATTTCTAACGCAACAGTAGAGGGATGATCTGTTTTCCAATCATTGACTGTTTGTAATAAAGTTTCCCATAATTCTTTAGTCGTTTTTTCTTGCATATTTTTTATAATAGAATTCATTTTTTCTTGGTAGTTAGTATTTTTTTTCTTTGCTTTTAAGGCATTTCCTTTTTCTATAAAAAATACTTTGATATCATATTCCAAATATGCAATGTCTTTAATAATAGATGCTTCTTCATTACTTAGTCCTGGAGAAGAATTTTTAGAATAATATAGTAATGTTCTATTTTTTATATCTTCTAGCCTTGATGTATATGATTCAGCAGTTTCAAATTGTCCCAGCATAGAAATTTCTAATATTTTTTTTTCTAGTTGTTCGATTTCATCTACTATCATTTCTTGTTTTGTACTAAGTTCTTGATTCATTGAAAAAATTCCTTTCTTTATCAATATATAAGAGGCATTTACATATATTTCAACATTTTCATGTATGGTAAATGGAAATGTTAACTAATAAAAATACAAAAAATGCTTATAATGAGTGAATTATATCATATTTTTATACTTTTGTATAGTATATATTATGTAAATTTATAAAATAATATTTATTTCTTCCAGGATTTGGACACTGAATTGTAACAAATTTCTTGTAGCAAACGAAAATTTATTGAATAAAACTTGAAAAACAAGCAAAAACAATGTAAAATAGTATAGATTACTGTTTAGAAAGAGGAATGAACATGTTTTTAATAATAGGGTTAGGAAATCCTGAAAATGAATATGCCAATACAAGACATAATATGGGATTTGATACAATAAACAAATTAGCAAAGCAATATGCAATTGAAATAAATAAACATAAATTTAAAGGAATTTATGGAATAGGAATGATTGAAAATGAAAAAGTCATTCTTTTAAAACCACAAACTTATATGAATTTAAGTGGAGAAAGTGTAATAGAAGCCATTCAATTCTATAAACTCAATTTAGAAGATATCATCGTTATCTATGATGATATGGATGTAGAACCAGGAAAAATAAAGATAAGAAAAAAAGGAGGGCCAGGTTCTCATAATGGAATGAAATCTGTTATACAAAATTTGAATTCAGAGGAATTTACCAGAATCAGAGTGGGAATTGGAACACCTGAAGACAAAAATGATAGAATTCAATATGTCATAGGGAAGATTTCATCAGAAGAAGACAAAGAAAAATTAAATGAAGGAACAGATAAAGCAAAAGATGCTGTCATAGAAATGATAAAACACGGTGTAGATTCAGCAATGAATAAATTTAATTAAGCAAGAGAGGGAAAGCAAGATGTTAGAATTAATAATAAAAAGAAAAGCAAAGCAAAGACAAATTGCATTAGTAGAAGATGGAAATTTAATAGAATATTATGAAGAAGGGGAAGAAGATAGTAAAAACGAAGGAAATATATATATAGGGGTTGTAAAAGATATTGTAAAAGGAATGCAAGCTGCTTTTGTCGATATTGGAATAGAAAAAAATAGTTTAATTCATTTAAAGGATATTCTGGAAAAAAAAGATGAAAAAAAGGAAAAAGCAATATTAAGCCAAGATATTCATGAAGTTATAAAACCAAATCAAAAATTATTGGTACAAATCAAAAAAGATAGTAATGAGAAAAAAGGAGCAAGAATATCAACACATATTAATCTACCTGGAAAATATATTGTACTTATGCCAAATACAGATATTATTACAGTTTCACAAAAAATAGAAAATGAGGAAGAACAAGAAAGGCTAAAAAAATTAGTAAGTGAAAATATTTCAAAGGGAAATGGAGCTATTATTAGAACATCTGCAGAGGGAAAAGAAAAAGAAATTATAGAAGATATAAAACATGTAGAAGGTAAATGGGAAAAAATTGTCAAAGATAGCCAGGATGAAACACAAAAAGTACCAAGACAATTATATACAAGTGAAGATATTGTTGAAAAAATGTTAATGGATCTAGCAAATAAAGGAATCGCACAAGTAATTGTAAATGAAAGTATAGACTATAATGAAATTAGCAAAATAAAAAGTGAAAATCCAGAATATAAAAATTTACCAATAGTAGTAAAAAGTGAAGAATCCATTTTTGACATATATGATTTAGAACAGCAAATCAATAAAATAAATAATAGGAAAATTTGGCTAAAATGTGGAGGATTTATTACAATTGATAAAACAGAAGCATTAACAGCTATTGATGTCAATACTGGAAAATATACAGGAAATAAAACAATGGAAGATACTGTTTTTAAAGTCAATAAAGAAGCAACAATTGAAATTGCAAAACAATTAAGACTTAAAGATATAGGAGGCATTATCATTATTGACTATATAGATATGCAAGAAGAAGAAGATAAAAAAGAAATAGAAAACTTATTAAGAAAAGAATTAAGAAAAGACAGAAGCAAAACACAAATAGAAGGATTTACAAAACTAGATTTAATGGAAATGACTAGAAAACATATATGCAGTCATAAAAGCTGAACATAGAGAGGATAGAATAAAAATGAATGTAGGATTTATATCACTAGGTTGTAGTAAGAATTTAATTGATACAGAATGTTTAATAGGGATATTTAAAGATAATCGATTTCAAGTTGTTAATGAAGAGGAAAAAGCAGATATTCTAGTCATCAATACTTGTGGATTTATAGAATCTGCAAAAGAAGAGGCAATTAATACTATATTGGAAATGGCAGAATACAAAAAACAAAGATGTCAATATTTAATTGTTATGGGATGCTTAGTTCAAAGATATTATGAAGAATTAGTAAAAGCTTTACCAGAAGTGGACTTGTTTATAAAAATAGAGGATTATGATAAATTATGGGATAAAATAGAAGATTTACTAAAAAGAGGCATTGTCCAAAAAGAAAAGAAAAAGACAAGTAAAAAAATAACGGAAATACCACAAATGCCAATGTTTACTGAGCAAGAATTTTTGAATAGAACCATTACAACAGGAAAGAATTATGCCTATATAAAAATAGGAGAAGGATGTAGTAATAAGTGTACATATTGTGCCATACCATATATCCGAGGACCATTTGTAAGTAGAAAAATGGAGGATATTCTAGAAGAGGCAAATATGTTGGCTAAAAAAGGAATCAAAGAATTAATTGTAATAGCACAAGATACAACGAAATATGGTATGGATATATATGGAGAATCGAAATTAGCAGAATTATTAGAAAAATTAAGTAAAATAGAAGGAATACAATGGATTCGTTTCTTGTATGCATATCCAGAAGGCATTACGAAAGAATTAATTCATGTTGTGGCAAATAATGATAAGATTGCCAACTATTTTGATATACCAATCCAACATATTTCTAATACAGTATTAAAAAGAATGAATCGAAAAACAAATAAAGAACAAATAGAAAATTTATTAGAAACAATTCGTAAAAACATACCAGATGTTGTCTTAAGAACAAGTTTAATTGTAGGCTTTCCAGGAGAAACAAAACAAGACTTTGAAGAGTTGAAAGAATTTGTAAAAGTTGCAAAGTTTGATAAATTAGGTACATTTATGTATTCAAAAGAAGATGGAACACCAGCAGAAAAATTACCAAATCAAATTCATGGAAATACAAAGAAAGCAAGATATCATCAAATTATGCAAATCCAACAAGAAATTTCTAAGGAAATTCAAAGCAAAAAAATGGGTAAAACATATGAAGTACTAATTGAAGATATGTCCTTTGATGGAAAATATTATATAGGAAGAACCATGCAAGATGTACCAGAAATGGATGGAATTGTGTATATAAAAAATGAAACAGATAAAAAGCCAGAAGAAATTGTAAATCACTTTATAAACTGTAAAGTAACAGAGGTTAGTGATTATGATTTAATTGCTAAAATGATATAGTCACCTAAGAATCAATAGGTGACTTTTTATTGTATAGAAAAATAGACCTTTATCTTGAAGATATATGTATAAGATTTCAAATTTTGCTATCTGTGTTTGATTTTACTAAAGACTAAAAAAATGCTATAATATATAGTGATAAAGAGTGTAGAAAGGAGTTGCAGTATGCTACCAAGAGCAAGAACAAGAAGAAAAACAACCAAAAGAAATTTAGACGAGTATTATTTTTATGGGGGAGGATATAAAGAGATTTCTCCTCAAACTGTTCGAAATTTCAAGTTGGATAGCAAATTTAAAGTAGGGAGTATATATGTAGAAATATACTATTCTCCCCAGTTTCAAGATGAAACCAGTAAAAGAAACATAAATGAGTATCTGGAAAAGTTTATCAAAGAAACGAGAGAGGTAGAAAAGACGATGATTAATGTATCTATGTTGCAGAATGTGAAAGTTTCATATTCTGTAGTGTGGTGCAAGAAAAGATTAAGACTCTTTATCAGAACTCCGTAGGTGGGTGGCGTTATGCCACCCCTTATTTTATCCAAGATTAGCTATGTTCTTAATAAATAAAAAAAATTTCTTTAGTTTATTGTAATTCTACATAGATTTTTTTAGATAAATGGAAATTACTTGAAAAATTGCATATAATCTAGTATAATATTGATATTAAAACGAGAAGGAAAAGGTGGAATAAAATGATGAAAAAAAGAGTGTTAACAGGAGATAGACCAACAGGAAAATTACATATAGGACATTATTTTGGTTCATTAAAAAAGAGAGTAGAAATGCAAAATAGTGGAGATTATGATATCTATATATTAATTGCAGATGTGCAAGCATTAACAGACAATTTTAATAATCCAGAAAAAGTAAGAAAAAATGTAAGGGAATTAGCAATGGATTATTTATCATGTGGAATTGATCCAGAAAAAACAACGATATATATTCAATCTATGATACCAGAAACAGCAGAATTAACTGTATATTATTCAAATTTGGTAACGATTGCAAGACTTCAAAGAAATCCAACAGTCAAAACAGAAATAGCCCAAAAGAAAGAATTATTTGGAGAAAGTGTTACATATGGATTTTTAGGATATCCAGTAAGTCAAGCTGCTGATATTACGACTTTTGAAGGAGAATTAGTTCCAACGGGTGAAGACCAAGAACCATTAATTGAACAATGTAGAGAAATTGTTAGAAAATTTAATAGTATTTATGGAGAAGTATTAACAGAACCTAAAATTGTATTATCAGAAGGAAAAAGAATCAAAGGATTAGATGGTAATGAAAAAATGGGAAAATCTCTTGGAAATGCTATCTATTTATCAGATTCAGAAGAGGAAATCACTAAAAAAGTTATGAGTGCAGTAACAGATCCAAATAGAATAAAAAAAGATGATTTAGGAAATCCTGATATATGTATGGTAGCATATTATCATAAATTATTTTCTGGCAAAGAAGAAATTGATACCGTATGTGCTGAATGTAGAGCAGGAAAAAGAGGATGTGTTGCTTGTAAAAAACAATTAGCAAAAAATATTAGTGAATATTTAAAACCAATTAGAGAAAAAAGAAAATATTATGAAGAAAATCCAGAACTAGTGGATAAAATCTTAAAAGAAGGAACAGAAAAAGCAAGAAAAACAGCACAAGAGACAATGAAAAAGGTAAAGAAAGCGATGAAATTAAATTATTTTGAATAATGTTGCCGTATATTGAATAAAACAGTTTGGTTCTTAATATATACAAAATAAAAGGAGAGAATGTATGAAATATATAAAAAAATTGCCACAGGAACCATCTTTTTCACAAAAGGGATTACATGGATATAATTATATACTAAATACACAAGCTATTAGTATTTCTATAGAAGATTGTTTTAAAGGTCATGATAAATATCACACAAATGTACATAGCAATAAAATATATTATGTAGTAGAAGGAAAAGGACAATTTAAAATAGGTGAAGAAACATTTGATGTAAAAAAGGATGATTTAATAGAAATTCCTAAGAATACAGAATTTGTTTTTGCGGGTAAAATGAAATTGTTATTAATCATGTTACCAGCATTTAGACCTCAAGATGGAATTGATGGAAAAGAAAATGATTTGTATTAGAAAAGGAGAATAACATGTTTACAGATTATACAAAAATAATTATAAAATCAGGAGATGGCGGAAATGGAGCTGTATCTTTTAGACGCGAAAAATATGTAGCAGCAGGACGGACCTGATGGTGGAGATGGTGGAAAAGGTGGAGATATCTATTTCCAAGTTGATAAAGATAAAAATACATTAATTGACTTTCGATATAATAAAAAATTTAAAGCAGGAAATGGTGAAAATGGTAGTGGAAGTCATTGTAATGGAAAATATGGAAAGGACTTATATATCAAAGTTCCAATAGGTACAGTAGTAAAAGATGTAGAAACCGGAAAAGTGGTAGCAGATTTATCGACACCAGGACAAACAGAATTGGTTTTGAAAGGTGGAAGAGGAGGAAGAGGAAACTCTCATTTTGCTACTTCAACAAGACAAGCTCCTAGATTTTCAGAAGATGGAGATAAAGGAGAAGAAAAAGAAGTCATATTAGAATTAAAATTATTGGCAGATGTAGGACTATTAGGATTTCCAAATGTCGGTAAATCTACATTTTTATCAATTGTTACTGATGCGAAACCTAAAATTGCGAATTACCATTTTACGACTTTACAACCAAACTTAGGTGTTGTTAAAACCAAGAATGGTGATGGATTTGTCATTGCAGATATTCCAGGAATCATAGAAGGTGCTAGTGAAGGTGTAGGTTTAGGAATCCAATTTTTAAGACATGTAGAAAGAACAAGATTATTACTACACTTTTTAGATGTATCAGGACAAGAAGGAAGAAATCCAGTAGATGATTTTTATACGATTAATAAAGAATTAAAAAATTATAGTGAAAAACTAAGTACCAGAAAGCAAATTATTGTAGCAAATAAAATTGATGTACAAAATGAAGAATTGATAAAAGAAGTGGAAGATTTGGCTAAAAAAGAAGGATTAGAATTGTACAAAATTTCAGCAGCGACAAAACAAGGTGTTCAAGAATTAATTGATCATGTAGCAGAAGTATTGAAAACATTACCAAAAGAGGAATTGGTAGAAATAGAAGATAAAAAAGTATATACATTAGAAGAAAAAGAAGATGATTGGACAATTAAGATAGAAGATGGTGTCTTTATTGTATCAGGAAGAGCTGTTCAAAGATTAATGGGAAGAGTTAACATCGAAGATAATGAGTCTATGTATTACTTACAAAAATGTTTGAAGAATATGGGAATTGAAGATAAATTAAAAGAAATGGGCGTTTGTGAAGGTGATACAGTTATATTAGATGATTGGGAATT
>CALXFG010000011.1 GCA_944387505.1 uncultured Clostridia bacterium
ATCAAACATATATAAAAATATCCCTGTTAGCATATAGCTAATAAGGATATTTTTATTTTTCTAGTCTGAACAGTAACATTTTTTATAGTTTTTTTGCAAAAAATATTTAAAAACATTGAAAAATACTATAAAGCTATGATATAATACGAAATGGTTTTTAAGAAATAAGGGAGGAATAAGAAATGAAACAAGTTTTAAGAAAAACAAACATCATTGGTACAATCGGACCAGCAAGCGAAAGTGAAGAAATGTTTACAAACCTAGTTAAAGCAGGATTAGGTATAGCAAGAATTAACTTTTCACATGGAGGATATGAAGAAAACGCAGAAAAAATAGCAACAATAAAAAGAGTAAGAGAAAAATTAAACAAACCAGTTGCTTTATTATTAGACACAAAAGGACCTGAAATTAGAACAGGAAAACTTGAGTCTGGAGATGAAAAAGTAACTATAAATGAAGGACAAGAATTTACATTTGTTTATGATGATATTATTGGAAATGAAACAAAAACAACAATTAGTTACAAAAACTTATATCAAGACGTAAAACCAGGAGCTAAAATCCTAGTTGACGACGGAGCTTTAGAGTTTGAAGTTGTAGAAATTGTTGGAAAAGATATTAAATGTAAAGCATTAAATACAGCAAGATTAGGAAGCAGAAAAACAATGAATGTTCCTGGATTAAAATTAAACTTACCAGCTTTAGCACAAAAAGATATTGATGATATTACAAACGGAATTAAAGCAGGATTTGATATGATAGCTGCTTCATTTGTAAGAAGAGCATCAGATGTTCAAGCAATCAAAGACTTATTAAAAGCAAATGGTGGAGAACACATCAAAATTATATCAAAAATTGAAAGCCAAGAGGGTATTGATAACTTTGAAGAAATTTTAGCAATATCAGATGGTATCATGGTAGCACGTGGAGATATGGGTGTTGAAATACCAATGGAACAAGTTCCAATTGTTCAAAAACACTTTATCAAAAGATGTAACCAAGTTGGTAAACCAGTAGTAACAGCTACACAAATGTTAGAATCAATGACTTCTAACCCAAGACCAACAAGAGCAGAAGTTAGTGATGTTGCAAATGCTGTATATGATATGACAAGTTGTATCATGCTTTCTGGAGAATGTGCTATGGGTAAATATCCAGTAGAATGTGTTGAAACAATGGTTAAAATATCAAAATCAATTGAGGGAACAGTTAATTACTGGAAGAGATTTAGCAAAAAGAACTTCAAAAAAATAGATTCAGAAGATTTAGAAAAAAATATTGCTTATACAACATGTGTAACAGCTTACCAAGTAGAAGCAGATGCAATTGTTGCTTATACACATAAAGGTGATTCAGTAAGAATGATTGCTGGTATGGGACCAGGTTGCCCAATATTTGCTATAACAGATAATGAACAAACATATTATCAATTAGCAATTACATGGAATGTAACACCAATCTTAGTTAAAGATGGAAAAACAATTGAAGATACAATTCAAAAAGGAATTGCTGAATTAGAAAAAGAAGGAATCTTAGAAAAAGGTGATAAAGTTGTTCTTGCAGGAGGACCAAAAATATTACCAGATGCAACAGAAAACAAAGTTATAGGTGGAGTTGCTATCGTATAATATAAAAAAGGGAAATTGGGGACGGACCCATTTTTCCCTTTTTGGGTTCTAAACAAAAATATAGAATATAAAATCATTACACAATTTTGTATAAGCTAAATTTTCATAGAAATTCTAAAAGAAAAAAGTGAGCCGCTCTCATTGTTGCTATAAATCTTAAGCAAAATGAGCATTCCTCACTTTTTTCTTTAATAATTTCTAAATTCAAATTTAGATACGCAAAATCGTTTCATTTTTTTATATTCTATATTTTTGGATTTTTAATATAAAAAGGGAAAAATGAGTCCGTCCCCAATTTCCCTTTTCTATAAACTAAAATTATTAGGTAGCAATTCCTCTAATGTTTTTTTATCTATTTTATCATTACCATAATACATATAAATTTCAAAATTTTTATCACAAAACTCAGACATGAATTGTCGACAATATCCACAAGGAGAGGTATATTGTAATTCTTCTTTTCCACCTAACACTAAAATACATTCAAAATCTTTTTCACCTTCGGAAATGGCTTTGGTAAAAGCAACTCTTTCTGCACAAATAGACATAAGTCCATCATTTTCAATATTACATCCAGAAAAAACCTTTCCGCTTTTAGTCAGTAAAGCACAACCTACTTTATAATTAGAATATGGGGTATAGGCATTTTCTCTGGCTTTTTTGGCAGTTTCTATTAATATATGTAAATCCATTATTTGATTCCTCCTTTGAAAGTAATATATCATAAAATTAAAGATTTTACTATAAAAAAGATAAAATATATAATTGTTGTTGACAAAATAAATTTCTTGATATAAACTACAAATGGTTTACAAATGTAATCTAATAAAAGGAGAACGTTCAAATGCTATTTTTTGAAAAATATAAAAAAACAATATTATTTTACTGGTTTCTATATCTTTTTATTTTAGTGGCATCAAGGGAAATTTTACTGAAATGTAATATGGAATATAGAGGATGGGTTTATATAGTATCTTGGGGTGTCTTTATAATAGGATTTATAGCAGGAATCATACAACTCATATTAAGGACAAAAAAGAAATCCATAAAAATTATAGGAATCATATTATTTATTATTTTAATCATGTTTTGTACTCCATATGCGTTATTATTTTTTGCTGTTACTTGTGAAGAAGAAAATATTGTTACTTATGAAAATCAAAAAATGGTAACATATACACAATCATTTTGGGACAAACGTATTAACTATTATGAATATATAAATTTTCTAGTTAGAAAAAGATATCCAAAATTAAAAGAATATTATGGTGAAAATGGAGAGCATATACTTACATATTATAATGATAAGGGAGACGTTATAAAAGAAGAAAATTTGAATGAGTAATCATTTTTTGGGGGGAGGTTTGCCATGGATATAGCACTTGTTGCATCATTAATAATTAGTTGTATTAGCTCTATTTTATTATTAAATAAATATCGTAAATCAGAAAGGATTGCTATGTATATCGTAATACAATTTATACTATGGTTTATTAATTGTATATATGTATTTTTAGCAATGATGTTAATGCATGCGATGTTTCATGGTATAATTGACGATATGAAGATATATGTAATAGGATGTACAATTGGTATATATTTAGTTCCTGTTTATGCTTTTTGTATTAATAAAAATAAGGGAGATAGGAAATCAATGTGTATAGATATGATTATTTCGACAATTATTTTTATTATTTTACTAGCATTTGTATTTCTATGTATTGCATTTTTGGATGAAAAATATAATATTTTAAATTATATACAGATATATAAACAAAATTAATACATATATAAAGTAAAAAGTGAATTTGGGGGATGGACCCCAAACTCACTTTTTACTTTTCACCACTTTAACTCCCAACCGAAAAAGGAATATGCAGCATATATGGCTGCGCCTTTTTGAGGCTGTTCTTCTTTTTTCATTATAAGAGGTCCAGAGCAATTCAAATATAAAAAATTCGCAATTTCATTATATGTAGTAAAAATTTGAGTGTTTTCTTGATAAAAGTC
Source organism: uncultured Clostridia bacterium (assembly GCA_944387505.1). Taxonomy (GTDB): domain Bacteria; phylum Bacillota; class Clostridia; order TANB77; family CAG-508; genus CAG-269. The sequence goes on from CALXFG010000011.1 coordinate 3,639, forward strand.
ATAAAAATATGGTTCTTTTACCCATTTACCATCTATAATGAAATATTCTGGATTTAGTATAGATCTTACCTGAAGATTTGTCTGATCGATAATAGACAGAATTCCTGATGATATGATGGTATCTAATTGAAACACATATTTTTCATCAGATAAAGATTCCAAAGCCTTTAATGTATTCTTCTGTTTATCAGTATATCTTGGAAATACAAGTCCAGATGCGATATTGGATTCTTTTGAAAGTATATTGTGTTTTACATATCCAATTCGGCCATCATCTAAATCATAATATATGATTGCGTCAGATTCGTAGACTTTTTCCCGTAAATACAATGTATATGCTAATACATTATCTACTTGTACGATATTTTCAAATGCCTTAGGTAAAAAGGATGAACAATTGTTAATCATCAGTGATAAAGCATCATTTTGGAAAGTGTTTCCTTGTATATTGTACGCAATATCTTGATTTTCACCATAGCACATATATTTGTTGAAAACAATAGAACCAGACACAAAGGGAACAATATCCCATAACTTTTGTACCAGGTCTTGTAAAACACGTAAGCAATTATTACCTTCAAAAATGACCTTATGTGGAAAGTTTGGTGCTATTTTCTCTAATACAGGTTCAAACTGAAAATTTATGAGTTCAATCTCTATTTCATTTTCAGTTATATAAAAACCTGCAAAATAGGCAAATTCAGGATTGATGACAAAGTTGTCATCCAATATAATTTTGTATTTTTTTAACAGTTGTATTTTCTTTAATATGGTTGGAAAAGATTCATTTAGATATTTACGTAATTCAGTCTTGTGTTTTTCTAATAAATTTGTTCCTCCTTTTAAATTTGCTCCTCCTTTTCTGAAAGTATAAAGTAGTTTTTTGTTTTCTTTAATTAGTTTCCGTACCTCCGGTAACATATAAATAACCTCCTTTAAAATATTTATTTTATTTTGGAGTTCATATAAAATGAAACTAACAAAATTTTAATTAGTATATCAAAAAGATTATGTTAAGTCAAATAATGCAAAACAATAATATACAGCATTTATAAATAAATAGAAACCTAAATTTAGAGCAAATTATAAAAGAAAAAAAGAATAAAGAAGAATAAAAAATGTCAACCTTTTTTGTTACTGTACATATAATGTAACAAAAGGAGGAATTTTAATATGTTTAGTAGAAGAAAATGCTATTGTATGAACAACAATTATTCAAATAATTCATGTGAAATGCAAAATGATATCATGGAAACAAAATGTAATCATGTTGTATCTTATGAAGACAATTCAAATAGTTGTGCTTGTGGCTTTGATGAAGAACAAAGTGTATTCCCAGAAAATCCAATGTTAGCACAAAGTTATGTTCCAATCCAATACATGGATAGAACATTTAAACCATGTGTAGGATTAAAAATGGGAACGATTTTTCCTGAATTAGTAAGCCCATATTCACCAGGTCAATCAATGGAAGAAATTAATTATATTGCAATGACCAATAAAATAGGAAAGGGGTGCAACAAATGTCAATAAATCAAAATAGAAATTGTGGATGCGAAGAAGAAAATGAAATGATGTGTTGCAATCAAATGCAAGATGTTGAAAGAACAGTAGATTGTGATGAAAGAAGAGAAATGGCTGAGCGCATTAGATGTCTTGAATTTGCAATAAATGAATTAGCATTATATTTGGATACACATCCAAATGATCAAAAAGCACTTTGTTTGCACAGAAAATATTGTAAGGAAGTAAAAGAATTAAAGGATAAATATCAAAAAGTATATGGACCATTAACGATTAATTATCCTTGCAATAAATGGAGATGGCTTGAAGAACCATGGCCATGGGAAAGGGGGAATTTTTAAATGTGGACATATAATAAAATGTTACAATACCCAATCAATATCAAATGTACAGATCCAAAACTTGCAAAAGTCATTATATCACAATATGGTGGACCAGATGGAGAATTAGCAGCATCACTTAGATATTTATCTCAAAGATTTGGAATGCCAGACCAAAATGCAAAAGCTATCTTAAATGATATTGGAACAGAAGAATGTGTACCAATATGATGTCAATAGCTTAAGGAAGCTGTTAGGTTTCACAAACGAAGTGAAGTGAAATCTTACAGATAACTTATGCAGTAGCAAAGACAGGGATTACAATCTTAGCTATTGACTGTAAAATTAGTTGATTTATTCTCTTATTCCTGGAAGTAGTTGTTCAAGTTTTTCTTGATATTGTTTTCCACTAAAACCAAATGTTTTTCTAATACTATCCAATCTTTGTCTCACTACTTCTTCATCATTTATATTGGTATCAAATAGTGATAGAAAAAAATCTTTTATATTTTTTAAATCACCCTCAAATAGTACATCATTACTAAATTTTTTTGTTAATCTAATAATCCCATTTGAGTGGTTAACCCCATAATCTAAATCCTCACCTAAGGCTATAATTATATATGGTAAATCTCTATCTTTTGGAATTTCTCTAATTCTAGCTGAAAAAGTATATTTTTCATTCAATTTTTCTGAATCAATTTTACCACTAGCTATTTCAGATAAATACATTATCTTCATTGTTATCAATCTGTTATTTCCTCCACCAGCTTTATCAAAAATATAATATTTTCCATCAACCTTTATTAATCCTAAATCTGTTTTATTAGGGTCTCGAATTTCCTTATAATAATTTGGATTTTTATTGTATAATTCAATAATATTTGCACCTCTATCTAAATCTAAATATGCTTCTATCCATGTTTTTCCAGCATATCTTTGATGATTTGTTCCAACAAGATCTCGTATATGAAATTCTTCTTTTTTTCCATCACAATAGTTTGGAACCGCACAATATTCTGTTTCTATGTTTGACAGAGGAATATTCTGAATTCTCTCATAAAAAGTGGCAGGATAATTGTTTGTATTTATATGTATACTTTCCAAAAAATCTTTTCTTATATCATTCATAATTTTAAAATTCCTTTCTCAATACCTTTTTATTATATAATAAAAAATAAAAATACTATATTTTAAGACGGATTTGCTAATCTAAGTTTTAGATATCTTTGGATATATATGTAATTCAAAGCTCACAGGACTAGAATCCTTTTTTATAGCCTTTTCCGTTTTTAGATAAGTAACTTTACTAATTATACTTTTTAATAGAACATTTTTGTCTTCAGCTGTTTCTAAATTATAATATAAATCTATAATATTTTCTAGCTTTGGTATTATAATTTCTTTTTGATTTTGTATTTCTAGATTTTTTTGTAATATAGAACTGTATTCTTCTAACTTACTTTCTAAACTTTGAATATTGTATTTTATTGCTTTAGAACGACTTATAAATTCGTTATTAGTGTATATTCCATTTTCTAAAAATTCATAGATTTTATTGAGTTTAGCATTTTCTTTTTCTAATTCTTTTTTAGTTGTGCTAATAGACTTTTCTATTATTTTATTATTATCAGAGTTTAGATTATTTTTTCTTGAATAATCTACTTTATAATTTTCAAGCCATATTTTTAAGGCATCAATGATTTTATCTTCTACAATATAAAGTTTAGAGCTTATATTATCACATTTAGAATTAGAACACATAAGAGTAGCAGGCTTGTCATTTTTGGTATATGGTCGTCTTTGCATAGGTTTGCCACATTTCTCACAAAACACTAAACCGGCTAAGGGATTTTGAATAGTGTTATTATGTTTTACTTTTGGAGCATTTTGTTTTCTTTTTTCTTGTACGAATTCCCAAGTTTTATTATCAATAATAGGCTCATGCAATCCATCATAAATTAAATAATCTTTATTTCGAGGTCTACTAATAATAAGATGTCCATTTTTTGTTTTCTTTTTTTGCTTTCTTCTATTCCAAACAATTTTACCAATGTATACAGGGTTAGAAAGAATATCTTTAATAGAAGAAATAGACCATTCACTTGCAATCCTAGGTTTTAAATTTAGTTTATTTAATTGTTTTGCAACTGAATTTATAGTGGCATTTTCAAAAGCATATAATCTAAAAATTTCTTTAACAATAGGGGCTTCATCTTGGTTTATAGATAGGGTATAGCCTTTTGCATTTTTTAGTTTTACTCTATCATAACCAAAAGGAGCAATATTTCCAACAAATTTACCTTCAGATACAGAAAGTTCTCGACCTCTTTGTAAACGCCTATTTATAGTTTTATATTCTCTTCTGGACATAAACAAGCCAAACTCAAAGTATTCTTCATCAAATTCATTATCAGGGTCATATGTTTTAACAGGGGTAATTATTTTTGTATGAGAATATTTAAAGGCTTTTGAAACTCGGCCTTGGTCGGCTGTATCTCCACGAGCAAGTCTTTCTACCTCAACAACTAAAACACCTGTCCATTTCTCATTCTCAACATCTCTAAGAAGTTTTTGCATTTCTTTTCTTTCACTAATTGTTTCACCACTTACAACTTCTCTATAAATTTTTGAAATATGTAGTTTTCTTTTTTTAGCCAAAGTTGTTAAAATTTTCTCATGTCTTGCTAAAGTTTCACCTTCACCATATTTTTCCGCTTCAATATCTTCTCTTGATTTTCTTAAATATATTGCATATGTGCCATCTTGCACAGTTCCTCCTTTCCTTGTAATTTGTCTTTAACTTGCAGATATTATATATGAAAACAGTACAAATTACAATAAAGAGGATTTATTCATCAAATTAATTATAATATTGTCTATATATTCTTTTTGATTATTACTATCTTGAACGATATAGTCATCATAAAATTTGATTTTAGTATTTCCAATAGTATATTCTTCTAACATCATATAAATCGCCTCTCTAAAATTTATGAGAAAAACATAAATAAATGCTTGTGTTAGAGCTTTAGCTCTTACAAAGCATTATATGCAGTGTAAACGCAAAAATACCCAAGACAAGCTGCCTTGAGTAAATTCATATTTTCTATAGTAACATTATATGATGTGCGATTTATGAAATCAATTCCTTTTTATTTCCATGATTCTATTTAGAAAATCTAACCTATTATAAAAATAATATCAAATTAAATTTACTTTGATATCATTGTTAATAGTAATTAGAGAAATATTGGATACTAATATCTGTTCTAAGTTGTAAATTACTGGATTTTATGATATAGTTTAGATGTAAAAAAGAGATATAAATATTTTTAAAAAAAGTTATAAGGAGTGGAAGTTTATGGAAAATTATTTTATAATACATGGTTCATTTGGAAGTCCATTTGAAAATTGGTTTGGTTGGTTACATGATTTTATTGAAGATGATGATAAACAATGCTATGTACCTCAATTTCCAATAGGAGCAGGATATCAAAATTATGAAAATTGGAGTAAATTACTAAAATATTATTTAGATTTAGGACTAATAAATCAAAACACAACTATTATTGCTCACAGTATAGCACCAGTTTTTGTTTCAAAATTTTTAACTGAAAACAAGATAAAGATTAAAAAATTAATATCTATATGTGGATTTAATAATTATTTAGGAATAAATGAAGAATATGATAATGTAAATGAATCAATGTACTTTGATAATTTGAAAGATGTAAAACAGTATGTAGATGAAATAATTTGTTTTTATTCAGATAATGACCCATATGTAAAATATGAAGTAGAAAAAGAGTTTGCGGATGAAATTGCCACAGAACAAATTATAATACCAGATGGAGGACATATAAATAGTGAAAGTGGATATGATACATTTGAAGATATAGTAAGTTTTTTATAAGGAAGGAAAAAAATGAAAATTCAAAATAAATATTCCAAAAAGAGAAAAACTACTAAAGATAGAATATTTGAAAATTATCAAAGATTAAGAAAAAGCATAAGATTAAAAACTTGCAAGATAATACCTTTATCAATAAACGAAAATTTATTATATAATGATAAAGTTCCTAGAATGAAGAATACAAAAATAGATAAAAATAGGTACTTCGGATTAAACGGACAAATTTATATACTTGATACTTATCCTAAAGCGAAGATTAGTAATTTATATGTAGAACTAAATGAACTAATTAGGAAAAATCCGGTTACAAAAAAGATAATTTCTACTGTTATGGAAAAAGATTTAAAATCAGCTGTGTTGCAATTCGCGTCTGCTGATAATATGAATAGATACTGTCAACATTTTGATATAACACCAAAAGATAGGAAACTTGATAAAATAGTTGATTTTATTTCTATAACAATGTTTGAATTGTCAAATGATTTTATTGGGATTAGTTTTGAAGTTAATCTTTCTGATGAATGCAAAAAAGAAATAAATAATTTGATAATATCTGATTGTGAGGGAGAAGAAGAATATATTAAATATTATAGTAGAAAAAAGACATTAGTTACGAAAACGTCATGGAATCCAGATATTACAAGAAGAAAAATTATAAATGACTATATAATAGAAATAAAAACTAGGACAATTGATTTTATATCTAAATATATTAGTTTAAATAAAAAGAATAATAAACCTCCTATTAGTATCGATGTTTATACTACAAATTATAACTTAAATGAGGATAATAGATTTCTACATACATATGATGTATTTAATTTTGACAAAACGAAAGATAATATATCTGTTGTATATAGATATACTGAAAAAAGTGATGAATTTATAGATTCTGAATTCATATTTGATTGTGAAGAGAACTCTCAAGAAATAAATAGGTCAGCTAGACTTGTTATATATAAAGCCGATGAGTTACAAAAAATGTTTATTATTCAATCTGAGTTAATTAACTTTTTTATTATTACTTTATATTTTTATAACATAGGAGAATTTAGTAGAAAACTTTCTATTATAAGAAATAATTTATATAAATTCTATTCTAAAAAAGAAAGTAAAATTTATAGAGAATATGATAAGTCAATAAAAGCAATTCAAAAATATAAAATGATGTTTAATAATGTAAAATTATCTAACAATTTTTATAGTTATAAATATTTAGAAGATAGTTTGCAATTCCAAAATAAAAGATATGAAGAATTGTTAGAAAGTTATGAACAACTAGAAGTATCTTATAATAATAAAATGTTAGTTGCTAATTATAAAAGTACGTCTTGGTTAGCAAAGGTATCGATTCTTATTGCTATAATTAGTATTTTTATTACTATAGGTTTGACATTTTTAAAAGATCCAAATATAGAAAATATTGATGACAACATAAAAATTCAGTTGGAAGAAATAAAGAAACAAAATAATAAAATAGATTCCATCGATGACAAAATTGAATATTTTATAGATAAAAATAACAAATAGAGCAGGATAGTAATGCTTAACACATCACCTACACACGTAGAAGGACAAGCCTCCTAGAGTTATTAAAAGAACAAAAATTTTAAGCAAATTTGATGTAAAAATTCACCAAATGAACGACTTAAAAATGCCCTTTAGAGTACGTAAGTTCACTGAATGAATTCAAAATTTCACCATTCTTTAAGTAAAAGTTCACTTAGTGTATTAATAAAAATCATTAAACAAAATATAATAAATATATAATAAATCAATTGACAAAAGAACAATTGTTTGATAATATATAACAAACAAAAAACGGAGTTGGTTTATTATAATAACAAATTAATTGGAAATAAAAATAATATCGTATTTTATACGAATGAAGAAGGAAATACTAATATAGAAGTAATTTTACAAACTGAAGATGTTTGGCTAAATGCACAAGCTATTGCAGAATTATTTGATGTTAATGATAAAGCAATTTATAAACATATAGCAAATATCTATGAACAAGAGGAATTAGAAGAAGATTCAACATTCTCCATTTTGGAGACTATTGGAAAAAATGGACATAAGTATAAAACAAAATATTATAATTTAGATATGATTATATCAATTGGATATAGAGTAAATTCAAAAAAAGCAGTGAAATTCAGACAATGGGCAAACAAAATAATAAAAGAATATATGGTAAAAGGTTTTGCTTTAGATGATGATAGATTTTTAAAAGGTGGCAAAGTAAATAGACAATATTTTGATGAGTTATTAGAAAGAATTAAAGTAATTCGTACAAGCGAAAGAATGGCTTATCAAAAAATAACAGATTTATTTATAGCGACATCTATTGATTATGACAAAAAATCAGAAGAAGCATATACATTTTTCAAAATAGTTCAAAATATGCTATAGATTTAATGAATGATGAAGGTTGGATTGTTAGCACATCTTCAATTAGAGGTATAGATTATTCTGGTAGAGCAGGTATTATTGGATATTGTTCTGCAAAAGCAGGTATGAATAGTTTCACAAAGACTTTAGCAATGGAATTAGCCCCTAAAATATATGTAAATGCAGTTGCACCAGGATTTGTATATACAAACTATATGGATACAGTAACAGATGAAATGAAACAAGCTTGGCTTAAAAATATACCAATTAATAAATTTATAGAACCAAAAGAAATTGCAGAAGTATATTTAATGTTAGCAACATCTAAGATATTTACGGGTTCAATAGTAACGCCAGATGGTGGATATTCATTATTAAATAAATAGCAAATAAAAAGGTTGCATAAAATAGGAGAATAAAATGAAAAAAATAGTAAAAGTATTTAATAGTTTATCCATTACAAATATAATTATATATTTAATGTTTATGTATGATTCTTCTAGAGAAACAATAAAAAAACTGATAATTTTTATATTCAACGATAATATAGCAAGTAAAATATCAGAAATATATGAACAAATTATAAAATATTGTAAAGTAGAGATTTATTTGTTTATTATTTCTATTATGGTATATTTTGTGTTTTTTCTAATAAGGAAATATTTATATCAAAATAAATATCTAAAAAGAAAGCAATTAAAAGAATTAAAAAGCGAAGAAACACAAAAGGTATACAAGTCAATATATGAATATTTAAATAGTAAAGATAAGAGAGCTTTTTTATTAATAGGAGACTGGGGAAGTGGAAAAACTTATACAATAAATAGATTTTTTAATAATTATTATAAGTATCAAAATAGAAAAGTTTATAAAATTTCATGCTTTGGCTTAGAGGGTAGAGAGACAATATTAAAAGAAATGAAAACAATTTTTGAAACTGAAGATGATTCAATAACTAAAAAAATATTAAATTTAATTAACAAAATTCCGATAATAGGAGACTTTTTGGTTGGAATATTAAAAAGTGACTATGAATTAAAAGATATATCACAAAACTCCATTTTTATCTTTGATGATTTTGAAAGGATTACACCATTAGGAGATATAAATGATAGGATAAATAAAAGAAAAATGAGAAGAGCTCTTACTAGACTTCAGATGAGTAACAGAAGAATGTATAATACATCTGAACATAGAAGTAGTGATGAAAGTAGTGTAGAGTACCAAGTTTTATCAAGATACAATGTAGTCATAGGAATTATTAATGAATTAGTTGACAGATATGATATGAAAGTTATAATTTTATGTAATACTAATGAAATTAGTAAAACTTTTGTGCATGAAATGTTTGAATGTAAATTAGATTGTAAAAAATTTAGGATTGTTTCAAACGAAAAAATATTTATAGAATTATCTAATAAAATTTTAGATAACAATATGGATTTTTCATTAGAGAAAAAGGGACAATTAGTAAAATTTTTCTATGACATTAGTGATGATATAAATAAAATATGGCACAACACGAGAATTGAAAATATTAGAATTCTTTCTGGAATAATATCAGCTTTTTTAGAATTAGTAGAGAACAACGATGTGGATTCAAATTATTATTTAGATATATTTTATAGTATATATGTATATCATATTCTGTATTATAATGATGAACTAGATTTTTTTAGAAATTTAAATACGGGACAAAATATATATTGTTATTATCAAAAATTAAAAAAGATTGAGAGAATAAAAGAAAATGATATTATTTTATCAATTGAAGATACTAGGAATAAAAAAGCAAAATGGGTTGGAATAGAAATAGCCTCAAATTGGTTAGTTGGAGAAAATGCTAATTGTATATTAAATTTACAAAAAATGGATGATTACGATATTGGATTAGAAGATTACATTGTAGAGAATAAGGAAATTCCAAAAATCGCGAAATATAGATTTGATGATTTGATGTATATTCTATCATGTGACAATACAAAAATAGATGAAATCCAAGAAATTATAGACAAAAAAACAATTGATTTTGAATATAGGAATTATAAACGTAGAAATATAGAAGAAGACTCCTTATTGTTAAAAATAAAACCTTTGACTGAATATATTAAAAATAATAATATACTAGAAAATCAAGATTTTATCACAGTTATATTTAAAAAAATATATGAAACATATCAATATAAAAATATTGATATAAACTCATATATTGGCTTTGAACAAAACCTTATAAAAAAATATAATGAATGGATAAAAAGCAAAGAGATTAGTGAACTAGATAAAAAATAGAGTATATTAATTAATTCACTTGATGTATGTGAAATTTATGAAAATTCAACAAAAAATATTGATTTTGTAAATAAAATGAAGTATAATAAATATACTAATATTGATAAATTAATTTATCAAATAAACTAGGTTGCACAAGCCTTTGATTAATGTCATAAACAAGTGCAAATTTAAACATTAGGTTAGATATGAGCCTTTAGAATGCGAATTCTATAAACGAATATCCTATTGAACATTAGGTTAGAAACGAGCCTTTAGTTTACTATAAACGAGTTTCCAGAAAAATTATGGGGGTACTTAAAAAAGTATCCCCTATATTTGTAATACGGAGGAATAAATGAAAAATTCAAAGAAAATAAAATTAGGAAAATTAAATTTTTATATTATAGATGATAATTATATTAAATATTTAAGTCAATTTGATAAACATATTGCTTATAACAAAAATGAAAAAAGACCATACATAGGAGTTGTGATTATTGTTGAAGAACATTATTATTTTGCACCTTTATTTTCTCCAAAGCCAAAACATAAAACATATAAAGATAATTTAACTTTTTTCAAAATTAGAAATACTAAAACAAAAAATGATTTAGGTATAATTAGATTTTCAGATATGATACCAGTACCACAAGAAAGTGTTTATTTATTAGATATAAAAAGTAAAAGTTATGGATATAAAAGACTACTTTCAGAACAATATTCTTACATAAACAAGCCCGAAAATAAAGCAAAAATTATGGAAAAAGCAGAAAAGATTTATAGTATAGTTACTAAAAATAGTAAAAGTAAGATGGCTAAATTTTATAAGGAGCTAAGTTGTGATTTCAAACTATTAGAAGAAAAAAGTGCTGAATATAAAGCTTAAAAAATAAAAGTTCACTTAGTGTACTTTAATTCACTTGGTGAACTTTTTTGTATATTATTTCACAGCCAATAACTATAAATTTTTTTGTTGACAACATAATGGAACAGAAGAATTGGCTCACTTAGAAATGGTAGGAACCATTGTACACCAATTAACTAAAGGAGCTAGTATTGAAGAAATTGAAAAAGCAGGATTAAGTGCATATTACACAGACCATGGTGTGGATGTATATCCACAGGCAGCAGCAGGATTTCCATTTAATGCAGGGGTTCTTGCTTGTAAAGGAGACCCAATTGCAAACTTGCAAGAAGACTTAGCTGCAGAACAAAAAGCAAGAGCAACTTATGAAAAATTAATTGATTTATGTAGAGATAACCCAGATGTACTAGATCCATTAAGATATTTAAGAGAAAGAGAAATTGTACACTTCCAAAGATTTGGAGAAGCATTAAGAGGTGTTCAAGATAAATTAGCAGAGAAAAAATATTATATGAATCATAATAACAATTGTGGTTGTAATTAAAAAGAAACTCCTATATTTTAATAATATGGGAGTTTTAAATAATATAAAAAAATATTTGCAGATGTCATGAAATTTAATAAAGATAAATATTATGTATGAATATTGTAAAAAAATACTATGAAAAAAACATATTTTATGATATTATAATGAAAAAATGAAAGAGGTGTGATTGTTTTGTTAAAAGAAAAATATGAAAATTGGACTAAAGAATTTATGGATTCATGGAAAAGTTTAGATTGGAAAAGAACTTTAGAATTATTCTCCAAAAATGTGCAGTATTATGAAAATCCAATAGATGAACCATGTAGTAATTTTGACGAAGTAACTAAATTATGGGAAGTTGTAGCAGACAATCAAAAAGATATAGAGTATAAATATAATATTATAAGTTATACAGAAGATGTATGTATTATTAATTGGCAAATGACTAGAACAATGACCAGCAATAATCAAAAGCAAGAAATTGATGGGATATTTCAAATTTCATTAGATGAAAAAGGATTATGCTCTTATTTTAAACAATGGAGATTTACAAAATAGAAAGGTGGATTAAATAATGAAATTAAAAGGTAAAGTAGCATTAATTACAGGTTCTTCTTCTGGAATAGGTAAAGCCATAGCATTATTATTTGCAGAAGAGGGAGCAGATGTAATAATAAGTTCTAATACTTCAAGTGAAGAAGGAAATAAAGTATTAGAAGAAGTGCTAAAAAAAGGTTCTGATGCAATTTATGTACAAGCTGATGTAACAAAAGAAGCTAATATAAAGAATATGTTTAATAAAATAAAGGAAAAGTATGGAAAACTAGATATATTAATTAATAACGCAGGAAGAACTTTCAATACTCAATTTAAAGATATAACAGAAGAAACAATAGCAAGAGATATTAATACCAATTTAACATCTGCAATTCTATGTTCAAAATATGCTATAGATTTAATGAATGATGAAGGTTGGATTGTTAACACATCTTCAATTAGAGGTATAGATTATTCTGGTAGAGCAGGAATTATTGGATATTGTTCTGCAAAAGCAGGTATAAATAATTTCACAAAGACCTTAGCAATGGAATTAGCTCCTAAAATATATGTAAACGCAGTTGCACCAGGATTTGTATATACAAACTATATGGATACAGTAACAGATGAAATGAAACAAGCTTGGCTTAAAAATATACCAATTAATAAATTTATAGAACCAAAAGAAATTGCAGAAGTATATTTAATGTTAGCAACATCTAAGATATTTACGGGTTCAATAGTAACGCCAGATGGTGGATATTCATTGTTAAATAGATAGCAAATCCAAAACATAAAACATATAAAGATAATTTAACTTTTTTCAAAATTAGAAATACTAAAACAAAAAATGATTTGGGTATAATTAGATTTTCAGATATGATACCAGTACCACAAGAAAGTGTTTATTTATTAGATATAAAAAGTATTTGTAAAAAAACGTAAAAAAATAGAAATATTTTCTAAAAAAGGCTTGTTTTTCAAGCTTTTTTATGATACAATATTATCTGTAAGAAAAATAGAGCAAAACCAATTAAAAAGCAAAGTATATATATTTCAAATATTTACAAGAGAAAATGGTCATTGGCTGGAAACCATTAAATATCGTATATAGAAAATTCACTTTTTAGGTCCTTTTTTGAAATGATAGTAGGAAAAGGCGGTTGGACCGTTAAAACTATAACGAGGTTAGTATAAAACATACTAATAAATTTAGGTGGTACCACGGAAAATAACCATTTCGTCCTAATATAAAGATATAGGAAGAGATGGTTTTTTGTATTCTGTAAAAAAACAATGATTTAAATTTTAAGTAAAATTTAATAAAGGATGTTGATAGATATGAATAATGAAGGTAAATGTATTGAATATTATTTTGATTCAAAAACCTTTACAAAAGAACAATTAATCAAAAATATTGAAGAGGCAAAACAAGAATTTCCTAATAAGAAAGTAGAACCAAATTTATTTTTAAATGAATGGGGTGTATATATTTTAAAAATCCATTTTACAGACAAGATAGAATATGTTAGTAACTTTAAAGAAAAAAGAAAAAAGAAAAAGGTACTACTTCTTACAGAAAAAAATAGGAAAATTAGTGAAAAAAGAACATCATTTTTAAACAGAAAATATGGACAATATAAACAAACAAAAGAATATCGTCCATTATAAAAAAGTGTGCGTCGAAATCAAAGATGTTAATTTTTGCTATACAGTAGAAAAGGTTTATGGGCAACCTTTAAAAAACCTAAATTTAAGAATAAGGAATGGACGAGATGAAAGAACAAATTGCAAGTATCAAAGAAAAATCTATTAAGGAGATATCAGATTCTAAAGATTTAAAAGAATTAAATGAATTAAGAGTAAAATACTTAGGAAAAAAAGGAGAGTTAACCCTTATTTTAAGAGGAATGGGAGGATTATCTCCAGAAGAAAGACCAGTTATAGGAAGTTTAGTAAATGAATTAAGAGAAGAAATTGAAAATTTAATTCAAAGTAAAGAAAAAGAATTTAAAAATCAAGAACTTTTAAAAAGATTAGAAAATGAGACAATTGATGTTACAGAACCAAGCAAAAAAGTTGTTTTAGGATCTTTACATCCAATTACCAAAATTATACAAGAAGTAGAAGAAATATTCTTAGGAATGGGGTATGAAATTGCTGATGGTCCAGAAGTAGAAAAGGCAACATATAATTTTGACAAATTAAATACACCACCAGATCACCCAGCAAGAGATGTTCAGGACACATTCTATATCACAGATGATATCGTATTAAGAAGTCAAACATCACCTGTTCAAGCAAGAGTTATGGAAAATCAAAAACCACCAATCAAAATCATATGCCCAGGAGCCGTATACAGATCAGATAGTGTGGATGCAACACATTCACCAGTGTTCCATCAAGTAGAAGGTTTAGTGGTTGATAAACATATTTCTATGGCAGATTTAAAAGGAACATTAGAGATGTTTGCCAAAAAATGTTTAGGGGAAAATACAAAAATAAGATTTAGACCACATCACTTCCCATTTACAGAACCATCAGCAGAAGCAGACGTATCATGCTTTGTATGTGGTGGAAAAGGTTGTAAAGTATGTAAAGGAGAAGGATGGATAGAATTATTAGGATGTGGAGAAGTTCATCCAAATGTTTTAAGAAATTGTGGAATTGATCCAGATATTTATTCAGGATTTGCATTCGGATTTGGTGTAGAAAGAATTGCTATGGCCAAATATGGAATCGAAGATATGAGATTATTATTTGAAAATGATATCAGATTCTTAAAACAATTTTAGGAACGTTAGGGACGTGTCAAATCGTTCCAAAATGAAACGAAAGGGACAGACCTATAATAAAATAAAAAATAAAAATAAATTGTTATTATATAATATATAAATTAACAAATAACAAAAATTAATTAAAAATTTAATTGATTAAGGAGAAATGAAAAATGACGTTATTTAAAAGAAAGGAAAAAGTATATTCATTAGCTGAGGCTATGAAAAAGTTACAAGATGAAGAATTTAAAAATCATATAGCAGTACCAACTAATCCAGATGATATATTACATACAAAATATTGGTTAAGATTAGATGAAAATTTATTAAAACAAGTTCCAGAAACACCTTTCAAAGAAAAAAGAAGAAAAATGATGAAAGAAATTGGTGTGAGTGAAGATTGTAGAAAAAGAACAGATAACATTAGCCGAAATTACGCCTCAAGACAAGGGGAAAAACCTAGATATAATGATTATCAATCGGCTAAAGATTATCAAAAAAAATATGGAGACTATGGTAGATGGTAAAAAATAACATAAGAAGGGAATAGAAGGTTGAAAAATGAATTCTTTTCCAACCAGATTTGCACCTAGAGAAAGGAATGAAATAAAATGAAAGCAAGTAGAGAGTGGTTAGAAGAATATAGTGATATAGATGTTGACACAGTAAAATTAGGAGACATCTTAACAATGACAGGTTCTAAGGTTGAAACCGTAGAACAGAAAGGAAACAACATAAAAAATGTAGTTGTTGGAAAAATTTTAGAAGTTACAAAACATCCAGATGCTGATAAACTAGTGGTAACAAAAATAGATGTTGGAAACGGAGAAATTCTTCAAATTGTAACAGCAGCACCTAATATTAAAGTAGGAGAAACTGGACAAATTGTACCAGTAGCAAAAGATGGAGCAGAGTTACCCAAAGGTGTAACTATCCATACAGGAAAATTACGTGGTGTAGAATCACAAGGTATGATGTGTGGGATGGAAGAACTAGAAATTGATCCAGCAAGTTATCCAGATAAAGTGGTAGATGGTATCTTTATTTTAGATGACAAATACGAAAAAGATTTAGGAAAAGATTTAGTAGATGTATTAGAATTAAAAGAAGATATCATTGAGTTTGAAATCACACCAAACAGACCAGATTGTTTGTCTATTGAGGGATTGGGAAGAGAAACAGCAGTATCTTTAGGAAAACCATTTAAAAATCCTAGAAAAAATATTGATGAATTAAAAGTAGAAGATAAAAAAGAAATCGAAGGATTAAAAGTCGATATTACAGCACCTGACTTATGTTACAGATATATTGCAAGAGTCGTAAAAAATGTAAAGATTGGTCCATCACCTAAATGGATGGTTAGAAGATTAAATGCTTGTGGTGTCAGAAGTATTAATAATATTGTTGATATTACCAACTATGTCATGCTAGAAATGGGTCAACCAATGCATGCATTTGATATTAATTCAATTGAAGGAAAACATATTACAGTAAGAAGAGCAAAAAATAATGAAAAAATCATCACGCTAGATGAACAAGAAAGAATATTAGATGAAAATGATTTAGTCATCGCAGATGATAAAAAAGCAGTAGCCATTGCAGGTGTCATGGGAGGACTAAATTCAGAAATCGAAAATGATACAGAAACAGTTGTATTTGAATCAGCTGTATTTTACGGTGGAGCTGTTAGAAAAACAGCTAAAAAAGTAGGATTAAGAACAGAAGCATCTTCTCGTTTCGAAAAAGGATTATCACCAGAAAATGCATTAAGAGCAGTAAATCGTGCAGTAGAATTGGTAGAAATTTTACATGCAGGAGAAGTGGTAGATGGAAAAGTAGATGTATATCCAACAAAACAAAAAGTACATCAAATTAAATTAGATAGTGAAAGAATTAATCAATTATTAGGAACACATATTTCTAAAGAAGAAATGATTGATATTTTGAATAAGTTAGACATAAAAGTTGAAAATGATATTGCTACTGCACCATATTTTAGAATGGATGTAGAACAATTAGCAGATTTAGCAGAAGAAGTATTAAGATTTTATGGATATGACAAATTAGAAACAACATTAATTAAATCTGATACAACATTAGGTATGAGAAATAAAGAACAAAAAATAGAGAAGAAAATACAAGAAGTTCTTGTCAATAGTGGTTTATCAGAAATATATACTTATGGATTTTTAAGTGAAAAAGATTTAGAAAAATCAAATATTAGTGATACATTAAAGAAAACAGCAATTACCATTCAAAATCCATTAAGTGATGAATACAAATTGATGAGACCATCAACCATACCAAGTATGTTACAAATATTAGCTAATAATGCTAATAAGAAAAATCAAAATGTAAAATTATTTGATATTTCAAGAAATTATAAAAACATGCATGGTGAAGTAGAAAAAGGAGAAGTACCTTTACAAGAAAATATTTTAACCATTGGTATGTATGGAGATGATGTTGATTTCTATATCTTAAAAGGAATCGTAGAAAATGTATTAGAAGCAACATATATTAATCATTATGAAGTAGAAAGAGAAACAAATAATAAATCATATCATCCGGGAAGATGTGCCAATATTACAGTAGGAAGAGACGTGATTGCTACTTTAGGTGAAGTACATCCAGTTGTTTTAAACAATTATGATATTGAAAAAAGAGTATATTTAGCAGAAATTAATATCAGTAAATTAGAAAAATATTCAAGAAACAATAAAAAATATGTAGAAGTTCCAAAATTCCCAGCAGTAGAAAGAGATATTGCCATTATCGTAGATGAAACTGTTGAGGTGGGACAAATCGAAAAAATTATTACAAAGAAAGCTAAGAAATTATTAGAAGGATTAAAATTATTTGACATCTATAGAAATGAAAAACTAGGAGAGAATAAAAAGAGTGTGGCATATGCTTTAACATTCAGAGATAAGAATAAAACACTAAGTGATGAAGAAGTAAATATTGCAATGGAAAATATTATTGCTGAATTGGAAAAAACAGTAGGTGCAGAATTAAGAAAATAGGATGAAAAGGGAAATTGGGGATGGACTCATTTTTCCCTTTTTTAAATTTGAAGAATTATAAAAAATATAGAATATAAAGCCATTACACTATTTTGTATAAGCTAAATTTTCATAGAAATTTTAAAAGAAAAAAATAGGAACTTCTTCAAGAATATTGCATATATTTTATTATTAGAGGTGAAGAAAATGGCATATTCAGATAGAGAACTCATTGCTAGAATTGTTCAATGTGAGGCACGGAGGAGAAGGAGAGAATGGAATGAAGGCAGTAGCAAGTGTGATTTTAAACAGAGTAAATGTATCAGATGGAGAATATGCAAGAATATCACAAGGTGGTAGTGTTAGAAATATTATTTTCAAACAGGGCAATTTGATTGTGCAACAGAAACACTATTTAATCGATACAATCCTCAAAATATCTATAATATGAATCCAACAGAAGAACACTATTACATAGCTGATTGGGCATTAGCAGGAAATCGATCAAATGAAATAGGAGAATGCTTATGGTATTTAAACCCATTTAAACCTAGTTGTGATACAACATTTCCAAGAAATGGTTCTGGAACACTTCATACAAGACTGGGAGAACATTGCTTTTATCGTCCCACAAGCCAGTATGCTAATACATAAGAACATTTTTTTAATGAAAGTTACAATAGAATATGAAGATTTTATAAATGAAAATTAAGATGAGAAAAACTGTATTTTCAATAAAACAAGAAAAAATTGAAAATAGTATTATGAAATTAAGGAGGTTCGTTATGGCAGATGAGAAACAAGATAAAAGAGAAAATAGAAATGTAACTATTAATCAAGATTCACCGGAAATTTTAACAAATGCAATTTATACACCAGCTTTTTTACGAGAACAAATTGGAAAATTGATGAGAGTAGAGTTTTTAATTGGAACGAATAATTTAGTAGATAGAATAGGAATATTAGAAGATGTTGGGGCAAGTTATATTTTATTACGTTCTTTGGAAAGTGATACAATTACCTATTGTGATATTTATTCCATAAAATTTGTTACCATATCTAATAGAAGAATTAATAACTTTATGAACAATGGGTATGGATATAATTATTATTGAGTTTCTTTATTGCATTTAGCATCTATATGAATGATATGATACAGACCTGAAACCGAAGAGTATTGTCATCTCATATTTTTTGTTCTTATGATATATTGACAGATCTTGATAAAAAAGATTTAAGTTCATAAAGCAGAAAGAAGTATTAATGGGAAAACTTGATAAAAAAATAAGAATATGGTATAATAATTATGTAAATGTAAATTGCCACACCACCGTCCGCTTTCGGGGTGAGCCTCATATTATAGTCTTATAAGAGAGGAAAAAGCTAAAAAAATGAAGGAAATACTTATAGAAATTGCTACTTGGCTTGCAACATGGCCAATAGCGATGTTGGCAATTGAGTTTGCCATATCACTTTTACTAAGAATAGTAAAAGTGATAGCCTGGAATCGTTTGGACGACGATGATCCAGAGAAGGCAGATATTTGCTATGGCGTTATTAGCGCTATCACTATGATAGTGATTGCTATAGTAAATATAGGAGGAACAATTTTGGCCTTGTATTTACATACAAGGATAGAATTATCCTCGCAGCTTTTAACATTAGAAGGGGGAACAATATTCCTCCTGACGTGTAGCCTTATTGCTATTGTATGTACGTACAATAGATTCAAGGATTAACACACCAAAAGAGGGTTTCTAAAAAATAGGATCCCTCTTTTGGTGTGTTAATGTATCAAGCATGGATAACGACTGGTAGTTAAAAACAAATAAAGGAACTAGTGAAATCTAAGTTTTTTTGAATACATACTCGTTTCTTCGTGCATTTGATAGTTTTTATTCTATTTTTAAAAAAACTATTGACAAATTGAAAAAAATAGTGTAAAGTATATTAGCATTACATTTTAAAGGAGTCGTTATTTATGGAGAAAAATGTAGAAATCAGTATTTTATGTGATTTATATGGAAAATTATTAACTGAAAAACAATTTGAATTCATAAATGACTACTATAATAATGACTTGTCTTTATCAGAAATTGCAGAAAATAATGAAATCACAAGACAAGCTGTTAGAGATATCATCAAAAAGGGGGAAAAGAAGCTTTTTGAATATGAAGAAAAGCTATTGTTTATGAAAAGGATGTTAAAGCAAGAAAAAAAGATTGAACAAGTTTTATCAGAATTAACAAAGATTCAAAAAGAATCTTCAGATGAGCAAATAGCTGTTGTATTAGAACATATAAAAAAAGAATTAAATTGTTTAGTTTAAAAAGATGAATGGAGTTGAAAAATATGGCTTTTGAAGGATTATCTTCTAGATTACAAGAAATTACAAGAAAAATCAGAGGAAAAGCAAGAATTACAGAATCAGATTTAAAAGAAATGCTAAGAGAAGTAAAACTTGCGTTATTAGAAGCTGATGTTAACTATAAAATCGTAAAAGAATTTATTGCAACGATTCAAGAAAAAGCCTTAGGTCAAGATGTTTTAAAATCTTTAACTCCAGGACAACAAGTTGTAAAAATTGTAAAAGATGAATTAGTAGAACTACTAGGTGGACAAACAAGTCAAATTAATTTTACACCAAATCCACCAACGATTATCATGTTAGTAGGTCTTCAAGGTTCAGGTAAAACCACAACAGCAGGAAAATTGGCAAATATACTTAGAAAACAAGGTAAAAAACCTTTATTGGTTGCTTGTGATGTATATAGACCAGCTGCTATCAAACAATTACAAGTTGTTGGTGCACAGTTAAACATACCTGTTTTTGCAAATGAAAACTCAAAAGATGTTGTGCATATTGCAAGACAAGCATTATCTGTTGCGATGTCAAAACTAAATGATATAGTAATCTTAGATACAGCAGGTAGACTACATATTGATGAAGAATTAATGCAAGAATTAAAGAATTTAAAAGCAAATATTAAACCTCATGAAATATTACTTGTTGTAGACAGTATGACAGGTCAAGATGCGGTAAATGTTGCACAAAGTTTTAGTGATAATGTTGGAATTGATGGAATTATCCTTACAAAGCTTGATGGTGATACCAGAGGTGGTGCAGCACTTTCTGTTAAAAAAGTAACAGGAAAGCCAATTAAATTTGCAGCAACTGGAGAAAAACTAAGTGACATCGAAGTATTCCATCCAGATAGAATGGCTCAAAGAATTTTAGGAATGGGAGACATTCTAGCAGTTATTGAAAAGGCTGAAGAATCATTTGATATGGAACAAGCTGAACAGCTTGAAAAACAAATGAAGAAAAAAGAATGGGATTTAGATGATTATTTAGCACAAATTAGACAAGTAAAGAAAATGGGTTCATTTTCATCATTATTAAAATTAATACCAGGCTTTAATCAAATAAAAGATTTAAAAGTAGATGATAAAGAATTTGTTAAAATTGAAGCAATTATTTGTTCAATGACAAAAGAGGAAAAACGAAATACAAAATTATTAAATGCGAGCAGAAGACAAAGAATTGCAAAACGGAAGTGGAACAACTGTACAAGATATTAACAAATTTATCAAATCTTTTGAAATGACACAAAAAATGATGAAACAGATGAAAAACAACAAAGGTGGTATGAAGAAATTATTAAGTGGAATTGATGAAAATGCATTAAAGAATCTTAAATTCTAAAATATCATAGAAACAAAAACAAAATATGTATTAAAAAAATGTTATTAACTTTTTAAATTTATATATAAAAATAAAGTGATTAGAGGGATGACAAAAATCCGAAAAAGGAAATTTGAGTCCGTCCCCATAATCCCTAAATTTCAGGAGGTGAACCAAAAATGGTAAAAATAAGATTACAAAGACAAGGAAAGAAAAAAGCTCCATTTTATCACATTGTAGTAGCTGATTCAAGAGCTTCAAGAGATGGGAAAATTATAGAGCAAATAGGAACATATGATCCAATGACAGATCCAGCAACAATCGTATTAGACAAAGAAAAAGTTGAAAAATGGATTAAAAATGGTGCAAAACCAACAGATACAGTTAAAGCTTTAATTGAAAAAGCTAACTAGTAAACAAATGAAAAACTTCGTCTTACTTCGTCAAACGTCGCAAAAAATTTCTCAATATACAAACGTATGATTTTTAAATTTTTTGCTAGTTTTCCTAGTAATACTCGTTTTTGATTTGTTTAATAAGGAAGGATTCAATTATGGAAGAATTTTTAAGAATTATCATTTCAAATTTAGTAGAGAATAAAGATGCTATCGAAATCAATACGATAGATAAAGGAAAATCTGTTACATTTGAAGTAAAAGTAGCCCAAGAAGACATGGGTAAAGTAATAGGAAAGCAAGGTAGAATTGCACAATCTATTAGAAATGTTATGAAGGCTGTTGCAAATAAAGAACATAAAAAAGCATCAGTAGAATTTTTAGGATAATAGGAGTAACCAATATGTTACCAAATCTAGAAATTGGTCAAATCGTCAATACATTTGGAATAAAAGGAATGGTGAAAGTAAAACCATTTACAGATGATATTAGAAGATTTGATGAATTAAAAACAGTATATGTTGAAAAAAACAGTAATCAAACAGAATATGAAATTGAAGAAGTAAAATATCATAAAGATATGGTATTAATAAAATTCAAAGGTATAGACAAAGTAGAACAAGCAGAAATGCTTCGAAATAGTTATCTAACAGTTTCTAGAGATTCAGTAGAAAAACTAGAAGAAGGGAGATATTATATCGTCGATTTACTTGGACTAGAAGTTTATACAGATGAACAAGTTTTATTAGGAACTTTAGAAGACATATTCAATACTGGTAGTAATGACATATATGTTGTAAAAGATAAACAAGGAAAACAAATTCTTTTACCAGCCATACAGGATGTAATTAAACAAATTGATATAGAAAATAAAAAAATCATTGTACACTTACTTCCTGGGTTAATATAAAAGGAGTATTTTATGAAATTTGATGTTTTAACACTATTTCCAGAAATGTTTGAGATATTAAATCAAAGTATTATTGGAAAAGCAATTGAGAAGGAACTAATAGATATTAACTTAATTAATATTAGAGATTTTTCAAAAGATAAACATAAAAAAGTAGATGATACACCTTATGGTGGTGGTGCTGGAATGGTAATGAAACCAGATGTAGTATATGATGCATATCAATCTGTAACAGATAAAGATGCAAAAGTTATCTATATGTCACCACAAGGAAAGCCATTAAATCAAAAAAAGGTAGAAGAATTATCAAAAGAAAACCATTTAATTATACTTTGTGGGCATTACGAAGGAATTGACCAAAGGGTATTGGATAAAATTGTAGATGAAGAAATATCTATAGGAGACTATGTATTAACAGGTGGGGAAATCCCAGCAATGGTGTTAATAGATAGTGTCAGTAGATATGTAGAGGGTGTTTTAAAAGAAGATTCTATAAAAGAAGAAAGCTTTTCAAATGGACTTCTAGAATATCCACAATATACAAGACCAGAGGTTTTTGAAGGAATGAAAGTTCCAGAAGTATTACTTTCAGGGCACCACGAGAATATAGAGAAATGGAGAAAAGAAAAGTCTTTAGAAATGACAAAGAAAAAAAGACCAGAATTATTAAAATAAATTAATATTAGCAGGGGTAAACATGTATTCATAAGGGTAGGGTCATATCTTGTCCTAATAGGAATACCCAAGGGAAAAATATGTTCCCTGACATTAAGAAGAAGGAGGAAATTCTAAAATGGATATTATAAAATCAATTGAACATGAACAATTGAAAAATAAGATACCAGAATTAAAAGTTGGTAATACAGTAAGAGTACACGTAAGAATAAAAGAAGGAAACAAAGAAAGAATCCAAGTTTTTGAAGGAATCATTATAAAAGTACAAGGTGGAGGAGTGAACCAAACATTTACAGTAAGAAAAAATTCTTATGGTGTAGGTGTTGAAAAAACATTTTTAGTACATTCTCCATTAGTTGAAAAAGTAGAATTAGTAAGAGTAGGTAAAGCAAGAAGAGCAAAATTATACTACCTAAGAGATAGAGTAGGTAAAGCTGCTAAGACTAAAGAACAAGTTGGAGCAAGAATTGAAGATAGAGAAATTACTATCAAAGAAGATTTAGTAGAAGAACCAGCAGTAGAGGAAGCTCCAGAAGAAGCACCAGCTATTGAAACAGAAAACGTAGCTGTTCAAGAAACAGTTGATACAGTTTCTGAAGAAGTTGTTGAAGATGTTAAAGAAGTAGAAGAACCTAAAAAAGAAGAAAAAGCTGAAAAAGTAGAAGAAGCTAAAGCTGAAGAACCATCTAAAGAAGAAGTAAAAGAAGATTCTAAAAAAAGCTGAAGAAAAAACAGCAACTGAAGAAGATAAAAAAGCATAGTAAAACAAAAAAGATGAGTTTGTCTCATCTTTTTTGTTTTAATAACGGACCTAAATGGGCCTGATTCCAACGGTCCCAAATTGTCATTAATCAAACATGTCTTCCATAGCATACATGCCAGGTTGTTGATTTACAATAAATTCAGCAGCTCTTAAAGCACCTTCTGCAAATACATTTCTAGAATAACTGGTATGTTTGATTTCAAAAGTTTCAAAATTACCAATAAATTGAACAGAATGTTCTCCAACAATATTTCCACCTCTAATAGAAGACATACCAATTTCATTTTTATCTCTTTTTTCATGTTTATCATGTCTGTTATATTCGCAATGAAGCGTATTTCCTAAAGATTCATTGATACTATCTGCTAACATTTGAGCAGTACCACTTGGACTATCTACTTTTCTATTATGATGTGCTTCAATAATCTCAATATCTGTGTTTTTTAAAAGTGGTGCAAGCCAAGAAACAATTTTTTTCATAAGCATAATGTCAAAAGACATATTTGCAGATTTAAAGATAGGAATTGTTTTACTTGCTTCTTCGATAATCTTGGTTTCATCTTCTGTAAATCCAGTTGTGGCAATAACCATTGGTATTTTATTTGCTTTTGCATAATTTAATATATTTAGTGTTGCAACAGGAAGTGAAAAGTCGATGATAACATCTGGTTTTACATTAATATTTTCTATTTCTGTAAAAATTGGAAATTTCGAATCAGAATAACTTACCTTGTCAAATCCACCTATGACTTGCATATTTTCATTTTCTTCTACTAAATTACATACTACATTTCCCATTTTTCCATTACAACCATTTACAAATACGTTTAACATTTGATACCTCCATATTTAATAAAATTTAATATTATGTTTTTAATTTATATTTTTTACTATATATAGTTGTTGTTTATAATATTTTAAAATTCATTCGTTTTATTTGCATTAATCTGATTTATTTATATTAATCTAATTTATCTAGTTCTTCAATTAATTTTTGTTCTTTATCACTACTCATTTTGGTAAGTGGTAATCTAGGAATTCCATAGTTATAACCAATATGATTTAAAGCAGCTTTAACAGGAATAGGGTTAACCTCTGAGAATAAAGCTTTTATTAAAGGTAAAGCATCTAATTGCATTTTTGTAGCTTTTTTAATATTACCATCAAAAAAGTTTTGAACCATATCATGTGTATATTGTGGTTTTACATTTGATAAAACAGATATGACACCAAGTCCTCCTAATGATAAAATAGGTAATATTTGATCATCATTTCCTGAATAAATATGTAAATTATCTCCACATAAATGTGCAATTTCAGCAACTTGTGATAAATTGCCACTTGCTTCTTTAATAGCAACAATGTTATCAATTTTAGATAGTTCTAAACAAGTTTCTGGTAAGATATTGACACCAGTCCTACTTGGTACACTGTATAGTATGATTGGTAAAGATACACTTTCAGCGATTACTTTATAATGTTCAACTAATCCTTTTTGAGTACATTTGTTGTAATAAGGTGTAACAATTAAAAGTCCATCAACACCTAAAGCTTCTGCTTTTTTAGAATTTTCAATAACCTTCATTGTGTTATTTCCACCAGTACCTGCAATAATTGGCACTCTTCCATTAGCCGTTTTGACAGCACAAGAAATTGCAGCATCTTTTTCTTCTTTTGTCATAGTAGAAGATTCTCCTGTTGTTCCACACACGATAATGGCATCTACGCCATTTTCGATTTGAAAATGAATAAGTCTTTCAAATTCTTTAAGATTGACACCGTTTTCATCAAAAGGTGTACTGATAGCTGTTCCACAGCCTTTGAATAAAATTTTTTTCATAAAAATCACCTGATTTTCTTAAATAGTAGATAAAAAATATAATTATATTTTTTATACATTGTCATTATATTACAAAATGTATAAAAAGAGAATAGAAAAGTGAAAATATCCAGTAATTTTAAATCTTTATTGACATGAATAAATAAAATGTATATAATGGCAAAAAATGGGATGTATAAATAAATTTATCATAGGAGGTAAGTGTATGAAATGTCCAGTATGTAAAGATGTCACATTACTAATGTCTGAAAAGAAGGGGGTAGAAATTGACTATTGCCCAGAATGTAGAGGTATTTGGCTTGATAGAGGAGAATTAGAAAAATTAATTGAAAAAGAAGAAACATATAACAGAGAACATTATGAATCTAGACGTGAAAGTAAAGAATATCGTGATGATAAGTATGATGATAAATATGCAGAAAGAAACCGTTATCATGATGATGACTATGATGACAAATATTATAAAAATAACAAGTATGCTAAAAAAAGAAGAAAAGAATCATTTATGGGAGAGATATTTGATATATTTGGTGGAGATTAAATTTACGAAATATTTAATGAATAATCGAAGAGAAGAGAAGGCTCACTACTTATAGCCTTCTCTTCCTGAGGTACTAAAAATTCCAATCAGTACATGTCAGTTTAAATTGCATGTACTGATTATTATCTCCGATAATCTGAATAAAAATCTCCTTTTCGCCGTCACAATAGGAGATTTGCCATAAATCTACAGCTTCATCAGGATATGGAGAATTATTAAGACCTTCTTTTAAAATGATTCTCCTTGAAAATTTCATCATTTCTGCGGGTTTTGTGAGTATTATCTTATAGGAATACTTACTTTTTGAAGATTTACTACCAGCAATATAAACTCCCGTCATGTTTCCATGCATATCTTTAGCAATATGAGCACTATAGCAGTCGTTGATTACCGGATAAAACGCTCTGCCCATTTCTTCTATAGAAAAAGCAGGACCAAAACTAGTCACTAGCTTATTTTCAAGAAGATGCTCCACAGAACAAATGGATTCATCTCCGTTTTCATGAATGAGCTTTAACTCATTGCTAGAAGGAAATGGGCGTATTTCTTCATCTATTCTTTTAGCCGTGATTCCTGCCTCATCAGAATAAACATTGTGGTCTATTATTCCAATAAGATAGTTAATACCATCTATTTGGACAAATATATTTGAATCCAAATATTCAAACCCATCTAAAAATTTTGCTGTAGTTTTTTCCTGAAAAAGAATTTTCGGGAGACTTTTAAAACGGCTTTGACAACGCTCTTCTGTCAAAAAAGCAGAAAAACTTTTAGGATATAACATGGTCCAATATCCTATATTCTCTCCGGTCTTTACTTTCATAAGTAGAAGAGAGGTTGACTCTCTTTCAGTATATAGGATTTTTTCCACATTATAGCATACACAATATAACTTATCAAAATGTATACCAGAATCAGAATAATAATGATAAGGTGAAAAAATTGTGTATAAACCATTAGGTTGTTTGGCAGTAATGATGATGTCACCGATAACATCCAACAAGTTATCGGAAAAGTTCAGAGTTTCCCGTGCCATTTCCAGTATGTCCTTTTTGGTCATATTATACCTCCTTTTTAAATGTTCTACTATACTCTAGTAGAGTTGTGGTAATTTGTTACAAAGATGATTATACAATAAATTAACATAAAAAGCAAGGAAGTGTTTCTGTAAAATAAAAAAACTAGGACTTGAAATGAAATATGCAATGTTTGGTAGATACAATAAAATAGCATATTAAAAATTAAATGGGATATATTATTTCATTCAAACTAGTTTTTTGGAGATATATCTATTAATAATATTTATTGTAAATTCGTTAAAATCGTATCATTAATAAGCTAAAGAATACATAAGTATAACGAAAAGCTTTTTTCATAAACATTTTAGATTTTAATACTTCAAAAGTTTCAGACATAGCACAGTATTTATCTACAAAAGTTAAAATAAGTCCTTCTATGGATGTTGGAAATTGCATTGTTACTGGCCACATATGTGTCAAAATCATATCTTTTTCTTTTTGAGATAAATCAAATAATTTACTTGCATTGTCACAAGCTGTTTTTCCATGGGTAAAAGCATGTAGCCCTTTTCTATCAGGCTGACGTATACGCCAGTCATATAAAAACAAGTCATGTAACATAGCTGCTCTTGTGGCTGATTTATAATCTAGATGATATTTTTTACATATTAAATAACAATAATAAGACACCATATAACAATGATCAAAACAGGTGGTTTCATAATGTTGTCTATATCTTTTCATCTCTTGTACAGTCTCATTATTTACCAAGTCTTCAATAATATTTAAAAATTCTTTATTATTTATGGAATTACTTATAGAATTCCATTCTTTGATTTCTTTTTTCATAAAAACCCCTTTTAAGTTTATGATTTATTCAGGATTCTTGTTATTGCATAGAAAAAATTAGTTTTATGGTAATTATATATAAGATTTTTTTTGTATACAATAAGAGTAAGTTTCTCATTTTTGGTAAATATTTATCCCTACCTTTTATTATACCATAAAATGCAAAAATAGTAAATGAAAATTTTCTTAAATTATTGAAGAAAAACAAGAATTATACTATAATATAAAAGAGAGAAAGAGAATAGGCGAATATATTAGAAATAAGGAAAGGAGATATGTATATAGTATATACATAAAAAAGTTATGAAAGTATTAGGTAGTATAAATGTGAATGGTGAAAATAAACAATTAGGAGTAGAAAAAGAGGGAGACTTATATAAATATATTTTAGGAAATGAAGTTGTAGGCGTATTTGATCCAGACGTGATGGCAGATTCATTAATTGTATTTAGAGAAAATACATTAGAAAATGAGTTATCTGATCAAATAAGGGATGAAATAACACAAATAATAGAAATAGTAGGAAAAAAAGAAATTCTAAAAACAGAACCAGAAAAGGAACAAGAAGAAAATGTTTATGATAGACAAATGGGATATCAAAAGACAATTGGAGAGGAAGAAAAAACTAAAAAGCCAGAAAAAGCAGATGTAAGCCAAGAAAAGGATGGAAAACAAGAAGAACCACTTAGAGGAAAAAAAGAAAAAGTAGAAAATACAACAGGTGATATACAAATAAAACAAGAAGTAGATATGGATGCAATGGCTACAGATTTTGATTCAGTGGGGGAAAGATTAGAAAAAGCAGGAAAAATTAAAGGTGCAGACGAAAAACATGGAAAGCTAGGAATTGTGGAATCAGACGACTTAGATAATTTAAGAGATGAAAATGGAAATAAATTACATGGACATTCATCAAGATATGAAGCAGTCGTAATAACGAACAAAACCGGAAAAGATGGAAAACCAATTGTGAGGGCTTTAGACTTAGAAAATGATACACAAGAAGGAACGAATCCAGAAGAGCAAGTCTATCAAGTTAGTCAAAATAAAAATCAACCTGCTAAAAAAGGAGATGTATTAACTAGATTAAAAATACAAGGACCAGAAACAATTGGAATAGAAAAAAGAAAATATGGAGAAGTAGAAGTGTATCATTCAAGTGATAAAACTATAGGTGGAAATGGTATTGAAGGAAATAAAAGTTTAGATAAGCAACTAGAAACTTCAAATTCGAAAAATCCAGTAGAAGGTATGGATGAACAAACACAAAAATTATCACAAGAATATCAAGATGGATATCGTTCAGTAGAAGCTTCATATCAAGAAGCAAAACAACATGAAAATGCAAAGGAAGAGCCTTGTGAAGAATTACAAGTAGAAGATATAGATGGGGATCCCAATACGGCATCTCATAGTCATATAGATGATATTGTTGAAAAATTAATGCAAAATGGAGAGATTAGAGATAATTTTACGGAAAGAGAGATTAGGGAAAGAGTAGAAAGAGAATGGAACAAAAAAGAAGAAAATGTTAGTAAAGAAGAATTTCAAGAAAATATAGAAGAAGACATAGAATTAGATGCTGAAAACATGCGTGGCAAAAGAGGTAGATAAAATTTTATTAAAAAAATATTAAATTTTACTAAAAAAGTTGCAATATTTTGCCAATAATAGTATAATATAAAAGGTAGTATAATAATATATAGAAAGTATTATTAAAAAGAGAGGTAGAAAAATGGATTATTTATATATACTAAGAGAAGCTTTAGTATGGACTGTAACAATATTTTGGTTATATCAAGTTGTTGTTAGTTTATGTTCTTTAGTAAAACTAAAGGATAAACCTTTAAAAGTAAAAAAAGATCACCGTTTTATGGCAATTATACCAGCACATAATGAAGAAGCGGTTGTAGGAAATTTAATTGAAAGTTTAAAAAATCAAACATATAATAAAGATTTGTATGACATATATGTTATTGCAGATAACTGTACAGACAATACCGCAAAAATTGCAAAAGAAGCTGGAGCAATTGTTTATGAAAGATATGATGAAACCAAGAAAACAAAGGGATATGCACTAAATTGGTTTTTACAACAAAAAATAGCAGAAGATGCACCATATGATGCTTTCTTTGTATTTGATGCAGATAATATTGTTGATAAGAATTTTATAAAAAATATGAATAAAAAACTATGTCAAGGAGAAGATGTTGTACAAGGTTACAGAGATATTAAAAATCCATCTGATAACTGGATAACAGCAGGATACGCTATTTTCTATTGGCAAATGCATAGATTTTATCATTTAGCTAGATACAATTTAGGATTATCACCATTATTAAATGGTACAGGTTTTATGGTAAAATTTGATGTCGTTAAACCACAAGGTTGGGACACAGAAACTTTAACAGAAGATATTGAATTTTCTTTAAAGAGAATTATAAAAGGTAAAAAATTAGGTTGGGCAACAGATGCTATCGTATATGATGAACAACCTACAGGATTTAGACAAAGTTGGTCACAAAGAAGTAGATGGACAGTTGGTCATATTCAATGTATCAAAAGATATACAAAGGAATTGGCAATAGCAGCAAAAGAAAATAAAAAGATGATAAATCTTGATGGATTATTATACATTGTTGGAAGTATACCAATGTTTATCATCACCATTGCATTATTATTAACAAACTTTATCATGTATAATTCAGCATCTATTACAACAGCAGAATTAGTCAAAAACTTAATCATGTATTTGGTTCCAACATTTGTTTTACCAATATTTGTAGGAATGTTTGCAATGTGGTTAGATGGAAGAAAAATAAAACCAATGGCAAAAGGATTACTTTGTTATCCACTATTTTTATTAACATGGATATGTATAAACTTTAAGTGCTTATTTATTAGAAATACTTCATGGGAAAAAATAAACCATGTAAGAAGTATAAAAATATCAGATGTTTCTAATAATGATGAAACACAAACAGAAAAAGAATTAGTTTAAAATAAAATAGATAAAAAATATAAGTGGACATTTTAAATATTGTTTAATGATGACAATAGAATAATGTTCACTTATTGCTTGTTGCTAGACCTTAACGAATATAGTAAATGAAAAAAGCAGAAGAAAGGTATAGTAAAACTAGATTTATATAATTGAAAAATTGATAATAGTGAAAGGACAAGTAAAGATGGAACAACTAAAAAAGATTGACAAAAAAAATACATATATACATATAGGAATTATTGTATTAGGAATTATATTTATCTGTTTATCAGCATTTCATGAAGATATTTGGTTTGATGAAAGTTATTCGGTAGCCATTGCAAAACATAGTTTTAGTGAAATATGGAACATAACAGGTCATGATGTTCATCCACCACTATATTATTGGATGTTGCATATTGTATGGATGATTTTTGGGAATCAAATCATTGCTTTTCGATTATTTTCTGTTTTAGCAATTGCTATTTTAGGTGTATTAGGATATACCCATATACGAAAAGATTTTGGAGAAAAAGTAGGAATGTTATTTTCATTTTTAGTCTACTTTTTACCAGTTATGTGCACATATAGCCAAGAAATTAGAATGTATTCATGGTCATGCTTAATTGTGACAATATTAGCTATCTATGGATATAGGTTATATAAAAATATAAAAGAAAAAACAGCATTGAAAGTACAAAATAGAAATTTAATCATTTTTGGCATTTTTAGCATAGCTGCATGTTATATACATTATTATGCATTGGCTGCTGCAGGGTTAATTAATTTTATGATACTTGTGTATCTAATAAAAAATAGAAAAGGAAATATAAAACTATTACGAAATTTTATTGCTTTAGCTGTGGTACAAATTATTTTATATATTCCATGGTTATTATATTTAAAAGGACAAGTTGATCATGTAGAATCAGGATTCTGGATAGAATTAGAATATAGTACATGGATAGAAGTTTTAAGTTTTCAATTTAGAAGACAGTTAGATACAGAATTTGTATTTGATGTACATACAATTATTGCATTAATTGCAGCTTTAATGATGTATTTATATGTGGGATATAAAATATATCAAACCAAAAAAGAAAAAGGAATTTTATTTCCAGGAGTATTATCTATTGTAACTTATATATTGGTCATTTTAGCAGTATATATTATTTCACTTAGAACACCAATTTTATATGCAAGATATTTAATTGTTATTACTGGATTATATATTTTCGGAATTGCATTTTTTATGTCAAAAGAAAAAAGAAAATGGGTAACTGGAATTGTATGTGCTATTATTTTAGTTTTGGGATGTGTTAGTAATATAACAAATATGACAATTAATTATGATGATAGTAATATGAAACAAATAGAGTATCTAAGAGAAAATGTACAGCCAGAAGATATTTTGATTTATTCGAATATAGGTAATGGTGGTGTAATTGCAGCATTTTTTCCTGATAATAAGCAATATTTTTACAATAGTGAATTTTGGGATGTAGAAGAAGCATATAAAGCTTATGGACCAGAAATGGAAATTATTTATAATTATGATGATATATTAAAAGATTATCATGGAAGAATTTGGCTAATTGATTCAGATAATTGTGAACTATACAATTCATTCCCAAAAGAAGGTTTAACAACGGTTATCGAACCAATAGAATTTAAAACCAAATACCAAAATTATGTATATACATTTGTGTTATTAGAAAAAGAATAATGAAAAGGAAAATAAAAATGAAAAAAAGTAGCAATGTGAAAGCATTAATGATTAATATTTTTACTTTTATTATTTTAATACTAGCCATATATTTGGCATACCAATTTTATCAGAGCAATAATTTTAATGGATTTGTACGAAGTGAAGCAAATTTGGGTGTGTCAGAATTTAAAAGAGATAAAGAAGTGAAATATAATGATACTAGAAGTTATAAAATAATATCAAATGAATTCAATGATGCAATGTTTTCAAAAGAAATAGAAGTAGAAAAAAATACACCCTATAAAGTTACTTGTATGATAAAAACGAAAGGTGTGGAAGCAGACAAAAATACTTCTAGTATTGGTGCACAAATTTCTATATCGAATACAGTAGAAAGATCGGTTGCTGTTAGTGGGGATAATGAATGGCAAGAAGTAGAATTGATTTTTAATTCTAAAAATAGAGATATAGTAGACATTGCCTTCCGATTAGGAGGAACAGAAGGATATGCAAAAGGAGTAGCTTGGTTTTCAGATTTTAAAATTGAAAAAGGACAAATCGAAGAAGATAGTGATTGGAATTTTGCATGTTTCATATTTAAAAATACAAACGTAACAGTTGATAATAAACAAATTGATATACAAGTAACAAATACAGATATAGACGATATAAAAAATACAATAAAACGATTTGAAAATTCATGCACACAATTATCTAATGGAAAAATGACAGCAAATTGTGATATATATGAAATACAGGTACCAATTACCTCTTTGTCTTATGACAATGAATTTGGGTATTATGTTGCACCAGAAGATATAGAAACACAAATTAAAGATATTATTAATCAAAATAGTTATGATCATATTTTCGCTATTGTAAGATTGGGAAATGAAGAATATGAAGATGATATAGAAATCAAAGATTGGATTGGGTTAGGAGCGATGGATTATTATGGAGTTGGATTTTCCAATATTCGATTACCAAATAGTACTAAGAGCTATATATATAAATATGATACAAGAGTCAATCAGTTCCCAGAAGAAGTATTCTTGCATGAATTTTTACATTCATTAGAAAGAACCGCAAAAGAATATGGATATACAGTACCTGCTTTGCATGATTATGAAAAATACGGGTATGAGAATGCGTATCTAATAGGACAAAGACAGTGGTATACAGATTATATGAATCAAGAAATCTATACATCAAATGGATATGTTGGACTACCAAACGAAATCTATACATTAAAGCCTGCGAAAAGATCAGATTTTGAATATTCCTATGCGTTAGACGTATATACAGAACCACAAAATATCATAGAGGAAATTAAAGGAATATTTGAAAATTTATTTACAAATATAGAACTTATGATAGCAAAGATATAAATGTCCTTATTAAAAACAAATATTACATTAAAAGAAAAGCGAGGAGGAAAAATGAAAGTATCAGAATTTAATTATGATTTACCAGAAGAATTAATTGCACAAACACCAATAGAAAAAAGAGATGAATCAAGATTAATGGTTTTAGATAGAAGTAAGCAAACCATTGAACATAAAACATTTAAAGATATTATTGACTATTTAGAGCCAGGTGATTGTTTAGTAAGAAATAATACAAAGGTTATTCCTGCCAGAATCTATGGAAAAAAGGAAACAGGGGCAAAAGTAGAATTTTTGTTATTAAATAATATTGAAGGCGATATTTGGGAGAGTATTGTAAGACCAGGTAATAAACTTCATGTAGGTACAAAAGTTATTTTTGGTGATGGGTTATTAACAGCTGAAATTTTAGAGATTATGCCAGGAGGCACAAGAAAAGTTAAATTTTCATATAAAGGTATATTTAATGAGATATTAGATAAAATAGGATTAATGCCATTACCACCATATATTCATGAAGAATTAAAAGATAATGACAGATATCAAACGGTTTATGCAAAATATAATGGATCAGCGGCAGCACCAACAGCAGGGTTACATTTTACACCAGAATTATTAAAGAAAATAGAAGAAAAAGGTGTCAAAATTGCTAATGTAACATTACATGTTGGTATTGGAACTTTTAGACCTGTAAAAGAAGAAAATGTAGAGAACCATGAAATGCATACTGAACATTTTTATATCAAACAAGAAGATGCCCAAAAAATCAATGAAACAAAAAAACAAGGAAAAAGAGTAATTGCAGTTGGAACAACCTCTTGTAGAGTATTAGAAACGATTGCAGATGAAAATGGACTTGTAAAAGAAACAGAAGCAGATACTAGTATCTTTATTTATCCAGGTTACCACTTCAAATGTTTAGATGGATTAATTACCAATTTCCATTTGCCAAAATCTACTTTATTGATGTTAGTATCTGCCTTAGCTGGAAAAGACTATATTATGAAAGCATATCATGAAGCAGTAAAAGAAAAATATCGTTTTTTTAGTTTTGGAGATGCCATGTTTATCCAATAAATTTATAAATAAGAATTAAGTAGGTGATAAAATGAAAATAAGAAAAGCTAAAAAAGAAGATATGAAAGATATACAAGATTTAAGATATTTGCTTGCAAAATATGACAAATCTTTAGGGTTAGATATTGTTGTAACTGAATGGGGATATACGGAAGTAGGAAAAAAGGATTTGGAATATTTTTTAAATCAGCAATATATTTATGTAGCAGAAGAAAATCAGAAAATTGTTGGATTTATAACAGCAGAAATATTCAAGAAAAAAGTATGGTATAGTGTGCAATTAGGTTCAATAAATAATATATTTGTTTTGGAAGAATATAGAAATCAAGGAATTGGAACAGCATTAATGAAAACAATGATGAATGCTTTAAAAGAAGTGGGAATAACCAATATTCAATTAGATACATACAACAAAAATAGTAAAGCAATAAAATTTTATGAAGGATTAGGATTTGAAAAGTGTAATGTTCAAATGCTATATCAAGAAGATAAACAAAAATAATAAAATACCTTTTAAGAAATTCGAATTATAAAAAATAAAGCAAATAAAGAAAAAAAGGAGGAACCATGAAACCAGCAGTAACATATGAATTATTACATGAATGTAAACAAACAGGAGCAAGAAGAGGAGTTGTTCACACACCTCATGGAGATATTCAGACACCAGTATTTATGCCAGTAGGAACACAAGCAACTGTAAAATCAATGACACCTGAAGAATTGAAAGAAATGGTGGGAGCACAAATTATATTAGCCAATACATATCATTTATACCTAAGACCAGGGCAAGACATTGTAAAAGAAGCAGGTGGACTTCATAACTTTATGAAATGGGACAGGCCAATTTTAACAGACTGTGGAGGATTTCAAGTATTTAGTCTAGGAGATTTAAGAACTATAACTGAAGAAGGGGTAGAATTTAAATCTCATTTAGATGGAAGTAAACATTTCTTCTCACCAGAAAGTGTTATTAAAACAGAAGAAGATTTGGGAGCAGATATCATTATGGCGTTTGATGAATGTGTTGAGTATCCAGCTAGTTATGAATATACCAAACAATCTATGGAAAGAACGACGAGATGGGCTAAAAGATGTAAAAAAGTACATAAAACAGAAAATCAAGCACTTTTTGGAATTATCCAAGGCGGATTTTATGAGGATTTAAGAGAACAAAGTGCAAAAGAATTGATTGAATTAGATTTTCCAGGATATGCTATTGGAGGTATTAGTGTGGGAGAACCAAA
The DNA here is from genome assembly GCA_944387505.1 of uncultured Clostridia bacterium. Classification (GTDB taxonomy): domain Bacteria; phylum Bacillota; class Clostridia; order TANB77; family CAG-508; genus CAG-269. The sequence continues at coordinate 40,848 of CALXFG010000011.1, forward strand.
AGAAGAATTTTTGAAAATGCTTCGATTTACTGCACCATTAATGCCAAAAAATAAACCAAGATATTTAATGGGAGTAGGAACACCAGACTATTTAATAGAAGCAGCAATTAGCGGAATTGATATGTGTGATTGTGTATTACCTACAAGAATAGCTAGAAATGGAACAGCTTTGACATCTCATGGAAAAGTTGTTGTTAGAAATGCGACTTATAAAAGAGATTGGAATCCATTAGATGATGAATGTGATTGTTATACTTGCAAAAATTATTCTAGAGCTTACATAAGGCATTTAATCAAAGCAAATGAGATTTTAGGTGTTCGATTACTATCAATACATAATTTAAGGTTCTTGACTAATTTGATGGAAAAGGTTAGAATAGAAATAGAGAGAGATAATTTAGCAACTTTTAGGGATGAATTTTATAAAAAATATGGATATGAAACCGAAAAGTAGGAGGGTGTATATGAATTTATTAGATGAAGATTTTTCAAACAATAAAGAAAATAAGACAAAAAACATTATTAAAATAATAATTGTTTTTATCGTATTAATTGTGATTGCAATTATAGGAATTGTTTCATATATGATGTATTTGGAAGGTAGTACCTTGCGTGTATATGTCAATGATATGGAAAATGCAAATGTTAAAAATTTATTAGTATTTGAGGAAGATGGAACCATATATGTCCCAGTAAGAGCAATATCTACATATTTAGGATATAATAGTTACAGTGGAGAATATAGCAATAAATCTGAGGATAGCAGTAAATGTTATGTAGAATGTGAAGGAGAAGTAGCAAACCTTACATTAAACTCTAATAAAATATATAAATTAAATTTAGAAGAAAATGATAATAATTATACATATATATATATGGATAAGCCTGTGAAGGCAATAAAAGGAGAATTATATATAACAACAGATGGAATGCAAAAAGCTTTCAATACAACTTTTTTCTATGATCAACAAAACAATAGAATTACAATTTATACAACTCCATATTTAATTACTTCTTATACAAATACTATTTTAGACTATGGATATACAAAGTTAAGTGAAGTATTTGAAAATGAAAAAGCAGTAGCCAAAAATATGTTAGTTGTTACAAATGATAAGTATTATGGAGTGATTAATCCAACAGATGGAACAGAAATTCTAGAATGTAAATATGATGATATCCGATATCAAGAAGCTACAGGAGATTTCATTGTAAGTAGTGGAGAAAAATATGGAATAATAGGAACAGATAAGAAAACAAAAGTTAATATTAATTATGATAGTATAGAATTAATGGATTATGATGCAGGATTATATTTAGTTCGTAGAAATAACAGATATGGAGTGGTAGATTTAAGCGGAAATAATATCATATATACTGAAAATGATCAAATTGGAGTAGATATATCTAAATTTGAAGACAATGATTTAAAAACAGGATATATTTTAGTAGGTAATTTAATACCTGTTAAGAAAAATAATAAATGGGGATTATTTGATACTAAAGGAAGGCAAGTAGTGGATTTTGAGTATGATAGTTTTGGATACATTGCAAGTAGTAATAGAGAAGCAACAAATCTATTAGTAATACCAGATTATAATGTGATTGTAGCATGTATAAATAATAGATATACACTATTAAATGCATCTGGAGAACAACCAATTAAAGCTTTTGTTGATGATATTTATATGGTTATTAATGGAGGAAAAAAACAATATTTAATGACTGCTAATGATAAAACTTATGATGTAGAAGAATATTTAGATAGATTAGGCGTATCAGAATTTGATAATACAAATACCTCAGGCGATACTACTAATAACAATGAAAATAATCAGGTGAATAATGAGACAACTCAAGAAAATGGTGAACAAAATAATAATGAAGAACAAAATAATGGAGAGCAACAAAGTAGTAGTGAACAACAAAATGATGAAGTACAACAAGATAATGGTCAAGAACAGAATAACGAGGAACAACAAAATGGTGAGGAACAACAAGGAATTGAATAATCAATCAAGTAGAAAAAATCTATGTAATTATGATTGATTAACAAATAAATCTTCTATATAATAAGAAAAGTAGAGAATATTTGCTTGAATGGTAAGTAAATATTCTCTATTTCATATTTTGACCACTCATACTAATAGAAAAAAACAGAAAAATAGTATATAAATATATAAGGCATATTTTTATATAAAAAACAAGAAAGAGGTATTAAGTGAGTAATATACATATAGTAGCCAATGGAATCTATTTTCCTAAAAATCAAATAGAAAATAATCGATTAGAAAAAATATTGAATTTAGAAAATGGATATATTGAGAAAAGAACAGGAATAAAAAAAAGATATTATGGAATAAATGAAACCATACAAGATATGGCAGTAGAGGCTGTAAAAACATTGATTCCTTCAGAAATAGAAACGCAAAACATAGATCTTATTATTACAGCAACAACAAGTACAGATATGTTAATGCCAGGAATATCAAATTATGTACAAAAAAAATTAAACTTTTCTCCATGTATATGCTTAGATATATTAGCTGGATGTGGAGGATATATAAATGCATTTGATATAGCTAAGGCGTATATAGATTCACGAAATATAAAGAGAGCACTAATTATTGGGGTAGATAAATTATCTGAAATTATTGATAAAAAGGACATAGGAACAATGGTAGTGTTATCTGATGGTGCTGGAGCAACATTAATAGAAAATGAAGAGGAAAATGCGCATCAAAAAATGTATATATCGAATATTAAAGCAGAAGCAGATAAAAATAATATTTTAACATATCACTATGGACAAAATGTATATATGAATGGAAAAGAAGTATATAAATATGCAGTAACCAAAACAGTTGAAAATATAAATGAATTATTGGAAAAAGCTGATATGACATTGCATGATGTAAAATATATTGTAGCACATCAATCAAATTTAAAAATTATGAAAGCAATTGCTACAAGATTACACATAGAAATGGAAAAGATGTATACAAATATACAAGAAAGAGGAAATACCTTTTGTGCTAGCATTCCAATTGCTTTATATGATATGCAAAAAACAGGACTTTTAAGAACAGGTGATAAAATCATTTTATTAGGATATGGTGGAGGATTAAATACAGGCAGTATTTTGATGGAAATATGAAAGAGTATAATTGCTTATATATTTATATTTCATAAATTTTTCGGTTCAATACGATATTTAAGAATTTGTAACATCATATATTGAGCCTCTTTCACTCAGACCCTCACTTACGTGAGTACCGTGAACATCCCTCAATATATGATTAACAAATTCTAACATATCTCCAATCACATTCAAAATTTATTCCATATAAATATATAAACAATAAAAAACAGATGATAATAAAAAATAAAAAGAAAGGATGAAGAAAGAATGAAAAGGGCATTTTTGTTTCCAGGACAAGGCGCACAAGTCGTAGGAATGGGAAAGGATATTTATGAAAAATATGATGAAGCTAAAAGAATTTATGATGAGGCTTCAAAAATTTCTGGAATTGATGTAAAAAAACTTTGTTTTGAGGGTCCAGAAGAAGAATTAAATAAAACAGAAAATACACAAATTGCTATTTTAACAACAAGTTTAGCAATATTAGAAGTTTTAAAAGCAAAAGGAATAGAAGCAGATGTTGCAATTGGATTGAGTTTAGGAGAATATGGAGCTTTAATTTATGCAGGCATTATCAGTTTTGAAGATGGAATTAAACTAATCCAAAAAAGAGGTTATTACATGGGAAATCTTTTGCCAGATGAAAAATTTTCTATGGCAGCAATCATCGGTTTAGATTCAGAAAAAATTGAAGAAGTTTGTAAAGAAATTGCTAAAGAAAATAAATTTATTGTTGTGGCAAACTATAATTGTAGTGTACAAACTGTTATATCAGGACAAGAAGATGCTATTGACGAAGCAATGGAAATATTAAAAAACCAAGGTGCCAAAAGAGCCATAAAATTAAATACAAGTGGACCATTCCATACAATAAAATTGGAAAAAGCAAAAGAAGCATATGAAAAAGAATTGGTAAATATTGATTTTCATCTTGATACAAAGGTTAAAGTGATAAAAAATATTGATGGTACATATTATATGGCAAATGATAATATAAAAGAAATCTTAGCAAATCATATTATCAGTCCAGTAAGATTTGATAAGGCAATCAAATTAATGGAACAAGAGAAAATAGAAGAATATTTAGAAATTGGACCAGGAAGAACCTTAACAGGATTTATAAAGAAAGATAATAAAGAAGCTAAAACATTTAATATAAATAACGTGGATAGCTTAGAAAAATATTTAGAAGGGAATGAATAGAGATGGAAGAAAATAAGACTGTATTTGTAACAGGAGCTTCAAGAGGAATTGGAAAAGAAGTAGCCTTGAAATTTGCAGACAATGGATACAATGTTGTCATTAACTATGTTTCAAGTAAAACAAATGTAGAAGAATTAAAGGCTGAATTTGAAAGCAAAGGTGTAAAAGCACTTATTATGCAAGCAGATGTAACAGACAAAGATGCAATTGAAGAATTGGTAAAAAAAGCAATTGAACAATTTGGAAGTATAGATGTATTAGTCAATAATGCAGGTATTACCAAAGATAATTTATTAATGAGAATGAGTGAAGAAGAATTTGACAAAGTCATAGAAGTAAACTTAAAAGGAACTTATATTGTCACAAAAGCAGTTACAAAATATATGATGAAAAAAAGAAAAGGAAGTATTATCAATTTATCATCAGTTGTAGGTGTTGCAGGAAATGCAGGACAATGTAATTATGCAGCATCAAAAGCTGGAATTATTGGATTTACAAAAAGTGTAGCAAAAGAATTGTCTTCAAGAAATATTAGAGCAAATGCAGTAGCACCTGGATTTATAGAAACAGATATGACAGCCGTTTTATCAGATGAAGTAAAAGAAAATATACATAATCAAATACCATTAAAGAGAATGGGAACAGCTAAAGAAGTAGCAAATTTAATTTATTTCTTAGGTTCAGATGAAAGTGCATATATAACTGGGCAAGTGATTAATGTAGATGGTGGAATGGTTATGTAAGAAAGGCGTGCGTTAACGAAATCAAAGATTTCGACGCACACATGTGAAGACTGCTTCGCAGTACTTCACAAATATAAGAAGCCTAACCTTGTTGTATACGGAAAAATCCATATAGGGTGAAGATAAAAGCCGATTTTTCCTATACAATAAAAACAAATTGAAAGCGGCATCTTGCACATTTTCGATATTAAATTCAAACTTCGACATACAAAAAGTATGCCTTCAGCTTGAATTTAATATCAAAAATGCACAATATACTACTTTGAATTTGTTTTGAAACAGATGAATATCAACATCTAAAAAATAGTATTAGCTGTCAATTGTAATAATGAACAAACAATAAAAAAATGAAAGGAAGAGAAAGATGGAAAGAAGAGTAGTAATTACAGGATTAGGAGCTTTGACTCCAATAGGAAACAATACAGAAGAATTTTGGAATGGTATTAAAGAAGGCAAATGTGGAATTGATGAAATAAAAAGTTTTGACATTACAAATTTTAAAGTAAAATTAGCAGCAGAATTAAAAGGATATAATCCAGAAGATTATTTTGAGAAGAGAGAAGCAAAAAGATTAGATAAATTTTCTCAATATGCAATGATAGTTGCTAGAGAAGCTTGGAAAGATAGTGGTTTAGATAAAGAAACTGAAAATATGGAAAGAGTAGGAATTATTATAGGATCAGGAATTGGAGGAATACAAACAATTGAAACAGAACATGAAAAATGTATGACAAAAGGACCAGATAGAGTTTCTCCAATGTATATTCCTATGGGAATTTCCAATATGGCAACAGGAAATGTAGCAATTGATATTGGGGCAAAAGGAGAATCTATTGCAATAGTTACTGCATGTGCTACAGGTACACATAGTATTGGAGAAAGTTTTAGAATGATTAAACATGGATATCAAGATGTGGTATTAGCAGGAGGAACAGAAGCAGGGATTACACCACTTGGAATAGCAGGATTTGCCAACATAAAAGCATTGACAAAATCTGAAGACAAAACAAGAGCTAGTATCCCATTTGACAAAGAAAGAAGTGGTTTTGTTATGGGAGAAGGTGCTGGTGTTATTGTCTTAGAAGAACTAGAACATGCTAAAAAAAGAGGTGCTAAAATTTATGCAGAAATCGTTGGATATGGTGCAACATCTGATGCATATCATATCACATCACCTGCTCCAGGAGGAGAAGGCGGTGCAAGAGCCATGAAAATTGCTATGGAAGAAGCACATGTAAACCCAGAAGAAATTACATATATTAATGCACATGGTACATCAACACATTTAAATGATTCTTATGAGACACAAGCAATTAAAACAGCATTAGGAGAAGAAGTAGCTAAAAGAGTAATGGTAAGTTCTACAAAGGGGCATACAGGACACTTGCTAGGCGCAGCAGGTGGAGTAGAAGCCATTGTATGTGCAAAAGCTATTGAAGAAGGATTTGTTCCAGCAACGATTAATTACAAAGTTCCAGATGAAGAATGCGATTTAGATGTGGTTCCAAATGAAGGTAGAAAAGTAGAAGTTAAATATGCAATGTCAAATTCATTAGGATTTGGTGGACATAATAGCAGTATTTTATTGAAAAAGTATGAAGAGTAAGTAAATGTTTATAATTTCTTATTGATTAGAATGTTGATATATAATATTCTTAAAGATTCTCGGCTACCCTGCATTCCCGTTTAACAAATTCTAAAGATAAAGCCACAACAATACCCGGAGACAGGACCCTTTATGGCTTTACCTTAAGAATTTGTTAAACGATTCCGGTCGCATTCGAATTCTTTAAAATATTATATATCAACATTCTATAAAATAATTTTTGGATATGAATAGTAACATTTTATAACTAAATTTATAATAATTTATGCTTTGTGCTTTTCAAATTAAGAAAAATGATGTAAAATGAAAACAAAAATGGAGGTAGAGAGATGGATTATAAGGAAATTAAAAAATTAATGGATGATATGGGGAATTCTAAATTAGAGGAATTAGAAATTGAATTTCCAGATGGTGTAAAAATCAGTATGAAAAAAAGTGAAAAAAGAGAAGTGATTGTAGAACCACATGTTATAGAAGCAAGTGCACCAATGTCTGTTCCTGCTGTAAGACCACAAGAAGAAAAAGGAATGGTTACAGTACCAGAAAAGAAAGAAGAAGAAAATTACAAAGTTATTAAATCACCAATGGTAGGAACCTTTTATGCAAGTTCATCACCAGATAAAGATCCATATGTAAAAGTAGGAGATAAAATTTCAAAAGGACAAGTAGTATGTATAGTAGAAGCTATGAAATTAATGAATGAAATTGAATCAGAATTTGATGGTGAAGTTGTAGAAATTTGTGTAAAAAATGAAGATGTTGTAGAATATGGTACACCATTATTTAAAGTTAAATAATAAATGGAGGGTAATATAAATGCTAAATAAAGAACAAATTAAAGAAATTATACCACAAAGAGAGCCATTTTTAATGATTGATGAAGTGGAAGAATATATACCAGGAGAAAGTGCAGTAGCATATAAAAATGTTAGTGAAGATGAATATTATTTTAAAGGACATTTTCCTGGAAATCCAATTATGCCAGGTGTTTTAATTGTAGAATCTTTAGCACAAACTGGCGCAGTAGCGATTCTTTCTATGGAAGAAAACAAAGGAAGAAACGCACTTTTTGGAGGGATTGATAAATTAAGATTTAAAAGACAAGTAGTTCCAGGAGATAGATTAAAATTAGAAGTGAAAATCATAAAAAGAAAAGGCCCTATTGGGATTGGAGAAGCATTAGCAACTGTTGATGGTAAAGTAGCAGTAAAAGGTGAATTAACATTTGCAATTGTTTAGATATAAAAGAACTTTAAAAGAATACCATTTAGAACTAAATTTGTTATAAGGAGTATTCTTAATTAAAACTCCCTAGAATTGCATAAAAACAATTCAGGGGAGTTTTTCAATTTCTATAAAAAGTAAATTTTAATTTTAATAAATCAAAAAAAATCCTTCTAAAAACTTGTAATTTCAAATATTATTGATATAATAATATATGGACATAAATGAGAGAAAGGGAGGATTTTTATGTTAAAGAAAGTAGCAATACTAGCAAATGGTGGAGATGTATCAGGATTTAATGCAGTAATTAGAGCCATTAAAAAAACATGTGAAACAAATGGAATAGAATGTTACGGTTATATTGATGGATACAGAGGCCTTGTAAAAAATAATTATATTAGATTAGATGGAAATGAAATCGCTTCAGGGATATTACCAAAAGGTGGTTCAATTATTGGTTCTTCAACAAATGCCATTGTTTTCCATTATAAAGTAGAACATGAAGATGGAACAGTGACATATGAAGATCTATCAGATCAATGTGTAAAAAATGTAAAAGAGGCAGGATTTGATTGTGTATTTACATTAGGTGGTGATAGTACACAAAAATCAGCAAGAGACTTATTCTTAAAAGGAATTAATACAATTGGAGTACCAAAAACAATAGACAATGATGTTGCATGTACAGATATTACATTTGGATATAATACAGCTGTTCATGTAGCAACTGAAGCAATAGATAGATT
>CALXFG010000012.1 GCA_944387505.1 uncultured Clostridia bacterium
TTAAGTCCGTTCGACTTGCATGTCTTATGTGCGCCGCCAGCGTTTATCCTGAGCCAGGATCAAACTCTCTTGTTTTTCGGTCCGCAATAAACTTCGTATTACTGTGTCAGATTTCGTCAAAATTTATTCGATGTACATTTAAGTACTATCTCATAAATTTTTCCTCATCTTCCTTGCACTACTCGTTTCTTTCGAACCTTACTTATAATTTATCTCAAACCATTTCTGATTTTTATAAATCTTATTTGAAAGTTTTTTTCAAGCTCTTTAAACTTCTTTCTTTTTTTGGCTAAAAAACTTTTAAAAAATTTACTTGTTCGGTACTCTATTTCTTTCAAAATATTTTCCGCTTCGGTTTATTCTCTAAAGGATTTTATTGTTTACTTTTCAATGTACTTTTTCTTCGCTCTTTGTCAGAACGAATTTTATTATACACCACCCATTTATCTTTGTCAACACTTTTTTAAATTTTTTTTTATTTTTTTTATTGGCAAATTTTTCATTGCCTTTTTTCCCCTTGTTTTGTAGTTAAAAAACGCTCTTTTTATTGTATAGAAAAATCGGCTTGTAGCTTAACCCTATGTGATTTTTTTCTACACAACGATGATCAAGATAAAATCTAATCAACTCACACAATAAAAAAGGACTAAAAGATATTTTATTTCTTTTAGCACTTTTTTATTTTCTAATTTTTCATAACCGTAATATAAATATTATTTACCAAACCAGTTGTTTCATCATATTCTAATCTTACTGAAAAATCTTCATTATACTTTTCGTCAATATAAGCTATAACATTTTCTGCTAATTCTGAATTGTCTGTACCCCTTTCTATCACTAATCTATATTCTAATGGAAGCTTTTCATCTCCTTGTTCTTTATAATTTGAAATTCTGACATCTGCTAAGTTTTCTTTTGCAATATTAATTAATTCTTCTACTCGCTCTTTTGTAATATCTTCTCCCTCAAAAAGTTCAAAAGTTGAATTAAATCTATTCTTTTCTACTTCTGTAACATTTCCTTCTCCTGATATATCATCTAACTCTTCTTCCATTAAATTTATATTTCTTAGCATTTGATTAATATTTTCTAATGGTACAACTTGCAAAAAAGTATTTATTTGATTTGTTATATTTTGTTCTACATTGTTTCTTACATTTTCTTTTTGATTGTCATCTAAATTTTCTATCATAATATTGTTTTCATTTTCTACTAATTCTTGCTTCTCTTCAAATTCATTGACTATATCAGTAATAGTTTCTATTGCAATTTCTAATGTATTTTGTCCTACATTTCTATTAAATTTAATATCACTATTCACATTTGCATTTTCCATTTTCCTAGTTATGATACATTCATTAGTTATTTTTTCTCCTTCTTCTACAGTATTATATTGTATGTTAATTTCTTCATCATTTTTCATTGCAGTTTTTTGAATTTTAAAATCAAAACTGTTTTCTTTTTCTTCTTCTACTGACTTTTCATTTCCTAATATATTTATAAAATTACTATTGGCTCCATTTACAACATCTAATCCTGTAAAATCTTGTTCTGTATCAATAGATAGACTAATTGCTACACCATTTGATTCAAACACACTAATTGTTCTTTCATCATTTCCTATATTAAAATTTTGTATTTTTTGTATTGTACTATCTATTTCATCTATAAAATCTTGTTTTAAATTAGAACTTTGACCATCTTGCATAAAATCATAAAATTCTTTAAGTTTATTATCTACTGCTTCTATTTTAGATAGTATAATTTCATCTTTCTTTAATTCCTCTAATACTTGTATATAAATATTATTAAATTGCTCTTTTGTAATGGTTATACTATATACATTTGTATTATATTGCGTTCCATTAATCTCTATTGCTACTCCTGATTGTTTTGAGAAAGTCGCATTTGCAATATTTTTCCATATGATTCCTATATATTTTTCTTTTAACGTATTCCACTCATCTGAATTTAGTCCAAGCAATTCTTGTATATTTGTATGAATGAATTCATATAAGTTATATATTTCGTTTTCATCTTTATTTTCTACATTAGTAGATAAATATTGTCTAATTCCATTTAATCTAACACCAGCAATATTTCCATCCTCAATATACTCAAGCCCCGCTACTGTTTCATCATTTTGTGTTAAAGTTATATCTTTATAATGATAACCTGTTGTTTTTTCCTCTTCTCCTGATATATTCATCTGAATATTATTGATTGGATTAGAAGTATCTCCGTTCTCATTATAATTAATTGTAGCAATTGTATTAGAAGTCAATTTATTATTATTTAAAATTTCTTCCATTTCAGACATATGATCCTCATTTAAAACACTGTCTAAATTATCTAATAATTGTCTTGCATATTTTTCAAATAGTACATTATTTGATTTAAACATATCTGTTGTGGCATACAAAACAATACATACAGTTGCTATAATTATTAAAATAACCAATATTACAGATATTAGTATAGCTCTTCTTTTTTTTCTTGGCATCATCATATGTTTTTCCTCCCTTTATCTCTTTATTTCATTCTCTGTTTCATCGCTTCATATATAACAATTCCTGCTGAAACAGATGCATTTAAAGATGTTACTTTTCCTTTCATTGGTATCTTTACTAAAAAGTCACAATTTTTCTTAACCCTGTCACTCATTCCTGTTCCTTCATTTCCTATCACAATTCCTAATGGTCCTGTCAAATCTTGATTGTAATAATATGTATCTGTACTGATATCTGTACCACAAATCCATAATCCATGTTCTTTTAGTTTTTCAATAGAATCTGTTATATTAGTTACTCTGGCAATTTTCATATATTGAACTGCCCCTGCTGATACTTTACCTACTGTACTATTTACTGCTGCTGCTCTTCGTTTGGGAATAATTATCCCATGCACGCCTGCTGTTTCCGCTGTTCTTATAATTGATCCTAAATTGTGTGGATCTTCTATTCCATCTAATATGAGTACAAATGGGTCTTCATTCATTTCTTTTGCTTTATCCAAAATGTCTTCTATCTCGCAATATTCAAATGGTGGTACAATGGCAATGACACCTTGATAATTTTCATTTTGTGCCATTTGTTCCATTTGTCTTTTATCTTTTTCTACAAGAATCACTTTTCTTTCTTTTGCCATACTAATGATTTTATTAATAGAACCATGCTTCTCACCTTTTGTTACAAATATTTTATTGATGTCTTTTCCACTTTCTAATAATTCTATAACCGCATTTCTTCCTTCTACTTGGTCATCATAAGTTTCTTGTTCTTGTGATTTTTTTACTTCTTGTTTTTTTGTTTTTTCATTTTTTAAATGATATTTCCTATTATTTTTCATTTTATTATTTCCCTTCTAGAAATCCTTTCCTTTATAAGAGTTAATTATCATCATCCAATTTTAATACACTTAAAAATGCTTCTTGTGGTATCTCTACATTTCCAATTTCACGCATTTTCTTTTTACCTCGTTTTTGTTTTTCTAGCAATTTCTTCTTTCTAGTAATATCACCACCATAGCATTTTGCTAAAACATCTTTCCTCATAGCAGATATGGTTTCTCTTGCAATGATTTTTCCTCCAACAGCTGCTTGAATCGGAATTTTAAATAGTTTTCTTGGAATAACGGTTTTTAGTTTTTCCACCATTTTCTTTCCTCTATCATACGCACTATCTTTGTGGACAATAAAACTTAAAGCATCTACCGGTTCTCCATTGATATAAATATCTAATTTTACCAAATCAGACCTTCTATATTCTTTAAATTCATAATCTAATGACGCATATCCTTTTGTTTTTGATTTCAAATTATCAAAGAAATCATAGATAATTTCATTTAATGGCATTTCATACGTCAAGGTAACTCTATGCTCATCTAAATATTTCATATCTATATAGATGCCTCTTCTTCTTTGACATAATTCCATAATATTTCCTACATACTCTTTTGGCGTTAAGATATTGGCAGTTACATAAGGTTCTTCTATATAAGATATTTCTTGTGGTGTTGGTAAATCTTCTGGATTATATAATTCGATAACTTCTCCTGTTGTTTTATGTACTTTATAAATAACAGATGGTGCTGTTGTAATTAACCCTAAATCAAATTCTCTATCAATTCTTTCTTCAATAATTTCTAGATGTAATAACCCTAAAAATCCACAACGGAATCCAAATCCTAATGCAGCTGATGTTTCTTGTTCAAATTCTAAAGCTGCATCATTTAACTGTAACTTTTCTAAAGCTTCTTTTAAATCTTCATATTGACTTCCATCTACTGGATATAATCCACAATACACCATAGGTGTTACCTTTTTATACCCTTTTAAAGGTTCATCTGCTGGGTTATCTTTTAATGTAATCGTATCTCCTACATGTATATCTGATAAGCTTTTAATACTTGCTGCAATATACCCTACTTCTCCTGCTTTTATTTCTGACGTAGGCATATAAGAGCCTGGAATGAAATATCCTACTTCTGCAACTGTAAATGTTTTATCCGTTGCCATTAGTTTGATTTCATCTCCTACTTTTACTTTTCCATCCATTACTCTTACATAGGCTACTGCACCTTTATAGTTATCATAATAAGAATCAAAGATTAAACATTTTGTTTTGGCATTTTCATCACCTTTTGGTGCTGGTAAGTCTGTTACGATTCTTTCCAATACCTCTTCTACATTTAATCCTGTTTTTGCTGAAATACATGGTGCATCTTCTGCAGGTATTCCTATGATATCTTCTATTTCTTGTTTAACTTCATCTACTCTGGCATTTGGTAAATCGATTTTATTTAATACTGGTAAAATTTCTAGATTATTATCAATTGCTAAATAGACATTGGCTAAAGTTTGTGCTTCCACCCCTTGGCTACTATCAACCACTAAAATAGCACCATCACATGCTGCTAAACTTCTAGAAACTTCATAATTAAAGTCCACATGTCCTGGTGTATCTATTAAATTAAAGGTATATTCTTGTCCATCTTTTGCTTTATAAATCATTCTAACAGCTTGTGACTTTATCGTAATACCTCTTTCTTTTTCAATTTCCATATTATCCAACACTTGGCTTTCCATTTCTCTTTTTGATAGGACACCTGTCATTTCAATTAATCTATCTGCTAGTGTTGATTTGCCATGGTCTATATGTGCAATAATACTAAAATTTCTGATATGTGCTTGTCTGTTATCCATTTTTCCTCCGTTGGGGACGTGCCAAATCGTTTCAAAATGAAACAAAAGGGACACTCCCTATATATTTAAAATCCGGGTATATCCCTTTTGTTTCATTTTGAAACGATTTGGCACATCCCTGTTTATCATTTTATCATAAGCTCACAAAAATCTCAATAGTTTGTAAGACCATTATACAAATTATACACTTGACTGTACCCTAGCTTTTCTAATTGTTTCTGTGCCTTTTTACTTCTTCCTCCAGAACTACAATAAACCACAATATTTTTATTTTTATCTGATATGATATTTTCTATTTTTCTTTTTATTTCATATTCCGGAATAGATATTGCTCCATCAATATGCTCTTCTTTATATTCTTGTGGACTTCTGACATCTATAATCATTGTTCCTTCTTCTTGAAGTTTCTTTAAGTCTTCTAATCCAATATCTTTTTCATCTATCTCCCTATTCCATTTTTTCTTTATGATACGTTTTATTTTATCTATCATTATCTTGATCATTCCTTTCCTCAATATACCAAAAGTGATAAAGCGATTGAAAAATATTTTTTCAATCTTTCAACTCCGACAAATATGTTCTTATTTATATACTATATTCCAAAAAATGATATTTTGTTCTTTGTTATAAATCACATCCTGCATTCCCAATTAAAAAGTTTATTTTTCTTATTTTCTAAAATTATCCACATATTTTATATTTATCCACAGGTATTTTTTCTAATATTCTACAATTCCTTTTATTTTTCTACTTTTTTCTAATGACATTTGCATGACAGATTTATTTCAATTTTATTTTTCGCTTCTTTTAAATTAGTTCATTTTTATGGATTTTTATTTATTTTTCTTAGTTTTTCGCCATTTTCTGCACACTTTTATTACATTCTTTTTTCATATTGATGACAAATTGATATAGTTTTCTATTTTATGTATATCTCTTTAACTGTTATTTTGTCATATTTATCCACTTTTGTTTCCTGTGGATATTGTGGATAACTTTGTGAATAACTGAAAATACTATTTTTTCGTTCACGAGTTGTTCACATTTCTTTTTCATGCTATCCACCTTTCCATTTTATTACAATTTATTTTTTTCCATTATGTGTACCATTTTCTATTTTTTGATTTGTTTAATATAGTAACTTTAGATTTTTCTTTGAAACACTTTTTTATAGATATAACAAAATCAATTTTTCCGATTCAAGGACAAAGCTCGCTTCGAGAGAACTTTTCTCTACTTTTTTTATTTAACTATATATACCATAAAAAAACAAATAACTAAACTTTTTCGTCTAATTATTTGTTTTTTCTTTACAATATCTTTTACTAAAAGAATATCCAATATATAGCTAATATAATCTCTAAAATTGTTATAAATGGCAAACCTACAACAAATTGTAATTTTTGTGTTTTATGTCTAAACGTATACATTCCGGCAATGGTTCCAATACCGCCACCTAATGCAGTTATGATAAATAAAGTTTTCTCTGGAATTCTCCATGCACCTCTTTTAGCCTTTTGTTTATCAATAAACATAATTAAAAAACCAATAATATTAATTACCACAAAATAAATGATGATATTTCTTGTTGAAAATATATCTTGTATATTTATTGTATTTTCTAACATTTTTCTTTTCTCCTTTTCTAAAAATTAAAATCTAAATAGGCATATTTCTTTGGTTGATAATGTAAAAAACTATCTATATCTTTTTTAGCACTTTCAGAAATTGTATCTATTCTGACAAATTGTTTGTTTTCTTCTACCAATGGGACAATATATCTTTGTTTTACTTTAATATTTACACAATATTTATCTTTTACCAATTCATCACTTTCTTGAATTTTTGTTGACAATTCCCATTTTTTAAAACAGTTTGAAAGATTTTCGATTGGACAATTCTCTATTTTTTGAATTACTTCTTTTTCACTTAGTGTGTATAAATCCTTTTTCGTAATTAAATTTTGTTCATACATTTTTTTCATAATGTCTGCAATAAATTGCATTGAATATTTCGTTTTATTATTTACATATTCACACGATAATTTACTCATTATATTAACAAACTTTTCTGCTAATTCTTTATGTTTAAATCCTAATTCTGGAATCCCTTCTTCATTTTGTTGGATTCCAATGTCTTGATAAATTTCTTTTATCTCTTTTAAATTCCACATTTCTTTTATAGCACCCAATCCATTTGATAGTGTATATTCTAATCTATCTGCTGAAAGTTTAGGAGTATCGTTATCTGCAATTGGATATAAATGATAATCACATACTTCTTCTAATTTTATATGATCTCTATTTAATAATGTCATAATTTCTTTTGAATTTTCTAGGATTTGTTTCGTTAATTCTTCTGTTGATTCTTGTTTGGCATAGTCTCCATTCATAAAATCAATACAATGTTTAAATGCAGGTGTTGCAATATCATGAAATAATCCAGATAAAGTTTGTTTTTTATCTTTCGTAAAATTCCAGATAATTAACGCCACTGCTACACTATGGTCTAAACTTGAATACCAAAATCGCTCAAACATTTTAGAATAAATCGTTCCACAAGAAGTACTAATAGTCCCTTGTTTTTGCATTTCTGGTGTTTGAATATACTCTAATAGAAAATTTGGAAATTCTTGTGATAAAATATGAAAATACTTCTTTAGCATGGGTGTTATATTTTCTATATATGTATTCATCATATCGTCTTCCTTCCATATAAAATCTTTCTTCTATTTTTGCATTCTGTTTTTTCTATTTTATATAACATTTTATGTATTGTCAATTTTTCCTATAAAAACTCTTTATTTTTTTGTCAATTTATGATACAATGTGTACGATTTTAATGTCAAAAGAAAAAAATTAGGAGGAGTCAATTATGGAATTCAGTAGATGTAGTAGATGTGGGAGTTTTTTTGTAGCACAAGGTAATGTTTGTCCAAAATGTAGTGCTAAAGATGGTATGGAATTTTCTAATTTTATTAATTATGTACAAGAAAATGGTTTAAATGATTCTTTAGATACAATTTCTGGTCAAATAGGTGTTTCAGTAAAAAATTTAAATAGATTTTTAGAATATGAAGATTTTAAACAATATAAAGCAGATATTAATAATATTGGTAAAAATGGAAATATAGGAAATACTGGTATTACATTAAATTAGTTTTTTAAAAAACGGAGTCTTCTATCCGTTTTTTATTATATATATTAATATTTGAAAGGATGGAATTTGATGAAAAATGTTTTTGATATTTTAGACGAAAGAGGATATATTGAACAATTAACGCACCCAGCAGAAATCAAAGAATTATTTGCAAAGGAATCTGTTCCATTTTATATTGGAATCGACCCTACTGCTGATAGTCTTCATGTTGGTCACTTTGTTTCATTAATGGTAGCTAGCCACATGCAAAGATGTGGACATAAACCTATCATCTTAGTAGGTGGTGGTACAGCAACGATTGGTGATCCTTCTGGAAAAACAGATATGAGAAGAATGATGTCAAGAGAAGAAATTAATCATAATGTAGAATGTATCAAAAAACAAGTAGAAAAATTTGTTAGTTTTGAAGGTGAAAATGCAGCTATTATTGTCAATAATGCAGATTGGTTATTAGATTTAAAATTTGTTGATTTCGTTCGTGAAATCGGTAGTCTATTCTCTGTTAATAGAATGCTTGCTGCAGAATGTTACAAACAAAGATTAGAAACTGGTTTAACCTTTTTTGAAATGAGTTATATGTTAATGCAATCTTATGACTTTTTATATTTATATAACAAATATGGTTGCAAACTTGAAATGGGTGGAAATGACCAATGGTCTAACATCATTGGTGGTGTTGAATTAATTCGAAAAATTGGTAAGGAGGATTCTTATGGTTTAACCTTTAAACTTTTGACAACAAAAGAAGGTAAGAAAATGGGAAAAACAGAAAAAGGTGCTTTATGGTTAGATCCTAATAAAACATCTCCTTATGAATTTTATCAATATTGGAGAAATATTGAAGACAGTAGTGTAGAAACTGTTTTAAAAATGTTAACATTTCTTCCAATTGAGCAAATTAATGAATTAGCAAATTTAAAAGATGAAAAAATAAATGAAGCTAAAAAAGTAGCAGCTTATGAGATCACAAAATTAATTCATGGCGAAGAAGAAGCAAAAAAAGCAGAAGAAGCTTCTAATGCCTTATTTAATGGTACTGGTAGTTTAGATAATATGCCTACAGTAAAATTAGACTCTACAAATATTTCTATAGTAGATGCTATTATTAAAACAGGAATTGCACCATCTAAAGGGCAAGCTAGAACTTTAATAACACAAGGTGGTATTTCTTTAAATGATGAAAAAATTTCTGATGTAAATTATCAATTATCTGAAAAAGATTTTTCACAAGGTTATGCCATTTTAAAGAAAGGTAAAAAAGTATTTTATAAATTAGAAAAATAGAAAAAAGTTGCCAAAGGGGACGGGCCTTTTTGGCAACTTTAAGTTTTTATCAGCTGAATAACTAAAAAATATATTAGAAAAGTTGCCAAAAAGGCCCGTCCCCTTTGGCAACTTATCTGCTTCTTTGTACAATTTCAACTATGTCTGCAATATATTCTCCAATGATTGGTATATTCAATGTAACAATTTTTTGTAAAATGATAATTAGCATAGCTGTTATAATGGTTACTCCTATTCCAATTCCTACGCCTCTAAAAATTCCTGCTATTAAATTTCTTTTTATAATCTCTTTCTTACTTCCAAATATATATGTCCATTCTTCAATATTAGATTTTTGAAATGTTTCTATTAAATTATTGATAGACGTATTTAAGATTTCTATCTTTTTATTTTTTAGCTTGTTAAAAAATCCTGACATAAAAAATCCACCTATTTATAGAGTGGATTTTTTATATACTTTTTATTCAATATTTTTTGTGTTTCATATACATTTAATTATATTCCTTCATTTGTTGTTCCATTTGTGTCCTCTGAATTTTCTGTATTTTCATTAATGGTATTATCATTTGTATTGATATTGTTTCCTTCATCCTCTGTATTTTCTGTATTAGCATTTTCTTCTTCTCTCATTTTTTCTAAAGAATCTATCAATGTTTGTAATCGTTCAATATCACTTCCCATCATGCTCCAATCACTATTATTCACAGATTCTTTTAAGTTTTGATTTGCTTTGATAATAGAATCAATTAGTCCATCAATATCTTCTGTGTTTTCTACTTCAATATCTACTGCAGAATTTGAAAGAAGATTTTGTAATGCTTCTTGCAATGTATCTCCTATAGCTACTTTATTTCCTGAAGCAACAACTACTTTTTTTAGTAATGGTATTTCTGATTCATTTATCATTGTTTGATAAATTGGTTCAACATATAATAGAGTATTTTCTATTGGCACAATAATCATTTGTTTTGTTATTCTTGTTCCTGTTGTTTCTAATGTTTCTAATTCTGATGAGATAGCTTCATCTTCTGCTATTTGATTATCTAATTGTGTTGGACTAACAATATTGCTATCTGCTGAAAATGTACATAATTTTAATTTGTTTGTTCCTCCATCTGTTGTTCCCACTAAGTATGAGATAATATTTTGTCTATCATTTTGTGTATAGATTTGCATTAATCCTAATTCTTCTCCATCATCTGTTTTAACCATGATATAGTATGGTTCTAAATAAGTTCCTGTTGCTCTTGTTGTATTTAAGTTATTATATTTCACAAAATCCCATAAATCATCTGAACGATATAATACATCTGGTCTTACATTATGATAAATTTTTAGAATTTCCGCTTGCACATGATATAAAAATTCTGGGTATACGAAATGTTTCGCAATATCTTCTGGAATCTCTTCATCTAGGTCTGCAAATAAGGAAGGATATATATTTCTATATGCCATTGCAATTGGGTCTGTTCTATCTGTGATATAGAAATCCATTGTTCCATTGTAGGCATCAATAATGACTTTTACAGAATTTCTGATATAGTTAATATCTCTTGTTCCACCTTCATGTTCAATTTCTGTATATTGTGAATATGGATAACTACTTGAAATCGTATAAGCATCTAATACCCAATAGATTTTTCCGTCATCGCTAATTACTGTATATGGGTTTTCATCATACATTAAATATGGCAGTGCTTTTTTTGCTCTTTCAGTAATATTTCTATTGATTAATATTTTACTATCACTTGTAATTTGGCCAGAAAATGCTAAATTGATATCTCCTTTGTACATGGCTAAAACAAGTCTATCTAAAAATCCTAATTGTAATCCTGCTTCTCCATTATATGATGATGTCACATCATTCCCATTTTCATCTGTATAATCATATTCTTGTTTGTTTTTAGTGTTTGTTGCAATAATAGCACTATTATCTGTACTAAAATAAATTCGTGGTTCTGTTAAATTAACAACTTCATCATTTCCAGATACATTTTTTTGAATATATTCTATATTACCTGTTTCTGAGCTTTCTGTTGCTGATGTGATAATTTCTCCATACCCATGTGTATATTCATAAGTTTTATTACTATAGGTTCTATCAGAACTTGTAATTTCCCTTGGAGATACATATACGATTTGTTCCCTATCTCCAATTTTATATTTTGCTAAATTTGCACTTCTATATGTATAATATCCTGTACTAGTTTGTGTATTTTCTAAGGTAATTAATACAGCATCTTCACTAATAATTGGTATGTTATTTACAACATTCATGTTTGCATTTAATTCCTGTTCTGTTACAGTTCCAGAATATTCTACTGCCTGTTCTTCTACATCTAATCCATAAGCATTTTTTGTATTTTCAATATTTTGAGAAATATATGGTCTTTCTCTATCTAGTTCATTAGAATTGACATAGATTAAGTCAAACATGACCATAACCACAAATAATACTACTAAATAAATCGGAATCACTGCTAAATTTTTTAATACTTTTGCTGTATTTTCTTGTTTAAAATATTTTAAAGCTCTATATGCAAAAATCACAATAACAAATGCAAAAATAATATATCCCCATAATCGAATAGTCGCTTCTGTCATTCCTGCTCCGTTGATTTCTATATTATCATCAATTGTTAAAATTTTTCCAAACATTAAATTTTGCGTACCTAATATGGTAATGATAGCAATTCCTAAAATAATGAACAAAACATTTCTTGTTAATTTTTTCATAAATAAACTGTCTTTTAACATGTTTCTATCCACGCCATCAAAATATCTATTAAATACAAGTATATAATATACCGCCATATAAATGGTTAGTCCAATTACAATTCCTACTATATAATATACTAACATTTCAATTAATGGTTTTTGGAATACGTAATACGCAATATCTAAACCAAATATAGGATCTGTTATTCCAAAAGATGTATTTGCCATAACCAACATAATATTTTGCATCATAGCATTTGATACAATCACACTGACAATAATAGAAATGACTAATGAAATAGATTTATTTAATAATTTTGGCATTTCTTTTTGTTCTTTTTCAAAAAATGGTTTTAAACCTTTCTTGATTCCCCTATTTGTCATATAAATGACAAAAAATAATATTACAAAATTGATTGCCATAAGTGCATATCGATAAATGAAATTTGTATAAAATACATCTAAATAATTTTCTCCTAATTCTAAATATTCTAAATAACTTCCTCTTATTTGAATATAGGATATAATGGCAAATATGAAAATAAATGCAATGACTAATATCATTCTTATTTTACTCTTTTTCTTTGTTTTTTCTGGTTGGTTAATTTCTTGTTTAGCCTGGTTAATATCCTTCTTTGTTAGATTTTCATTTTCCACAACTGCTTTTTTTCTTTCTTCTTCCAAGATGATTCCTCCTTTTCTCTATATGATTGCTTTTACAAACTCTTCTGCATTAAAGATTTCCATGTCATCAATTTGTTCCCCTACACCAATAAATTTTACTGGTATTTTATTTTCTTCTACAATTCCGATAACAACGCCACCTTTTGCTGTACCATCTAATTTGGTTAATACCAATCCAGTGATATCTGCTTCTTCTTTAAATGCTTTTACTTGTGAAATCGCATTTTGTCCAGTAGTTCCATCAATGACTAATAATACTTCTTTATCTGCTTCACTCATTTCTTTATTAATTACTTTTTGAATTTTGTTCAATTCATCCATTAAATATTTTTTATTATGAAGTCTACCTGCAGTATCAACAATTAGCACATCTGCATTCTTTTCTCTTGTGATTTTAATAGCATCATATACAACAGATGCTGGGTCTACCCCTTCTTCTCTTTTTACAATATCTGCTCCTGAACGTTTTGCCCAAATCTCTAATTGCTCTACTGCTGCTGCTCTAAAAGTATCTGCTGCTGCAACAACTACTTTTTTTCCATCTTTTGCTAAGCGATTCGCAATCTTTCCGATAGAAGTTGTTTTTCCTACACCATTAACACCAACAACTAATATGACTGATGGTTTTGTATTTAAATGCAAACTTACATCTGTTACCTCTAATATTTTTTGCATTTCTTCTCTTAATGCTTTTTTGACATCTTCTTCATCTTCTATTTTCTCTTTTTTCATTCTTTCTCTTAGTTGATTGATAATTTTTACAGAAGTGTCCATTCCAATATCTGACATAATTAAAATTTCTTCTAATTCTTCTAAAAAGTCTTCATCTACTTTTCTAAAACTACTAAATACATTATTGATTTTTTCATCAAATGATTTTTTTGTTTTATTTAATCCATTTTTTAATTTATCAAAAAATCCCATGGTTAATTTCCTTTCTTTTTTTATTACTTTTGTTTATGATTTTCTTTTGACATTATCTATTTTAACATATTTTTTCTAATATTTCCATTCATTTCAAGATTTTGTTTAATTTATCTTTCTATACAAGAACAATAGCGGACTTTCTTAAGCATTCTCTCTGTTTATAACATTTTAAAGTCCGCGTCCATTGTTCGCGCGCCAATTTTACGTTAGTAAAATTGTGTGCAACCATTAAAGCGAAGCGACGTTCGTTGAATAGGAAAAAGTCATTTTTCCTATTCAACGAAAAAAACCAGCATTACGCTGGTGTATTTTTCGGCCATGTTTTGTTTTTAGTTACATTATCATACTGCTTCTTAGTCACAATATCTTTTTATAAATTCTTCTCTGAATTCCCGGATACTCTTTGGGATTTCAAAAAATATCTTCAAATCTTTTAATATTGATGCAACTTTTTCAAAACCACCTTCAAAGAAAAGTCTTGACACATCATTCTTGTCTTTTCCCATTATAATCATAACGATTACTATTATGGCTTTATGACGCATTGACAGATCCTCTACAACAATATGTGTTGGATTTCCTATTTCCTCACAGTAGTATACCTTTGTTGATTTGGTTCCTAAGACTCTTACTCTAAAACAAATCCGTGTTACTTCTTTCACCAGTTCAAACTCATTTATTTTTTTTGAACTGTTCGTAAAATTATATAAATTTTGAATTTTTACTGCCTCATTTCCATTCATAAAACTCTTTTCCTCTCTCTTTTTGAATCACATGGCTAGTTGCATTTTACAACATATTCCTATTATACATTATTTTATGTAAATTTGCAAATTTGTATGTAATTGTGTTTGATATACTTACATATACAAAAAAGAAATCTCAAATACTTTTGAAATTTCTTTTTTCTGACTTTAACTTTATAATCTATAAGGTCTGTCCCTTTTGTTCAATTTTTGAATGTTTTGGACGTGCCAAATCATTCAAAATTAAAGATGAGGGATTTTTGAGTCCGTCCCCAAAATCCCGATTTATTCTAATACAAATAATTCTCCTAATGGTCTTGCTTCATTTAGTCTTCTAATTGCTTCTGCAAATAATGGTGCAATGGTTAATACTTTTATTTTACTACTTTGATTTTGTTTTTCTTCAGATAATGGAATTGTATTTGTCATTACTAATTCTTTTATTGGAGATGCTTCAATTCTTTGGACAGCATCTGCTGATAATACACCATGTGTACAACCTGCATAAATCTCTTTTGCATGGAATCTTTCTAGAATTTTTGCTGTTTCAATTAAAGACCCTGCTGTATCTACTTCATCATCAAAGATGATAGCTTCTTTATTTTCAACATCACCAATAACGGTTGTAGCGATTGCTCTATCATCATTGCCTGCTCTTCTTTTATCTATTAATGCAATTGGGCATCCAAAATATTCTGAATATTTATATGCTTTTTTTGAGCTTCCTGCATCTGTTGCTACAATTACCATGTCTTTTAAATTTTTTTCTTTAAAATATTTTTGTAAAATGTTTTGCGCTGATAATCTATCACAATTGATATTAAAATATGCTTGAATTGCTGGATTATGTAAGTCACATGTAATCACTCTTGTTGCTCCTGCTGCTTCTAATAGTTGTTGCATTAATTTTGCTGTTACTGGTATTCTTGGTTGATCTTTTTTATCTGATCTTGAGTAAATATAATATGGTAAAACCACATTGATATTTTTTGCTGATGCTCTTTTAAATGCATCAATTGCGATTAACAACTCCATAACTCTTTCATTTACTGGAGGTGTTGTTGTTTGAACAATATATACATCTTGTTCTCTTACTGTTTCTTTAATTTGTACAAATGTATTGTCGTTTTTAAACTTTAATATGTCCATTTGTCCTACTGGTAAGTTTAGATAATCACATATCTCTTTTGTGAAATTTTCTGCACTTTTACAGGCAAAGATTTTGATATTTTCCATTTTTCTACTCCTTTTATTTATTTTTCATCAATATTATATCATCTTTCTTTACTTTTTCCAAGTATTATTCAAAATTCGACATATTTTTTCGTTTTTCATTTATCTTTTCGATTGTCCTTTTTTCATTTTTTATAACACCAGAAAAGCCGAGCAAGTGCTCGGCAATTTTCTGGGAACCTTAAAAATCTTGTATTTTCTGTTCGAAACTTTCTGAAAATATCTCCCATTCTTCTATACTTGTAAATCTATCAATGGGTGTTTCCAAAAAGTCGGCCTTTATTTCTTTAGAAACAAAAATTTCATTTCTTTCAAGCTGCTCTATAGCATCTTGAAAATCTTTTCTACCTTGCTGAAAATCAGCAAAGATTTTTTTGTTCTGCTCTTCTGTATTCTCTGTATTAATAGCATACAGTTGGCAGATCATAATCCGAAAAGCTGCTCCTATAAAATCGGAACGAGCTATGCATATAGCCTTCATTTTGTCCTTTTCAGCTGCTTTATTTTCCTCCTCTTTCATTTTTACATATCTATCCCATTTATCGGGATAGTCCAGGTACAATTTAATTTTTTTCCAAACACCCTGTATGAAACCAATGGGTTTCATGAGATTGGCTTTTAGGCTTAATATGCAGTTTTTCCTATAAAACCGGTTTGTAAAAAATAAATTCTTCATATAGTCCTCCTTGGGTATTTTTATTTTAAGGTTCTTTCTACTGTACCTATTATTTCTCCTGGTACGAGGATAACTATATATATTATACCACATTTTACATAATACATCAAAATTAGAAAATAATCTCAATGTTTTTCAAATGATGAATTGTATATGTATTTCCAAATTTAAACTCTATTACTGTACGATTATCACTATCTTTTAATTGTGTTGCCACTGGTTCAAATTTATAATAATAGTAACCATCTTTTTCTTCCTTTACTTTTAGTTCATCATCATAGCGATTGACTCTAATGGTATAATCTTCTTTATTTAATTTCATTCCTGATTTTAAAGTAATGCTCATCCCAGTTGAATAGATTGTATATGATTCTATTTTCTTTAGTTCTCCAGAATTTTCTACATATGGAATATAATTATCTTTTTCTTCATCATAAACAAATAAAATTCTTAAATTATCTAATTCTGTTTCTTGCCCAATGGAAACATTTACTTTATTTTCAAAAGTAAAATTTTCATCATCTTTTGTTTCATATATTTTCTTTATGTTTGTAATTTCTTCGCTTGGTAACCCATTTATTGTGATATCTTGATTTTTTTCTGTGTTTTCTGTTTGTTGATTTTCATACTTTTCAATGTAGATATCTGTTTGCTCATTTTTATGTGTATACCTAAATTTATACGTATTTGCTTGCAATTTTGGTCCTAAATCTTCTACTAATTGATTATCTACATTGTTAAATTGCAATTCTTCTGTTCCTTCTGTATAAAGCACCTGTATATTATCTGTTCTGTTATCTGCCAATTTTAAAATATTTAATATATCATATTTATCAAGAAATCCTGCATTTTCCATTTTTTGTTTATAATTTTCCAAATATATTAAATTGTATTCTGTAGCTTGCCCATCTATTTCCTGTTTTGATTCTGTTTTTGTTTCGATAAATTGCCCTATATCTAATGATAATTCTTCTGCACATAATTTTAAATATGGATAATTGATGACATATATGCCTATTGTTAAAATAGCAATGATAGTTGTAGCTATTATTTTTTTGATTGTTTTTATATCTCGTAATAAAATCATTCCAATGACAATGATTGGTATAACAATAACCGTAAGTATATATATGCTTGGTATGCCAATAACTGAAGAAAATGTTTCTTCTTTTTTATATATGATTCCTAATATTGTCAATAATACGATGGGTATCATTGCCATAAAAATTGTCTCTATTTTCTTAGATTTAAAATGATTTATCATATATAATAAATATCGATATGTAATGTAGACTGCTCCCGCTATAATAACAACTCCTGATAACAACAATAAAATACTTTGTAAATTCGACATATATAATACTGCTAAAGCCAATACAAATACTGGCTTTACAAAAACAAATATTGCTGTTAAAACAAAAACAATTGATATAACCATCGTTAATATACTAATTTTTACTAGTTTATTTTCCATATTTTCCATTTTTTATATTCCCTTCTTCTGTTATATCTTGTTAAAAAATGATATGTCTTATCTTTCAATATTTCTACTGAATGTTTTAATCTCCAAAAGCTCTTGCCCCAACAATCTTTCCTAATTTTTTATCCACATAAATTTCTACACCATTTCCCATTTCATCTTTTCTTGTAAAAGCATATACTTCTACTGTATATTGTGCCATTTGTTCTCCTTCGTTGTATTTTCTTGTAAAAAATCCATTTGGTTTTACTTCTGTTTCTGTACATTCTTGTGTTTCTTTATCATAATCTCCAACGACTCTTTCTGCTTCTTCAAATCCAACTTCAACTATTTCTTCTGCTTGTTCTTGTGTAATCTCTCCTGTGGCACTTTGATACTCTTGGTAGAAACTATCAAAATCTTTCACAAAAATTTCTGTATCTAAATTTTCTACTGCTTCATCATACTCTAATTCAAATTCTTCTCTATCCACTTTGGCATCAATTTCTGTTAAATCTGTATTATATATGCAATCTGTATTGACAATTTTACTGACAACTAGTAAATGTGCTGTATATTGCATAACTGCATCATCTAGTTGATCATATGTATATTGAATATTCCCTATACTTACTTTGACATCTATTTTTGGAACCAATGAAACAGTTAATATTAAATCATTATTTTCAAAAATCTCTTCATTTATTTCCTCGTCAAAAGCTAAATTACACATTGCTTTATATAATTCATATGTTTCCATATCTTGTATTTTTACTTGATGTATTTTATAGTTTATTTCTTTAAATCGTTGCAAATATTTGTATTCGATTGTTTGTATAGGATTTCTTGAAATCATTTCTTTATATTCTAGTGTATATGGTATTGCACTTTTTGATTGTTCTTCTGCTATTTTTGTCATTTCTTCTAAATGCTCTACATTTGTTGATACAACAATCCCACCAGTTGTTCCTAATTTAATCATTTCTGGTTCTTCTACTTCTTCTAATGGAATAATATAATTTTTGCTAGCTGTTTCATAATCAAATTCTATAAAAGATTTTTCATGTATCTGATCAATTTCTTCTTGTGTTAATGTATTTCCACTTTCACTATAGATGACTAATGAATTCTTTACACAATCTCTTATTTGATTATATCCATCTGTATCTTTTGCAAATTGGTAATATTGTCCATTTTGATTTCTGTATACAATTCTATCTGGGTCAATGATATTTTTTTCATATATGGCCTGGTTTTCTTGATTTTCTTTATTTGATATTTGTATTGTATCATTTGATGATACAAATAGTGCAATGATAAGTCCAACTGCTATCATTGTTAATATGCATATAATGATAATTTTCGTTCTTTTTTTCATAAAATTCTCCTTTAATGAATTTAATATTGTAATAAGTATAGCATAATATAAAAAAACTGACAACTAATTATTTCTAAGCAAGTAATATGAAAAACAACCTACAAACTTTTGTAGTTCGTAAGTTGTTATAATTTGGAGCCACTAAGCAGAATCGAACTGCTGACCTACGGGTTACGAATCCGTTGCTCTACCAACTGAGCTATAGTGGCATATATATTGTACAGGACAAATTTTATCGCATATTTTGTATAATGTCAATTCTTCCTGTACAATATTTTTATTTCTATTATCTTTCAGATACTTCTTCTGGCATATTTTCATATAAAGGAATGATAAAGTTTAGTTGTGCGTTCACTGTATTAGAAGCTTCATAAATTTCCTTCATATTATTAGCCTCTGATTGTGGTGCCAATAAATTTTGCATATATTGATGGGTATATAAACTTTCATCTTGATTAACAACATCGAATTTTTGCAAATATAAGGTATTTTGTCCTACATTAATATATCCTTCTTTTAAAAATTCAACACCACCGATTAATGCTTTTTCTAAACTATCCCATCCTTGCTCATAAGCATATTGTGCCGCATTTTGAATAATTTCTTCTTGTGAGTTTCCTTTTGCATTTATATTAAATGGATTATACACAATGGCATCATTGTATTCACAACCTCTTGACAATACAGTTCCATTTCTTCCCTGTTCTTGGATTAATCTAGATGCTATAAAATATGGATCTAAATTGGCATTTTTACCAGCTTGTATTAACGCCTCTGAAATACTGTCTCCTTCTAGAAAAGAACCTTCTGTTATTTCATAAATTCCCTTTTTCGTTTGTGCACCTTCTACATATTTCAATTCTGTAAATTGGAATATGTTTTCATCATTTAATATATTTCTAGGATCCATTTGATATTTGATTGCTTTATCAGAAGCACATAACCATGTTCCATTGTCAAAAGTTCTATCTTTGTCTATTTCACATTTCCAATCATCTGGATATTTTGATGAATCTGGAATTAAATTTGTTGGATATTCTGTATTGTCTTTATGTCCTTCGTTTTTTATGACATCTTCCCAATCTAATTTTGTATAGAACAATGTAAATGTCCAATTAGGATGTTCTTCTTTTAATTTATCTATTAATTCTTTGTATCCAGGATATTTACTTTCTTTTAAATTTTCTCCATCATATTCTACATATTTTTGTTTTTGGCTTTCTCTAATCCATACAAAAATAAAACAACACAAAATAATTAGAATTAATATTAACACACTGATGATTTTTACTTTTTTAGGGATACGATTTATGATTTGTCTAAAATTTATTATTAAATTATTCATTACTTCTTTGATATTTTCTCTATTCATGTTTTTCATTATACCACACCTTTTTTATTTTTTTCAATGCGTTTATATGACTTTTGTATGAATTTTCTAGGAACTTTTTTCATTATTTTTTTATTTTAACTAAAAAAATGAGGCAGAAAACTTTTACAGTTTTTTCTAAAACAATTGACATTCAAGTAGAAATTTCTTGCAGTGTCAAGATAAAAAATAGAAAATACCCTTTACTTATGGTAAATAGGTACTTTCTAATATTTTCTATTTAAATCTTTTTCCTTTTTTTCTTCCTCTTCGTGGTTTATTTTCTTCATGTTCATACTTATCATCAGAATTATAACCTTCTAAGAAATCTTTTTTTGCTTTTTCTTTTTCTTTTTTTTCTTTGCTATCGTCGAAATTTAATTCTGTCCCCATTTCTTGATTATTTTCTTGATCAGATTTTTCTGTTGATAAAAATCCATTCTCATTATCTTCTTGTGAAGAGTCAGTGTATTGTCCATCATTATAGTCACCATACTGATTTTCATTGTCATAATCATTATAATAGTCATCTTCATTGTTTATTCCTGCAAATGGAACTCCAGAAAATTCTTCTGCATATGTTCTATTTCTTCTACGTTTTATAACAATGATAATAATTATGATAAGTATAATGAAAATGATTCCACCAGCTATCATGAACATTTTTCTTTGTTCTTGTTGTTGTTTTTCCTGCTCCTCTCTTGCTAAAGCTTCTTCATCTACAAGTGATTTATTAACTGTTATTTGATATGTTGCTACATTACTTCCTTCGCTATCTGCAACCAAAATGGTAATCGTATTTTCGCCCTCTTTTAAGTCTTCATTTCCTAATATTTCTACTGTATAACTAGGATCTGTTGCAACTGTCTGGATATCTAATGATGTATCTTCTCCAATATATTTTACTGTATATTCATATACATTTGTTTTAAAAGAAGGACTTAATTCTAAATTACCTATTGTTATATTAGATAATCCACTAGCAGTTTCTACATCTTCACCTTCATCTGTTTCTCCTTCACCTTCTCTTGTTACATTAATTGTATATGTTTTTGTTGTTCCATCTTCTGCTGTAACGACTACACTCAATGCATTTTCTCCATATTCAAGTGCTTTATTTCCGGTTCCTGATACGGTTGCTCCTGAGTCCTGTGCTGTTGCATATACTTCTACACTTTCTACATCTTCTGGAACTGTAACATTATATGTAGTTGTTCCTGGTGTAAACCCAGAAAAATCATTTGGTCTGATTCCTAAATTACTTAAATTGGCATTACTTGATTTTTTTTCTGGTGTTGTAGTAGTTGAACTTCCTGATGTACTTCCACTAGATGAAGAACTGCCAGATGATCCACTTCCGCTAGATGAGGAACCTCCTGATACTGAACCGCCATTTGAAGTTGAAATAGAAATTGTCGCACTTGCTCCTGAAACTCCAACATCTGTTCCTCCTGATGACATTACTCCACCTTCTGGAGTAGCACTTATTGATGCTGTTCCCGAATTTCCAACTGTTATTGTAAAACTTTGGGAACCACCTTCTATCCACACTCTATCTGGACTGACAGTACCATTTGAAGAAGATAAATTCACTCTTCCAATACAATCAGATGAAATTGTTCCAGAAACTTTCTCTCCAGGACTAGCAGTCTTTTTATCTAATGATATAGATATATATGCCGCATTTACATGAGTGGTAAATAACCATATAGCAAAAGCAAATATTGTAATTAATAATATTTTTTCTAATATTCTTTTATTCATTAATAATCTCCTTTTAATTACTCATTATATATTCTTTTATTAGTACATAGTCACTTGATGTTATCTTTCCATCAACATTATAATCTGCCGCTTGTTGTGCTTCATTATCTAGTGTACTTGTTCCCATAATATAATTTTTTATTAACACATAGTCACTTGATGTTATCTTTCCATCTTTATTTACATCACCCTTTTGGGCAGTTGTCGTACTTCCACCATCTCCTAATGGCAACAAGTATAATTTATATTCTGGTTCATTATCATATGTTTGTCTAGCCACATATCCTTCTTCACCATTTGCTCTTCTTATTTTATCCCAATACGTTCCTGCTACTTTTGATGTTGCTTTCTCAATTCTTGTAACAATTTCGCCACTAGATACTGCTCCTATTACAGAACCATTAGGTGCATTTCTCATATTTAGTCCACCATTTGCATTGATTTTTACTATATCTCCTGATACTGTAGCATTGGCATTTCCATCTGGTCTACTACATGCTGTACTTGGCATATTTTTATATAATGGTATGATAAATGTATGTGCTGAACCTACTGAATTGATGCTTACATATGTTTTTCTTAAAGTATTTCCTTCGCTTTGTGCTGCCATTAAATTTTGCATATATTGATGATAATATAATCCGTTATATGTATTTTCTACATCAAATTTTTGAAAATATAAAGTATTTTGTCCTTGATTAATATACCCCTCTGCTATGAAATTAATTCCTCCTATAATTGCCTTTTCTAGTGTATTCCATCCTTCTTTTTTTGCATAATTAATTGCATTTTCTATTTCTTCTGCATCTGAATTTCCTGTTGCTCCTATATTAAATGGATTATAATATCCACTAGTTCCAGAAGATGTGGCTGAACCATTTCTTCCTTGTTCTTGAATTAATCTTGCGATAATATAATATGGATTTATTTTTGTTGCATTTGCTGAATTTGCAATTTCATTAGCATGTCCTTGTAAAAAAGTACCATTTATCATTGCATTAATTGCATTGATATCGCAACCATTAATTGTCAATTCTTCAAATTGGAAAACATCTGATGCATTTAATGAATTCCTTGGATCCATCATATATTGAATAGCTGCTTGTGACGCACATCTCCATGAACTATTTTCATATGAGCAAATTGGGCAAATCCATTGTCCTTGATAATTTGTTGTTGCTTGTATCATGTTTCTTGGTCCTGAATTATGTCCTACATATTCATTTGAAATAACATCTGTCCAATCTAAATCTGTATACAACACCTTAAACGTCCAATTTGGATATTGGGCTTGTAAACTTTTTATTCTTTCTTTAAATCCTGGATATAATGATTCATCAATTCCATCTATATCTGAACTAATCCATTGTGAAACAGCATATGTTTTATTATTGGTAAACAGTACTAATAAACTATATGCGAGTATCGTTAAAATTAATACGATTGA
Organism: uncultured Clostridia bacterium; assembly: GCA_944387505.1. Lineage (GTDB taxonomy): Bacteria > Bacillota > Clostridia > TANB77 > CAG-508 > CAG-269. The sequence continues at coordinate 24,048 of CALXFG010000012.1, forward strand.
AATAAATTTTATTATCCTCATTTTTCTCATGTTTTCTCTCCTTTAAAATCTTTCGTTTATCTATGATTGTTATCTTTTTACAATTTTGTATAATTTTTGACATTACCATTATATCATTCGCTTTTTTTTTAGTCAATCATTTTTTCTTTTTTTCTATGTTTGAAACCAAACCAAAAAATGTCCCATTGAAAAACGATCTTAATGGGACAAATGTCCCATTGACAAACGAACTCAATGGGACATTAAAATAATCGTAATATATCATTATATGAAACATAAATAGACAATGCAATTAATATAGAAAATCCTAATAGTTGTATATTAATTTCATTTTCTTGTTTCATTGGTTTTCTTCTAATTGCTTCTATTAGTAGTATTAATATTTTTCCTCCATCTAATGCTGGAATTGGTAATAAATTTGTTACACCCAAAGATATAGATATTAAAGCCATTAAGTAAATAAATTCTCTAAATCCATTTGTTTGAGAAACCATTTCTCCTATTCCAATTGGTCCTGTCATTTGATCAATACCAACATTTCCTGTAAATAATTGTTTTACGTTATCTACTATTGAAAATGCAAACGTTTTTGTTTCAACCAATCCATAATAACATCGATTTAAGAAAGTATCTGGTGCCATTTTCATATTGACACCTAAATAATAGGTAGAAACATAGTCAGGTGTAAGCTCTATATTGATTTCTGCATTTCCTCTTTGAATTGTTAAAAGTATTGTTCCTGTTCCTTCTTGTTGTAATGCTTCTATAATTTTATTGGTATCACCATTGGTTTCTTCATTATTAATTTTGGTAATGACATCATTTGCTTGGATTCCTTGTTTTTCACTACTACTTCCTTTATCTACCATGATAACCTGACATTTATCATCTAGATACATTCCTGTTACTTTTGATTGGACTTCTGTGGGTGTGATGTTAAATTCTAAAGTTTCCCCATTTCTTTGAACTTTTACAAGAATCTCTTCCCCAGTAGCATTTTTCATTATATCATCTAAGTCATATTTATTACCAACTTTTTCTCCATTTAGTTCTACGATCACATCTCCACTTTGGATTCCTGCTTGTTCTGCTGCATATCCAGGAATTGTAGAATCGACAACATTTGAAATATATACACCTGATGCTGCCATAACAATAAAATACACAATAACAGCAAATATAATATTCACAATGGCTCCTGCAGCGCATATCGCAATTCTTTTTGGAATACTTGCCTTAGAAAATGACCTTTCATCCTCTGATGTTTCATCTTCCCCTTCCATACTAACATATCCACCGCAATGGAATTGCTCTTAATGAATATTTTGTTTCTTTTCCTTGTTTATTCCAAATTCCTGGTCCAAATCCAATTGAAAATTCATTGACTTTTACTTTACAAAGTTTGGCCACTAAAAAGTGGCCAAGCTCATGTATCAAGATTAAGAAACCTAATAATATGATAATTTTTATTGCAGATATAATAAATGTTATCAAATTTTTCCTCCTTATCTAAATAAAATGTCGCATCAACAAACGAACTCTATGCGACAAATATGCCCAAAAGGACATATGCAAAAGGTGCCAAAAAGATTAAGCTGTCAATTCTATCTAACATTCCTCCATGCCCTGGAATTAAGTTACTATAATCTTTTATATCTACATATCGTTTTATACTAGATGCTGCAAAATCACCTATTTGACCAATGATACTTAGTACAAATCCAATAATACCTATTGCTAAATAAGAAAATTCCATTTTCCAGAAGGTATTAGCTATATATGTATATATTAACATTATTAGTATAGCACCAATTGTTCCGGCTATACATCCTTCTATTGATTTATTAGGACTAATCTTACTAAATTTATGTTTTCCAAAATATTTTCCGATGAAATAGGCAAATATATCTGTTCCCCATGCTGCAAATATCACATACCATATTAGAATATTTCCATTTTCCATTCCATTTATTTTTGCAAAGAACATTAGTAACATAATAACATATAAAATTCCAAATAGTGTATAGGCTATATCTTTAAAATTGGTTTTCATTTCTGTTACTATGACTTGAATGAATAATATTAATAATAATGTAGGAATAGCTAAAATTGCTGTATGCAATAAATAAGGCTCTGGTATAACATGAATTAATGCAATACTAAGACAACTTAAGTATCCTATCCATCTTACTGGTTTTGCAATTTTCGAAATTGCATTAAAATATTCATCCATTGCTAATATAGCAATAATTGTTAAGGCAACATCTACTACATAAACATTTCCAATAAGTAATACAATTAACACTAATGGAAATCCTAATAATCCTGATGTGATTCTTTTTATATCCATAACGACTCCTCTTCTTTTCTATTCATTTTTGTTTTTAATTTGCTCCAAATTTTCTGGTTCTTTTTTCATATTCTATAATTGCATTGTCCAAATCCTCTTCTGTAAAGTCTGGCCAATTTTTATCAACAAATAAAAATTCACTATATACCAATTGCCATGGTAAGAAATTGCTTAATCTTAGTTCTCCACTTGTTCTAATTAATAAATCCGGATCTGGTTGGCCTTTCGTATATAAATTATTTGAAACCATTTCTTCTGATATATCTTGTATATCGATTTTTCCTTCTTTTACTTCTTTTGCTATCTGTTTCATTGCTTTTACTAACTCGTCTCTTCCTCCATAATTTAAAGCAATATTAAAGGTAACACCTGTATTGTGTTTTGTTCTTTCCATACAATTATATATGCTTTTTTGCATTCCTGGTGCTAATGCTGATATATCTCCTAATATTTTTACACGAATATTTTCTGTATCTGCTCTTTTTGAATAGTCATCTAAATAATTTTGTAAAAGCATCATTAATGCTTTTACTTCTTCTTCTGTTCGTTTCCAGTTTTCTGTTGAAAATGCATATACTGTGATGTATTCTAACCCTATTTTATTTGCATATCTAACAATTTTTTCTAAGGTTTTCGCTCCTGCTTTATGTCCAAAGCTAGCAGGTTTTCCTTGTGCTTTTGCCCATCTTCTATTTCCGTCCATAATAATCGCAATGTGTCTAGGCATATATTGTTTATCAAACATGTTTATTCTCCCTCTTATTTATTACGTTCTTTTATGTATTTTGCTAATTCTATTAAGAATTCTGCCTTTTCATGATATACCGCTAATTCTTCAATTGCTTCTTTTGTTAATTTTTCCAATTTTTCCTTTGCTCCCTCTAATCCATATTGAGAAACATATGTACATTTTTTTAATATCTTATCATTTCCGACAGGCTTTCCTAAAACCTTTTCATCTCCCTCTTCTGATAAGATATCATCTTTTATTTGAAATGCCAATCCTATTTTTTCTGCATAAGATGTTAATCTATTTAAATCTTCTTGAGAAACTTCTGCAAGTATTGCTCCCATTCTAACACATAAAGTTAATAAAGCTCCAGTTTTATGCTTGTGAATATATTCTAGAGTTTCTTCCGAAATTTGCTTTCCTTCATCATCCGTGTCCACAAATTCTCCTACAATCATTTTACCAACTGAATCAGAAAATTCTTGAAATATTTTTATTTTTTTAGGTAAGTCTTCTTTTCTAGAATTTTCTAGAGTATTGCTAATCACTCTATATGCATTATTTAGTAATCCATCCCCTGCTAGAATAGCTGTTGCCTCATTAAATTGCTTATGATTAGTTGGTTTTCCATGTCTAAAATCATCATTATCAATTCCTGGTAAATCATCATGAATTAAAGAAAAATTATGTACCATTTCAATTGCTACTGCAAATGGCATACATTCTTGAATATCTTCTTTAAATATTTTATATGTTGCCATCACTAAAATCGGTCTTAATCTTTTTCCACCACCCATTAAGCTATATTCCATTGAACAATTTAACATTTCTTCTGGACATTTCTTTGTTTCTATATATTTTGATAATTCTCCATTGATTAAATCTTGATATTGTTTTAATTCCTTTTTAAAGTCCATATCTTGTCTGACCTTTCACAAATAATGATATCACTTCTATAAGTTAAAATTTTATTTTTATTAGCACAGATGTTTTTTTATATACATTACACACTCATAATTTCTTTTTCTTTTTTTGCTAATATTTCATCTATTTCTTCTACATGTTTATCTGTTAATTTTTGTATTTCATTTTCTGCATTTTTTAATTCATCTTCTGTCATATTTCCTTCTTTTTGCTCTGCTTTTGCTTCTTCAATACCATCTCTTCTGATTGCCCTTACTGCTACTTTTGCTTCTTCTGCCATTTTCTTTACATCTTTTACTAATTCTTTTCTTCTCTCTTCATTTAATTCAGGAAAAGCTAGTCTTATGACTTTTCCATCATTATTTGGATTAATTCCAATATCTGAAGCTAATATTGCTTTTTCAATTTCTTTTAAAACACTCAAATCCCATGGTTGGATAACAATTAATCTAGCTTCTGGAACAGATATTCCTGCTACTTGATTAATTGGTGTTGGTGTTCCATAATAGTCTATTTTTACTTTATTTAATATGGCAGGATTTGCTCTTCCTGCTCTAACTTCTGCTAATTTTTCAGCAAAATTATTGATGGTTTTTCCCATTCTTTCTTTTAAATTTTCATAATCCATAATTATCTCTCCTTCTCACTTTTATGCATCATTGTTTTGCTTTTGCTAATGCATATTTTTCTCATTTTTAAATATAATTTTATCATTTTTTTCTAATATTTTTCTTCCCTTGATACCTTTATCAATTTTTGAAATCCTATAGGTATTTGCCATCATGGTAATAACATATAGAATCAATATTAGATATACTCTTATTTTAAAATATCTATATTGTTTTATATTTTCTTCTATAAATACTTCTTTTTCCGTCTTTGTTTGTACTTCTTGCTCCAAGAAAGTTTTCCAAAGATCTACATATTCTTTATCTGTTTTATTTTCTATTTTTGTATCATAAATATTTCCAAAATTTTCTTCATTATTATATGTTTTATCTAGAATTGCATCTATATAAAAAAACGCAATTAAACAAATGATATTAAAAAATAATAGTATTTTTAATAGATGACTTAACATCCTTTTATCTTTAAGTACTATATTGAATAATATAATGAAAGTAGTCATTATAGCTAATATGATTATCATTCCATAGGTAAATGTGTTTTTTATTTCTTCTAAATAATCAATCATATTTGGTTTATAGAAAAAAACTAGAAATATGAATACGATTAGCACAATGCCAATGATCATCAAAATATTTATAATATAATTTGCTTTATCACTTTTCTTCTTATTTTCTTGCTTTTCTTTCTTTTTATAATCTTTTTGCGAACTTTCTAAATCTATGAAATAACTTCTTTCATATATATTTTTATCTTCTTTCATTTTTCCCCTTAAATTCTCAAAATTTATCTTATGAAACTATGGTTCCTATTTTCTCACCTTTAACTGCTTTTACGATATTTTCTGGATCTGCTATACCAAATACTAATAAAGGTATATTATTATCTCTACACATAGCAGTTGCCGTTGAATCCATTACTTTTAAATCTTTATTTAAAACATCTAAATATGAAATTTCTTCAAATCTGATTGCATCTGGTTGTACTTTTGGATCTGCTGAATATACTGCATCAATTGCTTTCCCTAAAAGGATGATATCTGCCTTAATTTCTGTTGCTCTTAATACTGCTGCTGTATCTGTTGTAAAATATGGATGTCCTGTACCACAAGCAAATATAACAATTCTTCCTTTTTCTAAATGTTTTTCTGCTTTTCTTTGTATAAATGGTTCTGCAATTTCTCTCATTTCAATAGCAGTTTGTACTCTTGAATAAAGTCCTCTTGCTTCTAAGGCATCTTGCAAAGCCAATCCATTCATAGCTGTTGCTAACATTCCCATATAGTCTGCTGTTGTTTGTTCCATTTGATGTCCATTTCTACCTCTCCAGAAGTTTCCTCCACCTACAACAATAGCTACTTGTACACCCATCTCTACAACTTCTTTTATTTTATCACATATCTTTCCTACTGTTTTTGCATCGATTCCTGTCTTTTGTTCTCCTGCTAATGCTTCTCCACTTAATTTTAATAGTACTCTTTTATATTTTGCCCCTGACAATTTTTTCACTCTCCTTACTAATTTCTTATCAGAGATATTCTATCATATATTTTAAAAAAATACAGTATTTTTAAGAAATTTATTCATTTTTTCTTAATTCACTATTTGTTTTTATGGTTTATTTTTCATTCCTTTTTTGATTTGTATCTTTTTATATCATTTAACAAACAAGTACATTCTATTATTTATTATCTTAATTTATGGTATAATATTACGTAGTATATAATTACTCTAGTAAGGTAACTTTATAGTTAATCCTATTTCAGGCTCGTTTCATAGGAGGACAAATTATGACATAAAAAAACAGAGAGCTTTTTTAGCTTTCTGTTTTTTTCTTTTTATTTTAATTGGTTCATAACTTCTTCAGCAAAGTTTTCTTCTTTTTTCTCGATTCCTTCACCTTTTTCAAATCTTGCAAATTCTACAACTTCTGCATCTTTTTGTTTTAATAATTCAGATACTTTCATATTTGAATCTTTAACAAATACTTGGTCAACTAAACAAATTTCTTCAAAGAATTTTCTAATTCTTCCTTGTACAATTTTTTCTGCAATTTGTTCTGGTTTTCCTTCATTCATTGTTTGAATTTTTAAGATTTCTTTTTCTTTTTCTACTCTTTCTGCTGGAACTGATTGTTCATTTAAGTATTCTGGTCTTGCTGCTGCAATTTGCATACATAAGTCTTTTGCAACTTCTTTATCTCCTTTTGCCATATTGATTAAAACAGCTATTTTTCCATCGCCATGGATGTATGATTCTAATAATCCTTTTGATTCAAATCTTGCAAATCTTCTAATTGTTAAATTTTCACCAATTGTAGCTATTTTTCCCACTAATGCTTCATTAACTGTTTTTCCAGCTTCAAATATAGCTTCTTGATTTAATAAATCTTCTACATCTTTTGGATTTTTTTCAACAACTTGTTTTGCTACATTTTTAACAAATGTTTTGAATTCTTCGTTTTTACCAACAAAGTCTGTTTCTGAATTTACTTCTACGATGGCTCCTACTTTTCCATCTTCTGAGATATATGCTTCAACTAAACCTTCAGCTGCAACTCTTCCTGACTTTTTAGCTGCTTTTGCAATTCCTCTTTCTCTTAATAATTCGATTGCTTTTTCCATATCTCCATCAGTTTCTGTTAAAACTTTTTTACAATCCATCATTCCTGCACCTGTTTTTTCTCTTAACTCTTTTACTAAGCTAGCTGTTACCATTATAAATTCCTCCTTTTTTTATATAGAAAAATCACTTTGCAATTTTTCCGTAAATATTTTTATTGAATAAGAACACCTTCGTTCTTATTTAATAAAAAGAATAGAGCAGAAAAGCCCTACTCTTCTTTTATTAAACAAATATTATTCTTCTACTTCTTTGTTTTCTTCTTCGTTTGCTACAACTTCTTCAATTGTTGTAGGTTCTTCAGTTGCTGCTACTTCTTCTTGTTGTTCTTCTTCTCCAGCTTCAAAGCTTTCACCTTGTTTACCTTCGATAACTGCATTTGCCATAACATCAGCAATTAATTTTACTGCTCTGATAGCATCATCATTACCTGGAATTGGGTAATCTAATTCTTCTGGATTACAGTTTGTATCAACTAATCCGATTACAGGTATATTTAATTTTTTAGCTTCTAAGATAGCAATTCTTTCTTTTTTAGGATCTACTAAGAAAATAACTCCTGGTAGTTTGTCCATTTCTTTAATTCCACCTAAGTTTCTTTCTAGTTTTTCCATTTCTTTCTTTAATAGAATAACTTCTTTTTTAGGTAATACTTCAAATGTACCATCTTGTTCCATCGCTTCTAAGTCTTTTAATCTTTGAATTCTTTTTTGAATTGTATCAAAGTTTGTTAGCATTCCTCCTAACCATCTTTGATCAACATAGTACATTCCACATTTTAATGCTGCTTCTTTAACACATTCTTGTGCTTGTTTTTTAGTTCCTACAAATAGAACTGTTTTTCCTTCTTCAACTTGTTCTTTTAAGAAAGCATATGCTTCATCAAGTTTTTTAGAAGTTTTTTGTAAATCGATGATGTGAATTCCGTTTCTAGCTTGGAATATATATTCTGCCATTTTAGGATCCCATCTTCTTGTTTGATGTCCAAAGTGAACACCTGCTTCAAGTAATTGTTTCATTGCAACTACTGCCATTTTTAATTCCTCCCTTTTTGTTATTTCTTCCATAAAGTTCTTTGCTTCTTAGGACCAATTACATTGGCACGCCCTTTAAAACTCACTTTATGTGTTTAATACGGTAAATATTATACCAAGTTTTCCCAGAAAAATCAAGTGTTTTTTGAAAAAATGTCGCATTGACAAACGAACTCTATGCGACATTTAATCTTCATCTATATTATCCATTAATTCTCTTGTTTCTTTCCAGCTTAATACTTTTAAACATTCGTATTCCTTTGACAACTTCTTTGAAATTTCTTTTGTATGATCTGTTGATTCTAAATCTGCTACAATGATATTTCTAAAATATTCTTCTCTTCCATATAATATTTTAAATAAAATAGATCTTAAAAAACCTTCTATGACCTCTTCTTGGTTTTTAACTCCAATAATTAAATAAATGCCCTTACTTTTAAATCTTGTATATGTATTGATATATATAATATTTTTGATAATTTCATATAAACCATATAGGGCTAATGTCCAAAAGATTGTATTTAATATAAATTCCATATGATTGCCTCCTATGGTTTTATTATATGTTGTTCTTTTTCTTTAGTTACTATTATGTTTTCTAGCTATCTACATATATCAAAAAAAGAAGACCTTACTTGGTCTTTCTTTCTCATTATACTAATTGTAATATAGCAACTTCTGCTCCGTCTCCTCTTCTAGGACCTACTCTTAAAATTCTAGTATATCCTCCTACATTTTTACCTGCATATTTTGGAGCAATTTCATTAAATAGTTTTGCTGGTAAATCTACATTATTACCTTCACTATCTGTTACTTTATTTATTTTTCTCATCATTTTTCTTCTAGCATTTAATCTTGATGGCATATCTTTTTGTCTTTTTTCAGTTGTTTCTTCTTTAACAACTTTTAAATATTCTTTACCATTTTTGCTTTTTACTAATTCTGTTACTTTATTACCTTTAGAATCTAATTTAGCTTTTACAACTTTAACGTCAACTTCTTCAAAGTTGTCTTTTTCTTTAATTGCTAATGAAATAAGACTATCAGCGATTGCTTTTACTTCTTTTGCTCTTGCTAAAGTTGTTTCAACTTTTCCATACATGATTAAATCTGTTGTTAAAGTTTTTAACATTGCCATTCTGATATCTGTTGTTCTACCTAATTTTCTATTTGTAGCCAATTTTTTCACCTTCCTCTAACTAATGTCAGGGGACACATTTTCCCAGGGTATTCCTATTAGGACAAGATATGTCCTCTACCCATATAAATATGTGTTGACCCTACTTAAATTTTTTTCTTTTTCAATTTATCTCTATTCATCTTCTTTTGCAAAATCTAATCCTAATGAATGTAATTTTGCTGTTACTTCGTCAAAAGATTTTTTACCTAAATTTCTTACCTTCATCATATCTGTTTCCGTTTTATTAGTTAAATCTTCTACTGTTGCAATACCTGCTCTTTTCAAACAATTGAATGATCTTACTGATAATTCTAGCTCTTCAATTGACATTTCTAATACTTTTTCTTTCTTTGATTCTTCTTTTTCAATCATAACTTGTGTATTTTTAGCTGCTTCTGATAAATCAATAAACAATTCTAAATGTCCTGTCATTACTTTTGCAGCTAAACTCAATGCCTCATGAGCTTTTAAACTACCATCTGTCCATACTTCTATCACTAATTTATCATAATCTACCATTTGTCCTACTCTTGTATTTTCAACTTGATAGTTTACTTTTTTTACTGGTGTATAGATAGAATCTATTGGAAGTACAGATATATCTTGGTTTGGTTTTTTGTTCTTTTCAGATGAATTATATCCTCTTCCTCTATCAGCAGTCATCTCGATTTTTAAATGTCCACCTTCTGAAACAGTGGCAATATGTAAATCTGGATTTAATATTTCTACTGTTCCATCAGTAATAATATCTCCTGCTAATACTTCACCTTCACCTTTATGGTCTATTCTTAATATTTTTTCTTCATTTTCTGAAAATTTTAGCCTAACACTTTTTAAGTTTACTATAATTTCTGGCACATCTTCTACAACATTTGGTACAGTTGAGAATTCATGTAAAACTCCGTCAATTTTAGCACTTGTTATTGCACATCCTGGTAGTGATGAAAGTAGTATTCTTCTTAAAGAATTTCCGATTGTTACCCCATATCCTCTCTCTAATGGTTCACATACAAATTTTGCATAATTATTTGTATCATCTACCTCTAGACATTCAATATTTGGCTTTTCAAATTCTATCATTTTTACCTCCTAATATTCGAGATTATATCTCAAACTTTTTACAAACTTCATAGGTTTCTTTAGTAAAATCATTACAGTTTTTATCAAACCTTTATAATTAATTTTTACTATTATTTTGAGTAAAGCTCTACTATTAAATGTTCTTCGATTGGAATATCAATATCTTCTCTAGACGCTAATCTTAATACTTTACCACTCATTTTCTCATTATCTTTTTCCAACCAAGCTGGAACTGGTCTCTTAGCAGATTCTTCAATATTTGCTTTGATTGTTGAATTATCTTTTTTGATTTCTCTTACTGTAATCACATCTCCTGGTTTTACTAAGTAAGATGGAATATCTACTTTTTGACCATTTACTTCAAATTGAGCATGATTAACAAATTGTCTTGCTTGTGCTCTTGATGTTCCAAATCCTAATCTATATACAACATTATCTAATCTACTTTCTAAGATTTGTAATAAGTTTTCACCTGTTACACCTTTTTTGTTTGAAGCCATTTCAAAATATTTTCTAAATTGTTTTTCTCCAACTCCATAATATGCTTTTGTTTTTTGTTTTTCTCTTAATTGAGTTCCGTATTCAGAAAGTTTTGCTCTTTTTTGTCCATGTTGTCCTGGTGCATAGTTTCTTCTTGAAATACTACATTTATCTGAATAACATCTATCACCTTTTAAGAACAATTTTTGTCCTTCTCTACGGCATCTACGACATTGTTCGTCTTTATATCTTGCCATTTTATTTCTCCTTTCTATTAATGTCAGGGGACACACCTTACTTCTTGGTCACTCCCATTTGGGTTAAGGAATGTACCCTCCCCTTATGAATGAGTGTTGACCTTTGCTAAGTTTTATCCTCTTTTCTATTTTTTTCTATTTAAATTATACTCTTCTTCTTTTTGGTGGTCTACAACCATTGTGTGGTATTGGTGTTACATCTTTGATTGCACTGATTTCTAAACCTGCTGTTTGTAAAGCTCTTATTGCTGCTTCTCTACCAGCACCTGGTCCTTTAACAAATACTTCAACTGTTTTTAATCCATGTTCCATAGCTGCTTTTGCTGCTGTTTCAGCAACTTGTCCAGCTGCATATGGTGTGCTTTTTCTAGAACCTTTAAATCCTAATTCTCCAGCACTTCCCCATGAAATTGCATTTCCTTGTACGTCTGTAATTGTTACGATTGTATTGTTAAAACTAGAATGAATGTGTGCTTGACCTTTTTCTATATTTTTTCTATTTCTTCTAGCAACTGGTTTTCTAGTTGTTTTATTATTAGCCATTGTAATGAATTCCCTCCTTTAAAGTGAAATTATCTCTATTTTATATAGAATTTATCTATATGCATTTCGATTTTTGATTTTTTAAATCTTACAAATCTTATAAAATTGATTAAAAGTATTAAGATGTGCATTTTTGATATTTATTGCAAACCGAAAGTGTACTTTTGTACATCGAGGTTTGAAATAAATAGCGAAAATGTTCAGATTGATGCTTTTAATCGATTTTTTAATTATTTTTTACTCTTACTAACTAACTTTCTAGGACCTTTTCTTGTTCTAGCATTAGTTTTTGTTCTTTGTCCTCTAACTGGAAGACCTCTTCTATGTCTTAATCCTCTGTAGCATCCAATTTCTGTTAATCTCTTAATGTTTAATGCTACTTCTCTTCTTAGATCACCTTCAACTTTGTATGATTCGTCAATAACTTTTCTTATGCTATTAACTTCTTCATCAGTTAAATCTTTTACTCTAGTATCTGGGTTAATTCCAGCTTTTTCTAAGATTTTTCTAGAACTTGATACACCTATTCCATAGATATATGTTAGTCCTATTTCTACTCTTTTTTCTTTAGGTAAATCTACTCCTGCTATACGAGCCATATGTTTTTGCACCTCCAAAATATTTTTGTTTTTCTTATTATTTTTATCTTTATGGTTTTGTCTTAATCCTATTTAAAGGTGAAATGCCACTAGTGTTTACCCTAGTCTTTAAATTTTCTTAAGACATATATATAAACACAAATTTGATATGTAAATCATTTCTGATTTCACAGCCGCTATCCAATTTGTGTTATTAGCATGTTTTTTAAGACTATCCTTGTCTTTGTTTGTGTTTAGGGTTTTCACAAATTACTCTAATTTTCCCTTTTCTTTTGATTACTTTACATTTATCGCATATTGGTTTTACTGATGGTCTTACTTTCATTTTTTGCACCTCCTAAAATATCTTATATATATTTGGGTTAATTTTTATCTATTTTATTTTGCTCTCCAAGTGATTCTACCTCTATTTAAATCATAAGGTGAAAGTTCTACTTTTACCTTATCTCCTGGTAAAATCTTAATGTAATTCATTCTTAACTTACCTGATATATGGGCTAAAATCTGATGTCCATTTTCTAATTCTACTTTAAATGTTGTATTTGGTAGTGCTTCAACTACTACTCCTTCAACTTCTATAACATCTTCTTTTGACAAATTCATTCCCTCCTTAAAGAGCTATTTTTACACAAAATTATCCATTTTGCATAATAACTATTGTATTATACATCAAAATTAAAGTATTGTCAATATTTCTGGCTCTTTTTCTGTAATTAAAATTGTATTTTCATAATGGGCTGCTAAACTTCCATCTTCTGTAATAATTGTCCATCCATCATCTAATTCTAAAATATTTGGTTTTCCTTGAATTACCATAGGTTCTATGGCTAATGTCATACCTGGCTCTAATCTGATTCCTCTACCTGCTCTTCCATAATTTGGAATACCTGGATCTTCATGCATTTCTCTTCCAATTCCATGTCCTTGGAATTCTCTTACTACAGAATATCCTTGTGAATGAACATATTCTCCAATCGCATGACAAACATCACCAATTCGATTTCCTGGTTTTGCATATTTAATTCCTTCAAAAAAGGCTTGTTTTGTAACTTCTACTAACCTTCTTGCTTCTTTAGAAACATTTCCAACCATAAAGGTTCTTGCAGCATCTCCATTAAATCCATTTTTCAATGCCACTGTATCCACACTAACAATATCGCCTTCTTTTATCACTTTATGCTTTGAAGGAATTCCATGAATGACTTCATCATTAATCGATACACAAATAGATGCTGGAAACTTAGGTACACCTCTTATTCCAATATCATATCCTTTTTCAGCTGGAATGGCACCTAAACTTCTCATTGTTTTTTCAGCTATTTGATCTAATTCCCATGTGGTCATTCCAGGTTTTATTTTTTCTTCTAATTCTTTATATGTTAAAGCTACAACCTTGCAAGCTTCTCTCATGAATTCGATTTCTCTTTTTGATTTTATTGTTACCATGATATTTCCTTCTTTCTATATTAGATATATAAGTAAAATTGTATATCATATTTGTACAACGCAGTATGTTTGAATTGAAAAAAGCATTTTTTCCTGTTCAACAAGCACACAAAAGTTGATAATATGCTTATCAACTTTTGATTTTATCCTATCATATTTCTAATTTATACATCAAACTTATATATCCTATTGATTGATTAATTTGATAATATCTTCTGCTACATCTTTTCCCATTCTATTAATTGCTAAACTAACTGTTTCTGTTTTTAATACACCTTTTTTGTCATAATACTCTACTAATGGACTTGTTTTTTCTTCATAAATTTCTAATCTTCTATTAATTGCTTCTGGATCAGAATCATCTTCTCTTTGTTTTAATGGTGATCCACATTTATCACAAATCCCTTCTACTTTTGGTGGATTTAATTTTGTATTATATGTTGTTTTACATTCTTGATTTGTACATACTCTTCTTGTTAACATTCTATCAATTAATTCTTCTTTTGGTGTTACTAAGTTTACAACTAAATCTACTTTATTTCCTTTTTTACTTAATATTTCATCTAATTTTTCTGCTTGTTCAATTGTTCTTGGAAATCCATCTAATATCGCTCCATTTTTTGCATCTTCCCATGTTAATCTATCTTCTACCATTGGTACAGTTACTTCATCTGGTACTAATTCTCCCTTAGAAATGTATTTATCAGCCTCGATACCTAATGGTGTTTTTTCACTAATATTCTTTCTAAAGATATCTCCTGTTGAAATTTGTGGTAATCCTGTTTCTTTACTAATTAAGCCAGCAACTGTTCCTTTTCCAGTTCCTTGCGCACCTAACATTATTAATATCATATTCAACGCTCTCCTTTATTTAATTTTATACGAAACTATTTTACTACAAAAAAGCGAAACTTTCAAGGAGTTTTTTACAGTATTTCATACTTTTTCCAAAAAAAAATAATCGTTCCATCTGATGTTTGGACGATTATTTTTTTATTGTTTTAATCAACATTTTTATTTTTCTAAGAATCCTTTATAGTGTCTCATCGCTAATAAAGATTCTAGTTGTTGAACAGTTTCTAGAGCAACACCTACAACAATTAAGATTGATGTACCTCCAAATGCAATGTTTAGGTTTGTAAATCTTAGTAACATAGGTATAATTGCTATAATTGCTAAGAATAATCCACCAAAAAGTGTTAATTTAGAGATAACAGATGATAAATATTCTGTTGTTGGTTTTCCTGCTCTGATTCCAGGTATAAATCCACCATTTTTCTTAATATTATTTGATACTTCTGCTGGATTAAATGTAGCATACGTATAAAAATACGTAAATCCTAAAATCAATAATAAATATACTAGCGCATTTGCTATTGAATATCCAATTCCTACATTTGACGTTGATGTAGCAATTGAGAAATTATATAGTCCTGCTAAAAATCCAGATTGACTTGCTATATCTGGTACAAATATTTGAATAATCATTGCTGGGAATGTCATGAATGATGAAGCAAAGATAACTGGCATAACCCCTGCCATAGCAAGTTTTAATGGGATATGTGTATTTTGTGCTCCTACCATTTTTCTTCCAACAACTCTTTTTGAATATTGTACTGGTATTCTTCTTTCAGCTTGTTGTACAAATACAACTCCAGCAACTAAGATAATTGCTCCTATCACAATACCAAGTGCTAATAATAATCCTGTTGTACTAAATACTCCATTTGCTGCAATAAGATTCCATAGTGTTACGACTCCACCTGGTAATCCTGAAACAATACCAATAAAGATTAATAATGAAATTCCATTTCCAACACCTTTATTTGTAATTTGGTCTCCAAGCCACATTAGTATAGATGTACCTGTTACTAACCCTACTACAACTAAAGCTCCTGTTAAGAATGAATTGTCAACAAATATTCCACTTGATTGATATGCAAAATATATACCTATTGATTCCACTAAAGCAAGTACAATCGTTAAAATTTTTGTATATCGATTAATTTTCTGTCTTCCTTCTTCTCCACCTTCTTTAGTTAATCTTTCTAATGAAGGTATAATCATTGCTAACAATTGGATAACAATTGAAGCAGTGATATATGGACTGATTGACATTGCAAAAACAGAAAATCTAGAAAAAGCTCCTCCGGAAATCATATCAATTAATCCCGCAATTCCTTGCGTATTACTCATAGCATCATTTAATGCGATACTATTTACTCCTGGTACAGTTATATAACACCCTAATCTAAATACAACGATTAGTAATAATGTATATAATAGTCTTTTTCTTACATCAGGTGTTTTTAATGCGTTTTTTAACGTTTTAAACAATTAAACCACCTCTGCCTTTCCGCCTAAAGCTTCGATTTCTTCTTTTGCTTTTGCTGTAAATCTTTTGGCTTTTACATTTAATTTTTTCTCTAATTTGCCTGTTGCTAATATAACGATTCCATCATTGATTTTTCCGATGATTCCTTCTTCTAAAAGCGTTTCAGCTGTAACATCTGTTGCTTTAGATTGATTAAGCATTTTTAATGTTACTTCTGTGTAAGTTTTAGCATGGATATTGGTAAATCCTCTTTTTGGTAATCTTCTATATAATGGTGTTTGACCACCTTCAAAACCTCTTCTTACTCCTCCACCAGATCTAGCTTTTTGTCCTTTATGACCTCTACCTGATGTTTTACCATTTCCTGATGCCATACCACGACCTACTCTATTTCTTTTTACTTTACTTACAGCTGGTTTTAATTCATCTAGTTTCATTGCGGTTTGCACCTCCCTTTACTATTTGTCAGGGGACACACCTTACCTTTAGGTCACTTCCACTCAGGTTAAGGAATATCCCCTCCCCCTTGTGATTTACTGTTGACCATTGATAAAGTTATCTCCCTTTTTTATTTTTTTAACTACATAATATCTTCTACTTTTTTACCTCTTTTTTTCGCTACTTGTTCTACTGTTTGCATTGCTTTTAATCCTTCTAATGTAGCATAAACAACGTTTCTTGGATTATTTGTTCCAATAACTTTTGTTCTTATATTTTTATATCCTGCAAGCTCTAATACTGGTCTAACGCTTCCTCCTGCTATAACTCCAGTACCAACAGCTGCTGGTTTTAACATAACTTTTGCACTACCAAATTTTCCTACATATTCATGAGGTACTGATGTTTCTACAACAGGTACTTCTATTAAGTTTTTCTTAGCTTCTTGGATAGCTTTCTTAATAGCATCTGGAACTTCTGCTGCTTTACCATTACCAACACCAACATGTCCGTTTTCGTCACCAACAACTACTACTGCACTAAATCTAAAAGTTCTACCACCTTTAACAACTTTAGCAACTCTGTTGATAGCAACTACTTTTTCTTTTAATTCATTCTTTTCTTCCATCGGTTTTGTTTCCCTCCTTTTTTACTCTAGAATTTTAATCCGCCTTCTCTTGCAGCTTCAGCTAATTCTTTAACAACACCATGGTATATGTATCCACCACGATCAAAAACAACATCTACGATTTTTTTATCAGCTGCTCTTTTAGCTATTAAAGTTCCTACTTCTTTAGCTGCTTGTTTATTGGCATATTTTGTTTTTATCTCTTTATCCAATGTTGATGCTGATACTAATGTATTTCCAGCAACATCATCTATAATTTGTGCATAAATATTGCTATTGCTTCTATATACACATAATCTTGGTCTTCCAGCTGTTCCAGATATTTTTCTTCTTACACGCATATGTCTTCTTTGTCTTTCCATTTTTCTATCTGTCTTCTTTACCATTTTTATTACTCCTTTCTTAGAAATTGAGTTTTCTATATTACTTAATGTTTAAGCATATTCTTTAAAATTTTGATTCAAAGTGATAAGATGTGCATTTTTGTGAATGAAACAAAAATGTGCAGATTATTGCTTTCAATCAAAATTAAATTATTTACCAGTCTTACCTTCCTTACGTCTAATAACCTCATCAGCATATTTGATACCTTTACCTCTATATACTTCTGGTGGTCTTTGTTTTCTAACTTCTGCTGCTGTTTGCCCAACTAATTCTTTATCAATTCCTTTTACGATAATTGTATTTGGGTTTGGAACATCAAAAGTAATTCCTGCTGGTGCTTCAAAGATAACTGGGTGTGAATATCCTAATGTTAAATTTAAGTTGTTTCCTTGTTTTACAACTCTGTATCCTACACCATTGATTTGTAATTCTTTGCTATACATTTGTGTTACACCAATTATCATATTATTAATTAAAGTTCTTGTCAATCCATGTAAACTTCTATTTTGTTTTTCATCATTACTTCTTGTAACTTTAATTACATTTCCATCTAATTCTATAGAAATATTTTTATCAAATTCTTTTTCTAATGTACCTTTAGGTCCTGTTACTGTAACTTTTGGTCCTTCAACTTTTACTGTAACATCTGATGGTACTGTAATTGGTTTATTTCCTATTCTTGACATTTTCGGTTTTCCCTCCTTCTTTACTCTTTATCGATTACCAAACATATGCTAATACTTCTCCACCAATTCCTAATTCTCTTGCTTCTTTATCAGTTTTTAATCCTTTTGATGTAGAAATAATTGCAATTCCTAAACCATTTAAAACTTTTGGTAATTCTTCTTTAGATGCATATACTCTTAATCCTGGTTTACTGATTCTTTTTAATCCATCAATAACTCTTGTTCCTTTTTCATCATATTTTAAAGTAATTCTGATGATTCCTTGTGTATCATCTTTGATTTCTTCAAAAGATTTTATATATCCTTCTTTAAACAATATTTCAGCAATACCTAATTTCATTTTTGAAGCTGGTATATCAACTGTTTTATGTTTAGAACTATTTGCATTTCTTATTCTTGTTAACATATCTGCTATTGGATCTGTAATGTTCATTAATTACTTACCTCCTTTTCTTTTTTTATTGTCAGGGGACACACCTTACCTTTTGGTCACTTCCACTTGGTTTAAGGAATGTCCCCTCCCCTTGTGATTTACTCATGACCCTTGCTAAAGTTATCTCCTGTCTTTATTATTATTTCAAAATTGATTTAAAGTAGTAAGTTGTTCGCATTGTTGCTTTCAATCAATCGTTATTTTCCTAATTAATTTTGATGAAATTGATTATATTGTGCATTTTTGTGAGTTCATTATTTTAAATTGATTTAAAGTAGTAATATGTGCATTTTTGAGATTAATTACAATCCGAAGGCGTACTCTTTGTACGTCGAGGTTTGGAATTAATATCGAAAATGTGCAGATTGCTGCTTTTAATCAATTTTACCAGCTGGCCTTTTTAACCCCTGGAATCTCTCCTTTATGAGCTAACTCTCTAAAACATACACGACATATTCCATATTTTCTAATATATGCATGTGGTCTACCACATATTTTGCATCTATTATATTCTCTTGTTTTATATTTTTGTGGTCTTGCTTGTTTTACTTTCATTGATTTCTTAGCCATAGTCTTACTCCTTTCCTTTGACTAATTTTTGAAAGGCATTCCCATTAATTTTAGTAACTCTTTAGCTTCTTCATCAGTTTCAGCTGTTGTTACAAAAATTATATCCATACCTCTTAATTTATCTACTTTATCATATTCGATTTCAGGGAATATTAATTGTTCTTTTACACCCATAGCGTAATTTCCTCTTCCATCAAAAGAATTTGCTGATACTCCTCTAAAATCTCTAACTCTTGGAAGTGCTACATTAAATAGTTTGTATGCAAAATCATACATTTTATCTGCTCTTAATGTAACTTTACAACCTACATTGACACCTTCTCTTAATTTGAATGCTGCAATTGATTTTTTTGCTTTTGTTACAACTGGTCTTTGACCTGTAATTTGCATTAAATCATTCATAGCATTTTCTAATGATTTAGGATTTTCTTTTACATCTCCTAATCCTATATTAATTACAATTTTATCAAGTTTTGGAACTTGCATAACTGATTTATATCCAAATTT
Organism: uncultured Clostridia bacterium; assembly: GCA_944387505.1. Classification (GTDB taxonomy): domain Bacteria; phylum Bacillota; class Clostridia; order TANB77; family CAG-508; genus CAG-269. Next base: position 43,900 of record CALXFG010000012.1, read on the forward strand.
ATTCATTAATGCTGGGATTACTTCTTTTTCATATTGTTCTCTTAATTTTTCCATTTTGTATGAATCCTCCTTTCCTCTATATTATTTTAATTCAGCTCCGCATTTCTTACAAACACGTACTTTTTTATCATTATCTACACGATATCCAACTTTTGTTACTTTTCCACATTTTGGGCAAACAACATTTACGTTAGAAACTGGAATAGCACATTCTACTGGTATAATTCCACTTTCGTCTCCTTGTTTTCTAGCTTTAACGTGTTTTTTTCTTACATTAACGCCTTTAACAACGACTTTATCTTCTTTTTGTATTACTTCTAATACTTCTCCTGTTTTACCTTTATCGTTTCCTGATAAAACTTGGACATTATCGCCTTTTCTTATTCTCATGAAAGATTACCCTCCTTCTTTTAATGATTTCTTATTATATAGGAAAAATCAGCTTTTATCTTGACCTTATATAAGATTTTTCCGTATATAACAAGGTTAAGCTTCTTATATTCGTGAAGTACTGCGTAGCAGTCTTCACATCTATGCATAGAAATCTTTGATTTCGTTATGCATGCTTTCCTTATAAAACTTCTGGAGCTAAAGATAATATTTTCATATAATCTTTTTCTCTTAATTCTCTTGCAACTGGTCCAAAGATACGAGTTCCTCTTGGAGTTCCATCTTCTTTTATTATAACAGCTGCATTTTCATCAAATTTTATATATGAACCATCTGCTCTTCTTAGACCTTTTTTAGATCTAACAACAACAGCTTTTACAACATCACCTTTTTTTACAACGCCACCTGGTGTTGCTGATTTAACAGAAGCAACAATGACATCTCCGATGTTACATGTTTTTCTGTAAGAACCACCTAAACATCTAATACACATGATCTCTTTTGCACCTGTATTATCTGCTACTTTTAATCTTGTTTGTTGTTGTATCATTTTTTGGTTCCTCCCTTCTTTAATTAATGTCATGGGACACATTTTTCCATGGTATTCCTATTAGGACAAGATATGTCCCCTACCCATGTGAATATATGTTGACCCTTAATAGAATTTTATTATTTATTATATTTTTTATTTTATGTCTGCTTTTTCCAAGACTTCTACAACTCTCCATCTTTTATCTTTAGAAAGTGGTCTTGTTTCCATTACTCTTACTTTATCACCAATTTGACAAACATTTTCTTCATCATGAGCTTTTAGGTTATATGTTCTTTTAACTGTTTTTCCATATACACCATGGCTCACATTAGTTTGTACTGATACGACAACTGTTTTATCCATTTTGTTAGATTTAACAGTTCCAACCATAACTTTACGAAGATTTCTTTCTTCCATTTAGATTTCTCCTTTCTTAGCTAATGTCAGGGGACACATTTTCCCCTTTGGTCATTTCTTTAGGGATAAAATATGTCCCCTCCCCTTATGAATAAGGGATGACCTTTATTTTAATTAACTATTGTTTATGCTTTTTTGCTCTCAGCTATTTTTCTTTCTGTCAATACAGTATTTATTTTAGCTATGTCTCTTTTTACTTCTTTAATTTTCATTGGATTATCTAATCCGTTTGTAGCTAAACTAAATTTTAATTTGAATAATTCTGTTTTTAGTTCACCTAATTCTTTCTCTAGTTCTGGTGAAGACATTTCTCTAATTTTATTTATCTTCATCATTATCACCTACCTTTTCAGTTTCTCTTGCTACAATTTTTGTTTTATTAGGTAGTTTATTCATAGCAAGTCTTAAAGCTTCTCTAGCAACTTCTTCTGGTACCCCAGCAATTTCAAACATAACTCTTCCTGGTTTAACAACTGCTACCCAATATTCAGGAGCACCTTTACCTTTACCCATACGAGTTCCGATAGGTTTTGATGTAATTGGTTTATCTGGGAAGATTTTAATCCAAACTTTTCCACCTCTTTTTATATAACGAGTCATCGCAATACGAGCTGCTTCAATTTGATTACCAGTGATTAATCCAGCTGTTACTGCTTGGATTCCATATTCACCTTCTGTAACTTGATTTCCTCTTGTTGCTTTTCCTCTCATTCTACCTTTTTGCATTTTTCTAAATTTTGATCTTTTTGGCATTAATGGCATTATTTGTCTCCTCCTTCCTCTTGTTTAGTAGGAAGAACTTCACCTTTATATATCCATACTTTTACACCGATTTTTCCATATGTTGTATCTGCTTCTGCAAATCCATAATCAATATCAGCTCTTAAAGTTTGTAATGGAATATTTCCTTCTTTATAAAATTCAGTTCTTGCCATGTCAGCTCCACCTAATCTTCCAGATACTGCAGTTTTGATTCCTAAAGCACCTGCTTTCATAGATTTTTGCATACATTGTTTCATAGCTCTTCTGAATGAAATTCTTCTTTCTAA
>CALXFG010000013.1 GCA_944387505.1 uncultured Clostridia bacterium
TTCTTTAGTGTTACAAACTCTGTAATATTCTGTGGATAACTATTTTTTTATTTTTCTAGTCTGAACAGTAACAAATTTTTAAGAAGCCTGTATAAAATTAGGCTTCTCATGGGTTAATTTTAAGTATTATCTGTTCCTGTTCCTTCTGTTCCTTCAAAAGGTATGAATTTATTTACAACGCTTTCTGTTGATACATCATCTGCTCTAAACATCATAAATGATGTATTAATTTTATTTTCAATTAATTGTTCTACTTCTTCTTGTGTTGCATGTTCTGCTAAAACTAATTCACTAACTAAAATTTGTTTTGCATTGTTTAACATTTTTTTCTCGCCTGTTGAAAGTCCTTTTTCTTTTTGTTTAAAACTTAAGTTTCTTACAACATCAGCTATTTCATAAATATCTCCGCTCTTCATCTTTTCCATATTATCTCTATAGCGTTTATTCCAATTTTTATCCATAGCTGTTTCATCTTGTTCTAAAACTCCAAATACTTTATCTGCTGATTCTTTGTTAATTATATTTCTAACCCCAACTTCTTCTGCTTTTGCAGTTGGTATCATTACTTTAACCTCACCTGGCATTTTTAAAATATAATAAGACTGTTTTTGTCCTAAAATATCTTTTTCTTCTATTGCATCTATTGTTCCTGCCCCGTGCATTGGGTATACGATTTTGTCTCCTACATTGAACATGTAAGTCACTCCTTTCAGCATTTTTATTTATTTGGCAGAAAAAATATAATAAAGTTATGTCAATACCTTTTAATAACTTTATTGGATTTTTTAACCATATCCATTATACAACAAAAAACGGTAAAAGTCAAAGCCATTACCGTCATTTTTTATGTATATTTTCGTTGTAATCCTTATCGCTCTAAGAAGAATTTTTTTTACATATTTTTGGAATTTATTTTGTTGTTGATCCAAATCCTCCAACCCTTTCTCCTTCTGCCACATCATCATCTGTTACTAAATATTTTTGGAAGATTGCTTGTCCAATTGCTTCTCCTTTTTTTATCACTACATCTTCTTCTTTTATGTTATAAAATGCAAACATGAAGTGCCCATCATTATCAGGATTTCCATAGTAGTCCTTGTCTATTACACCAACACTATTTGCCATAATTAATCCTTTCTTTTTTGGATTAGAACTACGATTATATAATAATAATACTTCGTCATCTTGCATATATGCTTTTAATCCTGTTTTTACTAATGTTGGATTTGTTCCTTTTTTAAAGCTTGGAATAACTGTATCTTCTGCTGCTTCTATATCATATCCTGCACTATATTTTGTTTTTCTAATTGGAAGATTGATTTGTTTATCTTCAAACCCTTTTGCAATTTCAAATCCTCTCTTTTTTTCCATTTTTAGTCCTCCTTTTTATTTTATACATTTATTTTTATCGTTTGTATTTTTTCATAATATCTTCTAATTGTCAAGTGTCCAATTGGTGACGTTTCTGTTTGGGACATTTAAGGGATTTTGGGGACGGACTCATTTTTCCCTTTTCTTTTTAGCTAGATTATAAAAAATAAAACAATTTTGCGTATATATACAAAACAGACTACTGTTTGTAGTCTGTTATTTATTTTTATCCTCTTGATTCTACTATCAATTTGATACCTGTTCTATCTTCTCCTTCTACCTCAACTTCTGCAAATGCAGGTATACAAACTAGGTCTACTCCTGATGGTGCTACAAAGCCTCTTGCTATTGCAACTGCTTTTACCGCTTGATTTAATGCTCCTGCTCCGATTGCTTGCATTTCTGCTTTGTTTGATTCTTTTACTAATCCAGCAATTGCTCCTGCTACTGAATTAGGATTTGATTTTGATGAAATTTTTAAAACTTCCATTTTCTTTTGCCTCCTATAATTTTTATTTTTTTGTTGCAACTCTTACAATTTGTATTTTACAATATCTGGAAATGGCTGTAAAGTATTTTTTATAAAAATGTATAGGTTTTCATCGCAATAAATCTACTAATTCGACATTTTTATCGTATAAAAAAATCTTCTTCTATTTTAATACTATATATGTTTTCTACACATTAATTCTTGTTATGGTTTGTACTTTATTGGTCTGATCATCAATGTCATAAATGACACCATTTAACATACCTTCTCCTGATGCTACTTTATATCGTTCTGGTAATGATGTTTCAAATCGTTTTAAAGCTACAGAAACATCCATTCCTAATGCTGAATTTTTTGTTCCTGTCATACCAATATCACTAATATATGCTGTTCCTTTTGGCAAAATTCTTTCATCTGCCGTTTGTACATGTGTATGTGTTCCAAAAACTGCTGTAACTTTACCATCTAGATAATATCCCATTGTAATTTTTTCTCCTGTTGCTTCAGCATGGAAATCTACTATAATCATATCTACTTTATCTTTTATTTTTTTTATGATACTTTTTGCTATTAAAAATGGATTTTCTGATAATACATTTATATAGACTCTTCCAATTAAATTGATAACCGCTATTTTTTTATTTTTACATTCGTATATACCATATCCTTTACCTACTACCCCTTTTGGATAATTGGCTGGTCTTATTAATTTAGGGTGGTCTATAAATTTAAAGATATCTTTTTTTCCCCATGTATGGTTTCCCATAGTTACTACATCCACATTTTGCGAAATAATATCATTAAAGTTTTTTTCTGTAATTCCCATTCCTTCTGCTGCATTTTCTCCGTTCACAATGACAAAATCTATCTCTTCTTTTTGTCTAATTTGGTGTAATTTATTTTTTAATTCTTTAATTCCTGTTTCTCCAATAATATCCCCTACCGCTAAAATCTTCAAAACGATTCCTTCTTTCTATATCTTTTTATAATATATATCATACTATATTTTTTCTGAATGCGCAAGAGCAGCTCGTCTTGCTTTTTCTCTATTTTTATGTTAATATAATAGGTATGAAGCTTTGTAGTAATATTTCATAAAACAACAAGGAGGAACTCTATGGAAGAACGGAATTTGTTAGTCTTTGTGAATGTGAACTTATTTCTTCATGAAGACGGATTCACAAAATTAAAGGAGTTACTTAAAAACTCCTCAGAGAAGTTAAAATTATACAGTTTAATAACAGTAAATGAGGGTCACTTAACTGTTGAGCCTTTTGATGGGAATAGAATGCATCCATACACTACGGAGTTATTCTTGCAACTGGATTATCTATTACTGTCTGTTAAAAACTTGAAAATTTTACTTTCTCTGGATGGTGAGTGATTGAGATTTATCAACCACAAACCACAAAAGGAACCCAGCCTAAAACTGGGTTCCTTTGCTTATTTAGAATCTTCATAGATTCGATTATTTTATTTTGCATAATCAACTGTTCTTGTTTCTCTAATAACATTAACTTTAATTTGTCCTGGATAATCCATTTCATTTTCAATCTTTTTAGAAACATCTCTTGCTAATATTGTCATTTGGTCATCTGAAATCTTTTCTGGTTTTACCATAACTCTAATTTCACGACCAGCTTGTATAGCAAAAGATTTTTCAACTCCATCAAATGAATCAGCAATTTCCTCAAGATTTTGCAATCTTTTAATATATGCTTCTAGTGTTTCTCTTCTAGCTCCTGGTCTTGATGCTGATATTGCATCTGCAGCTTGTACTAAAACAGCTTCTAAAGTTTGTGGTTCTACATCCCCATGATGTGCTTCAACTGCATTAATCACTAATGGATTTTCTTTGTATTTTTTCAATACTTCTACACCGATTTCTACGTGAGTTCCTTCCATATCATGGTCTAATGCTTTTCCGATATCATGTAATAAACCTGCTCTTCTAGCACGTTTGGCATCTAATCCTAATTCCTCTGCCATAATTCTTGCTAAATTTGAAACTTCTATTGAATGATTTAATACATTTTGTCCATAACTTGTTCTGTATTTTAATTTTCCAATTAATCTTACTAAGTCTGGATGTAATCCAATAACACCTGTTTCTAATACAGCTCTTTCCCCTTCTTCTTTGATGGTTGTTTCTAATTCTTCCTTAGCTTTTTCAACCATTTCCTCGATTTTAGCTGGATGAATTCTTCCATCATCAATTAGTTTTTCCAATGCAATTCTTGCAACTTCTCTTCTTAATGGGTCAAATCCTGACAATACGACAGCTTCTGGTGTATCATCGATTATTAAATCAATTCCTGTTAATGTTTCTAATGCTTTTATATTTCTACCTTCTCTACCAATAATTCTTCCTTTCATATCATCATTAGGAAGTGGAACAATTGATACTGTTGTTTCTTGTGAATGATCTGCTGCACATTTTTGTACTGCATAACACAAAATTTCCTTCGCATTTTTATTTGCATCTTCTTTTGCTTTTTGTTCTTTTTCTCTAATTAGTGCTGCTTTTTCTGCTGTCAATTCTTTATCCATTTCTGCAAGTAATCTTTGTTTTGCCTCTTCTTTACTTAAAGATGCAATTTTTTGAAGTTCGACCATTTCTTGTTCATGCAATTTTTCTAATTCTTCTTTTTCTTTTTCAATATCTTGTCTTTCCTTTTCTAATTCTTGTTCTCTCTTTTCAAAATTTTCTGCACGCTTTTCTAAGTTTTCCTCTTTTTGGATTAGTCTTGCTTCTTGTTTTTGTACTTCGCCCCTTCTTTCTTTAATCTCTTGATCCAATTCTTTTCTATTATTCATAATTTCTTCTTTAGCTTTGAAAATCTCTTCTTTCTTTAGATTTTCTCCTTCTTTTTTTGCTAAATCAATTAATCTTTTTGCCTCATTTTCTGCTCCTTGAATTTTAGATTCTGCAACTTTTTTTCTGTATACCATTCCTACTAGAAATCCTATTGCAAGTGAGATTAAGACAGCGGCGATAATGATTACAATAGTCATAATCATACACCTCTTTCTTATTTAATTTTCAATGTTCGAAATAAATATATATATGTTTTATTAAATATATTTTTTCCTACCATATCTATTTTATCTTTATTATTGTAAACTGTCAAGCATTTTGACATAAAAAGATATTCTTTGCAAAGTTATGTATATTATGTTATAATACATACATTAAATTAGTTAGAGGTGAATTACATGGATTTAATGGAAACATATACATTAAAATATGATTTTGAAGAATATACTTCAGCAGTTGACACTTTATTAAATAGAATATTAACAAATAGTACCAGTTATTTTGCCAAACAATTAAAAAATAATGAAATTAAAAATGTTACATCTGAATATTTGTCTATGTTAGATTGCATTTTCCATACAGAAGAATATTTATATGCTAACAGAAATAATCCTAATTTTTATAATATATTACATTCTATATCAGATGTTAATATTATTTCTGTACTTCCTCAAAATAGAAGGGGAATTTATGGTCAAACACTTGATGACATACATGCTATACTAATAAATCCCGAACTTTCAGGAAATAGAACATTAACACCTGCTGAAAGAACTCGATTATATACAGCTCATGAATTAGGTCATTACATAAATGAAAGTTGGATGCAGTCTGTTCTTAAGCATATAAATGAACAGGTTCGATTAGGTAGAATAAGAACAAAAGAAGATGCTCAATTATTTTATGATGGGTTCTCTTTATTAAATGAAGCAACAACTCAAGATAGAGCAGAAGATTTTGCTTATACCTTTGCTGGAAAGACTAGACCTCCTATGGGATATCAGAGTAACCCTCTATTATTTGATGGTACACCTTATAAAACAAATTTTGATTTTTATGGAGAGCTACAAATACCTGCTACTATGTTTGGAAGAACTCTTAGAGGTATTGGAAGTATCAATGATGATAGTATGGCTTTGGCTGCACTTTCTCAGAGAGCTTTAAAATCTTCTTTTGCTGAGGAAATTTTAGAAGAATATACCAAAGATGGTCAATTACAAAATCTATACCCCGAAATAAAAAATATGGGAATCATAAAAAATGCATCTTATGCAACATTTGGTGCAAATAGTAATCATGAAGTACTATCAAACTCCAAATCAGCATTGATTGGTTTCTCAAGATTAGCAAATTCTTTAAGAGATTATAGGGAACCATTTTCTCCTAAAAATATAAATCGATAAAAGACAAGCCTAGTATCATTCTAGGCTTGTCTTTATTTCTATTGTATTTCCATCAGATGTCATTTGAATGGTTCCATCTTCATCTGTTCTATATATTTCACATCCAATATTGTTTAATTTATCTATGGTTTCTTGTGTTGGTAATCCATAAGAATTATCTTTTCCTGCCATAATAATTGCATATTTCGGTTGTACTTGTTCTAAGAAGCTTTCACTACTACTTGTACTAGATCCATGATGTCCTACTTTTAACACATCTGTCTTTGGCCAACGAATGGTTTCTTCATTTTCCTCTTCTGCATCTCCCATAAATAAGTAACTGGTATTTCCAAATTCTAATCTAAGAACAAGTGATGATACATTTAAATTGTCTTTGTCTAGTATAGGCTCTGTCATAAACTCTCCCTCTGCTTGTCCTAGCTCAATTTTATCACCTTTGTTAGGAGCTGTTATTGTTAAATTTTTGTTTTCTATGGCATCTAATACATCTTCAAATGTTTTGGTTGTTGTTTCTATTTTTGGCATATAAATTTGTCCAATGTCAAAATGGTTTATCACATCATCTAATCCTCCAATATGGTCTTCATGCGGATGTGTTCCTATCAAATAATCTATCTTTGTAATCCCAAGATTTTCTAAGTAATTCACAACTGTTTTTCCTGCTTCATTTGTTCCTGCATCTATTAACATGACTTTATCTTGGTTTCGAATTAAAATACTATCTGCTTGTCCAACATCTATAAAATCTATTAACAAATCTTCTTGTGCGACAAATTCTACTTGTTGCTCATTTTGACTATTGGTTTGTTCTCCTATATTCGAAACTGTATTTACAAATTCTTCATTCGTGCCTAATATTCCCGCAAGTCCTATAATAACCAATGCAATGATTCCTGATAATAATTTTTTCATACTTGCTTTTTTCTTTCTTGCCATCTTTTGTCCTCCTCCATTTTTCACCTATATATTCTTTTGTGTATCCACATTCATACAATGTTTAACCAATATTACGAGATAACTCTAGGCATAAGCTTATTTTATCTCTTTTATAAAGTCTGTTATCTTAATTCCATAATTTATTCATCTTTTCTTGAATTCTATTGGTTTCTTCTTTTGTTAATTCTTCATTATATGTATATTTTCCATTTACATATTGCAAAATACTTCCCTCTTTTATATTTTCTGGTAACATATCTCTTTTTACATTTTTTATTTCATTTGTCTTCCTGTTCTCTAATATAGCATATTCCCCTTCGAATCTATCCACAGAATATTCTTCTATTGCATCCAATTTTTTTGCTAATTCCATCTCTTCTGAAGTGGTATTTTGCTTGATGTCGTTTTTCATATCTGTAACCTTTTCTTGTATTTGATTAAATATTTCTAAATCCAATAATACTTACCTCCTTTAAAATAATGTATATTATTTTAAAATATCTAGCAGTATATAAATAATCTTTACCTTATTTATATACTGCTAGATCAAATTTGTCAATCTTTATTTACTTTTCAATGACATTTATTTCTTTTAATTATTTTTATCTCTATACACTTTTACGATATCTTTAAATGTCATTTTGGTCCCATAATTTAATATCGCATTTGAATAAATCTTAATAGCCACTTGTGCAATGATTAATATGGTAATCACTAATACTACAATGGATAATATTATCTCTGAAGTTGATGCAATTCCCATCATAATTCTAAATGGCATACAGAATGGTGATGAAATTGGGAAAATGGCTGCAAATTGGTTCAATTCGCTTGTTGGATTCATCATAGTAAAATATGATAGATAGAATCCAACCACTGCCAATATGGCAACAGGTGTATTAGCTGATTGTATATCTTCTGGTTTGCTTACTGTTGAACCTGTTAATGCATATAATAAAGCATAAGCAAAATATCCTAAGATAAAGTATACAATTGTCATAATTCCTAAATATGGTGTCATCATTGACATATCTAAAACAGCATTTAACAATTCTGGATCTAAAAATACTTTAGCAGATATCAATGCTACACCTACAATCACACATATTTGTATTAATCCTACAATACCAATTCCTATTGTCTTTCCTAATACAATCGTTCTTGGTGATGTTGAGGTCACTAATGTTTCCATAATTTTTGAGGTCTTTTCTGTGGTAATAGAGCTTGATACTTGATATGCACAGAAATAGATTGCGTAGAACAAAACAATAGATAACATCATAATAACAAATAAGTTTCCACTGACTTCTTGCTCTTCCGTTTGTTCAATTGTAAACTCAAAATTTGGAGATAAACTTGCCATTTGTTCTTGTGTTAATCCCAATTTTGAAATCTGTAAATTTGTATATAGCGTATTTAATGCATTTATTAAATCTTCTGGAGCAGAAGCTACTTGTGTCATATTTTCTACAATATATCTTAATTTATAGGTTCCATCTTCTTTTGGTTCAATAATCATGGCTTCATTTATATCATTATTTTCTATTCTTCCTTTTATATCATCAAAAGAAACTTCATTATTGGCAACTTGAACATTATATCCTAAATCCATTTGATTAATACTTTGTAATGTTCCTTCAAATAAATTCGTACTATCTACAATTAATATTTTTGTTTCTCCTACATTTTCATTATCACCAATAATTGCTTTCATGATATTAGGAATGTTAATTCCTATAACAATTAATACTAAGATAATGAATGTTGATATGATAAAAGACTTTCTTTTTGCCATATCTTTTATCGTAAACGCAATAACTGTTTTTAAATCTCTCATATTATTCACCCACCTTTTCAATAAAAATATCATTCAATGTTGGTTTCTTAATTTCAAACTTATCTACTTCTATATGATTTGTAACCAACTTTTCTAGCAATTGGTGAGCTTTTTCTTCAGAATCAATTTTAATGGAATATTCATTATTTTTAGAAAACTCTATTTCCATATTGAATTCCTTAATGTATTCATCTATATTCTTGTCTGTTGATAGTTCTAATCGATTTGCTCTATATCCTTCTTTAATTTCTTTTAAATTTCCTTTTAACACAGTTTTTCCTTTATTTAATATCAAAATGTCTGTACAAAACTCTTCAATAGATGCCATTTGATGACTAGACATGATAATATATTTTCCCATCTTTACTAAATCAATAATGACATTTTTTAAGATTTCAGAGTTCACTGGGTCTAATCCACTAAATGGCTCATCTAGTACAATTAATTCTGGGTCATGAATAATGGCTGTCATAAATTGAATCTTTTGTTGATTTCCTTTTGACAACTTTTCAGCTGGCATTGGTATATATTCTTCTACCTTTAAGACCTTTGCCCATTTTTTAATTGCCGCATCTGCATCTTTTTGATTCATACCTTTTAATTTTGCAAAATACATCAATTGATCATATATTTTTGTTTTTGGATAAACACCTCTTTCTTCTGGTAAATACCCAAAATTCACACTCTTTCTTTCAACTTTTTTTCCATTCCAGGTAATTTCACCTGTATCTTTTTTGATAATTCCAAGAAGCATTCTAATGGTTGTTGTTTTACCAGCACCATTTGTACCAAGTAATCCAAACACACCAGGTTTATTGACTTCAAATGAAATATTATCTACTGCTTGTTTCCCAACAAACTTCTTAGAAACATTTTCAAGTTTTAATCCCATCTTTTATCCTCCTTTGGAACGTTAGGGACGTGCCAAATCGTTTCAAAATGAAACGAAAGGGACAGACCTCGTTCTTTTTATCTTTAATTCTTATGTATTATAATATTTAATTAATTCTTTTACAATACTTTTTATGACAAATTAAGAGTTTTTTGTCATAAAAGTATCACTTGTTTTGTTTTTACTACAACATTATAAAGTTTAATAAAAAATTATAATGTTGTAATTTTATCATTCACCTTTTATATATCGACTAATTGTTGTTTTAGATATATGTAATATATCTGCCAAAAACTTATGCGATATATTTGTATTTTCTTTTACATATTGTACAATCTTTTTCATTTCCTCTGTATTTTTACATATCATTAAGTCCTTTTCTTTTTCATAATTTTTTATTAATTCTTTAATAAATATTTCTGTATCCTCAAACGTATCTAAAAATTCTGCTTCTGCTATTATTTTTTGATTTTTTACATTTGGAAAATCAATCGAATTATTAATATTTTTATAAATTTTATCTAATGAAATCTCTGATATTTGACTAACTTGAAAATCTTTAAAATTAGAATAAATATATTTTTCCGGATTTAAAACAATTTTTGCTCTTACAGGATTATTAAAAATATATCTGATACAATTTAATAGTTGCTTTTCACTTAATATTGGTTGGCTTTTATATCGATTTCTAAAAACAATTCCTACTCTTTTATTTATATAATTGTAATACATTGCAAATTTTTCATTAATTGTTTTCATAAATTTACTCATGTTACTTATATTTTCTGTATGCAATAATATATGTGCATGGTTATTCATGATAGTAAAAGCAATCAAATTTATATTAAATTCATTTAATTCTTTTTGTAATAGTTCTATATATTTCTTTTTACATCTATCTTCTTCAAAAATATATTCTTTGTTTATTCCTTGTGTCATATTATGAAAAAAAGTGGTTTCCATTTGATTTCTTGCAATTCTAGACATAAACTCTCCTTTGAAATAAAATTATTTTGATAAAACTTTAATTATTATATTTGATTATATAACTATTTGATATAATATTACATTTTTTTCCATTTGTCAACTAAAATAAAAAGGACATACCTACTCAAATGTTTGTATTTTTAGATATATCCTTTTCATTTTTATTCATTCTTTTGTCATTTCCAATATAACCAAATCATTCTTTAGGTCTGTCACTTTCGTTCCATTTTGAAACGATTTGACACGTCCCTAACGTTCCACATCAATCTTCAAATTCTCTCCATTAATATTTGTATCTGTGTAGTTTCTTCCTTCTTCGTCATAGAAGATGTTGTCTGCTAATGTGTCATGTTTGATGGTTTCTTCGTATTTTTTGATAACAGCTTCTACTTTTTCATTTTCTGCTACATATAGATTGATTCTGTCTAATACTTCAAATCCACTGTCTTTTCTCATGTTTTGTACTTTTGATAATACTTCTCTTAAGACACCTTCTTCTGCTAGTTCTGGTGTGATGGTTGTGTCTAATACAACACCGATTTCTCCTTCTCCACTGAAGGCAAATCCAGCTTTACCTTGCATAGTGACTAATAGATTTTCTGCATTTAATCCAATTTGTGTGTCATCGATTTCAATATATTCTACTCCACCATTTTTTACAGTGTTTGCTAAGTCCATTTGATTTTTCTTTGCAATGGCTTCTTTTATTTTTGGTATTAGTCTACCATATTCTTTTCCTAAGACTGGTAAATTTGGTTTGATTTCAAAGTTTACATATTCAGACATTTCTGCTCCTAATACTACTTCTTTTACATTTAGTTCTTCTTTAACAATGTCTGCATAGTATTCTGGAAGTGTATCTATTGAGATTAACATTTCTGATAATGGTTGTCTGTTTTTGATGTTTACAGAATTTCTTGCACTTCTTCCTAGTTTTACTATTCTGTATGCTAAGTCCATTTCTTTTTCTAAGTCTTTATCGATTACTTTTTCATCGACTTCTGGCCATGAACATAAATGGATACTTTCAGGTGCTGTTTTATCTAAACTAACCACTAAGTTTTGATAGATTTCTTCTGTCATGAATGGTACAAATGGTGCTGATACTTTGCATAAGTCTACTAATACTTTATATAGTGTTACATATGCTCCAATCTTGTCATCTGTTAATTCTTGACTCCAGAATCTTTCTCTGTTTCTTCTTACGTACCAGTTTGATAAACTGTCTGTAAATTCTTCTATTTCTAATGCTGCTCCTGTAATGTCATAGCTATCTAATTTGTGATCAACATCTTTGATTAATGTATTTAATTTTGAAATAATCCATTTATCCATAACATTTGTTACTTTGAAATCTTTATATTTTAATGGATTGAATTGGTCTATTTCTGCATATAACACATAGAAAGAATATACATTCCATAATGTACTTAAAAATCCTCTTTGTGTTTCTTTTACATTATCTAATGATAATCTTGTTGGTAGCCATGGCGCACTACATGTATAGAAATGCCATCTTGTTGCATCTGCACCAACTGTGTTTAATAATTCCATTGGGTCTACACCATTTCCTTTTGATTTAGACATTTTTTGTCCTTTTTCGTCTAAGACATGTCCTAAAACTACACAGTTTTCAAATGGTGATCTATTAAATAATGCTGTTCCTACTGCTGTTAGTGTATAGAACCATCCTCTTGTTTGGTCAACTGCTTCTGAAATAAATTGTGCTGGGAAGTTGTTGTCAAACATTTCTTTATTTTCAAATGGATAATGCCATTGTGCAAAAGGCATTGAACCTGAGTCAAACCAACAGTCGATAACTTCTTTTGCTCTTTTCATTTTCTTTCCACATTTTGGACATTTCAAATATACATTATCAATATATGGTTTATGCAATTCTATATCATCTGGTACATCAATACCTTTTTCTTTTAATTCTGCAATTGAACCAATGCATTCTTGATGTCCACAATTCTCATCTTCACAAGTCCAGATTGGTAGTGGTGTTCCCCAATATCTATCTCTTGAAATTCCCCAGTCAATAACATTTTCTAGGAATTTTCCAAATCTTCCTGTTTTAATCGTTTCTGGATACCAATTCACTTTGCTGTTATTTTCAACTAATTCATCTCTTAGTTTACTCATAGCAACAAACCAGCTTTCTTTTGGATAATATAAAAGTGGTGTATCACATCTCCAGCAATGTGGATATGAGTGCATATGTTTTTCTTTGCTGAATAATTTATTTTCTTGTTTTAGCCATTTACAAATATCTTCATTACAATCTCTTACAAATCTTCCAGCCCATGGCTCTACTTCTTTTACAAATTTTCCTTCTTTGTCTACTAGGTTGATAAATGTGATACCATTTTGTTTTGCAACATAGCTATCATCTTCACCATAAGCAGGTGCAATATGAACAATACCTGTACCATCTGTTAATGTTACATAATCTCCATGAATGACTTCAAATGCTTTTCCTTCTACTTCTCCAAATGGCATTAATCTTTCATATTTTGTACCTAATAATTCTTCACCTTTAAATGTTTTTACAACATCATATGGTGTTTCTTTTAATACAGTTTCTAGTAAATCTTTTGCTAAAATATAGTTTTCATATACTGGTTCATCATCTGTTCCAATATTTGCTTTTACTTCTGCATATTCATATGATTTATTAACACATAATGCTAAGTTTGATGGTAATGTCCATGGAGTTGTTGTCCATGCTAAGATGTATGTGTTATCTTTTCCAACTACTTTGAATTTCGCAATACATGTTAAGTCTTTTACATCTTTGTATCCTTGTGCTACTTCGTGTGATGATAAAGCTGTTCCACATCTTGGGCAATATGGCATAACTTTATGTCCTTCATAAAGTAATCCTTTTTCCCACATTTGTTTTAAAGCCCACCATACAGATTCAATATATTCATTATGATAAGTAACATATGGATTGTCCATATCTACCCAGAATCCAACTTTATTTGTCATTTCTTCCCATAAATGAACATATTCAAAAACGCTTTCTTTACATTGTTTTACGAATTTTTCTACACCATATTCTTCGATTTGTTGTTTTCCTGAAATACCTAACTTTTTCTCTATTTCTAGTTCTACTGGTAATCCATGTGTATCCCAACCAGCTTTTCTGATAACTCTATATCCTTTCATGACTTTATATCTTGGAATTAAGTCTTTCATAACTCTTGTTTCAATATGTCCAACATGTGGTTTTCCATTTGCTGTTGGAGGTCCATCATAAAAGGTAAAATATCTTTTTCCTTGATTTCCGTTAAGGCTTTTCTTTATGATGTCTTTGTCCTTCCACATTTTGGCAACATCATTTTCCATTCCGACAAAACCATTTTGCAATTCTACTTTTTTGTACATACAAATTCCTCCTTTATATTTTTTATGTTTTTAAAATTATAAACTTTTATTTATAAGATGCTGATTTTCATTGTATAGGAAAAATCGACTTTTATCTTGGCCTTGTTTAAGATTTTTCCGTATACAACAAGGTTAAGCTTCTTATATTCGTGAAGTACTGCGAAGCAGTCTTCACATTTGTGCGTCGAAATCTTTGATTTCGCTAACGCACGCTTTTCTTATTTGTTTTAATCAAAAAAAGCTATTTACATCCTATAACTTAGGACGAAATAGCTTTACTTTCCGCGGTACCACCTATTTTAACCAATTAATTCTCTTTTAATTAGTTCTCTCATTTATCTTTAACGCAGATTTACGACTATACTTACTTTCATTTCAGTTTAGTAACAGTTAGGGGATAATAAATAGAATTTACTTACCAAATTCACAGCTACCTTTGGCTCTCTTTAAGATATTATGCCATTTATCGTGTCCTGACTATTGTTTTTTCTATATTATGTTCATTATTATATCATGTTTTTTAGATTTTTCAAGTGATTTTTGATTATTTTATGAATTTTCTAAAATGAATCATCATACTTTTTGATTATATTCACGAATTTATTTGTCCATCTATTACAATTCTTTAATTTCTTCTTCAGTTAAACCTGTTATCTCAATTATATATGCAATATCTGTACCTTTTTCTTTCATTTTCTTAGCAATTTCTTTTCTATCTTGTTTTTTGCCTTCTTCTATCCCTTTTCTTCTTGCTTCATACATTTCTGTGTTATAGGTTAACCTACTCCTTTCTCTAATTTCATATAATTCTCTTTCGTATTCATCTGCACTCATTTGTGTTAATTGTTCTACTGCTTCTTTAATTTCTTCATTCTCTTTTTTGCATTCTTCCATCATTTTTCTATCTCCCCCAATCACATATAACCATTTTTCTAGTAAATCTGCTACCTTTAGTTTCTTTTTCTTAAACTTTGGTAATTCTATGATATAGTATTTTACCATGTCTGTTAAATATTCTTCTTCTTTTCCATATCCCATATTGACGTATCTGATTTCTTCTGTTTTCTCATATTTTAGCATGGCTAAACTTAAGTATGCATTTCTTTTTACAACATTATCATTTATGATACATATCACAATTGTATCTTTTGCTTTTTGATATTTTTCTGATACTTTTATTTCTCCTGCTATTAGCTTTGCATTATATACCACCTTTTCCAAATATTCTTTTGAATACATAATCATTTGATAATGGTAGCATATCTACTTCTTTTAATTTGTTTAAATTGCTCATTTATCTTCTCCTTTCATTCTATCAAGTTTCTTCTGCTTATTCAACAAACAAATCTGATTTTTCTTTATAAAAATACATTAGAAATATTTTTATTAATACTAATCTATTTTTAAGTTACGATATAATATAAAAGTCACAATATATAGGAATTTTAAAAAGATATAAAATAATAGAAGTTCATTAATAAAAATATGAAATAAAACTAAAAAACTTAAAAAATAGACAAAAAATTAAGAAGATGAAATTATACATTATTTATTTTATTATTAAATTATATGAACATTTGTGAAAAACAATTTTAGATAAAAATATCATTTAATTAAACTTTTTCTTATGCTGAATACTAAATTTTATGAATAAAAATATCTCTAATTATATTTCCATTATCTTACAATATAATTAGAGATTTTGCAATATATTCATATAAATTTATGTATTGCATTTTAAAATATTTTATTAAATTGTGTTCCTACCCAACTCCAATAAATTCCTAATCCTATGATAGTTGCTAATATATTCATTAAAAGATATATTTTCGTACTAGCTTTCCCTTTTCGTTTCATATATATATTAATAGGAACTAATAATAATAAATAAACAACAAATAGAAACAAGCCTATCATGGCATTTAAACCTTCTTCACTTTCTGGTACATAATATCCACTTCCCTTAGGCTGGTTTGAAAAGAACATATAAAATAATATAAAAAATATAGTATCCATAAATCCCATAAAACCATTAAATATGACAGATAATGTTGACATGATATATTTTTTTGGTTTTTCTTTAAATTTTATGAATCCAATGATTACACAAATCAATATATAAATCATTAATCCTGCTAATATTTTTAATAATACCATTTCTTTTCCCCTTTTCCATATATATTCTTTTGTTAAGATTTATAACTTATTGTATTAATGCCATAATAATTAGTAATATTATTCTAATAAATAAAATTAACATGATTGCTATTATGACTAATGTTATTAAGCACAAAAATATTCTCTTTATGCCTTCAAAGTTATTATGTATTTTTTTGAATAAATTTGTTAATAAATACTCTAACCAAACTACTGGTATTAATAAAATTGCCCATATTAATACACCCCATCTGCATAATCCTCCTATTATTAAACCTGCATTTTCATATGGATGATGGTTAGAACCAATCTCTGACCAAGTAGATTGCATTTTTATATATAAACATATATCTAGAAGTATTAGTACTATTGATAAAATTCTTCTATGAAACCTGTTATTCCTTTTGTCTTTTTATGCTACATAATCATTGCTACTTTTTAAATTGTAAATTTATACTTATGATTTTTATAACTTTCATATAAAATCTTTCTATATTTATTGACTTCTTAATTATAAATGGATTATAATAAATATAGGAAATGACAAATCCACAAACGTGGTTTTGCCGAATAGAGTTTAACTCACATCTACTCGTCAAAGTACAGATGTGAGCTTTTTTATTTATGTAGTTGCTTATCAACCCAGTTCTTATAAAGAACTGCTGTCAAGGCAACGTTTAATGTTAAAGAAAAAATCAATGCTATTATGAAAAATAGTATTACTTTAACCATAAACATCACCACCCTTCCTACGAAGAATCGTAAAATTGGTGGCAAAAACCACATCTGCTTGTTCTCATTTCCTATATTACTTATTCTACAATATTCTTTTTGTTTTGTCTACAAATTTTATTAAATTTATAAATATATTTTAATCTTCAAGTTACTGTTTGTAACAAAATGTCGGAAAGGTTGAATATATATTATTTTTCATACCTTGCAATATATATTTAACCTTTCCGACATTTTCGTTTGAACTGTATCTAAAAAATTATTCTTTTATCATATCTTCCATGTTTAAAGTTGTATTTTCTATTGTGTAATTGGATAAGTCAGGAACCTCTACATCCTCATCTGTAACAATATCAAATTCATATTTATATGACTGTATTGTATCTCTAATTTCTTTTACTACATTTGTACCCATAAAAAATGATTTTGCACCACCTCTATTAATTTCTCTTATTGGCAAGCCTGTTTCTTTATCTATCCATATTTCCCATCTATTATTTTCTGACCTATTTTTTAATATATAATATTCTTTTCCATAATCATAAGTATCTGTATTTATTGAATAAACAAAAGTTGTTCCTATTTTTGCAAACAAACTATTTCTGCTAGTAACAAAAGGCACATTTTTAATATTCTTATTTTTCATTTCAAGGACATCACCTTTTTCAATTACTGCTTTTTTATCTGCTTCGTTTATATATGTTCGTTCATCAGAATTGCTATTTGCATATTCGATACTTTTTGTTTCTACACCATTGTCCGAATAAATCATCCAAATCGACTTATATTTTCCATCTTTATAATACTCTTTTGTAATTGACGTCTCATTATTTCCTAACATTTGACTTGTTTCTTTATAAAAATTATTTGATTGTAATGATTTTTCTGCTCTGTTCATAATACTATTTATTTTTATAAAGTTATTCAAAAATATAACAAATGCTATTAATACAATGATTCCAATGGCTAACAATACAGATTTTACTCTTGTCTTAATTCTAATTTTCTTTAGATAATTTAACTCTATTTGTTCTCTATTCTCTTTTTCTTTCATGTCATCTTGAATATGTTTTAATTCCAGTTGGCATTCTTCACATTCCTTTAGATGATTTTCAACTAGTTTTTTTGATTCTGGATTTAATACACCATCAGCATAATTCATTAATAAATCTTGCACGATTTCACATTCTTTTTTATTTTTCATTTTTATTTTCCTCCCTTATTTTTTGTTTGGCTCTATAAAATGTAACTCTTGTCCAGTTTGCTGTTTTTCCAAGTACTTCTCCTATTTCCTCATAACTTAAATTGCCTACCATTCTTAAATACATGACTTCTCTTGATTTTTCATCAAGTTTTTGCATGTCTTTAAATAGTTTTAATTTTTCTTCTTTTTCACAGATAGTTTCTTCCAAAGATTCATCATCCAACACAGTATCTTTTATTTCTTCAAAAGATATATTAACATTTTTCTTCTTTTTCTTTAATTCTTTATACCATAGATGTTTTGCTATTTGACATAGCCAAACAGATAGTTTACATTCTCCTCTAAATTTTTTTATATCTTCAACAGCTAGAGCAAAAGTTTCTTGGGTTAATTCTTCAGAAATATCTTTATTTTGCGTTAAGCAGAATAAGTATTTATATACAGTTGTAGAATATTCTTTATATATTTTTTCCATATTCTGCATAACTTTTCTACCTCCTTCTATATAATAAGGGAACTTTTTTCATATTTTGTTACAAAAAATAAATATTTTTTTCATGTTATCAAATTTTTAAAAGCAGATAATTAATACTTAATTATCTGCTTTTAACTACACTTTCTATTATACACCAACAGTTGAGAAACCATTATCAACATGAATAACCTCTCCAGTAATGGCACTTGACATATCACTAAATAAAAATGCTGTAGCATTTCCAACTTGATTGATTGTAACATTTTTATGTAATGGTGCTCTTTCTTCGACAATATCTAATATTGAACCAAAATCTTTGATTCCTTTTGCTGATAATGTTTTAATTGGTCCAGCTGAAATAGCATTAATTCTATATCCGTCTTTTCCTAAATCTCTTGCTAAGTATCTAATGCTTGCTTCTAATGCTGCTTTAGCAACTCCCATAACATTATATCCTTCAATTGCTTTTTCTGAACCATAATATGTATATGTAACAATGCTTGCTCCTTCATTTAGCATTTCTTTTTCTCTTGCCATTCTAACAATAGCAACTAATGAATAGCTACTCACATCTTGTGCATGTGCATAACCATCTCTTGATGTTAAGATAAAATCATTTCTTAAATCTTCTGTATTTGCATGTGCAATGGCATGTAGTAATCCATCTATTTTTCCATGATCTTTTTTGATTTCTTCTAAACATTTGTCTATATCTTCATCTTTACTTACATCATTACATACATAAACACTTGCTCCTGGCATATCTTTTACTAAATCTTTTACTTTATCTACGCTGTCTGCTGAACAAGTACAAATCACTTCTGCTCCTTGTTCATAAGCTGATTGTACCGCTCCCCATGCAATACTCCATTTGTTTCTTACTCCCATAATCACTACTTTTTTACCTTCTAATAACATTTTAAAATCCTCCTAAATTATATTTTTTATTGTATCGAAAAAATCTGTCCTTATCTTACTTTTGTATAAGATTTTTTCGTAAACAACATTTGCGTTTCTTATATTTTATTCTAGCACATTGTTCTAAATTTTTCATATCGATTTTCTACTAATTCTTTTTTAGATAATGTGCTTAGCTCTTTTAAACTTTTTTTGATATAAGATTTTAATTCTTTTAAAACCATTTCAATATCTTCCTGTGCACCACCTTCTGGTTCTTTTATGATTTTATCAATGATTCCAAAATCTTTTAAATCTTTCGCAGTAGCCTTCATATCTCCTGCTGCTTCTTTGGCTTTGCTTGAATCTTTATACAAAATACTAGCAAATCCTTCTGGTGACAAGATGGAATATACTGCATTTTCTAGCATAGCAATTCTATCTCCTACAGCAATTGCTAATGCACCACCACTAGAACCTTCTCCAATGACAACACAAATAATTGGTACTTCTAATTTTGACATTTCAAATAAATTTCTAGCAATCGCTTCTCCTTGACCTCTTTCTTCTGCTCCCATTCCAGGATAAGCACCAGGTGTATCAATAAATGTAATAATTGGTCTATTGAATTTCTCTGCTTGTTTCATTAATCGTAATGCTTTTCTATATCCTTCTGGATTTGGCATACCAAAATTTCTTTCCATATTTTCTTTTGCTTTTTTTCCTTTTTGTTCTCCGATTACAGTGACTGGCATACCATCAAATGTTGCAATTCCTCCAACAATTGCTTTATCATCTCCAAAATTCCTGTCACCATGTAATTCTATAAAATCATCAAATAGTCCATTGATATAATCTAATGCTTTAGGTCTATCCATTTTTCTTGCAAGCATGACTCTATCCCATGCTGTTATTTTCGCCATATATCTCCCTCCTTAGTTGCCAAAGGGGACGTGTCTTTTTGGCAACTTTCTTTTTATCTATATTCACTTTATTCCTTTATATTTTTCATTTTAGTTGTCAAAGTGGAACATCTCATTTGACAACTTCTATTATGCTTTATGCAATCTGATTAGTTTTGCAATCGTTGATTTCATATCCTTTCTTTCTACAATTTTGTCTATAAATCCATGTTCTAACAAAAATTCTGAACGTTGGAATCCTTCTGGTAATTTTTGATTAATGGTTTGCTCTATAACTCTTGGTCCTGCAAATCCAATTAGTGCATTTGGTTCTGCTAAAATAATATCTCCTAAACTTGCAAAACTTGCTGTTACACCGCCTGTTGTTGGGTCTGTTAAAACAGATATATATAATTGTCCGGCTTTATCTAATTTTGTAAGTGCACTTGATGTTTTTGCCATCTGCATTAAAGATATCATTCCTTCTTGCATTCTAGCACCACCAGATACACAGAATATAACTAATGGCAATTTCTTTTTAGCCGCTGTTTCGATTGCTAATGTGATTCTTTCTCCTACTGCTGATCCCATACTTCCCATTAAAAAGTTTCCATCCATAACAGCAAGAACTGCTTTTTCGCCTTCTATTTCACATATACCACATTTTACTGCTTCTTCGATTTTTGTTTTTTCTTTTAACATTTCTACTTTTTTCATATATCCTTTAAAAATTAAAGGATCTTTTGTTACAATGTCTCCACCAATTTCTTTAAAGGTTTCTTCATCTGCAATTTGCTTGATTCTTCTTCTTGATGATAATCTAAAGTGTTTTCCACAATTAGGGCATACACTTAGATTTTGATGTAAATCATCTTTATAAAGAATTTCTTTACAATTGTCACATTTTACCCATTTGCCAATCATCATATCTGAAGCTTTTTCATTTTTGACTCTTTTTTCTTCTTTTTCATTTACCTTTTTTACTTTATCGATTACCAAGGTATTTCCCTCCTTTAATATCCTTGTTATTATATATGTATTTTCAATTTATTTCAACTAGGATAAGTAGTCAAAAGAAAAAATTTTTGTCGCATAGACAAACGATCTCTATGCGACATTTCTTACATATTAAATTCTTTTTTAATAAAAGATGTATCATAATTGTTTGTTTTAAAGTTTTCATTTTCCAATATCTTTAATAAAAAGTCTATATTTGTAGTAATTCCTTCTACAACAAATTCTGCCACAGCACTTTTCATTTTCGCAATTGATTCTTCTCTATTTTTTCCATGAACAATCAATTTTGCTAGCATAGAATCATATGTAGGTGGAACAGTATATCCACTATATATAGCAGTATCTACTCTTACACCATTTCCTCCTGGAATATGTAATCCTGTTATGGTTCCTGGACATGGCATAAAGTTTTTATCTGGATTTTCCGCATTAATTCTTACTTCCATTGAATGTCCATTGAATTTGATATCTTCTTGTTTATAGGTTAATTCTTCTCCACTTGCAATTTTGATTTGTTCTTTTATGATATCTACTCCTGTTACCATTTCTGTTACAGGATGTTCTACTTGTACTCTTGTATTCATCTCCATAAAATAGAAATCTTTATTTTTGTCAACTAAAAATTCAATGGTTCCTGCATTAGAATATCCGATTTCTTTTACTGCCTTTACTGCTACTTCTCCCATTTTCTTTCTAGTTTCTTCATCTAGTATACCACTTGGTGTTTCTTCTAATACTTTTTGATTTCTTCTTTGTACAGAACAATCTCTTTCTCCTAAATGGATACAGTTTCCGTGCTCATCTGCTAATATTTGAATTTCTACATGTCTTGGATTTTCTACAAATTTTTCTAAGTATAGGCTATCATCATTAAAAGATACTTTTGCTTCTTGTTTAACAATGTCATATTCTTTTTCTAGTTCTTCTTTAGAATAGGCAACTCTGATACCTCTTCCACCACCACCTGCTGATGCTTTTAACATAACAGGATATTTGATTTGCTCTGCTAAATTGACTGCTTGTTCTTTTGAATAAATTAGTCCATCTGAACCAGGGACAACTGGAACGCCTGCTCTTTTCATCGTTTCTTTTGCTCTTGATTTGTTTCCCAACAATTCAATTAATTTATAGTCTGGTCCAATAAATTTGATTCCTGTTTCTTGACAGATTTTTGCAAAATTTGGATTTTCAGATAAGAATCCAAATCCTGGATGAATACTGTCTGCTCCTGTTAAACACGCTGCTTCTAATATTGCTTTTACATTTAAATAACTTTTATTAGATGGTGCTGGTCCTACACAAATCGCTTCATCTGCTAATTGCACATGTAACGCATTTTTATCTGCTTCTGAATAAATGGCTACTGTTCTAATTCCCATTTCTCTACATGCTCTGATAATTCTGACTGCAATTTCTCCTCTATTGGCAATTAATACTTTTTTTAACATGAAAATTCCTCCTATGAAAGATAAATTTATTTTTATATTTTCTTCATTTTCTAGATAAATCTCGCTTTTAAAGAATTTTTCTTTAATTTTCTCATTCAACTACATTTATACCTTAATATTATATATTCTTTTTCTATTTTTTTCAAGCTAGTACAGGTGGTCAGAATTCAAGTGACATTAAATGTCAATACAATTCATATTCTTTTTGTGCAATAATTATTTTAAACATTCGTTTAAGGTGATGTTATGATAAAAGAAAAAAGAAAGGCGAAAAAATATACACAAGAAAAAATGTCTGAAATACTAGGAATTAGTTTAAGACAATATATACGAATTGATAATGAAGAAGATTTACCTAGAAGAGATGTTTTAAAAAATCTAATTTTAGAATTAGAATTAACAGATGAAGAATTAGGTGAATACATAAGAATGATGGCTAATAAAATAGCTTAGGAATATTAAATTATAAATAAAATATTCTTAAGCTATTTTTTTATTTTGTTGATATATGTATATTTTCAATTTTTGCGTGTAATTCTCTAGAAATAATATTTTGTATCTGTGCGACTTCTTCTTGTTGTAATTGTTCTACTCCAATAATGACACTAATACTATCTCCATTCACAAAAACAATATTATTGGTAAATCCTTTTGTACTAATTAAATTTTCACATATCATAATACTGTTTTTTGTATCATTTATTTTTTTGATTTCTTCTGTTGCACTTTGTTTTTGTGTTTCCAAGCTATTACTACTATTTAGTACTTTTTCATAACTTTCTATCATCTGTGAATACATGGTATCTCTTTCTAATTTTGACTTTGTAAAATATTCATCTGTTGATACTGTTGCACTTGTTTGGGTCACTGTATTATTTTCTGTTGTATTTGTGTTTTGTGTCATATTTTCATTGGCTTCTTCAGTTGTATCTCCATTTGTATTACTTGTATTTTCCGTTACATTTTCGGTTGTATCTTTTGCTACTTCATTTTCACTAACTGCTTCACTATTCACCAATGTAGCATCTCCAATATCAGCAATTTGCATATCATCATTTGCTTCCATTTCCATAGCTGTCTGAGCTGATACTTGTTCTGCTGTATTGGTCGTATAATTTAAATATCCAGCAGTCACTAACATTAAGGCAATAACATAAATAATTACTTGATTTTTCTTCAATAAGCCTTTCATTATTTTCATACTTTACCTTCCTTTCAATGTTTTTTTCTTGATTCATTGTTTAAACTCTTTTTTAAACAATTTTTATTTATTCTATAAAAGTCCTGTCCCTTTTGGACGAAAAATGTCCATTTTGACACGTCCCTAATGTTCCATTTCAAAGACTTGTATTTTATGAGTTGCTAATCCTGTTACTGCTTCTACTGCTTGGATAATGCTGGTTTTTACTTCTGCACTTCCTGCACCTTTTGCTGTAATAATCGCGCCTTCTATTTGGGGTTCTACTACTTTTTGTGTAATGACTGTTTTTTCTCCATCACTTTCTTCATAAATAATTTCTTTTTGTGAATCGGTTTCTTCTATTTTTCTTGTTCCTCCTGATGTATCTGTTTCTTCTGTATTACTGGTTTTTGTATTTTGATTATACATAGGTATAATTTCATTTGATTCTGAATAATTGATAAATACCTTTACTTCTCCAACTCCTTGAATTTTTGATAAGATTTCTTCTAATTTTATTTCTAATTCATTCGTAGTATTACTTGATACTTCTATTGAAGATGTATTCGTATTGGCTAATTGTTTTGAGGTGTCATTTTGTATTTCCTTATTACTTTTATTTTTGTCTCCATTCCATATAATATTTATCATAATAATCGTTACAATTAATATGACTACAAAAAATATTAAATTTTCTATCTTCTTTTTATTGTTTTTATTTCCTTCTTCTGGATTAATCAACCCTTTTAATTTATCTTTAAACATCTTTCCTCAACTCCATATTCTTCTTTTAAGAATTTTTTTATCTTTTGAATATCACTATTATTTATATTTTGTTTACTTTCGTCTTGTTCCTCCTCTGTTTTATTTATTCTTCCAATTGTCGTATTTACTGGTTTGATTTTTTGTATTTCTTCCACCAATTTATCTTCAATGGTTTCTGTTTGTCCTGTTCCATTTCCTTGTTGGTCATTTTCTTGTTGTTGATTTTTTTCGACTGTTAAAACAATCTGTTCTATGTAGTTTTCTTCATTTTGGCTAGATAATGTTGCATATACATTACAAGTTATCACCTGATATCCTAATTTTTCTACTTTTCGTGTTATATCCTTTTCCAATTCTCTTATATAAATTTCTTCTATTTGACTATCTACAGAATTCTGTTCTTCATTTGTTTGATTGGTTGTATAATTACCAACATATTCATTCATATCATAAGAACTGACATCTAATATATCTTTATTTTTAATAAATGGTGACACAATATTAAAGATAATATATAAGCCAAATACCATTCTGACATATTTTTTTGTTTTATTGTTTGGTAATAGCATTTCTAAAATAGATATAACAATAATAGCCAGTCCTAAACTTTTTGCCCAACTACTTAAAAACTCTATCATAACTTCCCCTATCTATACATCATTCCTGTATTAGATATCTTAACCACTAAAGCTGTGCCAACAATCAACATAACCGATACAGAACATAAAATTGCCAGAAAGATTTTATATACATCTCCTATTTGGTCTAATAAACTGGTTATATTTTTATCTGCGATTGGTTCACAAATTGCCGACATTAATTTATAAGCAATTGTAAAGATTCCTAATTTTAAGATTGGTATGATGCAAATTCCTATAACAATGATGATTCCTATTACTCCTACTGCATTTTTTAAAATGATTCCACAACCTAAGACAGTATCTACGGCATCTCCTAGAATTTTTCCTACTACTGGTATTGCCGAACTAACAACTGCTTTTGTTGTTTTTGCAGTAATGCCATCAACACTACTAGAAAGTGTCCCCTCTAAAGAAATAACTGCCACAAAAATAGTAAGAACAATTCCAAAAAACCACACCACTCCTGATTTTAAGAATTGCGATAGTTTGCCTATTTGCACATTATTTGAAATTTTGGATATCACAATTAAGCTTGTAAAAATTAATACGATTGGAATAATCAAAGTTTGTATTATGTTTCCTATAAAATTAATTAAAAATAATATAATAGGCTCTAATACACCACTTGTTGTAATACTTCCTG
Source organism: uncultured Clostridia bacterium (assembly GCA_944387505.1). Classification (GTDB taxonomy): domain Bacteria; phylum Bacillota; class Clostridia; order TANB77; family CAG-508; genus CAG-269. The sequence goes on from CALXFG010000013.1 coordinate 26,189, forward strand.
TATATATCATGAGTGAAATTAATAATGGAATGAGTATATTCATAAACCCAATCGCATTATTACAGGTATCTTTCACAACTTGTACAATATCTGAAAAATTCATCATAACAATCGTAACAATTAATATGTATTGAACATAGTAAATCAATTTTGAGATGGTATCATTTTCTAAACTTTCACTGACAGATTTTAAGATACTATGTATCACCACAATCGCTAATATACTTCCTAATACTGTTAATCCATCTACAAGCTCTCCTCCTAATAAACTAAGTACCTTTTTCCATAATGTTTGATTATCCACTTCTCCTTTTATTGCATTTTCAAGAATTTGATTTATATCAATATCTTCAAAAAATTCACCTGAATATTCATCTGCTTGTTCGATAAATTCATTAATTCCAAATTCTTCTTGTTGTTCTTTTAAGGTTTCTTCTTCATCAGCAATTGCAGTTGGCATTGTAAAATGTAAAAAGAGAAGAACAATTATCAAAATATATATAATTCTTTTCATTTTGCCTCCTTATCATTTGTAAACTTTGTTGTTTTCCTTAGTATTTAAGGCAAAATTTGCAATATAATTTCTAACAAACTAGAGATGATAGGTATGGACATAGAAATGATGATAATTTTACTTCCTAACTCTATTTTACTCGCAATGGCTCCTTCCCCCGAATCTTTACATATACTCACTGCAAATTCTGAAAGGAAAGCAATTCCTGTTATTTTAATTAACAAAGATAAAAATTGACTATTGATATTGGCTTTTCCAGCTATTGATTGTATTAAATCCACGATTCCTGTTAATTGGTCTGTTAATAAAAGTAATATAAGTGCTCCTGTTAATAAACTGATATATACCGCAAATTCTGGCTTATACTGTTTTAGCAATATGATGATAATCAATGCAATTAATCCAATCCCTATAATTCTAATAATTTCCATCTATCTATCCTTTTTTGAACTTTGGAAACATTTCTGAAAGTTCACCATTTCTTTAAATTTACCTTCTGAACTTTAAGGACTATCCCCAAGTTCATTTACAGATTAAATATGGTTCTGACAGTATCAAATAAATCACTAATTTCTCTTATTACCATTGTCAGAACAATAATCAATCCTGCTAAAGTTGTCATCATTGCTTGGTCTTCTCGTCCCGCTCTTACCAGTACTTGGTGTAATACAGCAACCAATATCCCTATCGCCGCTATTCTAAATAATAAATTGATATCCATATGTTTTATCTCATTCCTTTCTCAAAGCTTTCTCATATAGTTGAAACAGAATTAAATGATTCTCATTATTTTTAAACTTTCTTTTCTTAAATTAAAATAATAACAATTGCTAGTCCTATTGTCGTTCCAAGCTTACGATACAATTTTTCATTTTTGTTTTTTTCTTGCTGTGCTTCTTTAATTTGTTTTTCTAAAAAATTTTCTGTAATCTCTATTTGGCTAATTTGTCCTTCTACATCTGTTTGTCCTAACATTTTTGAAAGCATTGACAAAACATGTAAATCTTCATTAGTAAGGTTTGTTTCACTTGTCTGTATGGCTTTCTCCCAAGCTTCTCCCGCACTAAAATCTTTCATATTTTTTTCTGCTTTTTCAAAGATTTGTCCTAGATTTTCTTTTGTGTTACTAGCAATTTCTCTAAATATTTCTGGAATGGGTTCATATGTAAATCTAATTTTTGATTTAAAGATATTTAGAATATTTTTTATTTCTTCTAATTCTTCTAATCGATAGGAATATTTTTTGGCTATACATCTTCCAATATAACTAGATCCAATAAATACGAATAACAACATAAAACATTTAATTATCTGCATATCATACACCTTGTCCTTTAAATTTATAAATAAAAATTTATGCTTTTCTTATTGTATAGGAAAAATTAACTTTTATCTTGACCATACATAAGATTTTTCCTATACAACAAGATTAGGCTTCTTATATAATATATTCACCTCTTTTTCTTTTAGAACTATATAAAAATAATTTTCTCAATGATTTTTTTATCAATTAATTTTTTAATATATGGATTGCTATGTACATCTTCTATCGTTTTTCCATGCATAGTAAATATTCCCTTGACACCAGATAACATCGCTTCTTCAATTGCTTGTATGTCTTCATTTCCTCCAATTTCATCACAAGCAATAATTTCTGGCGCCATTGTCCTAATTAATATTTTAATCCCTTTTGCCTTTGATACATTATCAATGATATCTGTTCGAATCCCAACATCATTTTGTGGAACACCTCTATACATAGCTGCAATTTCTCCTCTTTCATCAACCACTCCACAAGTTTTTCCTTTAAAATTTATCCCATTCACTCCATTACTTATATTTCTAATTAAATCTCTTAAAATTGTTGTTTTTCCCTTTCCTGGTGGTGAAACAATGAGTGTATTAAAAATCGTTTGATTTTTGATATCTATTACTTGTCCAATAATTCGATTACTACAATTTGGAACTTCTCTAGCAATTCTAAAATTCAAACTGGTTATATATTTTATATTGATGATTTCTCCATTTTCTACAACTGCTGTTCCTGTTATTCCTACTCTATGACCTCCTCTTATGGTAATATATCCTTCACACAATTGCTTTTTATATGCATAAATAGAATTTTCACATAATCTTTCTACAATTTGTAATATTTCATTTTGTGTAATTTTATATTCCACAATTAATTCTTTATCTCTAAGCTTCAAAATTAGTGGTCTATCAATTCTAATTCTAATTTCTTGCAATTCATCTTTTATTTTATTATTGGAAATGATTGTATTATATAAAATATTGGATAAATTCATTGGAAAAAACTTAACGATTTCTAAAAGCTTTTCCATTTTTACTAATCTTCCTTTCCTAAGACACAAATTTGATTGAAAAAAAATTTCTCAACCTTCTTTCCTTTGTAATACTAAGTTTTTAAATAACTTTACCTGATAACTTGCCTATGATCCAATAATATATATATTCTGATATAATTGATTTATTACTATTTTTTAGGTTATATTGTTTAAATTAGATACATGTTACTTTTATAAATACAAGGACAAATCTCGCTTCGCGAGAACTTTTCTCTACTTTTCTAACTTAACTATATATATTTAAGTTCTCGAAGAAGCGTAAAGATTTGTCGATGCGAAAAATTGCGTAGCAATTTTTCTGTGCAACGTTGTTTTTTGTGGTATAGGAAAAAGCCATTTTTCCTATACCACAAAAAAAGTAAGACTTTACATTTTAACTTGTAAGTCTTACTTCTCTATCTTTTTTGAATTCTATCTATTAAGCCGATTATGATTTCTGTCCCGTTTGTTCAATTTTTGAATACTTTAACTTTTCACTGCATTTTTAACACGAATCGTTTTGAGGAATTTTTGAGTCCGTCCCCAAAATCCCGATTTTAACGTTTATTAATTACTGCTCTATAAATTAGTCCTGTATTACTATCTTTTTCAAATTCTACTCTATATGCATCATCTACATTGATACTACTTTTTAAGAAGGTTATATTTTGTTCTGTTACTTCATATTCTTCACCATCAAAATTAATTTCTTCTATTTTGTTATTTCCTTCTGTTTCATTATTATTTTGAATCGTTGTTAATAAGCCTTTAACAGTTGCTCCTTTTGTATTTGTACTTTGATATAATTCGAATTTTGCATTAAATGTATTGACTGCTTGTTCATCTATTTCTGTACTTGCTTGATTTGCTTGTAAAAATGCTGGTATTAAATATTGAATTGGATTTTCATCTTCTGATACTCCTAATTCTTCCATTTTTACTTGATTTACTTCCACTATCCTTTGTTGTATAGCATTTACTAAATTTGTGACATATTCCTTATCTTTGCCATTTAAGATAACTGCATTTTCTTCTGTTAAGTCTTCTATTTCCACACCATCCTTAAATTGTACATTGTTGGTTAAGCTATATTTATTGTGGCTTGTCACATTTTCTGCTTGTTCAACTCCATTATCCTCTTCATATGCTCCTTCTAATGTTAGCTCATATCTTTCAGTTACATTATCTGAATTTAAGCCAGAATATTTAGCTGTAAATATAGCACTTGTATCTTGTTCTGTTGCGTTCAAAGACATCGTATATGTTACTTCTTGGTCATTTCCTTCTTTATTGATTGTTAGTGTATTTCCTGCCATTCCGATATCCACTCTACAAAGATTTCCTCCTGTTGCATATACAGTCATTTCTATATTATCATTAATTTCTAAGTCATTAACACTTTCTATGATATCATCTATAGAATCCTCATCTAATAGGATATCCATTCCTACACCTTGTAATATATCATTTAATTTGTACATTGTGTTAGTATCTGTTTTTAATGCATTTAACATTTGAATCAATCCATTTTTGAATTCTTCGCCTGTTAATATTAGTTTATATCCTGTTAAATTGCCTTCTGTTAATGTAGAAAATTTACTACCATCTACCATATTTAATATATTATCAAAATAGGTTGTTTTCAAATTTTGTATTTCCTCATTAGAAAACTGTAAATTTTGTAACTTTAATAAATTGTTTATATCTTTTAATCCAGAAATTTCTTCATCATTTTTGACAGCTACAAAACTACTTCCAATATATTGGGTTTGAATTCCTATTATATTATTGTTTTTCCTATATGTTAATGGAATATTGACACTATCTGAATAATTGATATTAATTTCTTTTTCTGATTTGGAATTATTCGGATCTTCTTTTCCTGTATAAGTAATATTAAAATTGTTTGCCAATTCTAAATCATCTTCCATATTGGGAATCGATACTTCAAATGTCATTTCTCCACTATTTTCATAGCTTGTACTATTCTTTTTTTGGAAATATTGCCTTAACTGATTGCCCAAAAAACCATCTTCGTTTTGCACAATCTGTGAAGTATATTTGAAAAATAATTGTTTATTACTTTTAAACATATCTGTGAAAAAATATAAATATGCAATTAAACCTACTAAAAGTAGGATAATCATTAATATAATAATTATGATAATTTGTAAATTTTTACTTTTCTTTTGTTTCATAAAAACCTCCACTATTCTTCCCAGTTATGATAAATATTAGAAACATCATCCAAATCTTCTAGTCTTTCAATTAATCTTTCCATTTTTTCTGTTCCTTTTTCATCTAGTTTTACAGTGGTTGTTGGCACCATTTGAACTTCAGCTTGCAAGAATTCTAATCCTGCTTCTTCTAATTTTTCACGAACAGCTGTAAAATCTGCTGGGTCTGTTGTAATTTCATATACTTCCTCTTCTGATGCGAAATCTTCTGCTCCTGCTTCTAATGCTAACATCATTAAATCATCTTCACTCATAGATGTTGATTCTTTTTCAATTACAATAACACCTTTTTTATTAAACATATATGATACACAACCTGTTGTTCCTAAATTTCCTCCTGCTTTATCAAATACATGTCTAACATCTGCTGCTGTTCTATTTTTATTATCTGTTGATGCTTCTACAATAACGGCTACTCCGTTTGGTCCATATCCTTCATATGTAATTTCTTCATAATTTTCATTACTTGTTGATGCTTTTCTAATTGCATTATTGATTGTATCATTTGGCATATTGGCTGCCTTACATTTTGCAATAACATTTTTTAATTTTGAATTTCCTGCAGGATCTGGTCCACCTTCTTTTACAGCAATTAATAATTCTCTTCCTAATTTTGTAAATATTTTTCCTCTTGCTGCATCTGCTTTTCCTTTTTTGGCTTGTATGTTGTGCCATTTACTGTGTCCTGACATGATTAATTCCTCCTTTATTTTTTTAAGATTGCTTATATCTAATCTAATTACATATCCGTAATTTATTAATTCTAAAATATTTTATCATAGTTTTCCCATTTTGTGTAGTATTTTCTAAAATATTTTTGTGTTTCAGTTCCCAAACCTTGCATATTATCAAGTATTATATATTTTTCATAATTACATTTTCCTTTTTAAACTATATTTAATTAAATAAGTATACTAAAACAAAAAAAGAAAATTACTCTGCACTACCTATTAGCATACAAAATAATTTTCCTAAACATATAAATCTCTTATATGTTTTGTTCGAAAAGCACTAAATTTTACATTCTTTTATTATTGTGAAAATTTTTTTTACTTTCTTTCTACAAATTGTTCAACTTTCATATGAAGATGATATTTATCTCTTAATTCTGCTATTTCTTTCATCATTGGAGATTTATGATGTATATCTAAAGCTTCTTGACTCTCCCATCTATCAATTAATAAAACAGTTTCTGGATCATCCATTGGGAAGAAATATTCGTATTTTTGATTACCTTTTTCTCCCCTTACTCTATCTACAACTCCTTTTTCTACCATTTCTTCTGCAAATTTTCTTGCACTTCCATTCTCTCCTGTATAATAAATATTAATTGTAAAACTCATAATAAACTCCTCCTTAAATTTTATTTATTATTATATAGGAAAAATCGACTTTTATCTTGACCACATATAAGATTTTTCCGTATACAACTTTCTTATAATGCACCTACTACCTTATGAGGTACATATAATTCCTCTAAATAATCAATATCTTCTTTTGATAATTTCACATGAAATGTTCCTACTGCATCATCCAAATATTTTTCTTTTGTTACTCCAATTATTGGAGATGCTACTCCTTTGGCTAGTTGCCAGGCTAGAGCTATTTGTGTCATTGATACATTTTTCTTTTTAGCAAGTTCATCTACTCTTTTTACAATTTCCATATCCATATCTTTTGTAGAATCATATTTATTTGCTGCTGCCTTATCTGTTTTACTTTTTAAAGTGTCTGCTGACCAAGTAGGACGAGAAAGTCTTCCTCCTGCTAATGGACTATATGATGTTCTTGATATATTCATATCATCACATATTGGTATTAATTCTCTTTCATCTTCACGATAAAGAAGATTATAATGATTTTGCATTGATACAAATTTTGTCCAATTGTTTTTTTCTGCTGCATATTGCATTTTTAAAAATTGATATCCATACATAGCTGACGCTCCAATAGCCCTTACTTTTCCAGATTTAACCACTTTATCTAATGCTTCCATTGTTTCTTCTATTGGTGTAGTATAATCGAATCTATGAATAATTAGTAAATCAATATAATCTGTTCCTAGTCTTTTTAATGAACCTTCAACTTCTCTAGGTATTGCTTCTTTTGATAAATGTCCTTCATTAAAATATACTTTTGTTGCAATAATGACTTTATCTCTTGATATATTATTTTTTAATGCCCTTCCTAAATATTCCTCACTTGTTCCTGCTGAATAACAATTTGCTGTATCATAGAAGTTTATTCCTAAATCTAATGATTTCTTTATGATTTTTTCTGTTTCTTCTGGATTTAATGTCCAAGCATGCATATTACTTGCTGGGTCTCCAAAACTCATACATCCCATGCATAATCTTGATACTTCTATATCAGTATTTCCTAATTTTGTATATTCCATAGCTAAACCTACCTCTTTTCTAATTTTTAATCTACTCTTTCAATAGTAACTTCAAAATCACCATTCATATTTTCAAATATTTCTGTTCCAGATTCTATTGTTCCTAATTTATATAAAGAATTAGAATATCTAAAATCTTTATAAAATACGGATACATTTCCCCAAGGTGCATAGTATGAAAAGTCTCCTATTGCTGGTGTATATTCAGAAGGTAATCCTTCTGTTGATAATTCAGTTGGTAATGTTGCTATTTTTTCTGTATTATTAAAATCTTCAAATGTTAATGTTAGTGGTAACATTTCTAAAAAATCTCTACTTGCTACATTATCATCTAATCTTACAAATACTTCATTTCCGTTTACAGTTAGTTTTATTCTTGCATTTTCCATATCTACTTCTTCTCCTTTATTTTGTAAATTTTGAATTTCATTTACATTAGTAGTATTATTATCATTTACAACATTATCAGTTACATTATTAGTAGTATCATTTTGCATTGTTTCTTGACTTAAACTATTATTGCTTTCTATATTTGCATTCTCCCTAGAGTTGAAATATACAATACCTGCTATAATGACAGCTATTATAATCAATAAAACTATAATTAAAATAACTTTCTTCATTTATCTTCTCCTTAAAATCCTATTTCAGATAACCATTCATTAACTGCACTTTGTGAATTTTCACTATTACTATCTCTTACTGATAATCCTTCTGTTACAGTTGCATTTGGTTCTTCATCTGCTATATCACCTGGTGTACCAGAAAGTCCTGATCCTCCAGAAGTTACAAATGGTGCTATTGTTTTTCCAGATAAATCATATTCATCTAAAAATGTATATATTGCCATTGGCATATCTCCCCACCAAATTGGGTACCCTAAAAAGATTGTGTCATATTGATCTATATTATCTATTTTTGTACTTAACGCTGGTCTTGCATTTTCTCTTTGTTCTTCTTGTGCTATATCTAATAAGTCATTATAATTATCAGTATATGGTTCTTCTGTTTCTAATTTTACAATATCTCCACCTACTGCTTCATGTATAAAGTTTGCAACATTCTCAGTATTTCCTGTATGTGAGAAATATACGACTAATACATTTCCATTTTCGTTTTCTTGGTTATTTTGGTTTTCCTCTGTATTTGTATTTGTTTCATTATTTGCAACTTGTCCGACTTCTTGATTATTTTCTTGATTTTCACTATTTGCTTGATTTTGTACTGTATTTGTACTTTCATTATTTCCAGCTAAATTAATTCCTACAACTATTCCAATTACTGCTATTATTAAAATTACAGCTATTAAAACAATTACCTTTTTATTCATAATTTCATCTTCCTTTCATTTTATTCTTTATCTAATCTTAAACAATTTCCAATTGTATCTCCTGTTCTTAAATATGTGTATTTTGGAAATTCAAATAATACTGGGCTAAATTTTGTATAATCTATTTTACCTTTTTCATCTAAATTTTCTTCTTGTACATAAGTATTTGCAATTGTCATGATAAAATTATCAAAATTATCTGTCTCATAATTATCTTCTACTTTACATTCCATAACAACTGGTGCATCATTTATAATTGGTGCTCCTGCTTCTCCAATACGATATTCAAAAACATCTGATTTATCTTCTTTACTTCCACTTACACTACCTACATAATCTGCTTTTTTAAGCATTTCTTCACTTACTATATTTATTGATAATGTTTTTGTTTCCTTTATTCCTATATTTGTATAATGTTTTTTGACCAAACTTACCATTACTCTATCATGTCCTATAATTCCACTATGACCTGCTAAAAGCCAATTTACTTTTCCATCTACCATTGTTCCTATTACCAATAATGGCATTGGATATAAGGCTAATTTTGAACCTATATTCTTTTGCATTTTTATTCCTCCTTCTTTATTCAGGTATTACTTCATTAATACATGCAATTGCATTTAAACTTCTTGGATATCCTATATAAGGAAGAAGTGCCGTTACTGTATTTAATAATGTTTGTTTATCATTTCCTACATTTACGTTTCCTGCTATATGTCCTTTTACTTGTGGCTCACAACCTCCTTGTGAAATTAGTATTGAAAATGTAATTAATTCTCTTGTTTTAACATCTAATCCATTTCTTGTATAATAATCTCCAAAACAGTTATCAGATAAGAATTTTTGAATGTGAACTTGATTTTCTGGAGAATTTTCATAATTCTTATCTATGACATCTCCAAATATTGATTTTTGTACTTCTAATCCTTTATCAAAACGATTTTCTAAAGTTGTTGTCCCTTGTTTTTCTAATGGTAGTTTAATTCCTCTTTCTTCAAATATCTGATTTGTTGGTTCTAACAAATCTAATACTTTTAAAATTCCTACATAAGGAACTGCTTGATATAATATTTCTTTAATCTCTATAGGAGTTACTCCAACATTTAATGCTGCTTTTACAAATGTTTCATATCTCTTAGGTGTTTGTGTTGCAATTGTTGCAGCTAGTATAACCATTTGTCTGGTTTTCTCATCTAAATGATCATATTCTTGTGCCTCATCTAAACTAAAATTTGCGACAATTTCCATTAACTCCTCATCATAATTTTCCTGTAAATTTGTTTCTTTAAATAATTTTTTGCAATTTTCCGTTGCTTTTTCTGTAATATTCATAATTTACTACCTCCTTTTAATTTTTTACTTTTTGATTTTTATTATTTTTTACCTTTCTTATGATAGAAAAAATCATATAAATAACTAATGCTATTGCAATTAATACTAATACATATTTTAAGTAAAATAATATTGGACTTTGTTCATAATCGAAAAATTTAAAGTCATTCATTAAAAACATATCTTCCCAAACCCTTAAATTGATAAAAGCATATATTCCTAATCCTACTAAGAGAACTAATCCAAAGTAATATACATATTCAAAGGTACTATTTTTCATTTTTGCATTCAATTTACTCATTAACGCTGTTATATGAAGTCCAACATGAATAGCCATTAATACAAATCCCCAAGATGTAGATAGCATGTGTAATCTTCTTCCAAACATAGTTGTTGGAATATCTAAAAATGCAAATACATCAGCTGAAATCATTATTCCACTTACCATCATTCCTACCATTGCTATAAAAAGTAATAAATTTAGTATCATATGAAATGTTCTTTGAAAATTATGTTTTCCTTTAAAAATTGATTTATACCATTTTATATTTAATACATGATGAATGATAAACAATACAAATGCAATTGTTCCTAAGATTTCATGTACTTCGTTTTCTGTTACATAATATCCCATTAATATAACAAAAAGAAAAGTCATCACTATGTCTATTATTATTTTAATTTTATTTTTCATCTATTTTTCTCCATAATCTATTAATTTTCAGAAATACCATTAGCATTTAACCAATTGGATATATCATTTTCTAGACCTGAACCACCAGAATAATGGCAAAAATTATTTTTATTTCATCTTTTTCCCTAATTCATATGCTTCTTTATAAAAATGTTCTGGAATCATACCTACTGTTCCACAACCTTTTCCTACAATCATTCCCTCATCTTTATAATGCATATAGTTTACTAACTTTTTATAATGTACGATTAAAGGCTCAACTGTTGAATCATCTGTATTCCAACATGTCATAATATATGCTATTCTTAATCTTTTTCGACTTATTCTTCCAGTTCTTGAATAAAATCTATCTATTGTAGCCTTTAATGGAGCTGTCATTGCAAAATAGTAAACTGGTGTTGCTAAGACTAACATATCTGCATCTTCCACTGCATCTAAAATCTTAACCATATCATCTTTAAATACACAATCTCCATCCATTCCACAATGGTTACAACCTATACAAGGATGTATATCTAAATGAGCTGTATCAAATCTTATGATTTCATTACCATTTTCTTCTGCTCCTCTTATAAATTCATCAACTAATGTATTTGATGTTCCGTGTAAATTATAACTTCCTGTCAATACGACTATTTTCATAATTTTTCACTCCTTTATTTATAAACTATTAGCCCATAATTTTAATTCTTCTACACTAGCATTTCTTCCAAATCTTTTTCCTTCAATAAAGTTTACATTATTGGAACAACTTTGCTTCAAATCTGAAATGGTATTTCCCAATCCACTTCCTCCTGATGTATAGAAAACAACTATTGTTTTTCCTGAAAAATCATAACTTTCTAAAAACGTATTGATTATTCTTGGTGCTGTATACCACCAAATTGGAAAACCTAAAAATACTGTATCATACTCTTCCATATTACTTACTTTTCCATTAATCTCTGGTCTTTCATCATTATGATTCATTTCTAGTGAAGTACGACTATTCTTATTTCTCCAATTTAAATCATCACTTGTATATGGTTTTAAGGGTGATATCTCATATAAGTCACCATCAATAGCTTCTGCTAAATTTTCTGCAACACTTCTTGTTGCTCCTGTACAAGAAAAATACGCAACTAACTTTTTGCTCATAAAAACCACTCCTAACTTAATAATTTTATAATTCCTTTATATGTAATGTCATAGATAGATAAATACTTAAATGGTACATCAGCTGTTTCCATTGCTTGCATTTGTTTTTCTGTTACTTCTGCATAAGGATAAATTCCATACATTAGTGGAAAAAATAAGAATACAAATTCTTCTTTTTCTTCATCACTCATTTTTTCAAAGAATTTATCAACACATTTTCTTACCATCTTTATTGCATTTCCATAAGCTCTTTTAAATTCTATTAGTTCTTCCATTCTGCTATTTTCTTCCATATCATACATATTCATAGAAAGTAATTTTAATAGATTTTTTCTTTTTGCAACTGTATTGGCCAACTTGTCTGCAAACACTTCTTTTGCCATTTCCTGATTTTGCTCATACATTTCATTTAAGTCATCTATCCATCTTTCATACTCTCTTTTTAAAAGTGCTAGGAATATTTCTTCTTTTGTTTGAAAATAATTGTATATGGAAGTACGAGAAAATGTAGTTTCCTCTCCTATACTTTTTATTGTTATATCTTTAAAACTATTGTTTTCATAAAGTTTTTCACAAGCATTTATGATTTCTTCTTTCCTAATATCCATTATTTCCTTCGCCATTTTGTTTCCTCCTTTTCTGACATCGTGTCAGTTTTAATTGTTATATATCATACTTCTGACACCGTGTCAATATGTTTTATAAAACTTTTTTCATATATTTTATACTACCATACAAAAATGTCGCATAGACTTCGTTTGTCTATGCGACATTTTTCCTTATTCCTTTCCAGAATTCAATGCATTTTTAGCTGATTTATTTAACATCTTTTTGGCAAGTGCACAAATGATTGGGTTTGTTGCAGATACTGCTTCTAAGTTTTTCTTCTTTCCTAAAACTTTTAAACAAGTATCTGTATAATCAACTACCATATCTAATCCAGATACAAATGATGCCATATCAGAATTCAAAAATACCATTGGACCTGCCATTTCTTCCGATGTTGCCAATCTTCCAGCTAATCCTGCTTGTGCAATTAATCCTTCTTCACTTCCTACCATATCTTGGAATTCTTGTTTCATTCCTGTATCTGTTGATGCTGGCAATACATTGTTCATTCTAATTCCCATTTTTGCAAATTCTACTGATTGCTCACATATAAATTGAGATAAACATCTTTTAGAATACATATATGCAAATGTTGCAGGTGCAGATGAAGCTAATTTTTTCGTTACTTCTTGAACTTCTTCCCAAGTTTTGCTATGTACAACTTTGTTTTGTTCTCTCTTAAATTTCTTCCACTCTAGTCCCGCTGTAGAAGTACAAAAAACAATACTAGCACCTTTACTCATTCTATTTTTCAAATAATTTAAAGTGATATACATATTTGCTGTATAGTTACAGTCAAACGTTGTTCTATAATCTGTTTTTGAACCAGAAAGTCCAGCAACACCAAAAAATGAATCAATATGTTCAGGAATCTTTTTAAATGTTTCATCTATTTCTTCTTTTTTTGCTAAGTTACATTGTATAAACTCTGTAATTCCTTCTACTTTACATTCATTCATATCAATTGCATAAACTTTTGCTCCTAAATCGACAAGCATTCTAGCTGTTGCTTCTCCCATTCCACTAGATGCTCCTGTTACAACACAAATTTTTCCTTGGTATCCAAAATAATCTTTCATAATTAATCCCTCTTCTTTCGTTTTATTTTTTATATTTTATATTTTTATCTAGTAAATCCTATTTTAGTCCTTTGTTATTTTGTTCATTTTCAAATATATTATCATTCAAAAAATAATGCTATCAATATTTCTTACTTTAAATCCACAAAATTCAATTTTTCTATTACATCTTTTCCTATAATTTCATTTGCTAATTCCACAAATTCATTAAACAATTCAATTTGTCCTCTATGATGTGTATCTATTCCATATACAACACGAATGTCATATTCTGATGCAATCTTCCAAAATTCTTTGCATGGATATACTACTTTTGCTAAGTTCTTTCTTTGTTCTTCTATTGGTTTATGATTTAATTTCTCATTTTCATAATATGTTTTTGCAAATATATTATTTAAATTAATTTCTAAAGGTATCTGATATTTTTCAGCAGCTTGACAAATAAGGTGTGCAACTTTTGCTTCAATTTCTCCAAAATCTTTTCTCTTTAACATATATAAATCAGGATGTGCAATAATATCTGGAAATTCACATTTCATTGCTTGTTCTATATATTCTGCATATCTTAATAATTCTTTATCTGAAAAATCATCTTTTCCATGTATTTTTAGATTTTTATTATCCTCATAAACAAAATGTTGTCCTAAAATCAATTTATCTGTTTCAGCTTTTAATTCTTTTAAGTTTTCTTCTTCTCCTGGTAAATATTCCACTTCATACCCACTTTGGATTTCAATTTGTCCAGCATATTTTTCTTTTAATGCTTGTATGCTATCTAAATATTCTTTTCTTTGATTATATTCCATACGCATATGTTTTCTTTTATCTATTTTATTTTTTTCTGGACAATGGTCTGTAAAAGCCATTCTTTTAAATCCCATTTTGATGTATGCTTCTACATATTCTTCATCTGTCAAATCTAAATCTGCGTGTCCACATCTATATGTATGTGAATGATAATTAAATTCTTGCATGATTTTTCCTCCTTTTACTATTCATTATCTAATATATCTGGGAACAATGTGTATATATTAAATCCCAACATATTATCAAATCCTTTCTTTAATTTTTGTATTTCTTTAACAAAGTAGATTGTATTTTCAAATATCCCTCTTCTTATCATAATATCAATTAGTCTTTTTTCTAATGTCACATTTACATTTGTACATATCATATCACATAAATTAATGTATAAAATTTGATAAATCCACATTTTCTTCTGGCAACCATCCTATTGTGCACATATAGTCATTATTTAAAAATGAATGTGTTAAACAAACATTAGCATATTCATCAGCATACCCTTCTTGTTTTATATATTGATAACCATTTTGTGGATGTTCTAAAAATCCACCTATTCCTTTTCCAATATCATGAATATATCCTAATGTTTTTGCTTTTTCTGTTGTTAATTCCACTTTTTTCACTCCTTCGAATTTATCCATTGTTCCAATTTATTATATTATATTTTTCGCTTTTTTCCAATATTTGAATCTGTTTTTGTATTTCTTGTATATCTTCATCATTAAATGGTTTAAATGTATCATAAAATCCTGTATCTTTATATGGAAATACTAAAGCTTGTCCAAATGGTTGTGTTCTGGAATCTCTAGTTCTTCCATACAAATGTATATGAAAAACTGGTTTTGTTCCTTCTACATATGCCCAATTTCCATTTTCTTGATAATTGATTCTTTCTATATGAACTCCTCTATTTTTCATCCCTATTATCATTGCTTCACTAACTAACATGGTTAGTCTCATCACTTCAATAGCTTCTTTTGGACTCAAATCCAATCTACTTGCAAAATATTTTTCCTTTGCTCTTATCCAAATATGACCTCCATCTTCCCTTGGAATATGTGGCACTTTCGGTACACAAGCCATAAATGTTTCTGTTTCATATATGATAATATCATTCATAATATTTCTCCTTTACATTTCATACATTATCCTTCATTGGCCAATATTTTCTTTTTCTTCATATAAATATCATTTTTAAATACTGCATATATTCCAACTAATAGTAAAGTTAATTCTCCTAATACCATAAACCAACTTTGATAATAGGTATAATAAATTCCATATGTTATTCCTGTTGTTATTCCTGATATTCTGACCAATTTCATATTTGACTGCCACAAACAATATGTTCTGATGATAGAACCAATTGTTGGCAACAAAGATATTGTACCATCCCATGTAAACATACAATTTACAATAATAATACTTTCAAAAAAGAATAAAATAACAATATACACTATTTTATTAATTTTATTTTTATTGATAAATATAAATGTTCTAATAAAATTTATAAGACTTAACACTGCTCCTGTATATGCTGTTATGATAAAATCATAAATTGCTTCTAAAAGACAACTTAATGATTGTACAAATAACGATTTTTTTCTTTCTTTTATACAAATGCTAATGACTAGTGCGAAAACTGCTAATATACTAAATATCATTTTTCTTCCCTCTTTTATTGTTTCAATTTTTTAAATAAATCTTCATATATTTTATCTGCATTTAAATACATTACCATATGAATTTTTCTATCATTTTCATAAAAATGATAACTTAAATCCTCATTGATATCTGGACAACTAATTTCTTTTTCTTCAAACCATTCTCTATTAACTAAATAAGCTATAACACTAATATCCCAAATTACTCTTCTTGTTCGAATTCCCAATACTTCATTATTATAAAATCCTCTACATAAATAATTACATAGTTCATTTTTTCCTTTTAAATATTGTTCTAATTCAAAGATTGATGTTTTTAAATTAGAGGCCACACCTTTGCAAGGTATGATTGTTAATTTTACTTTTGATGTAAATATGTCTTTTACAGCTTGTACATCTTGTCTAAAATTAAATTCACAATTATTTTCACATACAGGACTATTTCCTCCAAGCCAAATAATTTCAATCTTGTCCATAATTTCTGGTGCTTTTTTTATAGCTAATGCAACATTGGTAATCGCTCCAATTGCCATAATATATGTTTTCTCATTTCTATTTGCTATTTCAATCATTTTTTCTACTGCTTCATTTGTTTCATTATATCCATTTTCTAAATAATCTGTTGCTCCTTTAAATACTTTTCCTTCTGTATTAAAATTAAGCCATTTTGCTATTTTTAGTACTTCCTGATAACTCTTTTCTAGTCCCTCTTCTATGCTAATATCATTATCCCAATGATATGGTGCAATGGTAATCGCCTCTATATGAAATCTATCTTGTGATTTTATCATATAACTGACTGCAAATTGATCATCCCACGTGTTATATGTGTCTGTGTCTAGAATTACATTTATCTTTTCTACTTTATCTTCTTTTTTATATAATGGATTCAACTTTTCATATATTTCGTTCCAATTCTTAACTCTCTCAAATCTAGTTTCTTGCTTATTATATCTTGTCGTCATTTGTAAACATTTCACACCATGATTTTCAATATCTTCACAATGTTTACTGGAATCTTCAATCATCATATCGATATGATTTGCCCTACATACTTCACCTTTTCCATGTCTGTTGGTAAGTATCAATTTATCATAATAAATCTCATATTTTGCTAGCCAATCTTTTGTCATTTCTAATGGATTTACATATTCTCCATTATCTCTTGCAGAAATGATATATATATCATTTCCATCTTGTTTTAATTTGTCAATGACTCTTTTTGCATTTTCCAATGGTTTTAAGTTTGTAGCAATTCTTTGTATATTGGTATGATAAAATTCATCACTTTCTTCTTGTGACCAATCAAACATGTCTATGGTTATATATACTGGATTTTCATTTATAATCCCTGTATTTCTTAGTTGTTTATCATATTTTAAATATTCTTTTAGTAAGTCATCATCAAAATTGGATATGCAATTATCTATATCGATTTCTATTATTATATGTTTTAATTTTTTATCTCAAATGTTCGTATTTCACAATTATTCAAATTTAAATCTTCTAATATTCCTTCTTCATTTGCTCCATTAAAATATCCATTAATGGCTCTTGTTACTCCACCATGTGTAACAATTAAAATATTTTTTTCTGTATACGCTTCTTTTAACTCATCTATTAAATTCCATACTCTATTACATAAATCCTGTATGGTTTCTACACCTTTATATTCTTTATTCAGACTATAATTATTTAGTATCTCTGAATACCAATTCTCATCTTGAATTTCTTCTCTTGTTTTCCCTTCAAATTCTCCAAATCCTCTTTCTTCTAGTGCTTCTTTGAATATAATAGGTACATTTTTTGCTTCATTAATAATTTCTGCTGTTTTTCTAGCTCTCTTCAATGTAGAAGATACAATCATGTCTATTGGATAATCTTTTAAAATATTCTTTACTTCTTTTGCTTGTTCAATTCCTTTTTCGTTTAATTCAATATCTGTCTTTCCTTGAATTCTTCCTTCCTTATTCCAATTGGTTTGTCCATGTCTAATGATATAAAACTTCATATAAATTTCCTTCCTTTATTTTAATTCATTTCTTTTAATAATGGAATCACATCTGATAAAGATTCTAATTTTGCATATACAAGATTTTCTATTTCTTTTGAAGGTTCTTCTAAATCTGGTATCATAATAGGTTTCATTCCTGCTCTATATATAGATAAAACACCATTGGCTGTATCTTCAACGCCTATACATTCTTCTTTAGATAAATTTAATTGTTCTATACATTTTGAATAGATCTCCGGGTCTGGTTTTCCGCTTAGTTACTATATCTCCTCCCATTATTATATCAAAGTAATCAACTACTCCAACCTTTTTCAAATATTTCTTTATCACTTCTAAATTAGAAGAACTTGCCACTGCCATTTTATAATCATTATTTTTTAGGAAATCTAATAATTCTAATAGTCCTTTTTTTGGTTCTATCGGATTATTTTCAAAATATTTTTCAACATATTTCTCTCTTGTTTTCAACAATTTTTCAACATCTAAGCCTTCAAACTTATTACCTAATATTTCTTTTAAACGTTTATTGTTTGTTCCTCTTATTTGTGTTAATGTTTGATCGTCTATTTTTACATTTAAATCTTCTCCTGCATGTTTTAATCCTCCTTCTTTTATATGTTCTGTATCTAACATTGTTCCATCCATATCAAATATCACTGCTTTTATCATCGTAATTACACTCCTTCATTTTTTATATAAATTCCTTTGCTAATCTTATTTTAACAATATTGTAATAAAAATTGCAATATTGGATTGCAGAAATACCTTTTATTCTTTATTTTTCTGTTTTAAACTTTTTTTATTTATATTATAAAATAAGAATTTGTTTCTCTATTTTCAAGAATGTCATCTGCAAAAAAGGCATATTTAAATCTAATTCTATTATCCCAGATAATGTTTTCAATCTCACATTTTCCTAAAACATTTAATATATCAAACGTAAATGTATTCGGTATTCTTAATACCAAATTATGTGTTATATTCTCTTTTGCTTTATAAAACATTTCCTTTATACTTGGTTGTGTCATTTCTAAATTCATCACATGCTCTTTTTTGTTACTTCCCGCACTCCAATCTGGGTCTAATATTGCAACTTCTGCTTGTATATTTTGTAAAAGATTTTCATCTAAAACATTTCCTTGTATAAATTCTGTTCTATTTTGAACTCCATATAATTGTGCATTTTTCTTTGCTGATACAATTCTTTCTTCATCCATATCAATTCCATAAACATAATCTAGTTTTTTAGCTAATTGAATAACCGTCATTCCCAATGCACAACATAATTCTACACCTGTTTTATACTCACTCAATCTTTTAGCCAAATGTTTACTTATGACTTCTGGACAACTCATATAGATTCCATCTGCATCCCCATATATTTCTTTAGAGAATTTATTTTCATTCATTTTATGCTCCCTTGTATAATATATTTAGGTTTTTTAATAAAGGTTTTACCTATAAACCTATTGCCTCAATAATTATATTTTTGTAT
>CALXFG010000014.1 GCA_944387505.1 uncultured Clostridia bacterium
ATTCTTTTGAATATTTAGACATAAAATGAACCCTCCTTATTAAACTTTTTTGTCTAATAATTTGGGTTCACTTCATTTCTGATTGATTTTGTATCAATTCTGTTCTATTACAAATTAACAAAATCTAAATAATAAATTATTAAGATTTTTGTAACATTTGCATAACTTATCTGTAATCGGCGTAGCCTCAACAGCTAAGAAAATTTCGAACAGATACGTCATTGGAGGCGACAGCCAGAAAACAACCAGCCTCAAAGCCTCTATTTCTGCATAGTCTCGGACATCTGCTGTTTAAATTTATTGCAATTTTACTGCAACCACATAAATTATATCTATTTATAGTAAGAATTAATTGTAAATTTTTACTATGTTCGCTTGTTTTTTGTTGTAAAATATTGTAATATGTTAGCAACCTTTCTTGTCAAAAGGCAGTTCTTTACCTAGGAACGGAAAGGGGGAAGCACATATGACAAACGCAGAACTAATTTTGCAACTAGTAGATAAATTATTAAAACAAAAAGAAGAAATTGAAACATTAAAATCTACGAAAGCAAATACAAAAGATGAAAAGATTAAAGCAGATAATACATAATAGTATTGTCAAACAGGATAGAATGTTGTGGTCTATCCTGTTTTTATATAAAAAAAGTATGTGTAGTTGTGATACACATACAAGCACAAATGACATTCGCAGAACTTTGAATGTTTTGTTTAATGTAACTATATAATAACATCTTTTTTTATATTTGTCAAATATTTTTTAATACCTTTTACATATGAAAACTTTTTTATCTGATTCATTTGAGAAAATGTCTCAACCAAAAAATATTATAGATACTCTCAGTAAAAAATGATATAAATTTAACTTATATTATCAATAGATATTGCTATTTTTCTTCTAGTTCAATTGTTCTAGTAACGCTTGCCTTATTTTGATTATTTAACACAGTCGGACTATTATGAACTTCTAAAGACAAACGTAATTTATTTT
Organism: uncultured Clostridia bacterium; assembly: GCA_944387505.1. GTDB lineage: Bacteria > Bacillota > Clostridia > TANB77 > CAG-508 > CAG-269. The sequence goes on from CALXFG010000014.1 coordinate 992, forward strand.
TTTCTAGCCATGGTTTTACAGTCTCATCAAATAAATATCTATCCCATACATCTTCTATTCGTACACCATCTTCTGTGTATCCAAGTAAATTTGTGCTACCGTCTCTAAAATTGAAAGTAAATTCTTTACCTCTTTTACCTTCTTGATATGTAACGATTAAAGAACCTTGATCAATATCAAATCGGTTTCCTCTATATTCAACACTTTTTATATGCATTTTTTTCTTTTCTCTATCAGACCAAAAATGATTTTGAAAAAATGCATCCATTTTTTCTTGAGACATTTGAGCTACTAAATTACTTTCGTCCATTAACTCTGGATTATATAGTCTAATTAATCTATTAATTTTTTCTATATCTTGCATTGTTGAATTACCATTTAAAGAAGTAACTATAAATACTCCAGGATACATCTCGTCAAAAGTTACCCCCTTCTTTGATAATTGTTCCATTATATAATGATTACACACTATTATTGCTTCATTAGGTTTTAATCCATTACCTATATGTATATTATTTCTATTGATTGAATAAGTTTCGATTATATTCAAAATTATACCTTCTTTCTATTTTTATAGTTTTCATTATATCAAAATATTGGATAAAATTCAATATTTTGAAGATTTTACAAATTATATATTTTTTAAATAATTTTCTATCTCTGATAATTTAATCTTTATAGTTAAGTTAGAAGCATAAACATCATTTGAATAATAAAAAACTAAAAAAGTAATATTTTTAATAATAACTATATGTGGTTCAATGTATGTATAATTAGTTTTTTATATATTCCATAATTATTCCACCAAAATATTACTGCAATTTTATTGCAACGCCTATGATATTCTATGATACTGTGTATTAAATATAAAAATAAAATACTGCTTTCAAGGACAGTATTTTCAATAAATTTGGTTATCTGTGATATTTTGTGACATCCTATCATAACCGTCTAAACTTATTCAAATTGGAGGCGACACCCGGATTCGAACCGGGGATCAGAGTTTTGCAGACTCGTGCCTTAGCCACTTGGCTATGTCGCCATATATTCAATTATATGTTCCAAAATTATAAACAATGACTGTATTTTTTGATTTTTTACTATAGCGGAACAAAAATTGGAGCGGGAAACGGGGCTCAAACCCGCGACCTCTGCCTTGGCAAGGCAGCGCTCTATCAACTGAGCTATTCCCGCATTTCGCAAATAATATGATAACAAATATATTCGTAAAAGTCAAGGCTTTTTTGAAATCTCCTCACCTGAATCGATAAATCTTCTAAAATTTATTAAGAGTTGCCGTTTTTACTCGTCTTTGTTGGCAACTCTTAGCAATTTTAATCTCCTATAGGAGCATAATCATCTGTAATAATTGGTTTATCACTCGTAAAATCTTTTACTTCACTACTTAATAATTCTTGATATTCTTCTTCCTTGTCAGTATTTATATTTCCATTTCCTTTAATCCCTACTAAAATTAAGTTTTGGTCTTCATTATCTAAACGATTCGGATTTACTTTAAATACTTTTACATCATCAAATATAGCTCTATATGTGGTATATTCATATTTAATAAAGTCTGCATCATCACCTTCAATTGCTGATATAATATTGGTTATGACTGTCCCATTTTCATCCAAACTGTCATATACTTTTTGCATAGCTTCATAAGTTGTTAATTCAAATGGAGCATTTAGACCTTTAAACGCATCTATAAAAACAGTATCATATGTTTTCTCATTATAATTTAAATAACTTCTTCCGTCTTGTGTAATTAATCCTAAATTCGGATTGTTTTTGTCTAATCCAAATTCTTCTTCTGCAATCTGTGTCATTGTTTCATCAATTTCTACAACATCAATTGTTTTATTTTCATATTTTTTCAAATAATGCATTGGATAAGTGTATGCTGCTCCACCTATCATCAATGCATCATTTGCTTCTTTATCATAATATTCAAATAAATCATAATAGTATAAGTATTCTGCTCCCATTTCACCAGTTTCTTGGTTTATATAAGATTCCAAACCAGTATCTACTTGTAAGGTCCTATAGATATTTTCTCCTGTATCAATCTGTCTCACCCAGATTCTGCTATATTCAGAGTCAACATCTCTTAGTAGATCTGGATGTTCAAAATTAAAAAGTAAAACACCTACAAAATTTAATACAATAATAATGATTAATTTAAAAAATGTTAAAGCATAATATTTCTTGTCTTTTCTATCATATAGATAAAATGCTAAAATCCATAATAAAATGGAACTTCCTAAGATAATATTCCTTACTCCTATATTGGGAATTAATACAAATCCTGCAAAAAATGTTCCAAAAATACTTCCTATGGTTGATAATGATGAAATTTTTCCTGATGTTGCACCTATATGATCCATACTGCTATTTTTTATTTTTACTGCTATTGGAGATACCGTAGCTAGTAAAAAGCTAGGTATTCCAAAAGTAACAGTTGCACATATAATAGCAACTATAATCAAATTATTTATCAACATTGATAATATCCCTATAAAAAGGACCTCTAAGATTGGTATAATACTGGTTGCGATAGCAGCTATTAATAAATAATTAGATAGAATTTTTATGTCATTTTCTTTGTTTTTATCTGCTATTTTTCCTCCATACCAATATCCTATACTCATACTTATTAACATGATTCCAATAATGGTAGTCCATATTAAGTTAGAACTTCCTACATATGGTGATAATATTCTCGCAGCAATCAATTCTAATACCATGGTTAATGCTCCGCTTAAAAATACGGTTATTTCTAATTTATATTTATTCATCCTTTTTTCCTCTTAACTATTTTTTCTTATACTATAACAAAAAACGTATAAAATATTGTTCTCGCTCTTCGTTATTTCTTCGTTGTTTTACCTGTTTTGCTTTTTGATATTTTAGCTTTATTGGTTGTTTTTTTTGTTTTCGTTTTACTTGTTTTCTTTTTTGTTGTATTTGTTTTTTCAAATTCTGCTTTTTCTTCTGGGTTCCATTCCTCTCCTACTTTTGGTTTATTCCATGAAATGTAATCACATGATTTTGGATTGTTTTCACAAATATAATATTTTCTTCCTCTTTTTGTTTTTCTAACTTGCACGGTTGCGCCACATTTAGGACATGGTACATCAATGGTTTCTATAATTGGTTTTGCGTTCTTACATTCAGGATATCCTGGACATGCTAAGAATTTCCCATATCTTCCATATTTATATACCATCATTCTTCCACATTTTTCACATTTGACATCTGAGACTTCGTCAACCATTTTTACATGTTCTAATTCTTTTTCTACTTTTTCTACTTCTTCTTCAAATGGTCCATAAAATTCTCGAATCATTTTCTTCCATTTTTCATGTCCTTCTGCAATCTCGTCAAATTCATCTTCTATTTTAGCTGTAAATTCTACATTGATAACATCTGAAAAATTCTCTGTTAATAGTTTATTTACCACTTTTCCTAATTCTGTTGGATATAACTGTTTCTTTTCTTTTTCTATATATCTTCTTTCTAAAATCGTTGTAATTGTTGGTGAATACGTACTAGGTCTTCCAATTCCTTTTTCTTCCAAAGCTTTTACCAAACTTGCCTCTGTATACCTTGGTGGTGGTTCTGTAAAGCTTTGTTTTGGATTTAATTTCTTTAGCTTTACCTCTTGATTTTCTTCAAGTTCTGGAAGCATACCTTCTTCTTCTTTTTCTTCTTTATCAGTGCTTTCAACATATAAAGTCATAAATCCTTTAAATTTTAATACTTGTCCATTCGCTTTAAAGTCATAAGCATTTGCCTTAATATTAACATTCATAGTGTCGTAAACTGCTGGTGCCATTTGACTTGCTAAAAATCGATTATATACTAATTTGTATAATTTATATTGATCATTTGTTAAACTGTCTTTTATGCTATCTGGCTCTATATCAATATAGGTTGGTCTAATTGCCTCATGCGCATCTTGCGCATCTTTTTTAGTTTTGTAATATCGATTTTCATAATAGTTTTCACCATATAATTTTGTAATCTGCGTTTTAGCAACACTTCTTGCTTCTTCAGATATTCTTGTTGAGTCAGTTCTCATATAGGTAATTAATCCGACTGTTCCCTTTTCTGGGATTTTTACACCTTCATATAACCCTTGTGCAATAGACATTGTTTTCTTTAATGTAAATCCTAATTTTCTTGAAGCTTCTTGTTGCATTGTACTTGTTGTAAATGGTGGTGCAGGTGTTCTTTTCTTTTCACCCTTTTTCACTTCACTAACAATATATTTAGCATCTTTAATATTATCTAAAATCACTTGAACTTCATCATTTGAATGGATTTCTAATTTTTTACCATCTTTTCCATAAAAATGTGCTTCAAATTCTTTTTTTGTTTTGATATCTTCTAAATCTGCATAGATATTCCAATATTCTTCTGGAACAAATTTTTCAATTTCATTTTCTCTATCTACGATTAGTTTAACTGCAACAGATTGCACTCTTCCTGCAGATAACCCTCTTCTAACTTTTTTCCATAATACAGGACTAATTTTATACCCCACAATTCTGTCTAATACTCTTCTTGCTTGTTGAGCATCTACTAAATTAATATCTATATCTCTTGGTTCTTTAATTGCTTTTTGTACAGCATTTTTCGTAATCTCATTAAATGTTACTCTAACAATCTTATCTTTTTCATCTTCTAATATTTTTGCTAAATGCCATGCAATGGCTTCTCCTTCACGGTCAGGGTCAGTTGCAATATATATTTTTTTTGCTTGTTTTGCATCTTTTTTTAGCGCTTTTATTAAATCCCCTTTTCCTCTAATATTTATGTACTCCGGTTCAAAGTCATGTTCTATATCAATTCCCATTTTTGATTTTGGCAAATCTCTGATATGTCCCATTGATGCGACAACCTTTGTACTGCCACCTAAAAATTTTTTAATCGTATTTGCTTTTGCTGGTGACTCTACGATAATTAATTTATCAGCCATTCAGACTTCCTCCATTTATTTTTTCAAATATTTTTATCCATATATAGTATTCTAGCTTAAAAGAAGATATTTTGCAAGTTTTTTTGAGGATTTTGACAAATCGGGAAATGAGTCCGTCCCCGATTTCCCGATTTGCCGATTTCTCAAAATCTTTAAAATAATTCTTTACTTAAATCTGCCAAAACATCTTCTACACCAATAGGTGTTACTTCATTTTCTTTAAACAATTTTAATATTTTCTCTACTTTTTGCTCATCATTTGATAAATAGGTTATTTCCTTATTTTCTATTTTGGTATTGTTTGGTATATATTCTGTTTTTACAACTGCAATACCAAATTTTGCATTTTCTTTTTTTATAAATTGGTCTTCGTTTATCTTTTTGTAATATTCTAATTTTATGGGATATGAAATTCCAGCATCCATTAATTTTTCTTTTTCTATAAATTTCCCACCAAAAAAAGTTCTCATATTTTATCCCCCTTCTTCTTTCGTACTTTTTTATAATACTATGAAGGAGTTGACTTTGCAAGAACTTTTCGTCGCATTATTTTACATATTTCTACCATTTTTTATCTTCTTTCTATTTTTTCGATTTTATATGTACGTAATATGTCTCATTCGTTTATCCAATATATTTTTCATGGCAAAATTCGATGGATTTAGACATTTGATTTATTTTATAATATATATAATTTATAAACTGGATTTTTTAATTCCACTTTTCAATTATTCTATTTAAAAATAGTAGTAATTTTCTTTATTTTCATTACTACTATTTCCTTTTTACATATTTCTTTCACATGTTTTTAGTCATACATATTTTCTTCTTCATTTCCTGATTGTTTTAAACGTAAATATCCTAATTCTTCCCAGCTATTATATGCCAAATTTAATCTAAAAACTAATTTAGGTTTAGGACCTGCTCTGTTTTTATCTACAACACAAGCATAATATCTAACATCTGGATCTTCGAATTTTTCTAAATCATAAAATTGGGTATCTACTTCTTTTAGAGAATATTCATATTCTTGCAAATGATCTCTATTAATTTGTTTGATTAAACATAGAGTATCTAATACCTCTTTTACTGTTCTACTAACCGCTAAATCATTAACATCTAAATTAATTGGTAATGTTGCTGCTTCCGCTAATTGTAATGAAGAGCAAATAAAAATTTCAAAATTTTGGGCAATATTAGATAAAATCGTTGCTGTTTTTTTGATTTCTTCTGGATTACCAATATTCGCTGTATCTGTTTTTAATGTATCATAAAAAACATATTCTATCTTTTCTTTATAATAATAATTCATAATAACTTTTTTTAGTTCATCATTGGTATGGTCTGTTATATTCATAAAATAGATAGAATTATTAATTTCTTTATTAATCCAATCTGTTATCTTAATAACTTGATTAAATTGAGTAGATTCTTTTTCTAATCTTTTTACAAAATCTTTTTGGCTTTCATTTTTCTCTCTTAAAACATGTCCTTGTTCATCTACTTTCACCTTTTTAGGATCATCTGCTTTAAATTGTAATGCTAGAATTTCATTTTCTGTAATACTTACTTTTTGTCCATGTATCTTTTGAATTTCTGGATTATTAACAATAGTTGTAATTAAACATAGTTTCATTTTTTCTTCTGACATCTCATTTGAAATAATTAAAACTTTTTTCTTATTAACAAATGCCGTATATGCTGCTAAACAAATTGCAAATCTACTTTTTCCTGAGTTAGATGGCATAGCATATGCCATTGTTTCTCCTTTTCTGATTCCTTTAAATACTTGTGTTAATATTGGAAATGGTAATGGTAATCCATTAGCTAAGTTATTAGAACCTTCTTCAATAAAACTTGTTAGATTTTTATTCAAAACCGTTTGTTTAAATTTATCTGTTACCGTTACTTGATTAATTGCTGCTTCTACTTCTTCTACTGACATTTGGTCATATAACTCATAGTTAATAATTTCAACAATTTTATCTTGTATATTTTTTACTGGATTTGTCAAATATGCTCTTCTTAATGTAAACAATTTTTTTAAATCTGTATAAACTTTTTCCATGTCATAGTTTTTATCTCTAACATTTTTCTTTAATTCATTTTTAAACTTATATACTTCTTCTGAATCCTTTGCAAAGTTAAATCCATCTTTTGCTATTTCTGGAGTATATTTTCCACCTTCTGTAAACAATACACTTTTATATACATTTAATATTTCTTCATCTTCAAAATAACATTCTCTATATACATAATAATATCTAGAAATCGATTTTGGGTTTTCTAGCAATAATCCCATATATATACGCTCTAGTTCAGGATTTTTTAATTTAGCAGGAAACATCCCTTCCTCATTTTCTTCTAATGGATTATCTTCTTCTTCCTCTAATTGATTTTCCTCTTCATCATTTAATTCTTTTAATTTTGTTAATGCATCTTTATATTTTCCTGCTTGAACCGCTAATTTGATTTCTGTTATTTTTTTTCTATTATCTTCCGTTACTGGTATTTGATCAATTATTTCATATAGTTTTTGCTCTGTTTCATTAACCATTTTTTGCCTCCTAATTTATTAATATTTTTACTTCCTTATTTTTTACAAGTTCTTTAAATTTTTTTGCATCTTCTTTATCTCCCACAATACATCCATAATGTGTTGGTATAACTACTTTTGCTTTTATCGTATTTGCTAACTTAGCTGCTTCTTGATAATCCATTGTATATGTTCCCCCAATTGGAATAAAGGCCTCATCACATTCTATATTTTGAATTTCTTCTATATTATCTGTATCTCCTGCTATGTAATATGTTTTATGATTTACTTCAATGATATATCCTACCCATTTATTTCCCTTTGGGTGAAATGCCTTATGAATATTATATGCATATGTTGTTTTAAAATCTAGTCCATGTACATGATAATTTTCATTTGGCACAACTGCAAATACTTTTTCTTTACCAAATAATTTTTCTGCTTGTTCTTTTATATCTTCTGTAACGATAAATATTGTGCTTTCTTTTTTTACTTTTTCAATATCCTCTGGTGAAAAATGGTCATAATGAGAATGTGTAAAAAATATATAATCTGCATCCTGATACTCTTTATTTATTTTATAAGGGTCTATATAGATAATAACATCTTCTGTTATTTTTATACTATTATGACATAATACTTCTACCATATCTTACCTCCTAATTTTTATATTCTAATTCATTTTTGTTCTAATTTATTTTTTCTTAGTATATTTATTTGCTAACGTTACTATATCACACTTTTTTCTTATGAACAACAGTGGCATGATTAAAATTTTCATTTTTTTATAGAATCATATAATAAAGATAAAAATAAGAAGAAATTTCTATTTATCTTTTATTTTTCATCTTCTTTTCTAAATTTTATTAAATCTCCTACTCCCATTTTTCCTGCTCTTGTTATAAAATTATATCCATATTTTTCTTTTAATTTATCAATTGTTTTATCCAATTTTTCTTGTTTCTCGTTTTTCGCAACATCATTAAATAATGATATTTGCATTTCCTCTGTATCTGTTAAATCATCAACTCTAACACCAATTAACCTAATAGGTGTTCCTCTTCTATACATTTGTGATAATAACTCTTTTGCATAACTAAAAATTTCTTTTGTACTTGCTGTGGCACTTGACAATTTTCTTTGATGGGAAGTATCTACAAAATTTTTATTTCTCAATTGTACATTAACAACCCTAGCTAACATCTCTTGTTTTCTTAATCTATATGTTACTTGTTCTGTTAAAGCTAATAATATTTCTTCTAGTTTATCTATATCTGAAACATCCTCTGGTAATGTAACAGAATTTCCAATTCCCTTTGGTTTTTCTTTTTGATATTTTACTTCAGAATGATCAATTCCATTCGCATATTCCCACATCATGGTTCCATGTTTTCCAAATTTATCTTGTAAAATTCTTTTATTTGTCTTTGCCAAGTCTCCAATCGTTTTTATCTGCATATTTTGCAATTTAGGGACTGTTCTTTTTCCTAGCATAAATAGTTCTGATACAGGAAGTGTCCACATTTTATTTTGTATTTCATTTTCAAAAAGGGTATGTACCCTATCTGGTTTTGTAAAATCTGATGCCATTTTGGCTAACAATTTATTATGTGCTACCCCAACATTTACTGTAAAACCTAATTTTTCTTTTACTCTTCGATTAATTTCTTTTCCTTTATTTAATAAAGTATCATTCATTAAATAATGTGTCATATCTAAAAAGCATTCATCAATGCTAAACCTTTCAATTTTGTCTGTATATTCTAATAGCAATTGATACAACTGATTAGAATAGTTTCTATATACTTTAAAATTTGATGGAAATACCTTTAATCCTGGACATTTAATTCTTGCCTGATAAATCGTTTCTGCTGTTTTGACACCACATTCTTTTGCTTTCATACTTTTTGCCAGAACAATTCCTGATCTTTTCGATTCATCTCCTCCAATAACGGCTGGTATTTCTCTTATATCTATTTCATTTCCATGTTTTAACATGTCTAATGCCGTCCAACTTAAGAAAGCATTATTGACATCTACATGCAATATTTGACGTTCCATATCATCACCAACTAGATTATAGAATGTATGTTTGCTTTTGTCAATCTTTTATTTTTATAACTTTTACTTTTATTTTTACACATTTCGGTATATAATATTTTTGATAAACTTAATAGATAAAATTTTATAAGATACATAGGAGGTAATGATTTTGAATAAACTTGTCATTGTTGGTTGTGGGAATGTCGGAATGGCATATGCCTATTCTTTATTAAATCAATGTTTAAATATAAATGAATTGGTTTTAATTGATGTAGATAAAGAAAAATTATTTGGTAAAGTTGCTGACTTAAATCATAGTGTTTATAATTTAAATACTTCGACAAAAGTTATCTTAGGAGATTATTCTGATTGTCAAGATGCAGATATGATTTGTATAACAGCTGGTCCTAGTCAATCAGCATTAAAAAGCTCTAGAATGGAGGACTTGCATAAAGCAAATACACTTTTAAAAAAGATTATTTCTGAAATCAATAAAACGAATTTTTCTGGAATTTATTTGATTGCCACAAATCCTTTAGATGTTATGACATATGTAACATGGAAATATGCAAATTGTAGCCCTCAAAAAGTTATTGGTTCTGGAACACTTTTAGATACTGCTAGATTGCGTTACATTTTATCTGAAAAATATCATAAATCCATTATAGAAATGACTGGACTTGTTCTTGGTGAACATGGCGATAGTCAATTTATTCCTTGGTCTACAGTTAATGTAGAAAAATTACCTGAATCAGAAATGATAGATATTGAAAATAAAGTTAAAAAAGCAGGTTTTGATGTTTCAAAATCACAGGGTTTTACTGCATATGGAATTGCTTCTGCTTTAAGTAGAATTACTAGAGCAATTATTTTTGATGAAAAGGTTTGTTTACCTGTATGTTCTTATCTTGAAGATTATGGTATTTTTACAAGTACACCTTCTATCATTGGAAAAGACGGTATTGAAAAGTCTAATACTCTTGATTTAGAATATGATGAAAAATTAAAACTAGAAAATTCTATACAGGTTATTAAAACAGCTATTGGAAATTTATAAAGTTTGCATGTACAATGAAATTGTAAGTTTTGACATATAAAAAAGAAAACTAAGTTGGATTTTATTCTCCACCTAGTTTTCTTTTTTGTGCCATATATGCAAATTTGCTAATGAGATTGGCTGGCAATATTTTAGCTCCAAATCTTGCAATTTTTACATCTATTCCTGGAACGATATAAAATTTACCCTTTTCTAATTTTCGAATGGCGTATTTTGCTACATCCATACTATTTGCTTCTCGTAAATGAAAATCCACATTGGCTACTTTATTAAAATTTGTTTCCACTGGTCCGGGACATAATATACTAATTTGTACTTTGGAATGTTCTTTTTTTAATTCTTCTCGAATTCCTTCTGATAATTTTACTACATAATTTTTGGTCGCATAATATGTTGCCATTAATGGTCCTGGCATAAATCCTGCGATAGATGCCACATTTAAGATTTTTCCACTATTTTTTCCTTTCATATCTGTTAAATATAACTTGGTTAATATGTGATAAGCAACGATATTTGTTTTTATCATACGAATATCTTTTTCTAAACTCGTTTTTGTAAAATTTCCACAATCTCCAAATCCTGCATTATTGATTAAGATATCCACATTTTGTACCTGATTGTGGATTTCTTTGCAGTTTTCTTCTATACTTAAGTCTTTAGATAGGATTTCTATTTTTGCATCATTTTCTAATTCATTTTTGATTTCTTCTAATTTTTCAATATTTCTTGCAACTAAAACCAATTCGTCTGCTTTTTTAGCCATTACTCTTGCCATATCTTTCCCAATTCCTGATGATGCCCCTGTGATTAAAACTTTCATATGCATACCTCTTATATTTATTATTCGTATTTTTTCCTATTTTATTATATCTTCATCTTATTTTCAATAAAAAAGAAGTATTTTCATACTTCCTTCATACTTCCTATTTTTTGTCTTTATTTCTACTAAACTTATTAAATACCATACCAACTGCATGAACAATTCTAGTTGAATTATTATTTGCAACTGTTTTTCCCAATGCCTTTCCTCCAACTGTTAAAGCTGAAACCAAAGCACTTAATAAGAACTGTACATCAAACTCTAATCCAAATTGGTTCGTAATCTTGACTGCAATTAATGCACTTATCGCACCACTTAGTACTCCACAAATGTCACCAATAACGTCTGCACATATATTAGCAACCCTAGGTGCATTCCTAATTAATTTAATAGAATCTTTTGAACCTTTTACTTTTTTTGTTGCTTTCGCGTGAAATTCATGTTCATCTGCAACTGTTACAGCTACACCTACAATGTCAAATATAATACCTACTAGAATAACACCCACTAAAATCAGGATAGCTGGTATTAAGCTTAAATTTGACACACCATTTGTTGATATATATGAAAACACAATAGATAGTATAAAAGTCATAATAAAAACTTCTATAAACCATTTAATATTTTCATCTTTCTTTTTTTCTTTTTCTTTTTTTCTTTTTGATTGTTCTATTTTTTCTTTTACTTCTTCTATTTCTTTTTCATTTTCTTTTTCTGTTTTGGCACTTTCTTGTCTTATAGCCTTTTTCATTTCTTGTTTCATTTTTTCTGTTTCTTCCTCACGCGGTTTTCCTTTTGCTTTTTTGGTCTTTTCTTTCAATTTTATCTCTTTCCTTTCTTTTTATGCACTAAGCTTTATATAAAAAATATATATAAAATATATTTTAGTTCTGTCCCTTTCGTTCCATTTTGGAACGATTTGGCACGTCCCTAATGTTCAAAAGAGGAAATTTTGAGTTTTCCCAAGATTTCCTCTTAATATTTTTTATTTGAGATGGCAAAAGTCTAAGTAAATTTTACAGTTTAGGTCTGGTCGAATTTCTCTATTTCCCACATAGCATTACTGCTATTGCCGTTTCCGTTTAAGGGAAATATCTATAGAAACTATAGCTACCAGATTGCCACTTAAATCTGTACCTTAATCCAAAGACTTCTATGCTTCTATGAAAGCAAACATTCTAGAAGTTTTCCTTAACACACTTGATAAGTTTATTAGTCTTTTTTGCAAATGAAATTTCATAAGTACAGTAAAACTAATTTGGCCAAAACTACGTTTTACTAATTATTTAATCCCAATACATTCACTCAAGACAGGCTACTCTGTGCTTTTTGTGTCTTGGCACGCATCACAGGTTACTCTTAAATTATGTATAAAAAGATATATTTATCATAAATTTAAGCCTCCGCGAAATCAGGGAATCTTATATATGCCATTATATAATACCCGAATTTCTTACTCCCTGAACACACACAAACTTGGCGTTTCGCGCACATTCAAGGAACTTCAACGATATGCCCTTTAGTGGATTTTTAGCCCCACCCTCATAAACTTGAGTGTGACTAGAATAATGCACCATCGATATATATTATACAGTATACATGTGAAATATGACAAATTTCATTTTTGACATATTTTAACAAGTACGGATTTTCTTTGTTTCTGGTAAACCTATTTTTTACTATTTCATTGATTTTCTCTTTTTTTCTTCCTTTTTCTCTTTATTTTAATATCCTATGAATTCTCTTAATTCTTTCTTTGTTTCTTCAAAATCTCTATCATTTGCAATATTTCTTACTTGAATATTTGGATATTTTTCTTTTATTTCTTCTGCCATTTCTAAGTATACTCTTTGTTGATTAATACTATTTTCGGCTTCATATTTAGAATTTTTAAAAGCTGCTTTATCTTTTCTGTCTAATCTTGTATGATATTTCTCTACATCTTTTAGATATAGTGTTATATAGTATATTTCAAAATCTAATTTACTAAATTCCTCTAATAATTTTTCATATACATCTGTAAATGTGTAATCCTTTTTGCCAAGTCTACAATAATTTTCTTCTGTAAAAAATGTTCTATCAAATACTAGATTAATACTTTTATTCTCCATCTTTTTTATATATTCTAATAAATTAATATACATATCTTCTGCTTTTTTCTTTCCTTCTGCAGAACTATCTGCCGTTCCACATAGTCTATATAGATTTGTATAACTTAATGAATATCTTAAATAATCTGTTACGGTTGTTTTTCCTGCTCCTTGTGGGCCTTCTACTACAATTAACTTTGAATTTGCCATGTTTATTACTCCTTTTTTTCTTTTCGTTTACTTCTTATCTTCTTTATTATTTTCTTCTTCCTTTTTCTCTTCCTCTTTTTTCTTTAACATATTATTAATAGAATTTAAAATATCTTCTGGACTTTCATCAAAATCATCTTTTATGACATGTAACATTTTTATATCCTCCTTTAGTTTTTTTCATTATACTACGTCATATTTGTATTTTCAATATTTTATTTTTATCTATTTATAGACTTTTTTATTTTTTTATAATAAACTAAATTTAAATTTATGAAAAATATCCATATTAGATAAATTTTATTTAAATAAAGAAAGGAATGATTTACATTATGGAAAATGTATTTAAAGATTATGCTGCCAATAACCATCATCCAGATTGGGAAAATATATCAAAAAGAGAAAAGCCTTTACTAACCAATCCAGGTGATATTCGTTCTGTTTTTGACAGAGATTATACAAGAATTACACATTCAAATGCCTACAAAAGGCTAAAACATAAAACACAAGTATTTTTCTCCCCAGAAAGTGATCATATTTGTACAAGAAGTGAACATGTCTCTCATGTTGAATCTATTAGTTACACAATCGCAAGTTATTTAGGCTTAAACACAGAATTAACAAAAGCAATTTCTGTTGCACATGATATTGGTCATAGTCCTTTTGGGCATGCTGGTGAAAAGATTTTATCCACTATCTGTCAAAGAGATTTAGGTTGTAATTTTTGGCATGAAAAAAATGGTTTAGAATTTGTCGATAAAATAGAATTATTAGAAAATAAAGAACGATATAAAGATAATTTAGATTTAACATATGCAGTTAGAGATGGTATCATTTCTCACTGTGGTGAAATTGATGAAAATTGTTTAAAACCTAGAAAAGAATGTATTGATTTAACAACCTATGTCAGACCTAATCAATATGCACCATATACTTGGGAAGGTTGCGTCGTAAAAATTTCTGATAAAATTTCATATATTGGAAGAGATATTGAAGACGCTATCAGTTTAGGTATTATTGATGAACATTTAGATGAATTATATAAATTACTATATTATGATTTACCTGAAAAGAAGATTAATAACACAATCATTATTAATTACTTAGTATGTGATTTAGCAAAAAATTCAACTCCTGAAAAGGGATTATGTTTCTCAGAAGAAGCCTTTGATTTATTAAATAAAATTAAAGAATTTAATTATAGAAATATTTATTTCTCAGATAGATTAAAACCTTCTATTAAATATTTTGAATTGGTTTTAAATGAAATTTATGACACTTTAAAAGCTTGCTATGATGGAGAAAATACAATTACTTCTTTAAAAAACAGATTATCTAAAATTTCTATAAAACTTTATGATAGTTTCCTTGGATTTTTAACAAATTATTATGACTTAGGAAATCGAGATCAACTAAAGTTAATAAATGATGTTATTTTTGATTTTCATAATGAACAAGATTTTTACAAATGTATTATTTACTATATTTCTGGAATGACAGATAAATTTGCCATTGAAATTTATAATGATATTATTGGATTTTAAAAGGGTTTCTTTTTAAGAAACCCTTTTATTTACATCTTTTTCTTGTATGTCTTTTTCACGATATGACACAATTTTATATGCATTTTTATTATCAAAAACAATTTTGATTACTTTTGTAAAATTATCATTTACTGGTTTACCATATTCATCAATAATCAAACTTGCTTTATATTTCTTTAAAGTATCAAATGTATTCATTAATCCCATTCCTGTACCACCATCTTTTGCATGTGTTGTACTTGGTTTTATTCCAAGATTGATTAATGTATCTATTTCAAATTCTACACCAGAATCATAGACATATAAACTATAGGCACCATCAATTAATCCTAATCTTACTAAGATACTTTTATTAGCATTTTCAGAATGGTTAATCGCTATAATCGCATTCTTTATCATATCTGCAATTAAAATTTCTAAGTCTTCTTTTTCAATATGTTTATTTACCATATGATAGATATTTCCATTTACTTGTAGTTGAAAATCTATTTTATTCTTTACACATTCTGACTGCATATATTTTAGCATACTATCAATTTCATTAATACCTGTTTTGGTTAGTTCTATGCTAACTGTTTCATCTTGCATTTCTTTTGATAAACTTTCGATTTTATCTTTTACATGATTTTCATCTTCTACCTGATTTTTTAATACCATTTGTTCTAATTCATATTCTAATGATTTTTGCTTATGTGCTATTGAATGATTCTTTTTGTTAAGTTTCAAATTTTCTTTTTCTAATTCTTCTATTTCTTTCGTTTTGTTGTTTAATTCTTCTTTGATTTCTTCTACTTCTCTTTCTTGTAGTTTTTGTTTGTAGTATAGCTGTAAGGATTTTTGGATGGTGATTAGCATAATAACAGTAAAAAATATGATATAAACAAATAACGATTTTACTACTTCCATATTCATTTTCATATTTCCAAATATTGCTAAAGAGAAAAAAATTGCAGTAGCTATATTTAAAATTACTAATCCTAAATACTCATTATGTTCATTTTTCTTAAAAAAAGCTATTCCTCTTTTTAATTTCTTTACGCTATATACTACTTTATACAAAAGAAGATATATGCTTAATATTCCTACTAATATTATATAGTTATTAACATTAAAAAATCTAAAAATAAAATAATTAATACTGGCTGAAATTAAACATATAATATAATTCACGCTAATTGAAATAGTGGTAATCATAATAGAATATCCTATATTTCTATTTGTTTTATTAGAAAAAATCAAAGCAATAAACATCATTAAGGACATTATTTGTATCGTTTCACCTATTTTATTTCTTATTACAATTGAAAGTATATCTATTATTACTAAAACTAAAAAATATATTGGTAAATTCTTATATTTTTCTTTTATATCTAATATTTTATAATTAAATTTTAATGTAAATACTGTAATAAAAAGAATCATAAAAAAATCTTTTATATTATTATCAGTTATAATTGTTCTAAAGTCCATTACCTTTAATCACCTCTATAAATATTAAATATACTTAGATTAATTCTAACATTATCACTTTAATTATGTTTTTGATTATATCATAATAAAAATAATATTCACAACAAATTTCAAGTTTTCCACACAATTAATATTTATATAAAAGAAGAAGATATTAATTAAAAAAATTAATATCTTCTTTTATAATACTTAAATTTAAAAAACCCAATCTCTTATCCAGTTTAAAAAATCCTCAAACCAATCCATCCCTCTCACCACCTTTTTCTTTCGTATTTATAGAAAGCTGTATTACTTTCTATAAATAAAAAATTACCATCTTCTTACGAAAAAAAGACGGTAACGATAAGTGAAAAAAAATGGTAAAATTTTGTCGAACATAAAAAAAAACATATCATAAATATCAATTATATTGTTTGATATCTATAATATGTTCATTTTTCTTGTCTTTAGTATTATAAATAAGTATTTCATATTTCATATTTTATAATTCATTAATTTCTTCTTCTGTTAAATTTGTTATTTTTTTGATTAACTTTATATCTAATCCTTCTTCTTTCATTTTTTTAGCAATTTTTTCTTTTTCTAGTTTTTCTCCTTCATCTAATCCTTTTCTCCTTGCCTCATACATTTCTGTGTTATAAGTCAATCTACTTCTTTCTCTAATTTCGTATATTTCTCTTTCATAATCATCTGCACTCATCTCAGTTAATTGTTTTACTGCTTCTTTGATTTCTTCATTTTCTTTTTTACATTTTTCCATCATTTTCTGATCTCCCCCAATCACATACACTCAAATCTTCTACTATTTATAAATACTTTCGAAATACTTTTATCTTAATATTAATTATTCTTAATTACATTTCAAATATATAAATTGGGAATATATGGATTTTTTAAATGTGAAATTATAGAAATAAAATATTCATACAAATTTATAAATTGATATAAGTTATAGATACAAAATATAAATAAAAGTAAAAGAACTATTTTCAAAAAAATTATCCTGACTCTTTATTTTAATAATTAATTTCAAAGCAATAATATTGATTACCAAAAATTTGATTTAAAATTTTAAATATAAATAAAATGTTATGGGAATTACATTTATCAACAAAAAATTAACATATTATGACAAAAAGTATCTCTAATTGTATTTTCCATTATTTTACAATACAATTAGAGATTTTGCAATACATTTTTTATTTTTTATATTTCTCTTTCAATTTTTTCTACATAATAATATATAAATTCCATTGGTGTTGGAATACCAGTTTCTGGGCTTACTCTTGCTCTATAATATTCCAACAAATCATCTACTGGTGTATTATTCCAAGCATGTATAATGGCATTTTGAATACCATTTGTAATTGTGTTTCCAGATTTTTTGTATATGTTTGTTAAATGTCTAATCACATTTGTATTATCTCCTTTATTTTCAATCAAATATAAGATTGCATCATGGATATATTTTCTTCCTACCATTTTAGCAGGTATTCCTATTAAATCTAATTCTCTAACAATGCAGTCTGATATCTTTTTTCTATTATCCTCCAATTCCTCTTTTAATGTTTCCAATGTCCTTTCTGGTGTTACTTCTCTTAAACTTATTAATTTATTCAAAACATAATCCGCTGAATATCTTGGATGATTTTTGTATAATATGATATCTGCACCATTTTTATGAACGATGTCATATATTCTTTTTGAATTGATATGTGTTGTTACCACAATAATCGGTTCGTAACCTAGATTCAACTTTTTAAGTTCTGACAAAAATCCCAAAGAATCTGCATTTCCTGTCATACTGTTATTTAATTCTAAATCTAATATAATACCTTCTGGTTGCTTTAACTCTGCATACTTTAGTCCTTCTATATCAGAGTCTGTGATTCCAATAATTTCTACATCATTTCTATTCTTTACACTGCTAATAAAATTGTTACAATCATTCTTATCATCTTCTATTATTAGTATTTTCATAGATTTTGTTGTCATATATACACACCCTTTCTTCTTTTTTATAATGTTACCATATTTCTCCATAAAACACCATAATTCTACAAATATTTTACCATGTGTTCAAATATATTATATTGTAAAATTTATATAATTTCATACTTAAGATTTTTTGTGATAGGAGGAAATTTACATGAATAAATCTGATATAGAATTAGAAAAACAAGAACAAATTTCAAGAGGTAAAAGAATTAAATATATTCGAGAAAATGAATTACATATGAATAAAACACAATTAGCAAAAGAAATTGGTATATCTAGTCAATTTCTTGGACTAGTTGAAGAAGGTAAAGGAAATTTAATGTATAGAAGCATTCGAAAACTTAGAGATTTGAGTGGTCATTCTGCTGATTATATTTTATATGGGCTTGATGATACAACAATTGATAAAACTAAAGAACTACTAAGTACATATAGCGATAAAGAAATTGAAACAGCTATGAATATGATTAAAGATATTGCTATTTTCATAAAAAATTAGTCGATTTCTTAAACTTTTTTGTACTTTTTGTATTATTTTGAATATATTATATTGATTTTAATATATTACTTTCATAAAATATTCCATATAAGATATTATAAAAGGTGGAATGGTTTATGATAAGTAATTATATCATTTATTTTTATACTTTACCAAAAGAAGAACAAGTAGAGCAATTGCTAATAATTTTACTTTTCTTTTTCATTTTGTTTCTTGTATCTATTTTTTTAGATTTTATATTATCAAAATTCAAAAAAGATAAAAATTCGTAATTATTGAGCTAAATATAAAATATTTAGCTTTTATTTTCATATAAAACTTTTTTTGATTGTTATTTTCTTCTATTTTTGATATACTGTATGTATTATGGAAAGTTTATATAGATACACAAAATTAAATGAATATTATATAAAACGATTTGGAGAAAAAGTTTTAAAAATATGCATTAATGGACATTTTAGTTGTCCTAATCGTGATGGGACTTTAAGTTATTCTGGTTGTATCTTTTGTAGTGAATGTGGTTC
This sequence comes from uncultured Clostridia bacterium, assembly GCA_944387505.1. GTDB lineage: Bacteria > Bacillota > Clostridia > TANB77 > CAG-508 > CAG-269. The sequence continues at coordinate 20,770 of CALXFG010000014.1, forward strand.
TGGAGAGCATTTAGATCCATATAAAGATATTTCAGAGCAAGTAGAAGATTATTTTAACTCTCCTCGTTCTAATAGAGCTAATAAATTTATTGTATATTTTCAAAATTTTTCAAATACATATGATTCTATTGATAGCTTAAAGAAAAAATATGATAGTGCACTAATCAATCCTAAAATTATTGGATTATCAGTTGCAACAAGACCCGATTGTATTAATGAAGATATCGTAAAACTCTTATATTCTTATACTAATAAATATTATGTTTCAGTAGAATTAGGATTACAAACATCCAATGAAGAAATTGGAAAATTTATTAATAGACAATACTCAAATGAACAATTTGCAAAAGCTGTTGAATTGCTTAATCAATATCATATTGATGTGATTGCTCATACTATGGTAGGATTACCAAACGAAACTTTTGAGGATATACAAAATACAGTAGATTTTATAAACCAACATCATATCCAAGGTTTAAAAATTCATAATACTTATGTCGTAGAAAATACTGTCTTAGCAGATATGTATAATAAAAATGAATATCAGCCCATTTCTTTAGAATATTACTTAGATTGCTTAGCATATATTATTTCACATATTTCTCCTGATATTGTGATTCATAGAATATCTGGTGATGCTCCTAAAGATATATTAATTGCTCCTAAATGGGATTTACACAAAAAGTGGATACTAAATGGTTTGGATAAAAAATTAAAAGAAGAAAATTTATATCAAGGGATATATTATGGAACAGATTAAAAGATTTTGAGGACGAAAAAAGGAAAAAATGAGTCCGTCCCCAAAATCCCTTTTTATATCATAACTCTTTTTACATTTTTCTTTAACCATTTATCAATTTCGAAATAATTTGGTATATATTGTTGAACTAAATTATAGAAATTGTTACTATGATTAGCAAATATCATATGTGACAATTCATGAACAATGATTGCATCAATTTTATCTTCTGGTAACATGATGAGCCTATTACTAAAATGAAGTGCTTTTTTGCTTGGTATACAACTACCATATTTACTTGTTGCATCCCCCACCTTGCATTCATAGTATTCTGTTTTCATTTTTTGACTCCAATATGGTAGTCGCTTTTCTAAATATTCTTTTGTTTTTACACAAAGAAATCTTTTTACATATTTATCTATGATTGCTTTATTGTCTTCATCTTTCAATATTTCTGGTATTTCGATAATAAATTGTTTATTTTCTTCATCTAAGATAATTTTTATTCTTTTTTTAGAAACATATTCTATTTGTATACAGAAATCTTCACCTTTATAGCTTATCTTTTCTCCTGTATACCAATGTTTCATTTTGTCATTCTCTTTAGAAATGATTTTTAGATATTGTTCATATATTTGTTCTTCATTTTGCTTAATAAATTCCAGCATTCTTTTTTTAGATAAATATTTAGATTTACTAATGTTCAAGACATTCCCTTTAAAATACATTTTTATTAAATTTGTATGTCTATAATTTCTAATGATAACTGGAATTTCTTTTTCCCTAATTTTTATATACGCATTTGCCATTGTTATTTCAATTCCTTTTTTTTAGTTTTCAATCTTTGCTTCTTATTTTATAATGTTTTCCCTTTCTAAATATTCCAAAAATCCAGTGCATCCTTCTACAATATCCTGATAAGTGACTGTAAAGTTTCCTGTGTACCATGGATCTGCAATATCTCTTGGATTTTTTGAGAAATCTAAAAGTTTATATATTTTATTGTCTTTATCATTTCCTACAATTCTTTGGATATTTCGAATATTACTTTCTTCCATCCCAATGATATAGTCGTATTTTTCATAATCCTGTTTTTCAATTCTTCTTGCTTTATGTTTTGTATATAGGATTCCTTTTTCATCTAATTTATCTTTTGTTCCATAATGCATATCATTTCCTATTTCTTCATAACTGGTTGCCGCTGAAGCAATAGAAAATTGCTTTTCTAAGCCTTTCTTTTTTACCATATCTTTAAATACATATTCTGCCATAGGAGATCTACATATATTTCCTAAGCATACAAATAATACTTTAATCATATTTTTTACCTTTCCTATTATTTTAAATATTGTATTAACATTTCATATACAGGTTTTCTTTCTACTACCAAGTTATTAGAAATCATATGTTGTACTTCTTCTAGATTACACAATTTTACTTGTTCTACTTCACTTTCTTGAATCTTTATTTTTGATACATCTATCACTTTTGTTTTTACCAAGTAAACATCAAAAATATGATTTGCATAAAAATGGTCTTTTACCTTTCTTCCTGTTTGATAAGTAAGCTTATATTGTAAATCTTTTTCTTCTAAATCAATTCCAATTTCTTCCTTTACTTCTCTAATGGCTGCTTCTATAGAAGTTTGTCCTGCTGATACATGTCCTGCAACAGATACATCCCATTTTCCTGGGTTAGTTTCTTTATCTTTCGCTCTTTGTTGCATCAATATATGTCCTTCTTTATCAATGATTGCAATGACAACAATTCTATGCCATAAGCCTTTTTCATGTACTTCTTTTCTTGTTACAACTTCTCCTGTTTTTGTTCCATCTTCATTTAAAACATCTATTAATTCTTCCATAATTTAATCTTTTTGTTCCTTTCTTAACAGTTAACTTGTCTACTCTTATATTTCATATTCTTTTAATCTATCTACATATGCTTGTATAGACTGATTGTTAATATCTTCTGGTTTTAATTTGCAATATCTCATGACTTGTTCTTCAATTTTCAATGCCCATTTAATTAATTGATTTGCTTTTTCTTCATTAGACCACACAGATAATGGTTTATCTTTATATCGTATCTTTGCATCTTCTAATCGCTCTTTTAAACTAACTACACCATCTGGTGCAACTCTTTGGTCACAATAGGCACATATCTTAATTTCATAATTATCAGATTTGGCTGTTTGTTCATTTTTTCTAGAACGTTTTCCATCCAAAATTTCTAATTCTTTCTTATTTAAACCCAAATTCTTTCCAATTAACATATTGATTTCATGGTCATTTGTTCCATATTCTTCGAAATATTTTCTTCTTAGTTTTATGAAATCTTTATCTTGGATTTCCTCTTCTGGTATTTTTACCATATTCCCCATATCATGTAATAAAGAAACTCTAGTGATTGCTTTTCTATCTATTGGCTTTCCAGTCCAGTTATCTAGAATCAAATTTGTACATGCTGCTACCCTTAACATATGCATTTGTAAATTCTCTGGTAAATAATATTGGTTATATATTTCGATTATGTTCATACTTCCTCCTATTTCACCAAATCCAAATTACCATTTATTATAATTGGTGAAAATCCTGATATTTCATCATATAACATACCTTCTGGAATTGGATTATACATATAGATTTTTTTACCTTTCATAAAAGCTTCATATAACTCTAGGAAAGTTGCTCCACCAATATAGTTTGGTTGTCCATTTTTATCAAAGTTTAAAGTTAATACAGCATCCATATTTGAAATGGTTGCTTCACTTCGTTGAAACATTCTTTTCTTAAATTCAGAATGAGCCTTATCTCCTAACGCCCATGCTTCTTTTTCAGCTCCTGGGTTATCATATGAATTTGGTAGTTCTATACTATGTCCCATTTCTTCTAATTTTTGTTTAATCGGTTCAATTCGATTATAAAATGTCTTGCTACAAATCACTAATATTTTCATAACCATTACTCCTTTTGTTTCTCTTTATTCTTCTATTAGCTCAAATCGATAAATTTGTTCTACATCTAGATATTTTTCACAAAAAAATTTATTCCCATATTCCTTGGTTAATAAATTTAATCAAAGCCATAATACACGCATTTTCTGTTAAATCAATTCTAGATACTTCATCATGTGTTAAAATACTAATTCCACCTTTTCCCGTATTTAATCCATGACTTTTAAAGATTCTATCCATGACTTTTCCAAGTTCAGTACTCGTTATTTCATCTATATATTTGGAATCAATTGGAAATCCTTGACTAGTTCCTACACTTTGTTTTCCTTCCTTATTTTCAATCACAACTGTATTAATATCTATCCACTCATCTAATAAATCTGTAATCCCTGCTTCACTTGCTACATAATAATCTACATCTATGTTATTTTTCTTAGCATATTCTTTTACATTTTTTACTCTATTTCTCGCCCCGATAACAATCTCTTTATTAATAGGCTGTGCTCCTACTTCTGAATCAACTGGTATTCCTTCTATCTCAACATTATCAAAATATCTTTCGAATGCTCTTTTTACGCCTTCTATTTTCCCTTGATTCTTTGTTCCCATTAAGATTTTCATTTTCACGTTTTTCCTTTCAATAAATAGTATGTTTTTCTTTTTGATTATTCTATCACCCCAAAACATGATTGTAAAGATTTTTCTGTACAACGTTTTTTTATTGAATAGGAAACTTTAAGTTATTTGAGCTCAAAGTAAAAATAAAAATTTAGCATTTTATTTTCAAAAGGAAAAGCAGACACTATATAAGGTCTGCTTTTTAGTTTATTCTCATCTCATAGCAATAATTTTACTCTACTTTGTATTTTTTTGATATTTTTTATAAAATACTACACCAATTATAATCGCAATGATGATAATCCCAATTGGTATCATTGTTTTTTGTAATCCGGCATATGGTAATTTAAGATTAGATGTATTATTTGAATTGCTATTATTGCCTACTTCAATTTCATTATATTGATCATCTTTATTATCATTTATATCTGTTTGCTCGTTTCCGATTTCAACTTTTTTACTTTCTGTTGGCAAAATGGTTTCTGTATTTGATGCTTCGAAATTTTCTACAGTAATTTCTGAAGTTGTATTGACAACATCTGCTTTTGCTACAAATGTTATCTTTGCAATTTCTTGTTTTGTTGTAACACATTCTCCATCTTTAGTTGTTGCTATCATTTTTCCTTCGTTTATCATTGGTGTATCCCAATTTCCAATACCTTCCAAATTTGTTATTTCGAAAAGTGCCATATCATATTTTAATTCTGCCATATATGCTCCTATTCCACCTTCCGTATTTGTAGGGTCTATTTCTACAGTTATGACAAATGTTTCTCCTTCTTTTACTTCTGTCTTATCACAAAGTAGTTCTATTTGATAAGCATTGTCTACTGCCATTGAAATCGTCATAAAACTTAATATACTAATCATTGTTAAGATAATTGTTTTTAATAGTTTATTCATTTTTATTAACCTCATTTATTATTTTTTTACAACATCTCCACTTGAATTTACTGTCCAATATGGGTTATTCTCATCTACTGTGATGGTACATCTACTTGGTAATTTATTTATCCATGGTAGTGTATCTTCTTCAATATCTACAACACTTGCTGGAATATTTAGACCTGTTAATGCTAAAGGACAAGATCCATATCCTTCTACGAATGATCCTCTTGCTATTGTAGTTGTTCCTTCTGGTATATTTAAAGTTCCTGTTTTTTGTAATGGTACATACCATAAAGTGCTTCCATCTTTTGAATATACACATCCATCTATAGATTTTAAGTATGGATTATCTTCACTCACAATAACTTCTTTTATTCCATTGTAAATATATAGCCCTACACTAAGTGTATTATAACATACTTGATCTTTACTTGGTTCACTACACATGATATTATCTGGCCCAAATTCTGTTACTTTAAAGGTACTTGGTAATTTTAATGTTTTTAAATTTCCTGTAAATCCACTATATCCTGCCAAACTAAAAGATAGTTCATCAATTTGTTCCACACCTTCTGGCATTTCATACACACCATCTTCTAATATTTTAGCTGGTGGGAATGATACTAATCTTTTCGTATCTTTACTAAATAATACTCCATCTATTGCTTGGAAATATTCATTTCCCTCTTCTACTACAAATTCTTTTAAAGAATATGTTGCAAGATCATAGAAAGTATGTGTTCCATATCCTGTAGTATCTTCTGTATATTCATAAGGATATGTTGTTGGAGCAACATCTCCACCAATTACTTTAACTGTTTTTGGAATGACAATGCTTGTATTTGTAAAGTTTCTTGCATGGTCAAATTCAGCATCTCCCCAAAGTATTAAATTTTTAGGTAATACCAATTCTCCTTCCATTTTACTACTACATTGTCTAAAAGCATTTCTATAAATATATTTTATACTATCTGCAAATTTTACACTCGTGCATTTTGTACCATAAAAACTATGTGCATCAATAATTTCTACTCCTTCTGGAAATTCCAATGGGCCTGTTAATCCACTTTTGTAAAATGCTCTTTGTGGTATAATAGAACAATTTTTAGAGAATTTTACTGTTTTTATGTTCGTACATTCTGAAAAAGTCTCACTTCCCATGCTAGTAACTGAATCTGGAATAATAATGTCACTTGCTAAATTTGCACACTTGCTAAATGCTGAACCTCCTATCGTTTTTAATGTATCTGGTAATGTTATTTTTGTTAGCCCTGTTTCCTTAAATGCTGATACATCTATAAGTTCTACATTTTTTAAATCTATATTTGTTAAATTTGTATACCCATTAAATGCTAATCTTCCTATTGTTGTCACTGTATTTGGTAATATAACTGAATTTACATTATCAAATCCTGTTACTTTTGAATATCCATTTCCTATTTGTTCTACTGTTTTTCCATCTATACTTTCTGGAATAACCACTTCTGTATCAGTTCCTGTATATCCTGTAATGTTAATTGTATTATATTGTATTTGATATGTAAATTCTGATGCTGGTGTTTCCGTTTTGCTAGTAACTGCCACTTCACATGTTGCTTGATGATCTCCATCCTCTGTTGTAACTGTTATTGTTACATTTCCCTCTTTTATTCCTTCTACAATACCATTTTCATTTACCGTTGCTATTGTTTCATTACTTGAAGTCCATGTAACATTTTGGTTTGTTGCATTTATTGGGTCTAATACCTTTGTTAAAAGTGTTTTACTTCCTACTGTTATCGTTTCTGTTTCTTCTGTAAGTGTTACTCCTGTAACAGGATATACTACATTTATTTCACAAGTTGCTGTGTAATTTCCATCTTCTGTTGTAGCTGTAATTGTTGCTTTTCCAGCTTTTGCTCCTGTTACTGTTATCGTATTATCCTGTGTTTTTGTAATTTTTGCAATAACCGTATTACTACTTGTCCAATTGACATTTTGATTCATTCCTGTCATAATTGCTGTTATATCTATTGTTTCTGCACTTGCTATGGTTTCATTTGTCTTGTCTAATTTCATACTGATTTCTCCAGTTGGTGTTTCTGTGACAGTAACTTTACAACTTGCTGTATGATTTCCATCTGCTGTTGTTGCTATTATGGTTGCTTCTCCTTCTGCTAATGCTTCTATTGTTAATATTCCATTTTCTGATGATACTAATTTTATAACTTCTGCGTTATCTGATCCCCAACTAAATTGCTTATTTGTTGCATTTTCTGGTTTTATAGTTGCTGTTATTGTTCCTGTTTCTCCTTTTTCTAATGTCATTTCTGTTTTATCTAATGTGATTCCTGTTACTGGAATATCTGGTGCATTTACTGTTACATTACATTCTAATGGTATTTCTATTCCATCTACAGTTACTACAAATGTTATTTTTGTTGTTCCTTTTGCTAAACCTGTTAATTTTAATACTCCAAATGTACCCGTTTTTTCTAATTTTGCAACTGTTGAATTTTCTACTCTTGAAGTATATGATCTTTCTACATTATCCGGAGTAGTTATAATCGTTAATGTTGTTTCTTCTCCTGCATTTAATACTATGTCTGTTTTGTCTAGTTTTGCTGTTCTTTCTTCAATAATTGTTACTTCAAATGTTGCTTTTTTGCCTTCATATGTTACGGTTAGGGTTTGTGGACCTAATTGTGTGTTATCAAATCCTGTTACCATTTCTTTTGTTATGTCTATTTCTTCTGTTGTTTCATCATTGTATGTTAATCTAATTTTTCCTCCTGCTACCTCTAGTTCTTCATAATTTTGAATATATGTTTTCTTGTTAGGTTGTTGTGCAATTTCAATTCTTACTAATTCTTTTGCTACAATGGTTACTCGGAATGTTGTTTGTTGTCCTCCATAACTTACTGTTAAAGTTTTTGGTCCTAATGTTGTATTACTAAATCCTGTTACCATTTCTTTTTTCATGTCTATTTCTTCTGTTGTTTCATCATTATATGTTAGTCTAATTTTTCCTCCTGCTACATCTAATTCTTCATAGTTTTGAATATATGTTGTTTTATTTGGTTGTTGTGCTATTTCAATTCTTACTAATTCTTTTGCTACAACTGTTATTTCAAAGGTTACTGACTTTCCTCCATATGTTACAGTTAATGTTTTTTGTCCTGGTTCTGTATTGTCAAATCCTGTTACCATTTCTTTTGTCATGTTCATTTCTTCTGTTGTTTCATCGTTATATATTAATCTAATTTTACCTCCTGTTACATCTAACTCTTCATAGTTTTGTATATATGTTTTCTTAGTTGGTTGTTGTGCTATTTCAATACTAACTAATTCTTTTTCTACAATGGTTACTTCAAAGGTTGTGCTCTTTTCTCCATATGTTACGGTTAATGTTTTTGGTCCTAATACTGTATTATCAAAATTAGTTACCATTCCTGTTGTCATATCTATTTCTTCTGTTGTTTCATCATTATATGTTAGTCTGATTTTTCCACCTGTCACATCTAATTCTTCATAATTTTGAATATATGTTACTTTATTAGGGATTTGAATGATTTCAATTTTATTTAATGCTTTTTCAAGAACTGCAATTTCAAATGTTGTTATTTTTCCTTCATAAGTTACTGTTAAAGTTTGTGGTCCCACTTCTGTATTATCAAATCCTATTATCATTTCTTTTGCCATATCTATTTCTTCTGTTGTTCCATCATTGTATGTTAATCTAATTTTTCCTCCTGTTACATCTAGGTCTTCGTAATTTTGAATATATGTTGTTTTATTTGGTTGTTGTGCAATCTCAATGCTAACTAATTCTTTTTCTATGATTGTTACTTCAAATATTGCTGTGTTTCCTTCATAGGTTACTGTTAATGTTTGTGGACCTAATGTTGTATTGTCAAATCCACTTACCATTTCTTTTGTCATGTCTATTTCTTCTGTTGTTTCATCATTATATGTTAATCTGATTTTTCCTCCTGTCACATCTATTTCTTCATAATTTTGAATATATGTTATTTTATTTGGTTGTTGTGCAATTTCAATGCTAACTAATTCTTTTTCTATGATTGTTACTTCAAATATTGCTGTGTTTCCTTCATAGGTTACTGTTAATGTTTGTGGACCTAATGTTGTATTATCAAATCCACTTACCATGTCTTTTGTCATATCTATTTCTTCTGTTGTTTCATCATTGTATGTTAGTCTGATTTTTCCTCCTGTTACATCTAGCCCTTCATAATTTTGAATGTATGTTGTCTTAATTGGTTCTTCTATTATTTCTATGCTTTCTACTTTTCTTTCTACTACACTTATTTCACATTCTGCTGTATATGCTCCATCTTCTGTTGTTGCTGTTATGACAGCATTTCCTGGATTTAATGCAGTTACAGTACCTTCTGCATTTACACTTGCAATATCTGGATTATTTGAAATCCACACTACCTTTTTATTGCTTGCATTTTCAGGTAATACAGTTGCACTAATTGTTGTCTTATCTCCTACAAAAAGATTGCAATTTGATTTATCTAATATTATTCCTTCTACTTTTACTTCTTCTTTGCTACTTTTAATTCTTTTAAATAGCAATACATCTATCAAATTGATTTCGTTATTTTCATCCAAATCTGCTGATACTTTATATTCATTCTTCAAAATATTTTTTTCAATGGCATGTTCTTTGATAACTATAAAATCTTTTTCATCTATGCTTCCATCACCATTCAAATCTCCTCTTAAAACAACGGTGTTCTGCTCTCCATCTTGTTCAAAAGTATCTCCTGTTGATATCTTATCTGAATCACTTAATAGCTCTCCTGCTTGATTGTATATTTGAATATCTGGAATATTTTTTTGCTCTTTGAATTCTTTAACTGTTATCCCATCATTATTTTGATAAAGATATCCATTATCAATCACATATGTTTTTACAAACTGATAAGCCGCATAAGTAATTGAAAAAATATTAATTAAAAAAATAAAGATCATAAATTTAATTAAAAATTTTTTTGGACTTTTTTTCACCTTAATTTCCCCTTTGATAAATATTATATATATATTAAATATATAGTTTTTATATTTCAATGTAAACATACGCTTTTAAGCATAAAGTACTATTACACTATTTCTCTATACGGATATTCAGTTTTCGGGAATTATTACAATTCCATTTTTTTTCTTTTTCATTTATGTAATAAAGACATTATTCGGTGAAATTTGTCCTATTTGTTAATTTCTATCGTTAAAATTATTAAAACGCATTTACAAATATTAGGAATTTTGTTGAATTTTTTTCTATTTCATATTATACTTTGATTAAATTCAAACTTTTTAAAAGAAAGGATTCTTAAATGACAAATAGTAGAGATTTTTTAGATAAACTAGTTGATGTCATCATTGATAAACCATTAGGTAGTAGACATTCTGAAAAATACCCAAATCATATATATCCTGTGAATTATGGATATGTTCCCAATACCATGAGTGGAGACAACGAGGAATTGGATTGCTATATATTAGGTGTATTTGAACCTTTGGAAACTTTTAAAGGAAAATGCATTGCCATTATTCACAGAACAAATGATAATGATGATAAATTAATTGTTGTTCCAGAAGGTAGAAATTATTCAAATGAAGAAATTAGAGCATTAACAGAATTTCAAGAACGCTTTTTTGAAAGTGAAATCATTCGAAATGATAGTAATTTTATATTTAATAAAAATATTCCTGAACTTTCTGTAAGTAATTTAGAAAATAGTCTTTCATTTTACAAAACTTTAGGATTTAAAGTAGAATATGAAAGAGCTGAAAATAAATTTGTATTTCTTTCAATGGGAGATATTCAATTTATGTTACAAGAACTATCTGATAATGATAAATGGGAATTAGCTCCTCTTACCTATCCTTTTGGAAATGGTATCAATTTTCAATTAGAAGTAGATTCTGTTGATAGAATTTATTCAAAATTAAAAGAACATAACTATCCAATTGCCTTTGAAATTGAGGAAAACTGGTATAGACAAGATGATAAATTGCTTGGAAATAAAGAATTTTTAGTACAAGACCCAGATGGGTATTTACTAAGATTTTCTGAAGATTTAGGTGAAAAAGAGGTGATATAAATGCAAGAAAATGAATGGAAACGATATGAAGATATTGGAAACTGGGATTTTTCTGATATAAAATATACAACTTATCAAGAGTCAAATTGGAACTTTTATGATGAAATTAAAAAACATTCTACTAACTCCTCTCTACTTTTAGATTTAGGTACTGGTGGTGGAGAAAAAGCACTATCTTTTCTTCCTGATGTTGGCATGATAATTGCTACTGATTTTTCTAAAGAAATGATTAAAACCGCTAATGAGAATAAAAAGCAATTTCCTGATAAAAAAATTAAATTTGTATGTATGGATAATTTAAACATGACCTTTCCCAAAAATTTATTTGATATTGTATCTGCAAGACATACAATGATTGATGCTAAACAAATATATGATGTATTAGACAATAATGGATATTTAATTATTGAAGGTGTTAATAAAAAAGATTGTTGGGAGTTAAAAACTTTATTTCAAAGAGGACAAGCATTTAATGATGAAATACCAATTAGTCAAATCGATTACGAAAATATTAAAAAAGTTGGCTTTCGAGAAATAGAAATGCAAGAAATTATACAATATGAATACTATGAAACAAAAGAAGATTTATTAGCATTACTTTTAAAAACACCAATTCTAGATGATTTTTCTGAAATAGAAAGTGTTAATAACACACATAACCCATCAATTGAAAAAGATTTATTTGATACATATGTGTCTAAACATACTACTCCAAAAGGTATTGAATTAAAACGTGTTTTATATGGTATTGTTGCTAAAAAATAACTTGTAGGAGCTGATTAAATGATTGAAATTAAACAGTATAGAAAAATCAAACAAGAAGAATTACCAGAAACTTTAAACTTAGTACGTAAAGTTTTTGACGAATTTGAAGCACCTTATTATTCTGAAGAAGGCGTTACATCATTTTATAAATTTATTGATATAAATAATATGTCAGAACAATATTCTAATGGTTCTTTATATTTTTATGGTTGCTTTGTTAATGATATTATTGTAGGTATGATTGCTATTAAAGATTTTATCCACATTTCGTTATTATTTGTGGATAAACAGTATCATAAACAAGGTATTGCTAGAAATTTATTTGATCATATAATACAAATATGTAAAGAAAAAAATCCTTCTTTAAAAACGATTACTGTTAATTCTTCTTCTTATGCTGTGGAGGTATATCATAAGTTTGGATTTTCTGATGTTTCTTCTGAACAGGTTATGGATGGGATAAGGTTTGTTCCTATGGAATTGAAAATAGAAAAGAATAACTAATATTCTTTTCTATTTTTTTAGATTATGCACTTTCTTTTTTACTTTTATATTTCTTATATCCCCAATAGCCTCCTCCACCTAGAAGTCCTAATGTTACAATTCCTCCTAAAGCACTTCCTTCTTCATTGTTAGTATCACTATTGATGGTATTTTCTATTTCTGTATTCGTTTTTTCTATTAAATCATTGGTCGCATTATAACTACTTTCCACTTTTACTGGTTCTTTAACATTAATTGTAATTGTACTTGATTTACCATTTGATGTAGTTGCTGTTATAGTTACAACTCCAGATTTTTTAGCACTTACTTCTCCCGTTTGGTCAACTGTTGCAACATTTACATCACTTGACTGCCATGTAACATTTTTATCTGTTGCATTACTAGGTGTAATAGTTACCGTTAATTTTTCATTTTCACCTATTTCCATATCTTCTATTTTTTCTTCTATTTGTATTTCAGTCACTGCAATCGTACTTGGTACAGATGTACTTGTTTTACTACTTGAAGAAGAAGTTGAACTCGAGCCAGAACTTGTACTTGAACTGGAACTTGAGCTGGAACCAGAGCCAGAACCAGAACTAGAACCTGAGCTTGTTCCTGAACCAGAACTAGATGTGCTACTTTTACTAGATGATGAATATGGACAAACACCATTTGGATGTAAATGTGCTGGATGCCCTCCACAATGATAATGATAACTTCCTAGTCCACTTTTATTTTGATTGTCTCTATGCCCTCCATTAGCATCTGTTCTACCAGAATGTGAATACACACTCATTTGTATAGATAATATTGATAATATAATTATTAAAGCTGATACTATTTTCTTGATATATTTTTTCATAAAAACATCCCCCTATATAATTATACTGAATAAAAAATAAAAAATTTGTCGAATTTTGTAAAAATATACAAAATTCGACAAATTTTTATTTTAGTTTATATAAGTATCTCTATTCAATTAAATCATCTAAAGTAATATTTATAAAATCATTTTGTTCTTTTAATAATTATTTGCTAACCATAAAATGACAACCATACTTATGTATAGAAATACACATATACTAACTCCAACAATTCCTGTAACTAATCCAGATTTTCCAAGTCTACTTCCTGTTTTCTTGGTGCTCTTTGCTCCTAAAACAATTGCTAATATTCCTGCTGGTAAACTAATATAATAAAACAATCCTGATAAAATTGATATAATTCCTAATACTAGTGAACTAACTCCTGCTGCTGATTTTTTTCTATTTTCTTCCATATTTACTAATCCTCCTTTATTTTCAATTGACTAATTTCTTGTAAATCATCTAAGCTATTTACTTTAATATAATCTTCTGAGACAGTATACAAATTATCGTCTATATATAGTCCTCTTAATAATCTTGATGTATTATAATAAGAATATTTACTCTTTGTTTTATCATGTGTAATCGTTCCTTTTAGGGTAAATCCATCTGTAAGGTTGATATTATATACAAAATATCCTTCAGAAACATATTCTTTTTTATAATTTGTATAAGATTTCACTATTGATTCATACTCATCTGATGAATTTTCTATCTCAAAATCTTCTGTATAATTATTAACAGGAATTGCTAATAATTCTTTTTCTTTTGAGAATAATAATGCTTTATGATTTGTTAAAATAGCTGATGTTGTTCTTCTATCCCCAATGATTGTATCTGAAATTTGAATTGGATTATTAACATCTGTTACATCAAATAATGCCATTTTCATTCCTGTAATAGTAGCTGTTGTTGATCTAACTCTTCCTGATGAATCTCTATTAACTTTTTCTTCTGTTTGCATTCCAATTCCTATCAAATGATTTTCATCATAAGGATGCAAATATGTACTATATCCTGGTATTTTTAATTCTCCTAAAACTTGTGGTTTTTCTGGATTACTTAAGTCTATTACAAATAGTGGATCAACTGTTTTATATGTCACAAGATATGCCCTATCCCCTAAAAATCTAGAAGAATACATTTTTTCTCCTTCTGCTAATTTTTCAGTTTCTCCTATTTTTTTCATTTCATCATTAAATATGACAATTCTAGATCCTTCACTATTATATAAAGCAACTCTTAAGTTTCCTTCATATTCATCTATTGAAAATTGATTAATCGTTTGTCCCTTTTCTCTTGCTTTTTTATCATATTGTATACTTCCATCGTCAAGTAAATTAAATTTATATATGTATGTATGTGTTCCATAATCATCTCTATCTTCATATTCAAATGCACCCAATATACCTTTTAATCCGAATATTGAAGATATTTTGGGATTACTATATGAACCATCGTATTTTTCTTCTAATAGATATATGTTATTTTCTGATACATAGGCATTTTCAACATCCATTAGATATGAATTAACTTTTACAGCTTCATTTATATTATTTAAATCTAACATAGACAATATAGTCTGGTCTGTTGTATCTATATCTTTTATTCTTTTTATGTTTTTATATCCTGGATCAACTTTTTTTCCATCTTCATAATAATATGTTACAATCTCATCATTTTCTTCCCTTAAATATCCTGATGAAATAACATATAATCTTCCATCAATACATCTAGATGTATAGTATGGTTGTTCTAACTGATAATCTTTAATTTTCTTTGGTTGTTCTCTATCAGAAATGTCATATACAGTTACAACTGTTGAATTACGATTATTGTAATAATAGTAATATGATGATGAATATTTCATTTTTTCACTAATGACAATTAATTTATCATTATACAAAATTAAATCTGATGGAATGGTATTACTGCCTGTTGGTTCTATTTCAGATGCTATTTTTATTTGTGTTTCATCTTTTACATCTGTAATAATCACTTTGTCTTCTGATAAAGAATATATGTAATCTCCATCTGTTTTTGTTATGTCTGCTTCATCTACATTTTCTACTTGTATATTGGTTGTAGAATATTCCTTTGTAGATTGTGTACTTGTTATAGATTCTGTTGTTGCACTTCCAGTATAACTACCAGGATCTATTCCTGCACTTCCTGTATAACTATCAGGAGTTATTCCTGAGCTATTTATTACCCCATGTCCCATACTACTAGTAAAACTTCTTGAACTTTCATAAAGAATACTAAATGGTAATGTCAATAATTTAGAAGGTATACTAATTTCATCTATATCCCTATTATATATGGCTTCTAACTCTGCTTTTGATGATATTTCTACTAATTCCATTTTTCCATTATCTGTTACCATTACTTTATATCCTAATATTGATAGTATTAGAATAAGTATAATAATGATTGCTATTATTATTTTTTTCATTTTTTATCATCCCCCTCTTTTATTTTACTAAAAAGAATTTTATAAGGCAATCTTATTTTAAAAATTATTTTTTTGAAAATTTATAAAAGTTAAAAAAATATATTGACAAATTATGGAAACCAATATATACTGTGTTTACCAATTTATAAATTACCATTTAAATCGTTGTTGAAAACTTAGTTTTTTATATTCATAATTTTTTTATATCTTACTACTTTATATTTTATTATTTAGTATTTAATAGTCTTATTTTTCACTTTTTTATCTTATCATTATATTTTCTATTCCAAAATTTGCTGTGCATTTTTTTGAATTCAAATTAACTTCATTTACTAATACTTTAAAACTTTATATTTTTCTAACCACTATATTATGAAAGGATGATGTCATGTTATCAATAGTAAAAAGTCTTGCTTTGCATGGATTGCAAGGATATTTAGTGAATATACAAGTGGACATATCTGCTGGTATGCCTTCTTTTGAAATTGTTGGTCTGCCAGATACTAGCATTCGTGAATCCAAAGAAAGAGTCAAAACAGCCATAAAAAATTCAACATCAGAATTTCTTAGTAGAAAAATCGTTGTAAATCTTGCACCTGCTAATACCAAAAAAGAAGGCTCTATTTTCGATTTACCAATTGCAGTTGGCATTTTAATTGCAAGTGGGTATATTTATCATGCAGATTTAACGAATACCATTTTAGTCGGTGAACTTTCATTAGATGGCTTTATTTGTCCTATCAAAGGTATTTTACCGATTTGCATAGAAGCAAAACGTTTAGGAATAAAACGTATTCTTTTACCAATAGCAAATGCTAAAGAAGCCTCTATTATTGATGGGCTTGAAATCATACCTGTTTCTAATCTAAATGAAATCATTGATTATCTAAATGGTCAATTCCTTATTTCTCCTGAACCAACATCACATTTTATTTCTAATACAAATACCACTTATGAATTCGATTTTTCAGAGGTAAAAGGACAAGAAAATGTTAAACGTGCTTTAGAAATTTCCGCAGCAGGTGGACACAATTGCCTTCTAATCGGTAGTCCTGGTTCTGGAAAAACCATGTTAGCTCGAAGACTTCCCTCTATCTTACCTGATTTAACTTTTGATGAAGCCTTAGAAATTACAAAAATTCATAGCATTTCTGGTTTATTATCTGAAGAGAGTCCCTTCATTTTCAAAAGACCTTTCAGAAGCCCTCATCATACGATTACAGAAACTTCTTTAGTAGGAGGTGGCAGAATTCCGAAACCTGGTGAAATTAGTCTAGCACATTTTGGAGTTTTATTTCTCGATGAATTACCCGAATTTAATAAATCTACATTAGAAGTCCTACGAGGACCTCTAGAAGATAAAACAGTAACCATTAGCCGTGTTGATTTTTCAACGACTTATCCTTGTAATTTCATGTTTATAGCCAGCATGAATCCATGTCCTTGTGGATATTATGGCTCAAAAGAAAAACAATGTACCTGTCGTGAAGATCAAATTCAAAAATATATTCATAAGATAAGCGGTCCACTTTTAGATAGAATTGATATTCATATAGAAGTGGAAAGTGTAAATTATCAAAAATTAGGAAATGATTCCCCTTCAGAATCTTCTGATGAAATCAGGAAAAGAGTGAATAAAGCTCGAGAGATACAAGTCAATCGTTATAAAGAACATCATATATTTTCAAATTCGGAACTGACTCCAAAATTAATATCCAAATATTGTAAACTTTCTCCTAAAAGTAAACAAATTTTGGAAACAGCTTTCAATCAGCTTGGTCTTAGCGCTAGAGCCTACAGTAGAATTTTAAAGGTTGCAAGAACGATTGCTGATTTAGATAATTCTATTAATATAAAAACGCATCATTTAGCAGAAGCAATACAATATAGGAGTTTAGATAGGAAATATTGGTGTCGATAATAAAATTTTTTATTTGTATATAAAACAAACTTGGAATATATAACAATATATATTTATACTTGGAAACAACAATTTTTACAATAAAGGAGTGATTATATAAAAAAGATCAAAATAGATGAAAAAATATATCCCAAACAGCTAAAGAAAATACCTAATCCACCACAAATTTTATATTTAGAAGGTAATATGGATTTATTAAACAACCCAATTATTGCAATCATAGGTTCTCGTAAATGTACAAAAAATGGCAGACTTTTAGCACAGAAATTTTCTTACGAACTATCTCAGTTGCGGTATTACCATTATTAGTGGATTAGCAGAACGGTATTGATACAGTAGCACATTTATATTCCTATAATCAACTTGGTAAAACAATTGCCGTTCTTGGAAGCGGATTCCATCAAATTTTTCCTTCAGAAAATATAGACTTATATAAAAAAATTTTAGATTTTGGCGGATTAGTCATTAGCGAATATCCTCCTGATACAAAATGTCAATCTAAATATTTTTTGGAAAGAAATCGCATTGTTAGTGGATTATCTTTAGGTGTTCTAGTAATAGAAGCTGTTCATAGAAGTGGTACAAGTGTCACTGCAAAATTAGCTATTTCACAGAATAGAAAAGTGTTCGCATTGCCACATGAAATCTGGAATTCTCATGGGACAGGCACTAATAGATTGATTAAGAACGGTGCTATTCTCGTTAATTGTACTGAAGATATCCTTCAAGAATTTAAATCTTTAAAGAAATTGTCTAAAAAATTAAATACTATACAAAAATTAGATTTGAATTCTTTGGATGTTGATTATGAGATTTTTGAAAGTTCTAAAAAATCCTCAGGCTTAGCGAAATCTTCTAATACTAAGTCTTTTGTAAATTTATCATTAGATCATCATCTTAATTTTCAATCTTCAATGCATTCTAATATTCATTCTGGTAATAAGTTGACATCTTTAAATTCTCAAACCAAAAAAGAATTGAAGAATCCCAAATTAGCATATATTTATAACTTAATAACACTAGAACCTATATCTATTAATGAACTTTGTAAAAAAACGTCTAAACCAATTTCTCAAATTTCTAATGATTTATTTCTATTAGAGTTGGATGGTTGTATAAAGAAAGTGGCAGGTGGTTATATATGTATTTTAAACAAGTAACTGGAAAATTTGGTGAAGATTTAGCTTGCGAATATTTGAAAAAATGTAATTATATTATTATTGAACGAAATTTTTCTTGTTATCAAGGTGAGATTGATATTATTGCGAAGGATACTTCTAAAAATGAGTTGGTTTTTATTGAGGTAAAAACTAGGACAAGCTTTAAATATGGTTCTCCTATTGATGCTGTTGATAAAAATAAGCAGAAACATTTATTTAAAGCTTGTGAGTATTATTTGTATAGCCACAATCTGCGTCATCTTTTTGTTCGTGTGGATGTGATTGAGGTTTTTATTAGTAATCATATTCCTCGTATTCATCATGTGAAACAGGTTTTTTAGTATCACTTTAGTTGATTGAATTCGTGTAAGAAATCTAACCTTGTTACATATGTTCTTTATAAAAAGATCTACATATTCTTTGATACTGAATTGACTGTTTCTACATTTTTCTTGTAGTTGTTTTCAAAAATAACTTTCATATAAAAACATGTATTTGATGCAATCATAACCACCAGTAAAACTGGTGGTTTGCTCTTAGCCTAGAAGGCTTTTGTACTGGCACTTCTGGGCTTAAGCCCTACTGAACGGTTTCGCCAACCGCATTTCTTTCTCAGGCTACCACTTAAGTGGTCCTAACCCTTTTTTTATTTTTCTTTCTTTCTCTTTTTCTTCTCTTTCAAATGGATCTACATATTCTTTGATACTTATTTGGTCTGTTGCTATATCTTCTTGTAATTGTTTTTTGATGTATTCTTCTATTGCTTTTTTATTTTTGCCTACTGTATCCACATAATAGCCTCTACACCAAAAGTGCCTATTTCCATATTTGTACTTGTAATTCGCATGCCTATCAAATATCATCAAACTACTTTTTCCTTTTAAATATCCCATTATACTTGCTACACTATACTTTGGTGGAATACTAACTAGCATATGTATATGGTCTGGGCATAATTCTGCTTCTATTATCTCTATTCCTTTCTGCTCACATAATCTCCTTATTATTACTCCTATATCTTTTCTTATTTTTCCGTATATTTCCATCCTTCTATATTTTGGTGCAAATACTATATGATATTTGCAATTCCAAGCACTATGTGCTAAACTATTTTTGTCTTTCATGACAAATTCCTCCTTTTTGATTTTTATTTGCGGTCGGCGAACCACATTTATTATATCAAAAAGGAGGAATTTTTCTACTCATAGCTAGAAGCTTTTAGAACCCCCTGTAAAACAGGGGGTTTTCATTATCCAATAAGTTCCTACAAAATTATAATTTTGTAGGAACTATCACTTTTATTTGTACTTCAAATCTACAAATGTTTTTTTGCATAATTATTTCTTAATAAATTATTCCTAATCATCATTAAATATACTCATAAATGATTGTAACTTTTCCTTATCCCATTCGTCATCTAATGATCTATCAATTTCTTTTAAAATAATTTCTTGATATGTTTTATCTGTTTTGAAAAAATTAGAATAACTTGTTAATTTTAAACTTTCTTTTCTTTTTTCATAAACATCACTTAATTTTTTTATGATAAATTTAAATAAGTCATCTAATTTTTTTTCATAGTCATCTCCTTTATAATTTAATGTTAATTTAGTATTTTCTATATTATCTTCTGTTAATTTTTCATCTAAATAATTAGATACTATTCCATTAAACCTTTTATACAAATAAAATACAATTGCCAAGGTCGTAAACTTACCATTTTTGCAAGCAGCAATTAAATCAACATCTTCAACATCATTTGCATATCTATTTTTAAATTCTTCATATTTATTCGCTATATTAACAAGTTCATATAGTATATCACAATCTTGTTTTCTATTCTTATAAATCTGATTATATAATTTTTCTGACGTAAAAATTGTTATTTTTCCACTTCTTGCACTTCCTGGTCTTTGTAAAATACAACCTAATATTAATTGTCCTATATATTCATTTGTAATTCTCTGCCATTTCTCAACTTTAAAATAGTTCTTTGGTTTTACTCCTCTTTTTATTTCTATTGCTAAAGGATATTTATTTTCAGCACATTTTAATTGTAGCATTTTTTGTTCTCTTGCATTTGCTTTTAAATCTCTTGCTTTTATTGGCTTTTGAGAATTTGATGCTTCTGATATTTTCATTATAAAATCACTTTCTTGATTAAGACTTCTCTTAGCTTTTACTACTTTACATACAACATCAAAATCATATTCTTTATCAATTAATTTAGACTCACCTATTTTGGTAGTTGTTTGAGCACCATTTATTATTGAAAAATTATATAATTTTAACATATATCCATCTATAGTAAAATCTTCACAACCAATTGTAATTCCATTATTATAAAACCAGAAATTGTCTTTTTCACTTTTTATAGTTTTCTCAATTCCAGTATCAACATTTTTCTGGGTGATATGTTCTCTTAAATTATAACTAAACAATCCATTCTTAGAATGTTTTGTATATAACTTCTTTAAAGATGAAGCTTTTATATTTACAATTATTCCATTTTCCCCATATTTTAATACATTTCTAGTTTCTGCCAATTCAATAGAATCTTGACTAATAAATTCTTTATCTTGTAATGCTGTTAGCCTTTTGAATTCAATATCTTTTGCATCATATATTTCTATTGTATAATTGCTTAAAAAATCTTCATTTTTTAGTTCATCTACTTTACTTCGTAATTCATCAGTAAAAAAAGTATTCGTAAATAACACTAATGTAATATTTTTACTTTCAGATAAGTCATCATACGCATTTAAAAATGTAGATTTTAGCTTATCACTATATGTATCATATTTTCCTTTTTCAAAGTTATTTACTGTTGTATCCATTTTATGGAAAGCATTTCTTATTTCTTCATATGATAAATTAGTTGAAGATTTTCCTTGTACTAAATACATTGTATCATCGTTATTAAATATGTAATCAATTCCTCCATCAGAAGTTCCATCTACAAAATTTTCTCTAATATCTTGTTCACCAATATTTTTATTGTAATAAAAATAGTCTACCATTTGTAATGTAAATATAAATTCATTATTAAGTTTTCCTTGACTAATACCTGCTTTTTCTGCTAGTTTCTTTACTTTTTCGTAATTTTCCATATCTAATACCTCCATTTTTCTAGATTGTGCAAAGTAATTTTTTACACTTTTTGCTTCTTCTTCGATTCTTTAGAATTTATATATTTTTTTGTATAACAAATAGTTTCTTATTTAATATAACAATTTTGTTTTTTTCATATTTTAATTTTCCTAATCAGCTTTACACTATCTATTTTTCGTATATTTTATATCACAAAATTCCTCTTTTTTCAATATAATCATCACTTTTTTACAAAAAATGACATTTTATTGGTACTGATACTTCTTTGTGTTTCATTTTTTGATATTTTCTATTAAATATTCTATATTTATTCTCTTTAACATGTTTTGATTTTGTTATAGAATGTTTATGCAAAATTACTGATGTATAAATTAAGTACTGAATTTTTACATTTTTTCTAAATATAATTTATTTTATTTCGAATTATCATATAAGGCTTAATCTTTGTACCTTCGGGTTATGAGTAAAGCTCGCAAAGTATTGGTAAATCTGGTTTTGACTTGTATTTGTTGGTATATTTGGTGTGCCCAATTTTTTGACTTTGTAAATTTATGTGATTTTGGTTCATTTTTGGTCAGTTGTGTGCCCATTTTGAGCCCAATTTACTTAGACTGTTAAAACTTGTTTTCTACAGTCTAAGTATGCAAAACTTTTGAAGAAAATTTTGTAATTCATTTAGATTTATGGAGGTTTTGATTATGAATAGAAAATGTTTTTGTTGTTTTAATAATATGAATTCAAATGATAAGGATGATGAATTATTAAAAGACTGGATAGAGTTTAGATTTGAAAAATTAGAAAGTAATTTAACTGAAGAAGATAAAAAACATGCTCTTAATTATGATACTTTTTGTGAAAAGATTCTTGATGTTATTCCAGACAAGGATTCTGATTATGTTTCTGATGTTCTTGATGATTTTAGAGAAGAGTTATTAACTCATTGTGTTTATTGGAATGAGAAGTATTATAAGTGTGGTTTCAGTGATTGTATAAAATTACAAGAAATGAAATAATATTAAAAGTCCGATTTTGGTCGGACTTTATTTTTTTATTCCCCTACATGAAAATATTTCATTTCTAATGCTCTCATCCGATAATTCCTTTACCAATTTATTTACCCAAGCATTTGTATATACATAATCATCATGTACTCTATCATAATTACAATATCTAGTATCTGTGCATTCTGGATTTCTTGCTCCCTTTTGTGGTCTAACTTCATAATATCTCCAGCAATATGTATGATGATGTTGCTTAAAATCAAAATCAACTTTCTCATTAACCCTTTTTACAACTCCTCCTACTTTCATTTTGTCATCATTAGATACTGGAATTTTCCTATTTTTAATTAAAGTAATATCTTTTTTCAAATTTTTGTATTGTTCTTCACTTAAATCACTTTTTTTGATAAACTCTATAGATCTATCTGCTGAATTAATATTATTTCCTGTTTGTGGTATCAAAAATACCCTAAAAGAATATTCCATTGACTCTAATATTTCGTCACTATATTCTTTTCTATATTCATCCATATATTTTTGTATAGTTTGAACTTCCTTAGCCTTCATACTTTTCATGGATTTTATTTGTTCTTCTTCATAAACTTCGGAAAATTGTAATCCAAATGCCAAACTACTATTTATAGCATGTTCATCTCCAAATTCACTAATCAACAATTTTTCATAATTAAAAAGACAAGACTGACATTCTCCAAAAACATGAGAATCTAATTCTGGCAAAAACCTATGTTCTATTTTGTTTCTAAGTTTTATCAATGTCTCAAGGTTTGCTCTTGCAGGATTCATAATTTCTCCATAGTATTGCTTACAACATGTAGATAATTCCCATGCTTTATATTCTCCATCAACTCTTTCATATTCTAACTTTTTCGTATCTTTCTTGTAAAAATATTTTATTTTTCTTTTTTCAAAAATTGCATGAAATAAAGATGTCCAAGCAATACACATATTTACTATATATGCATATGTTTTAAATACTGTTTGCGGATTATTATATATAGAAACTGCTAATAATGCTGCTTCTCTTGATTTTAAAACCAATTTTTTTACTTTTCCTCTTAATACCATTTATAGTTCACATCCTAACTTATATTTTATTCTTTGTTACAAATTTTAAATTTTTTAAAAAGCAAAATAATCCTGTAATTTTAAAAATTACTTTCATACTTTGCTTTTCATCTGTATCAATTATTTCTTTTTATTAATTTTTCTACAACTTTATATGCTGCTGTATAAGGATTGCACTTTTCATTATCTAAAGCTTGTCCTAAATCCAAATGATGCTTTTCAACTTTTTTAGCATTTTTTATAGCAATATCTGTTTTATCTCTTAAAACAGGATATGTATTCATACTTTTTGTATAGCCTTT
>CALXFG010000015.1 GCA_944387505.1 uncultured Clostridia bacterium
GTGTTGATGCTGGTGCTGTTGGTGTTGACACTGGTCTTGTTGGTGTTGATGCCGGTGCTGTTGGTGTTGACACTGGTCTTGTTGGTGTTGATGCCGGTGCTGTTGGTGTTGACACTGGTCTTGTTGGTGTTGATGCCGGTGCTGTTGGTGTTGACACTGGTGTTGTTGGTGTTGATACTGGTGTTGTTGGTGTTGATACTGGTGTTGTTGGTGTTGATGCTGGTGCTGTTATTCTAACATTATCTATTTTATCTAATACATCTAATTCTATTGCATATTTTTCAATATCCATTTCCCAATCTTGCAAATTTTTCATTTGATTTTCATGTTCTGCTTGATATTTCTGTTTTTCATTTTGTAAATCCGTTATTGCTTTATCTCTGCTTTGTATTGCCCAATCCATTTTTTCTTTGTCTAATCCTCTTTGTTGCATTCTGTTAAATTTACTTTCTATTTCCTTTTCTTCACTTTGCATTTGTAGTAATTTATCAATATATTCCTTTTCTATATCTTGTTTCAATTCAAGAATATCTTTTTTTGCATTTACCATAGCATTTACTGTCATTTCGTCGAATTCTGCTTTTTCTAGCTTTTTACTTTCTATTTGCTCTTTTTCTTTATCCACCATCATGATTCTTGTTTCTTCATTTAATTCTTGTTGTAATTTGTCTAATTCCTCTTTTCTCTGATTGCTTATTTGCATAGATTCCTGTATTTTTTTCATATATTCACTTAATTCATCATATCTCCTCTTATTTTCTTCCATAATTACCTCCTATAAAAACGGTTATTTTTTCCTTCTTTTCTATTTTAACATAAAACCATTGTTTTTGCAACTATTTTATGTTAATTAATTGCTTTCGAATTTTTATTTGCGTTATCTAGAATTTCTTTATTATATAAATATGTTGTGTCTTTTGGTCTCATTTTTCCTGCCTTTTCATTATATTCATATGCTTTTTTTATGTCTCCTATCCAATAATAACATACACCTATACAAATATTAGAATAATAATTTTGATAAGAAGAATCTGCTATATCTTCAATTTCCAATGCTTTTTCAAACCAAAATATAGCTTCACTATATTTCTTTTCCCTAAAAAATATATCTGCCATTCTATTTAAGCACTCTTTTCCAGGAATTTGATTTCGTAATATGAATAGCAACGTCTCCCATTCTTTTTCCTCATTACCAATTCTTTTATAGCAATCCGAAAGTTCTATAAGTGCAGAATACAATAAATCTTTTCTTTTATCGTATTCTTTAATATATTTATTAATAAATTGGTTATACTGTTTAATAGCTTCTGGTATCTTCTGTAAAAAATATAATTCTTTTGCGTAACAATATTCTTGCCTATCATCAAATTCCACATGATCTTTTATCATTTGTTCAAATATTTTTAAATTTCTATTCATATCTTTTATTTCATGTTTTTCATGTGTCACCATTATATCTGTATCTACTATATTTCCCGTTGGGACAATGACTTCATGTATTGGGCTTATCCATTGATAGTTATTTTTTCTTTTAACTATTCTTTCTCTTCTTTGAACAATTATAGGTGTTCCATTTTCATCTTGACTATAATTATATAGCATTGTATACACATCTACTGTTCCGTCCATACCTTCTTTTAACTTAAGTAATTTTTTTCTATCTTCTTCAAGAAATACATCATCCGCATCTAACCAAAGTATATACTCTTTAGTTGCCTTAGAAAAAGAATAATTTCTTGCCTTTGCAAAATCATTGACCCATTCAAAATCATAAATTTTATCTGTATACTGATTTACTATACTTTTAGTTCTATCTGTAGAACCTGTGTCTACAACAATAATCTCATCTACAATATCACATATACTATCTAAACATCTTCCTATCACTTTTTCCTCATTTTTGACAATCATACACAATGATATTTTTTTCACTCTCTTCTCACCACTATCATTTTATCAATAATTGCATTTAATATCAATATTGTCACACTCTTTTAATATATCTGTAACTATTTTGTAATCAATCATTATAAATTCTCTAAACTTCTTTCTGCTAATTTCATATATCTTTCTTTTTTATCCTTTATTTTCTTTCCTTCTAATTCTGGTAAAATACCAAAATTGGCATTCATCGGCTGAAATTTTGTGTTTGGAGTTGAAATATATTTGGCTAATGCACCAATCACGGTATATTCTGAAAAAGTAATTTTACATTTGTCACATTCTTCTTTGGAACTTTTAAATTGCTGTACAGCATTTAGTCCAGCCACCATACCAGAAGAAATCGATTCCACATAACCTTCTACACCTGTGATTTGTCCAGCAAAATAAATACTTGGATTACTTTTTAAATGATATGTATCATCTAATAATTCTGTAGAATTAATATACGTGTTTCTATGCATCACACCATATTTGATAAATTCTGCATTTTCTAATCCTGGTATCATAGAAAAGACTCTTTTTTGCTCTCCATATTTTAAATTGGTTTGAAAACCAACCATGTTGTACATGGTAGCCTGTTTGTCATCTTGTCTTAATTGTACAACCGCATATGGTCTTCTACCTGTTCTTGGATCATCAAATCCCACTGGTTTTAATGGACCAAATCGTAACGTATCTAATCCTCTTTTAGCCATAATTTCTATTGGCATACAGCCTTCAAAAATTTCCCTTTTTTCAAAATCATGTAAGGTTACAACTTCTGCATTTACCAATTCTTTTACAAAATCTTCGTATTCTTCTTGATTCATAGGAAGATTAATATAGCTTTGTTCTTCTTTTTCTTCTTCTAATCGTTTTTTCCAATCATCTATACTCTCTTCTTTCTTCTTTTCTTGTGCATATCTATCTCCATAAAAAGCAATATCAAAGTTTATACTATCTTTGTTAACGATTGGAGCTGCTGCATCATAAAAATATAGCTTATCTTGACTTGTTATTTTTTGAATATCTTTTGCCAATCCTTCTGAAGTTAATGGTCCTGTGGCGATAATCACAATTCCTTCTTTTGCCATCTCTTCAATGTTGGTAATTTCTTCATGTACAACTTCTATATTTTCATTTTCTTCAATCGCCTTTGTTACTTTTTCTGAAAACACTTCTCTATCTACTGCCAATGCTTGTCCAGCAGGCACACTAGTCTCATCCGCTATTTTGATTAACAAAGAGTCTAATCTTCTTAATTCTTCTTTTAATAAGCCACATGCATTTGTTAGTAAATTGGATTTAAAAGAATTACTACATACAATTTCTGCTAAATTTTGATTGCTATGCGCTGGTGAAAATTTTACTGGTTTCATTTCATATAATTTTACTCTTATTCCTCTTTTGGCAATTTGATAAGCTGCTTCCGTTCCAGCTAGACCTCCACCTATAATTGTTATATAATCTTTCATATTAATACTCCATTTCTTCTCCTACCGTATTTTTATCCAATTTTCTTTTTTCTATTTCTTCTGCAATTATTTTTACTTCTTCTGGAATATCATAACTCCCAGTGATATATTGTTCTAATGTTTTTGGCATTTCAAAAGAAATTTCTTTATTTTCTATTAACTTTTTTATATTTTCTAGAGATATAGATGTTTTCATCTCATTCTTTTCATTTCTTTTAGAATTGATGTTTTCTGCTAAATATTTTCCATCTTCTTGTAAGATATAATATTTACCAAGTCTTTCTTTACCATTATTCATGATTAATGTGATCTTTATTGGTAATTTTTGTTCTATATAATCTTTTTTCTCTTTATATGTAGCTCTTAACATATAATTAGCCATCATTCCTCTTCCTTTGATGACATGCACTTTAGATTCTGTTATAAAGTCTTCTTCATCTTCTGCAATCCTACTTGTTAAAATGATTGTTCCTTTTGGTGTTTCTAACTGCATATCTTCTGTTGCTGATTGCATTGTAGGTTCTATCTTTAATCTTAATTGATGTTGCCATCCTTGTTCATCTTTGCTTCTTTCTATATAAAAGATATGAGAAAAATCTGTGCTATCATACTCCATACATTTGCTATTTTGTATAATCGCAATTTCTTTTTTCTTAGAATCCATTCGTTCAAACGCCATAAATTTTTCTCCATCTATTTGACCTGTAACGGATGGATTTTCCTCATACCCATTTCCAATTTGTATGCCTTTTCTAAAGTGTTGTAATCTATTTTTTAAATTTCTATCGTTTTTTGGTTTTCTATCAAAAATAATTTCTTTTGTCATTTGATATATTCCTTTCTAAAAATTGTAACAATTAATTTATTTCATTCTTCAAACAATCTCATGATATCTTCTTTAGACAATGTATTGATAAAAGAAGTTTTAGTGTCAAGCATATTATCAATTAGTTCCGCTTTCTTTTGTTGTAGTTCATATATTTTTTCTTCAATTGAATTTTTTGTAATTAATTTATATACTTGTACATTATTTTTTTGTCCAATCCTATATGCTCTGTCTGTTGCCTGATTTTCTGTGGATAAATTCCACCATGGGTCGTAATGTATTACCATATCTGCTCCTGTTAAATTTAATCCTGTTCCTCCAGCTTTTAGAGATATTAAAAAGACTTTAATATTTGGATTTTCGTTAAATTCATCTACTAAATCTATTCTCTCATCTACTTTTGTTGCTCCAGTTAATTTAAAATATTTTATGTTTAATTTTTGTAATTCTTTTTCAATGATTGGAAACATAGATGTATATCCAGAAAATAGTAATATTTTATGCCCACCTTTTACAGCATCTTCTACAATTTCCATACACTGATTTAATTTACTGCTTCCACTTGTATAATCTTTAATAAATAAACTTGGATGACAACAAATTTGTCTTAACCTTGTTAAAACTGCTAATATTTTAATATGACTTTTTTCAATACCATTTAAGTTAATTTCTTCAGCCACTTCTTCTCTTGCCTGCGCTAAATACGAAACATATAGATTTTTTTGTTCTTCTTCCATTTCATTATTCAAAACCGTTACTGTTTTTTCAGGTAATTCTGTTAATACTTCCGCTTTTGTTCTCCTTAAGATGAATGGTTCTATCAACATTTTTAATTTATTCAATGCCTGTGTATTATTTTCCTTTACAATTGGTGTTTCATAAAGGCTTTTAAATTTCTTATATGAGAATAGATATCCAGGCATGATATAATCAAAAATTGACCATAGTTCTGCTAAAGAATTTTCAATTGGTGTTCCTGTTAAAGCATATCTTGTATCTGCACTAATTTTCTTGATGGATTTTGCATTTTGTGTATTACTATTTTTCAAATATTGTGCTTCATCTGCAATCATATATCGAAATTTGTAGTTTTTTTCTTTATATAATTCTATGTCTCTTTTTAATAAATCATAAGAGGTTATCACTAAATCATAATGTTCAATGTCTGCAATTTTTCTTTTTCTTTCTGCCAATGTACCATTGATAACAAGTGTCTGTAATTCTCCTGTGAATTTTTCTGCTTCATTCTGCCAATTTAATGCTAATGAGCTTGGTGACACTACAAGACTTGTTCTTCTTTCTTCTTTAGGTGTATTTTCTACATAATCTACAATTATGGATAACATTTGTACTGTTTTACCTAATCCCATGTCATCTGCAAGTATTCCACCAAATTTGTATTTATCTAATGTTTTTAACCATTTGAATCCGATTTTTTGATAATATCTTAAAGTGTTTTCTAGTATTTCTGGAACTTTGACTTTATCATTTTCATTGTCTTTGTTTAGCTCATTTACAATATCTTTATAATTTTCATTTTTGATAACTTGCTTTCCTTTTGCCCCTTTTAATAATTCTTCTAAATATAGACTTCTATACATAGGAAGATTCACTTCTCCCTCTTCTAAGTCTTTATATTCAATGTCCATTCCAGTAACTAATTTATCAATGAAATCTAATTCTTTATTATCTTCTAATTCTAAAAAGCTTCCATCTTTTAATCTGTAATATTTTTTCTTTAAGTTATACTTTTGCATGATTTTTTCTAGTTCTTTTATGTCTATATCTAAATTATTTAAGTCAATAGAAAGTAAATTATTCTCTATTTTTACACCAATTGTTCCCATTTTAGGTTGTCTAATTTGTTTTTTCTTAAAATTCTCTGTTACCAAAACCTCAAAATTTTGCATATAATAATTGATATCTTGTGTTAAGAATTGATAAATTTTATCATTATCTGGCAAAATAAATCTTAGGTTTTTGACATCTAACATAAATCCTGTTTTTCTAAAAATATTTAAGGCTTTTGTTTCTTTTATCATGTTTCTTGGTATTTCTATTTTTTGTTTTTCATCTAAAGGATTAAATTCCTGATTATCATAACAAAATTTTACATCTGCTATTAAATAATCATGATTGTCAAAATCTAAATATACTTTTGTTATCAATGTTTTTGGTTTGTATTTTTCGATTTCTTCTTCAGAAATATTTTCCAATTTGATAGCATTTTTCACTTTTGGAATAATGACAGAAAATAGCTGTGATAATTCTTCTTTTCCTAATTTTACTTCTGTCATATAGTTTTGTCTGAAAATTTCTAATAATTTTAAATTTGATTTTTCAAATTTCTTATTGCAGCGATATAATTTGTGTTCATCTAAAATATATTTATATAGTTTTCCTTTTATAATAGAAATTTTAAAAATCTCAACATTTGGTACAATTTCATAATTATCTTCATCTATTTTTCTTAATTCAAATTGAATATTGGGTTGTTCTTCTGTAAATTCAATTTCTGTTTGTTTATATTCTCTTTGAAAACTTACCTTTTTTCCTTTCAAAATTTCAAATATATCATCAATTCCACTATTGCTTAATATAATATTTGTTTCACTTAAAGCGTTTCCATAGAATCGATAATTACTATTGGAATTTGAATTTGCATATTTAATAATTTCTGCATATTTCATTAAAAAATCTAATAATGGTAAACTTTCTTTTTCAAAGCTTTCTCTTGTGTGAACAAATTGTAATTTTTGTCCATATCGATATAATTCTTTGTTCAACATTCTTGTATAAAATTCTGATAAATTCTTAATTTTATACATTCTTTTATTTCCTACTTTAAACTCAACTTTCATATCTCCTGTAAATTTATCATAAAAAATTTCAGGCTCTAATTTAATTGTTCCTTGTTCTTTTAGCTCTGTTTCTTCTTCGTCAATCCCTTCAATTTCCTCATTATAAAAGATATTGACAATTTGCTTAAATCCTCTATATTTATCATAACTTGAAGGTAAGTCATGTCTATCTGACATATCATCATTCTTAGAATCTGTTTCTTCTCTATTATGATTTTCATTATCTGCAAATTCTAGTACAGTTGCTAATGTATGTTTACAAATTCCATAATGATTATAATAATCTGGGCAATCACATGTAATATCTTCTACCTCTCCATTTTTTACGAAAATATATGTATGGTATTCTTCATTTCCATACACACTTCCTTTAATTTCAAAATTTAATGGGTTTTGATATTCAAAATCGATAATCTCTACTCTTCCTTCTTCTTTATATTCATGTGCTTTTTTTGTTCTAGCTGTTCCTGCATCATCACATAAATTATCTATTATATGTTTATTTATCTCCATAATTTTTTACCTCTCACTTGGCAAAAAATTATATACCATTTTTGTATTTTTTTCAAGTGGTTTGAAAGAAATTTTGTCCCGTTGAGATCGTTTTTCTGTGGGACATTTATCCCGTTGAGATCGTTTTTCTGTGGGACACTAATGGACAAAAAACATTCCCTACAACACAATACTGTAGGGAATTATTTTTTTAAATCAACGCTATTACCGGTTTTTTTTTATGATCTTTATCATAATAAGATGCAATTAATTCGTCAAGCTCTACACTAATCTTATAAATGATATGATAATCTTTTCCTTCTTCTATACTTTTATTTAATTTATCTCGTAATTTACAAATTTCATCATTTAACATTTCTATCTCTCCTTTTCTCTATTTTATCTTCTGTATATTTATAAATTACCACACAAAAATCTCTCAGTCAAGCTATTTCACTTGTTTTTGTCAAGTTTCGTATGACTTATTTTTACAATTTTCGACACCAAAAAATAGAAAAAAACAGTATTTTGATTTTTCTTATCTGAATACTGTTTTTTCTACCTTCCACATTTTCCACCAGTTAATGTCAAAAATTTTTTCATTTCACTACAATCTTACTTTATTTTTTCACTTAATCATTTTTTACAATAAATATTTCTTTTGGTCTAACAATTTTAATTTCTGACAATAGAAATGACCATTTTTTCTTCTTTAAATACATCATTTAACAATTGTTTTAGATATTCTACATTGATAGTGTCTATTTGATTTAAATAATCAAAACTATTGATTCCCATAAAATAATTGGTTAAAAACATATTCGCAATATTTTCAACATCATCATAATCTTTTACATATTCTCCATACAGTTTCTTTTTGATTCTGTTAAAATCATTTTCAGATATCCCTTCTTGTTTTTGTCTATTGATTTCCTGCTTTATTCTGCTGTAGACTTGTTCTGGATCATTTGATTGTCCTGAAATTAATACATGAGCATAGTTTTCTGAAAATTCATAACTTCCTCCAATTCCCCCAGAGATAACTCCTTCATCATATAATTTCTTATATAATGGTGAACTTTTTCCTACTAATAATTCTAATAAAATTTGAATTGCCATATCTCGTTTTACCATTTCTTCTGGATTATCTGTTGGTTTTACTTTTATACCAATTGTATACATTGGTTGACTAACTTCCATCTTTTGTTCTATTTTTTCTTTTACAATCGTATCTGGTTCTTCTGGATAAAATGTTTGTATTTTTCCATTTGCTTTACTATTTTTTAATCTTTTTTTAATTTCTTCTAATATGTTTTCTGGTTCAAAATCACCACATACAACAATTGCCATATTAGATAGGTTATAAAATGTATGATAACATTTATATAAAATTTCTTTATCAATTTTACTAATAGAATCGATTGTTCCGACAACATCAATTTTTACTGGATGATTATGATATAAAATCTGCATGGCATTTAAGTATACTTTCCAGTCTGGAGAATCATCATACATCATAATTTCTTGTCCTATTATTCCTTTTTCTTTTTCAACATTTTCATCTGTAAAATAAGGATTTTGTACATAATCCATTAACTCATCCATTGCTGGATAAAAGTTATCTGTACATCCAAATAAATATGCTGTCATATCATTTGTTGTAAAAGCATTTGCATCCACTCCTAAAGCTGTTAATGTATCTAAGCTATTGGTTCCATTTTCTTGCTCAAATAATTTATGCTCTAAAAAATGAGCAACACCATTTGGCACTTCTGTTTTTTCATTTTCTCCAGGAACAATAAACACATTTTCATTTGAACCATAATTGGTTCCCCATATCATATATTTTTTCTTCATTCCTTTTTTCGGAATAATCATGACTGTTAAGCCATTTTCTAATTTTTCTAAATATAATGTTTCTTTTACCTTTGAATTTTCTATCACTTGCATCTATTTTTCTCCCATCATCATTAATTTCTTAAAAAATAAATTGTGTTGATTTCCACTTGTTTAGCAACTTGCACAACATTTTCTTTTGTAACTTCTCCTATTCTTTCTATATACTCATCAACTGATTTTTGATTTCCTGACATTTCTTGTCCAAAATAATAGGTAATGCTTGTATCTTGCTCATCATCAATTGTTTTGATTGATGATATAATTGCTTTTTTAGCATTTTCCACCTCTTCTTCTGTAAAATTCCCATTTTTCATATCTTTTAATTGTTCTTTTATTAAATTTAATGCCTTTTCATAATTTGAAATTTCTATTCCGCAATTTACAAATATATTGTCTTTATATCTAAAATATCTAGAACTAGCTTCATAAGCTAAATTTGCTTTTTCTCTGACATTTTGAAATATTTTAGAATTGGCACTTCCACCCAAAATAGTGTTATATATCATAACATTATATTTTTCATCTTCATTTTGTGAATTGACATCTAAACCAACCACCAGTTTTCCTTGCATTACATCCATTTTTTCTATTTTTTTGCCTTGTTTAACTGTATTTTTTTCACTTTCTGTATTATAACTAGGTTCTCTTTCTTCCAATTTTTTAATATTTTGGTTCTCTGTTATGATATTTTCCACTTCTTCATTTACATTTCCTGAAACAAAGATATCTATTTTACATTGTTTCATTAATTGTTGATATCTTTCATATAAATTGACTTCATTGATATTCTTTAAATCTTCTACATAACCAAATCTATATAGTCCAAATGGTTTTCCCTTATACATTTCTTCTATACATCTATCTAATGCATATCTTCTTTTATTATCAATTCTTCCTTCTATTCTTAACTTCATATTGTTTTTTTCTTGTTCTACATATTCTTTTTTGAAAGCATTGTTCTCAATCAATGGATTAAATATAATATCTAAGATATTTTCAATAGATTTTTTTAATATATTTTCATTTGATTGTGTTAAAAATGTATCATTTATAGATTCAATATAAAACTTTAATACTTGATTGTCTCCTGTTTTATCAATACCGCAGTCGAAACTAGCGCCATATAACTCTTCTAGTTGCTTACTTATCTCTTCTTGTGTTTTTAATGTATGACTTCCTCTTCTTAGTACTGCTGAAATAAGTGCATTTGACGTTACTGTTTCTCTTTCTAGTTTTGTCGTTAAAAAAACAGCCACTAAATTTGTTTTAAATTTGTCTGTATTTAAAACATGAAGTTTAATTCCTTTTTTGATTTCTTTTTTTGTATAGTTCATATGTTTCCTTTCCTTGATATTTCGTATTTTTGAGATTGAATTTTCTTTATACACATACATTTTTTATATATACTAAATATCAAATTTTTTTAATTTTTCTTATTCATTCTGTTGTATATTATAACACATTTTTTACTTTATTATTATGCTTTTTATAAATTTTCAAGTATTTTATATAGTTCACTATACATAAGAGTATTCTATATTTTATAAATTTTTCGGTTCAATACAAATTATAAGAACTTCTAAAATAAGTTTATGGCACCCTTTCACTTAGTCCTCGCTACGCTCGACGTGAACATTTTCCATAAAATTATTTAAGAAGTTCTAATAATTTTCCAATCACATTCAAAATTTATAAAATATAGAATACTCTTATGTATAGTGAATCAAAAAAACTGTAACTTATTATTTTAGCTACAAAAAACGAGATATTAATCTCTATTAATACCCCGATCTTATATGTATTAGAATTTTCTTTTTCTTGCTGCCTCAGATTTTTTCTTTCTTCTTACACTAGGTTTTTCATAATGCTCTCTCTTACGAACTTCTTGTAATACTCCATTTCTAGCACATTGTCTTTTAAATCTTTTTAGAGCATCTTCTATATTACCATTATTAACTTTTATTTCTAACATTAAATTCCCCTCCTTCCGGTCATACGAAAACTGTATGTTGGGATAACCCTTATTCAACGATATATATTATACCCTATTGCCTTTTAGTTGTCAATAGAATTATTTCTAAATTAAGAAAATAAACTTCCTATAAAGTTGAATATTGGATTTTCAAATAATAACTGCCTCATCCAACCATTTGTAAAAGGAATAAACCATAATATAACACCAATGATAAGAAGTGCCACAATTGTTAGTCCTACTGCTAACCAATCTATTTGACTCATTTTCTTTCTTTCGCTTTTTTTAGGTTTGTTTGCCCATAAATCTTTCACCAAATCTACCAGTCCAAATATAGTACCAACATTGCTTTTATTTTTTACATATCCTGTTCTTTTCTGTTTACTTTTATTTCCTGACATATTTTCATTTCTTTTTTGAGTAACATTTTGTTGATAATTATAAATATTTTTCTCATATATATTTTGATTGGTTTGCGCACGATTTTTCTCTTTTTGTAATTCTAAATCATATTGTGATCTTAAAAAGTTATCTGATAAGATATTATATGCTTCATTAATATCTTTTAACTTTCTTTCTGCTTCTCTCTTCTCAAGAGATGAATATAAATCAGGATGGTATTTTTTCACTAATGTTTTATATGCTTTTTCTATAATTTCCTGTGATGCTTTTTCATTTACTTCTAATATTCCATAATAATCTTTCATATTCATTCCTCTATCTTATTTTTTCCTTCGTACTTTTATTGTATCCTAAAAAAAAGAAAATAGCAATATATTTGCTACTTTCTTTCTTCTTTTTCTCTCTTTCAACCGAATGTCCCATTGACAAACGAACTCTATGGGACATTTATTCTGTAAAGATTGCCTCGAATTCATCAGAAGTAATTTTTTCTTTTTCAAGTAAAATTCCTGCAACTTTGTGTAGTTTATCGACATTATCTGATAATATTTTCTTTGCTCTGTTATATCCAGTGTCTACAATTCTCTTTGTTTCTTCATCAATAACAGCTGCTGTTTCTTCTGAATATTCTTTTGTATGTCCAAAATCTCTTCCTAAGAAGACTTCATCTTGACTAGAGCCTAGCATTAATGCTCCTATTCTTTCACTCATACCATATTTGGTTACCATACTTCTTGCAATTTGTGTTGCTCTTTCTATATCATTACTTGCACCTGTTGATATATCATTTAAGATAAGTGCTTCTGCCACTCTACCACCTAAAAGTGATACAATATTTTCTTCCATTTCTGTTTTTGACATGAAGTTTTTATCTTCTGTTGGTCTATACATTGTATATCCACCAGCCATACCTCTAGGTACAATTGATATTTCATGTACAGGATCTTGCGTTTCTAGATAATGACTAACAACTGCATGACCTGCTTCATGATAAGCTACTAATTTATTTTCTTTATCACTTCTTACTCTTGTTTTCTTTTCAGGTCCCATGGTTACTTTTACCATAGCATCTTCAATTTCTCTCATACCAATTTCATTCATATTTCTTCTAGCAGCTAGTAATGCTGCTTCATTTAATACGTTTTCCAAATCTGCTCCGGCAAATCCTGATGTATTTTTTGCAATAATTTTTAAGTCTACATCATCTGCTAATCTTTTCTTTCTACTATGCACTTCTAAGATTTGTTCTCTTGCTTTTACATCTGGTAATCCTACAACAATTTGTCTATCAAATCTTCCTGCTCTTAATAATGCTTTATCTAATACATCTGGTCTGTTAGTTGCTGCTAAGACAATAACACCTTCATTTTCTGCAAATCCGTCCATTTCAACTAACAATTGGTTTAAGGTTTGTTCTCTTTCATCATGTCCTCCACCAAGTCCTGCACCTCTTTGACGTCCAACAGCGTCAATCTCGTCTATAAAGATAATACATGGTGCATTTTTCTTAGCTTGGTCAAATAAATCTCTTACTCTTGAAGCACCAACACCTACAAACATTTCTACAAAGTCTGATCCACTGATGATAAAGAATGGCACACCTGCTTCTCCTGCAACAGCTTTTGCAAGTAAGGTTTTACCTGTACCTGGTTGACCAACTAATAAAACACCTTTTGGTATTCTTGCTCCCATATCTGTAAATTTCTTTGGATTTTTTAAGAATTGTACAATCTCTTCTAATTCTTCTTTTTCTTCATCTACACCTGCAACGTCTTCAAATGTAATTCTATTTTTCTCTGCTGGTGTCATCATTCTTGCTTTACTTTTTCCAAATGACATGGTTTTATTTCCAGGGTTTCCACTGCTAGCGCCTCCCATTGTTAAGAACCAGAAAAGCATGAATATGATTAATATTGCAAATGGTGTTACTAATGGAAGTAATGTCATAAATATTGATTCTGATTTTTCTTCTAATGTAAAGTTTCCATTATTTATGAATTCTTCTACATATGTCATAAATGTACCTATATCTGGTATATTTGTTTCTTTTCTTATA
The DNA here is from genome assembly GCA_944387505.1 of uncultured Clostridia bacterium. Lineage (GTDB taxonomy): Bacteria > Bacillota > Clostridia > TANB77 > CAG-508 > CAG-269. The sequence goes on from CALXFG010000015.1 coordinate 13,907, forward strand.
TTATCATCTTTTAATTCTACTTCTGCTGTTTTTCCATCAGCATTGATTACGATAGATTTTACATTATTACTGTTAATGTTTGTCATCAATTCTGAATAGGTTAGTCTAGAATTACTATTTTCTACTATTGATGATAATACAACTAAAAAAATTACGATGATAATTAGCCACATTGCTAATGTTTTTATTCCGTTTTTCAAAATAATTCCTCCTCTTTGTACTTGATGTTTACTGGTTTTGCACATTTTGTGCTCTTATATCTTTTAGCACTCTATCATATTGTTTTTGCTTTTTCAATAGTTTTTTGTATTTCTTTTTTATTACAATTTGCATATATTTTCTAAAATATTACGGCTACTCATACTTCCTTGGAAATTTCTATTTTGCCATTTTTGATAAAAACTTTCAAATTTTTATTTGGCATTAAATATTTGTTTCCTATATTATTTGTACATAATTTTATAATATCTTCTATATGTACCCTTTCAATTCCTTTTGTTGTATTAAAAAGTCTTGTTATAGTATATAAAATTATATTGGTTTTTATTACCTTTTCTTGTTCATTAAATTTTTTTAAATCTAATATAATGTATCCTTTATCGTTTGTATTCTGAATCATTTCTTCGTTTCTTGTTCCATTTATTTGTTCTTCTTTATTTTCTTTTGATTTAAGATTTTGATGAAATTGTATGTTTTCCTGTAGCAAAATTTTCTCATACACAATTTCAGTTTGTTTTTCTATATATTCTTCTTGTTCTGTTACAAGATTAGAAAGTCTATTCATTGTTTCTATAAAATTTGGATTAAATTCTTGTTCTATATAGGGAATAATGATATTCCTAATCTTATTTCTGGTATAAACATTTTCAAAGTTTGTTTTATCAATTCTTGGTTCTATATCATTATCTCTACAATATTCTTCAATCTCTTTTCTTTCACATTCTATAAGTGGTCTAATATACTTATCTCTTATTGGTTCAATTCCTTTCAAACCTTGTAACCCGCACCCGCGTAGCTCGTTCATAATCATTGTTTCTACTTTATCATTTTTATTATGGGCAATAGCAATCTTGTTTCCCTTAATTTTTTGTAAAACTTCATCAAAAAATTTATATCTTGCATTTCTTCCAGCTTCTTCCGTACTGATTTTATTAGTATTGGCTATTTTTTGGACATCTATACTTTTTCCGTAAAATTGTATATCATTTTTCATACAATAATTTTTGACATATTCTTCGTCTTCTTTTGCTTCTTCCCTAATCATATGATTCACATGTGCCACTACAAAATCAAATGTTGCCAAAGGGGACGTGCCATTTTGGCAACTTTTTTGCTTAATTTTTGTCAAAATCTCTAACAAGCACATAGAATCAGGTCCTCCTGATACACCTACAACTATTTTGTCCCCTGGACATATTAATCTATATTTTTTTATTGTTCTGATTGCTTTTACATAACAATCTTCTTTTATTCTTGTTCCCATATTTTCTCCTATCTATTTGCTCGATTCTATATTTAATCTTCTTAATGTTTCTCTTCCAATTCCTAATTTTTCCGCCATTATTCTATATGAAATTTTTTTAGATTTCAATCTACTAACTATTTCTCTTAAATTTTCTTTATTTTTTAACAAAATCTTTCTGTCTATTTGTTTTTCTACTATATATTTATTTATTTCCTTTTCACATATACTTTGTTTATCTTCATCCATATCTTCTAAAAAAATTATATTATCATTGTCTTCTAAATTATTTTCATCGCTATCATGTTTCTTATCGATAAAACTATCTTTAAGATATCTTTCTAATGCTATCATCGCTTTTGTTTGACTACATTGATATAATTTTGTAAAACTAGAATATTGATATTGATTCCTATTTTTACAAATTCCAGCTTTTACTGGGTTATCATGAATATAATCTATACATCTATATAAGTGTTTCAATGAGTTAATCATTTGCGCTTTGTATCGATTTTTGAAAACATATCCCGTTCTACCATATTTCTTGTTATAATATGTAGCATACTGAGTGTTTACTTTATGCATGAACTTTGACATACTTTCTACTGTTTCGACTTTAATTAATATATGTGTATGATTATCCATAATAGAATACGATAATATATTAACATCAAATTCATCTTTGTATAGAAATATTAATTTTTCATACATTGTTTTGTCTTTCTTATTTTCAAAAATATATTCTTTATTAATTCCTTGTGTCATTAAATGAAAAAAGGACACTGTCATATACTTTCTTGCAATTCTTGGCATTATTCACCTCTTATAATAAAATATATGCCCCTATATAACATTGCCCCTATTCTCTTTTTAGTAAAAGTAATTATATTATGAAAAAAGTTGCCAAAATACCCCGTCCCCTTTGGCACATTAATCATCAAATCGTTTTTCTAAATTAACAAATTTTGTATAACTGCCTAACCATAGAAGATCTACTGTTCCTAAAGAACCGCCTCTATGTTTTGCTATAATGACTTCTGCAATATCTTTTTTCTCACTGTCTGGGTTATAATAGTCGTCTCTATATAAGAACATTACAATATCGGCATCTTGCTCAATTGCTCCTGATTCCCTTAAGTCTGATAACATTGGCCTATGGTCTGGTCTTTGTTCTACAGCTCTTGATAATTGTGATAATGCGATTACTGGTACATTTAGTTCTTTAGCTAGTATTTTTAATGATCTACTGATTTCTGATATCTCTTGTTCACGACTTCCATTTCTTCTATTACTTCCTTGTACCAATTGCAAATAGTCAATAACAACCATTCCTATATTTTTTTCTAGTTTTAGTTTTCTACATTTTGCTCTGATTTCCATAACAGATATTCCTGGCGTATCATCTATATAGATTTCCGCATCTGACAATGGTCCTATACTTCCTGCTAGTTTTGTCCAGTCATCTTCTTCTAATTTTCCTGTTCTGACTTTATTACTATCTACCATAGCTTCACTACATAAAATTCTGTTTACCATTTGTTCTTTTGACATCTCTAAACTAAAGATGACAACTGGCACGTTAGCACGCACTGCTGCGTTTGTTGCTATATTTAATGCAAATGCAGATTTACCCATTGCAGGTCTTGCAGCAATCAAGACTAAATCTGATCCATGAAATCCTGCTGTTTTATAATCTAGTTCTGTAAAACCAGATGGAACACCTGTAATATGTTGTTTTCGATTATATAATTCTTCCAATTGCGTAAAACTATCAACCAATATATCTTTTATGGGTGAGTAGCTTTTTTTATCATTATTTTGCATAATGTTAAAAATCTTTTTTTCCGCACCTTCCATAATATCTGATACATCTTCTGTTGGGTCATATCCTAATTCGATAATTTCATTTGCTGTTTTAATTAAATTTCTTAAAGTTGATTTTTCTTCCACAATTTTTATATATTTCATCGCATTTGCTGTTGTTGGAACTTTGTCTGGTAAACTTGCTAAATATTCCAATCCACCTACTTGCTCAAATTTTCCTAAAGATTCTAATTCTGCTTTTACCGTAATGATATCAATTGGTTCTGCTCGATTATACAAATTGATTATTGCTTCATAAATAGATTTGTTATCTGTTCTATAAAAATCGTCTTCTTTTAAAACTTCTATTGCTGATATAACAGCATCTTTGTCTGTTAGCATACTTCCTAAAACAGCTTGTTCTGCTTCTATATCATGTGGTGGTACTTTTCCTAATTCCATCTTTTCTAGCCTCCACTATTTTCTTTTATTGTATGGAAATTTCTACTTGTATCTTCATCAAATATCAATTTTTTCACATACAATAGATTTCATTTTTACTCTTTATTCTGAAATAACATCAACTCTTAGTTTTCCCACTACACCTTCGAATAATTTTATTTCAATATTGTGAACACCAAGTGTCTTAATGGTTTCTTTTAAGTCAATTTTCTTTTTATCTACCTCAATACTATATTGCTTTGCTAATTCTTGAGCAATATCTTTACTAGAAACGCCTCCAAAAATCTTTCCGTTTTCTCCTGCTTTTACTTTTATTTTCAATAATATTTTTGATAGTTTATCTGCTGTTTTCATTGCTTCTTCTTTTTCTTGATCTTTTTGATATTTTGCAGAATCTTGTTTTGATTTTAATTTTGCCATATTCTCTTTATTTGCCTCTACTGCTAAATTTTTAGGAAATAAAAAATTTCTTGCATATCCATCTGATGCATTAATTACTTCATCTTTCTTTCCTACCCCTTTTATATCTGCCTTTAAAATTACTTTCATTTATCCATTTCCTCCTATCCAATACTTAATATTGTTCTTATTTATCATATTCTATCTCTTTTTTTCCATAAATCCTGTCTATCTCTTTTACATTTTCAGCAAATTTTTCTAATATAGGTACAGTTAATTTTATGGGATTACTTGTTAATTTTCTTAATTGTTCTTCATCTTTATTTATTAAACATTTCATGACTTGTCGTACTTCTTCGCACTCAAATTGAAGTCCTAATAATTTCATTGCTGCTTCTAGTTGACTTTGTGGCATATCTATTCCATTCCATCCACAATAATTTCTTAGATTTTGTAAGAATTTATTTGTTGAATAAAAACAATTTTCATATACTGTATCTTCTGGCATTTCATCACTATTAAATGTAAATTCACATGTTTCACCATCTACTGTCCATGTTAAATATCTGTATTCCCTTCTCTTTAACATATCAATACAATAATCCAATCCTTCATGTGCATTCAAAATATCTTCGATTGTATATCTTACAGCTCTAAATCTACCAATACAATCTTCTCCATCAACTATCCTGTATCTTTTTGCATATGCATATTTATGCGTTATTGGTAAAAAATCATCTAATTGCTTTTCTTCATGAATCATTGCATGTATTAGAAAGTTTTTTTCACTTGTAGAAATATTATGATTTACAGGTCCAACTAAACAACTATAATTTACCCCTATTTTTTCTGTTGATAATTTTTGAGTTAATCCTATCAAGAAATTCTCAAAGTCTTGTAATTGTCTTGGTGTGACTTTTGTTGATACAGCTCTTATATCATAGTCATTGTCTGCCCTTTCAATATAATCGTCAAATGCCATAGATCCTGCTACAAATATTGATTTTATATTTTCATCATTTTTAAAATATCTTTTAAATTCATTATCTACTGCTCTTGCTATTTCTTTAATTGTCATAATTTACATCTCCTATTTTCCAAAAACTATTAATGGTATTTCCATTTCTTCTTTAGTAATCCCTGCATGATATGTTTTAAATTTTTTACCATTTTTATCATAAAGTAAACATACATCTTTTGTAGCAACAGCAATATAATCACTTATATTATCATTAATTGTACTATGTATTAGGTTTTTTCCAAAAAGTTGATTTTGTAAAATCTCTTCCTTTGAATAAATCCTAAAACTATTTCCATATAACTGTAAAAATTTCTTTCTAAAATATTCTTCATCTACACCATCTTTTAATTTCATAGCACATGCCCTAGATTCTATAGCAGTTGTCCTTGCTAACATATCAAACAATTCTTCATTTTCGCTTAATATTTCGTATCTACATTCTATATGTCCATGGTCTGCAATAGCTATTACTATAGTTTCTGATGGTAATTTTTTACACAAATTTTTTGTTGCATTATTTATTTTAATCATTTCTTCTTTAACATTTACACTGTCAAAACCTTCATTGTGTAATATTTTGTCTGGATTGACATAATAGGCATAAATGAATTTTTTGTTTATGCTATTAGCACATATTTCATGTATTCTGCTACTTATTTCTTCTAATGTATTACATGGATGTTTTTCATCAAAAGGCCAAACGATATATGCTTCATTAGATGTTTCTTCATTTATTCTTTCTATAATAGTTTTATATCTCATTTCTGGTCTTTCTTTCACTTTATGCTTTGATGGAATGTTAGTATCTTTAACAACATTCATATATACAGAAACAGTTTCATTATCATCTTTAAAAAACATATCCCATCCTAACCATCCATGTTCACTTGGTTCTAATCCTGTTAAAACACTTGTAGTTGCTGCTACTGTAGTTGCTGGGAATATTGAAGAAAAGTTACAAACTTTATTTTGAATCATAAAATCTTCTTTTGACAAATACTTGTCTAATATGCTACTTCCCATACCATCATATAAAAGTAGAATAATATTTTTATATTCTTTTTGTTGTAATTGGTCATCCAATTCTTTTAATGTATTATGTTTTGTTTTACAATTCATTTCCTTTAAAATTGAATTGCTCAAATTTACTAGATTTCTATCTTCTATAGGTAACATCACTTCAAATTCTAATTGTTTCATCTTTTTCACCCTTATTAATATTTTTTAAAACAAGGCATTAATTTTCTATTTCTGAAAAATATTCATTAATTCTATTGATTAATTCTTGTTTGGTTTCTTCCATTGTCATTCCCTCTACTTGTGCACCAGCTAACGTGATATGTCCGCCACCACCTAGTTTTTCTAATATAACTTGTACATTAATGTCTCCTATTGACCTTCCACTAATACAGATTTTATTTCCTACTTTTCCCATAACAAATGATGCTGTTATATCACTGATTGTTAATAATTCATCTGTTGCTTTTGCGCATATTAAACTCGTTTCTTTGTCTTTCCTTTCATAGGTTGCAATGGCAATGTATGTCGCATTGGGTTCGTTTGTCTGTGCGACATTTTCTCTGTATGGTATATTTTACATCATTTTTTCACTTTTTTCAACTAAAATTTGTAAAAATTAGGACCATTGGGGTCCATTGGTACCGGGTCCGTTTGGCCCCACCGCACATTAAAAAGGCCTTTACTATTTTAGTAAAAGCCTTTTATTTTATCCTGTTAATTTTCTTTTTTCTTGTAGGCAACGAATAGTCCTATGTTAACTGCTAATATAATTGATAATACCATCGTGATACTAGCTGTTAAGATGATTCTACCATTTGTGTCTAATCCTGTTGCTACTGTTATTATCATCTTTGATGTTGAGTGGTTATCGTCTTTATTGACATCTTCATATCCTGCTGGGTTGTTTTCTCCTGTTAAGATAACTAAGTTTTCTTTTTCTCCAAAGTTTTCTTCTCCTTTATTCCATCTTAGTACTATTTGAATTTCCTTGTATTCTCCTGGTTGAATGATGTTATCTTTTAGGGCATCTGTCACAAATGTTCCATTTCTTTCTTCCCAATAAATATCATTGTCTTCTTGATAATAGCTATATCCTGCTGGGATAACTTCCACAATTTCTCCTGCTGTTCCTTCTATTTCTCCTGTATTGGTTACCCTAATTTTATATGATACTTTTACATCAGCCGTATCTGCTTTACTTCTATGGATGTCTACTACATACATTTCATCTTTATTATTGATATTTCTTGCTCCTTGGCTGATTCCGTTTACATTAACATTTGATACCCATTTATCTATACTTAGGTTGAATATCTGTTTTTCATAATAGTAGATAACTGTAATTTTCTCTTTTTCCATTGTTCCTTTATAGTTTTCTGTTCTTTCTACAAAGTTATAATATGGAATATCTTTTACTGATGTCTCATAGTCATCTCCTATTAATCCCTCTAGCGTTTCACTTGGTGCTATTTCATATTCTGTTCCTTTTTCTAAGTATTTGACTTCGACTTCTGCTTTTCTTGCATAATAGTATTTTACTACTATTTCTTCTTCTGTCATTTCTCCTGTACTATTTGATGGTTTTTCTACAAGCTCATATCCGTCAAATTCTTTTTCTTCTGTCTCATAGCTATCTCCTATATGTCCCTTGTTTTCTTCTTCATCTAGTTTTTCTCCTGTTTGCTTGTCTATATACTCTACTTTTACTTTCGCTTGTTTGATATAGTAGTAGTTTACTACTATTTCTTCTTCTGTCATGGTTCCTTTTGCATTTTCTGGTAGCATATTGTCTCCTTCTGAATCTATCTCTACTAAGTCATATCCTTCAAATTCTCTTGATGGGATATCATATGGATCTCCTACATTTCCTTCATGCTTTTCAGTTGCTAATTTATTTCCTGTTGTGATATCTATATGATTTTCTATGACTCCTCCTGCTACCTTTTTGTAGTAGTATATAACTTCTATTTCTGTATGATAGGTTCCGTCTGGATTTTTGGTTATTACCATGGTTCCTGTTGCATTTTCTGGTGTTTTTACTAGATTGTAGTCTTCTATTTCTTTGGCTTCTGTTTCATATTTATCATTTTCATGTCCTTCTATGATTTCTTCCTCTGCCAATACTTCGTTATCTGTTGTATCTTCTGGTGTATCATCTTCTTCTAAGTATTTTACGATAACTTTTGCTTTTTTGATATAATAGTATTTTACTTCAATTACTTCATCACGTTTCATTTCTCCTTCTGCGTTGTCTGGTAATCTACTATTTCCTTCCTCATCTTCTGTTACTAAATCATATCCTTCAAATGCTTTTGATGGTATGTTATATGCGTCTCCTTCATTTCCTTGATGTTCTTCACTATATAACAATTCTCCTGTGATGTCGTCAATATGTTTTTCGATAACTCCTGCTGATACATGTGCATAATAGTATATAACTACTTGCTCTCCTGTTTTATCCATAATGATATTTGGTTCTTCTGGACTTTCTACTAATACATATCCTTCAAAGTCTTCTGGATGTGTTTCAAATAGATCTCCTACTTTTCCTTCTTTGGTTTCCTCTTTTAGGATTTCTCCTGTTTCTCTATCTACATGTTGTACAGTTGCTTTTGTGTTTTGTGCATAGTAGTAGATAACTTCTATAACATCTTTTGTCATTTGTCCACTTGTGTTTTCTGTATCTTTTACAAATGTATAATTATCTATTTCTTTTTGCTCTGTCTCATAGTCTAATCCTTCATATCCAGAAATGACTATTTCATCTGCTAACACTAAGTTATCTGTATTATCGTCTGGTGTATCATCTTGTTCTAAGTATTTTACAATAACTTTCGTGTTTTGTGCATAATAGTAAATAACTTCGATTGGATCTTTTGTCATGGTTCCTTCTGTGTTTTCTGTATCTTTTACCCATGTGTATCCTGGTATATCTTCTTTTACAGTTGTGTAATCTTTTCCAACATATCCATCAATCATTACTTCTGGTAGTAATACTGTATTATCACTATTATCATTTGGTGTATTATCTTGCTCTAGATATTTTACGATAACATTCGTATTTGGAGCATAGTAGTAGATAACAATAATTTCATCTCTTTGCATTGTTCCTTCTAAGTTGTCTGTTGTTGCAACTAAGGTATATCCTGAAATTTCTTCTTCGACTGTTGTATAGTCTTTTCCTTCATATCCTTCAATTGTAACTTCTTTAGCTAATACCTTGTTATCTGCTATATCTTCTGGTGTATCGTCTTGTTCTAAGTATTTTACAATGACCCTTGTATTTTTTGCATAGTAGTAAATTTTTTCTTGTGGTTCTGGTGTATATATACCTGTTTTTTCTTCTGGTTCTTTCACCAAAGTATATCCTTCTATGTCTTTTTTATCTTCTGTTACATCAAATGGATCTCCTATAATTCCTTCTTTTGTTTTTCTATCTGATATCTCTTCTCCTGTATTGATATCCACATATTTTACCTCAACTGTTGATGGGATTTTTGTCATTGTATTTTTTATAATAGCTTCTTTTTCATCTATTGTTCCTACCTTATCTGTTACTTCTCCTATTTCTTTTTCATAGTTGAACAAGTCATTTTCCATTACTTCTTCTTCATCTACTGTATACTTAATTTCTTGTCCATTATCATCATATTTTGGTAAATCTACAAATGTAGCTGACCATTCCTCATCTTTTGTAACCACTGCAGAGTTAACCACTGTTTCTCCATCTTTTACTTCCAATCTGATAGATACTGGTCTCTTCTCATAGGCATTGTCGTAGTCTATCCATTCTTTATACACTGTTATACTAATAGTATCTGTTGGTTTTGTAAATGTATTGGTAATGGTTGTTCCTTCTACTTTACTTGTATAGAAATATAGGTCTCCTGTTATTTTTTCTTCTTCCTCTACTGTGTAGTTGATAATATCATTATTCTCATCATATTTTGGTAAATCTTTAAATGTATATGTCCAAGTGTTTTCAGTTACTGTATCTGCTGTTTCTTCACTTAGTTCATATATTTGATTGTCTTGTCCATTTGCTTTTAGAATAACTATGACACTTTCTGGTCTTCTTTGGGCTTGTATTGCATTATCTTCCCAAATCTTTGTCACTGGTACATCCACTTTTGTTGTATCTTGTGTAAATGTATTGATGACTGTGGTTCCTTCTATTGATTTTCTATAGAATTGTAGGTCATTACTATTTACCTCTGTTTCATCTACTGTATATACAATTTCTTGTCCATCTTCGTTGTATTTTTCTACATCTGTAAATGTGTATTGCCATGTGTTTGTATCTCCACTAACGGCATTTGATACATTCACTTCTTGTTCTTTTACTGTTGCATTTCCATTTTTCAATTGTAACTTAATGCTTTCTGGACGTTTTCCTGCTTTGTCATTACTATCATTCCATACTTTTGTTACCGTTACTTCTGTTACATCATTTGGTTTTTCAAAAGTATTCGTTATCGTTACTTCTTTCGTGTTTTCGCCTGTGTTTTCCACAGTTCCTACACTAATTGTGTAGAAATGTAAATCTCCTGGATTCTTTTCTTGCTCTTCTACTGTGTATTGGATTTCATTTCCTTGGCTATTGTACTTTTTCAAACCTGTAAATGTATGACTGTTTTCTGTTGCCGTATTTAGTTCATATGTATCGATAACCTCTTCTGGATTTTGATTATCTGCATTTTCTGCCTTTACATTAATCACAATCGTTTCTGGTCTTCTTTGGGCTTGTATTTCGTTGTCGTTCCATACTTTATTCACCGTTAATTCGATTCTTTCATCTGGTACTGTAAATGTATTGGTGATTGTGTAACCACTTGTCATATCTCCTGTAATGCCATCATTTGTATAGAATTTCAAGTCATCTGCATTTACTTCTGCTTCAGATGCTGTATATACAATTTCTTGTCCATTCTCATCATATTTTGGTAAGTCTGTAAATGTATATGTCCAAGTGTTGGTGTCTCCTCCATTAGCATTATCTACATTAACGACTTGTTCTTTTACAACACTTTCTCCGTTTTTTACTTGTAATTTAATGCTTTCTGGACGTTTTCCATTTGCATCATTGTTATCATTCCATACTTTGTTTACAGTTACCGTTGTTGTATCATCCGGTTTTACAAAGTTATTTCTGATAGTTGCTTGATGATCTTCTACTGTTACAGGATTTTCTTCTGCTTCATAGAATTTTAGGTCTCCTTCTGTCTTTTCTCTTTCCTCTACTGTATATTCAATTTCTTGTCCATTGTCATCATATTTTTGTAATCCATCAATGATAATTGACCATTGATTTGTTGTTCCTTCTACCATATCGTCTTTGGTAATTTCGACTGTTTTTACTTCTTGGTCTCCGTTTTTTACCACTAATGTTAGACTTTCTGGCCTTCTTTGGGCTTGTGTTTCATTATCATTCCAGATTTTATTAACAATAATGCTAATTTCATCGTCTGGTCTTGTAAAGGTGTTTGTAATCGTTGCTTGTTTATGGTCTTTTTCACCTTCTACATCTGTTATTTCACTAACACTTGATGTATAGAAATGTAAATCTCCTAATGTTTTTTCTTGTTCTTCTATTCTATAGTTTATTTCATTTCCTTCACGATTGTATTTTGGTAAATCTGTAAATGTATGGCTTGTTTCTCCTTCTTTTACTTTTAAGTCGTAGCTTTGTACAACTCTATCATCTTCTCCAATGACATTGATGGTTATCACGTCTGGTCTTCTTTGTGCTTGTGTTTCATTATCTTCCCATACTTTATTGACTGTAATATCCATTTTAAATTCTGTATTGGTTGTTGCTGTATTTGTTACCTCTTCACTTGTTTTATCTGGAGTAAATAGTTTTACTTTTCCAGATACATTGTTTTCTATGGTTTCTTTTGATACATCCATATTTAGATATACCACTTTGATTGTTTTACTAATTTCAATATTTCCACTTTCAGGTGTTGTATATGTATCAATTCCATTTACTAATTCTACCCATGTAATGGTTTGATTTTCTTCATCATATGTTCCACCATTTAAGCTAGATTTTGCTACATCGATTTTATATGGTAATGTATCGACAATTGTTACTTGTGCTTTTCCTATGTAGTTTTCAATGTTTGTTGTATAGGTAATTCCATATTCGATTTCTGCTTTTGGAGTATCAATACTTGATGTTGCTGTTTTAGAAATATTTTGATTTGTTACATTTGGATCTACCAATCTATATTCATAGGTAACTTCTGTTAAGGTATCTACCATTGTTCCTTCCCAGTTGTCTGTTCTGGTTACATATTCATAATTTGCTGGTATTTCTTGACTTACTTCTGTTGTATAGCTATCTCCATATTTTCCTGTTCCATTTGCTGGAATTACAACATCTGGTGCAATTTGTTCTTTTGTGTCTGTGTCTATATGATGTACGATGACACCTGCTGAGTCTTTGACTTTATAGTAGTATGTAACAACGGTTTCATTTTCTGTTAGTGTTCCTGTTGGATTTCCAGAAATACTTACTAACTCGTATTTTTCATCTATTCCAGTTGCCATACTTGTTGTATATTCTGAACCTCTATCTCTTTCTTCATTGATTTGATAAGCTTCTGAACCTGGTACAATCTCTTCTGTTCCTTCTATATAGTGATGTACGATGAATTTTGCAGGTGACTGTTTATAGAAGTAGATAACTTCTTGCACATCTTCTGTAAACTCACCACTTGCGTTGCTTGGTAATTCTTCCATTACCACTTCATAACCTTCTATATCTTTTGGTGCAGTTGTATAATTATCACCAATTTCTCCTACTAATGTTTCATCTTCTGCCAATGATTCATATGGTTCTGTTGTTCCATATTTATAGTGATGAACAATGACTGTTGAAACTGAATTACTAAATTGTACAACGACATGTTTATCACTTGTCATATTAACAAATTTATCTAATATGACACTTCCATCCTCTTCTGGTACAAATTCTATTTCTTCTCCATTTACGGTGATTTTTAGAATTTGGTATCCCTCTTCTGGTGTTATGACAATTTCTTTTGTACTATCTGATCCATCTTCTACAATTTCATATGGATTGTCAGCCGTTGAGCCTTGTCCTGATATACTTCCTCCTTCTCCTTCTACTTCTGTTGTGATTTTGTATTCTTTTTTATAGTTTTCTACAGTTAATTCTTGTTGTTCTGGGATTTCGGCTGAGATGGTGTTTTCTTGGAATTTGGCAATTTGAGCTACATTGACACTATTTACTGTTGTACGTCCAACTTGAATATATTCTGTTTCATTGTTTAGTGGTTTGGTTACTGCTGCATATATCCCTTTATAGCTATATTCTATATTTAATTCAGCATCTAACTTATATGTATAATTAGCACCATTTAATATGTATCCATTGTCATTTGTATTGCTAATTTTAACATTTCCTTGATATTCATGAGCATCTATTTGTTTAAAATTTTCAAACAAACCATCTTGGTTATATTTTATTAAAAATATATTATATCCTGGTGTACTTACTTCTATTTCTTTGTTGTCTATAGTTTCTTCTGCTGGAATAATCATGGAGTTCGTCCAAACGCTTCTTATAGCAACAATATATCCACTATTTTTAGTATTAATTACATCAAATCCATCAGCACAAAATTGATTAATAACATTAGCTGTACCCACTTTACCATTTTCGTTAAATTTTATAACAATTAATCCTCCACTTCCATCTGTAATGGTTTTTATTATGGATTCATTTTTTTCAGTATCTTCTGCATTAATTGTAAAATCTCCCGGATCCACTCTACCAATAGCCACATACTCTCCATTAGATAAGCTTTCCACTCTCATAAATCCCTTTTGATTATTATATGTTAAAGCAATAGTTCGAATCCATTCTATTTTATCATCACTATTATATTTTAATATAATTCCGTTTTGAGCACCTGTTACAGTAATATCTATAGCCATGCCATCAGCAGTATCTTCTGCCGGTATTGTCATATTAGCATTTACAAATCCTACTATAACATAGCCATCTTCTGATTTAGAAATAGCATTGAATTTTTCAATACTTGTATTACTCAACTTGTTGACTTTGATAATTTTACCATCTTCATTAAATATGATAGCCATAGCATTATAATTAGTATTTGCATTTGTTACTTGTATAGCTTCGTTATTTACAGTATCTTCTGCAGGTATTGTTATATTTCCACAATAATATCCAACTGCTATATATTTATCATCAACTTTCTCAATGTCATTAATTACATCTCCATTGTTTGAACCTATATTGCTAATCCATTCTATTTTTCCTTCTGCATTATATTTTGTTATAAGGGCATCAGATTGTCCATTACTTAATAAATCAATGTCTTCCCCTGTTGATGTTTGTTCTCCATCAATATGTAATTTTCCTGTCATTTGTCCTACTGCAATTTGTCCACCATCACTTGTTGCAACTGCTGAATTATATTGTGAACTACTACTTACTTCACTTGATGCATATTCTACTAATCCATCACTGTTGTATATTAAGGTTGTGTTTCCTAATAACTCAACATCTTGACCTAATGTTGTTTGGTCACTTGGTATTATTGCTTTGACTGTTAGATATACTTGTACTAGGTATCTGTTGCTTGGTAATTCTGTAACTGATTTTATATTTGCATCAGTTTCCTCAGCAATACTACCAAATTGTCCTGCCCATTCTACCTTATTATCTTTATTAAATTTTAAGACAAGATAATCTCTTGAGCCATTACTTGAAAGTTGTATTTCTTGGTTAGAGGCTGTTTGGTCTGCTTTAATACTACTAGCATTATCATTAAATCTACCTACTTGAATATATCCATCATCTTTTGTTTCAGTTGATTTCACTGCGTGAGAAGTATAAGTTCCTGTATTATATCCTTCTGCCCACTCTATCTTGCCATTTTCATTATATATAATATTGCAACTATTTCCCGATATACTCATACTTTTTCCATCTTGAGTTTGATCTGCTGATATCTCTAAAGAACCAGTTGCTAAATACCCATTTACAATATACTTATTTTCATTATTTACATCTATTGTATTAAATTTTTCGTTACTCCATGTTCCTCCTGGATATCCTACCCACTCTATAAGACCTTCCTGATTATATTTTATTATAAATGGATCATTGTTTCCTGCGTTGGTTAATATTATTTCTTCGCCATTTACTGTTTCTTCAGTAGGTATTATTAAATTACTTGTTAAAAAGTATCCTACAACTATAATATTACCATCTTTATCTACCTCAAAATCATTGATTTTATCTTCTGCATCTCCTCCTATACTTCTAGCCCATTCCACTTTATGTTCTGAGTTATATTTAATTAGTATAGCATCAAAGCTACCTCTACTTTCAAATACTATTTCTTCATTATTTACTGTAGCTTCAGCAGGGATCGTTTTTGTTTCACTAAAGTTTTCAATTTCCACAAATCCGCCATCACTTGTTTCTTTTATATTTATTTGTCCTGGATTTGTTACCCTATCCGTCAATTCTATATATTCATTTAATAAGTTTCCAGAATCATTATATTTTATATGAATTTTAGTAGCCCCTTTTGCTCCTGAAACCACATATTCATTTGAATCTGTCTTTGTGATAGAATAAAAATAATCATGACCTCCTGATACATATGTATTACTCCATACAATTTTATTATTACTATTGTATTTAATAATAACAGCGTCACTATTAGCATTTGTTGATGTTAATACTAATTCCTCTCCACTCTCTGTTTCATCTGCGTCAAATTTTACTGTTCCTTTAAAAAATCCTATCTTAATATACCCACCATCATCTGTTGCAATAGAATCTGTATAACTAATCTCTCCATTACCTTCGAAACTTTGACTCCATAATTCTACCATTTCTTTTACTGCTGGTTTTGTTTTTCCAATTCCAAAGAAATAGGTTCTGTCTTGTTCATTTTCTGGTAATTGGTATCCTTCGGCAGTTTCTATTTCCACTACCTTGTAATATCCTTCTGGTAAGTCTTCCGTAATTCTTCCTTGTTCGTCTGTTGTGATAACTTGGTATGTTTTATCATCTATTTGTACTGTTTCTCCTATCACTTCTCCTTTACTATTTACTGCTTGTGTTTCTGTTCCATCATCTTCTACTTTTGTAATAGCAAATTTTACATTTGGCAATGGTTCTTGTGTTTCTCCATCGATTTTGGTTAGGCTAAATAATGGTTCATTATCTAGCGCAATTTCCATATAGTTTCCAGTAACACTGACACATTTATCATCTATAATATTACCATCTTTATCTATTACTGGTACACTTACTAATCCAAATGTACTAGTTCCTTCTTCTCCTTCTTGAATATCTGTTACTGGTCTTATGTCTCCTGTATTAAAGTCCTCTAATGCTTTAATTTCTCCCTCTAATATTTGTAAATATGAACCTCCTTCTTCATCTTTTTTTACTACAAATTTTACTGTATTATCACTTAATGCATATCCTGCTGGTGGCATAACTTCTTCTATGGTATATTCTATACCTTCATATAATGGTCCTACCTCTAATTCTCCATATTCATCTGTTGTATACTCATTATCCAACCATTTTCCTGTTACTCTAAATACTGCTCCTTCTAATGGAATTGGTGTTTCTTTTTCAAATTTGTCTAAGTATAAATAATATTCATCTAATTTTGTATTCACAATACTTGCACTCATAATTGGTTGTTTTTCTTGTGTGTTGTCTACTGTAGGTTGTGTTTTAAAACTTCCTTCTATCACTTGTGCTTCTAGCTCATTTCCATTCCATACAGTTTTAAATTTGATTGGTGCTTCACTGTATTCGTATCCTTCTGCATATACCTCTTTCAATGTATATTCTTCATTTGGATATAGTCCTGTTATGGTAAGTTCACCTTTGCTGTTTGTTGTTACCGTTCTTCCTGTTGTTGGTAAACCTTTTCCTATTAAATTAAATCTAACACCTGGTACTAAATTTCCATATTGGTCCTCTTTTGTTAATTTAAATGTGTATTTAGGCTCATTGGTTACAGTAAAGCTTACTTTTGCTGGTTCTTCTTCTGTTGCTTGCTCTACATTTAGATTGCTATTTCCTTCCAATCTTTCTACTTGTAAATCTCCATTGTCATCTACTGTTGTTGTAAATTTAATTGTTTCACCATTTAATACATAATCACTTGGTGCTTTTATTTCTTTTACTGTATATACTTTTCCTACATACAAATCTTGTATGTTAATTTTTCCTTGTGCATCACTTGCAATAATTCTTGAGCTTTCTTCTCCTTCTTCTTGTACACTAAATGATGCTCCTTGAATTGGGCTATTGGTTCCTTGTTTTACTTTATTAATTTCTAAATTGTATTTTCTTGCTATTTTAAATCCTAGTTTATTCGTCTCTGTTTGGTCTGCTAATTTTCCTTCATCTGTTTCTAAATAGAAATATACGGCATGTGTTGAATAACTTACATCATTGTAGTTTACATCTTGTGGTACTTCTATTTCATAAGTACAAATATATTCTTCACTTTTTTCTACTACATAATCTCTTAAATCAATTGCATAAGTTCTGATTTTTGAAAAATCTGTGATTTCATCTGCTGTTTTCCAGTTGTTACTGCTATCGTTTAAATCACTATTGACTGTTTCATTTTCTGAATAATATACAGTTGCAATTCCTTGTAAGTTTTCTGGAAGTTCTATTGGTCCTGTCATTTTTGCTGTAAATGTTGAACCTAGATTGTTTCCTAATACTTGTGATGTATTTCCTGCAAATGGTGTTTTTCCTACTACGATAATTCCACTGATATTTCCAGAATAGTTATTGGTAATTTGTACACTGATTTTTGCTGTTCTATTATTTTGTGTTTTATCAATTTCTGCTACTTGTGGTGCTACGGTTGTCTTTATTTCGTCTCCTTCTTCATTATAGTCTGACGCTGTTTCTGTTGTTAAAAGGGTTGAAGGTCCTACAAATGTAATTGATTTTTTACTATAGTCTACTAAATCTTGTGTATTTCCATCCCCATTGATATCATAGATATCTTGTGCTCTTAAAGTATCTTTATAGTTATTACATTCTTCATTATAGGCATATAATTCAATATCTTTTGTTGCTGATATTTTTCTTGGGTCTGGTGTGATATTGGCATCTACTGTGATTGTATAATTTTCTGGATTTTCATTTTCTGTTAATATTTTTAGAAAATAGTTTCCGTCTTGTTCATATATATCATATCCAAGTATGCTCACATTTCCATTGTTTATGGTAATATCGTTTATATCTGCTACTAGCACTTCTTCTGGAAATTTTAATAAAAATGTTCCATTTTTCCATGATTCCACATTATATCCCAAGTTTACAGTTCCTATATTTATTTTCATATTGGTTGTTTCTTGTGTAGACAATGTTGTAGGTGTCACACTTGAGATTTGTGCCATTGATAATGGTTCATCATAGTTGGCGATTCCTGTGTCATCTTTTAATTTTTGATATTCTTCCTCTTCACTATATTTTGCATATCCACTTAAGTATGAATAGATTTTACTTAGTTGATTAAATTCTTCTCTTATTTTATCTGTTGTTAATTGGGCATTATTCATTTCTTTAATGCTTGTTGCTGTAAAACTACTTACTCTTTCTGCTTGACTTGTTTCTATTCTGATATGGTCTATTGGTGTGCTGTAATAATATGGATTTTCTTTTGTATAATTTTCCCAATCTTCACTTGTAAATTCATGGATTAATTCATCTGTTTCATCATTATATACACGTATCCATCCATTTTCTCCAAACATAGCTCCTGGTGTTGTAAAATAGATTCCTATATTTTTGCTGTATGGTAACATATCTTCATATGTTCCATCTGTTTTTTGGAATTTATCTGTATAGTTGGTGTCTTGCTCTCTTAATTGTACATTTGCTATTTCTCCTGAGTTTCCTCTTGATACATACCATCTTACTTCATAGGTATCTTTTGTGTCATCTTGGACTTGGTTATAGTATTTGACTGCATTTTCTTTTGACACAACATATACATTATATGGATTTCCTACCCATGTTCCCACTTGTACATCATACCCTATAACATCTCCTCCACCTCTTTCATATGTTACGGTTATGATATCTTCTGCTGTGTTACTGATGTATGGGTTATTAAATTCTTCATTTTGATTGTTATATCCTTCAAATGTTGCTTTTACTGGTATATTTAATATCACTGTTCCATTTGCTTGTTCATATGCTTCTAATGGATAGGTTACTTTTAGCTTGTATTCGCTATATCTTGCTGTACCCCAGCTTGATGTATAGGCTTCTTTAGTTACTACTCCATCTTCTCCTATTGTTGCTTCTCTATATGCTGTAAAGTTTCCTGTTTCTTCTTCATAACTGTATTGTACATTATCTCCTGTTATTTCTACTTTTGTTGGTTTATATCCATTTAATTCTGGAATTGTTCCCTCAATTGTTGATTTTTTTAATAATAATTTATTATTGCTTTCTTGTGATACAATTTTAAATTCTAGATTTACTTCTTGGTTTTCTTCATCTACGATACTTTCTGTGTTGTAATTTTGGTATTTATTTTTTTCTGCATTTGATCCATATGTGTATGGTATTTCTGCTTTTGTTGTTCCATACCAATCTACTGGTACTTCTATTTCTTTCTTTATTTGTGTTTCTGTTCCGTCATTTTTTACATGTGTTCCTGTTAATGTTATTTTGTTAATTCCACTATATTTGTTTGTATCTTTTCCTATGGCATCTCTTTTGCTACTTGTATATCGATAATCTCCTGAACGCACTTGTCCAAAGATTAGCTTTTGTGTTCCTGCTTGTACTTGTTTTAGATTGATCGTTGTTGTATTTTCACTTATGTAGTTTCCATCTATAACTTCATCATCTACTAATGCTGTTTTAAAATATATATTATCTGCTTCAATTTCAATTTTTGCGTCTTTTAGATATCCATCTTCAAGCACGTTTAAGCTCATGTAAAGTGTGTCTTCTCCTTCCACCTCTTTACATGTTCCTTTTACTTTATCAGCATAACCATCCCCATTTAAATCTCTGGCAAAATACACACTAAACCTTACATTTTCACTTTGTGTTTCTTCATCCTTTTCTGTTACTTCTCCATATGTCATTGCTCTTGCAAGTTCTGGATTTGTTGCAATTAGATTTCTTCTTTTTTGTGTTTCATTTGCATGATAAATAGCAGTCATTACCATTGTAATAATTGCTAATACTGCTATCGTGCTTGATATCACTTTTTCTTTATTTTGCACAATAGCTGTTTTTAAATTACGCATGCCTAATGCAAGTTTTTGGTGTATTAAAGTTTTGTGTGCTAAATTGCCTTTTTCTTTGCCATTTTTGCCATTAAAACTTTTCTTCATATTTGCTCACCGTTTCCTTTCCTTGTATGCTGTAAGTATATATTTTATTTTAATATACTAGAGACTGTAAGTAAATATGTCGAAGGCTGTCAAATTTTGGCTTATTTCATCTTATTTTACGGATTCTTAGCATCCGAGAACTTTTATGTAATATTATATTTATTTTACAATTGTTTTACATCTGTGTAATTATTCGTGTTTTTCACTAGGGAATGTCGCATTGAGATCATTTTTGTCCTTTTGGGATCGTTTTTGTTTGGGACATTTGGGACATTTGGGATCGTTTTTGTTTGGGACATTTTTCTTTTTTAATTCCAATTTTTGGTTGTAGTATTAGTGTACTTTTTTGCTATCTGATTTTTTCTTTTTGAGTAACTATTTAGTGGAGAGGTATTTATTATTAAAAGAGTTCTTGAATATTTATTTTTTATAAATGACGAATGTGATTGGAGTGCTTGTAGCCTTTCTTATTAGAAAAAAAATGAGGAAGCGCGATAGAGCGAGAGGCTCGTTTCTTTTATAATTAGAAAGGCTAGAGCACGTATTGAGCCGAGGAATTTATTAAAAATAAATATTCAAAAACTCATAATTAGAAATTTTATACCACTGAATAGTTACCTTGTTGATAATTTTTGTTTAAGAAAATGTCGCATAAGGATCTGATCCCAATGCGACATTAATTTTCTATTTCTGAAAAATATTCATTGATTCTATTGATTAGTTCTTGTTTTGTTTCTTCCATTGTCATGCCTTCTACTTGTGCACCAGCTAGAGTAATATGTCCTCCACCACCTAGCTTTTCTAATATAATTTGTACATTAATATCTCCTATTGATCTTCCACTAATACAAATTTTATTTCCTGCTTTTCCCATAACAAATGATGCAGTTATATCACTAATGGTTAATAACTCGTCTGCTGCTTTTGCACATATTAGGCTTGCTTCTTTATCTTTTTTCTCATATGTTGCAATAGCTATTGTATCATTAACAATTTCTGCTTTTTTCACAATTGCTGCAATTTTATTAAATGTTTCTAAATTACTTTGGAACCATTTTTTTACTCTAATGATATTGACACCACATCTACGTAAATATGCAGCTGCTTCAAATGTTCTAACACCTGTTTTAAATGTGAAGTTCTTCGTATCCATCATAATTCCTGCATACAAGCTTTCTGCCTCAATGGTTTTTAAATCTACATGTACTTCTGCATATTGTAATAACTCTGTTACCAATTCTGCTGCAGATGAAGCATATACTTCTTGGAACGTTAATGTTGCATTTTCTATATAATCGGTACTTCTTCTATGATGGTCTATAATAACAATTTTATCTGTTCTATTTAATAATTCTGGCGCTTCTACATAGGTCGTTTTATGGGTATCTACAATAACCACTAATGTTTCTTTATCAATATTTTCTTCTGCTACCTCTTTTGAAATTAATATATCTTCATATTCCGCTTCTTTTGCTAAATCTGCTTTAAAGCTTTGTAATGTATTTGTTTCATTACTATCAATAATATATGCTTTTTTCCCTAAACTTTTTGTTAATCGATAAATTCCCATGCTAGATCCCATAGAATCTATATCTGGATTTGTATGTCCCATAATCATAACTTTACTTGCATCTTTTATTAAATTCTCTAATGCATGTGCTACAACTCTTGCTTTTACCTTTGTCCTTTTTTCTACTTCTTGGGCTCTTCCACCATAGAATTTATAGATTTCGTTTTCTCTAATGACTGCTTGGTCTCCTCCACGTCCTAAGACAACATCCATCGCTGCTTGTGCTGATTTGTATTTTTCTTTGTCTGTCATACCGTCATTTGAGATTGCTATACTTAATGTGATTTGTACATTTTCCTTTGTTTTAATATCTTTTACTTTATCTAAAATACTAAATTTATCTTCTTTTACTTTTTCAAAATATCTTTGTTCAAATAAATAAACATATCTATCTCTATCAGATTTTATTAATACTCCATTACTTTTATCTGTCCATTCATAAATACATTTATCAATTTCCGCAATAACTTGTGGCTTTTCTTCACTTTCTAGCTGTTGCATGGTTTCTTCATAATTGTCTATCATGATAATGGTTATACATGATTTTGAATCTTTGTATTCTTCTTTTAATTTGACGATTTCTGTTTCGTCTATAAAGTATAACATTATCATATATTTATCAGCATGTCTCTTATCATATTTTCTTGAATGCACAAATTTTCCTAATACTTCATAGTTTTTATTGTTTAATTCAATATGCTTTGAAATTTCTTTTTCTTTTGAATCATCCTTTTCTATTTCTTTTATATCTAATTTGATGTCATCAATTAAATTGGTTAAATATTGGTTAATATCAAATCCTTCAAATTCAGATATGAATTTTGCACTTCTCCATATGACATTTCCATTTGATTCCATAATAATTAATGGGAATGGAGAATTAATTAAGCTACTTTTAGCAGCTGTATCTACTGATAAGGTTAAGTCCTGTAATGTTTCTGATATCTCACTTTTTCTTCTATTATTAGCATAATATGAATATGCAACAACCGCCATAAATATCAATATGGCTGGTATGATCATAATCGCATTTTCTATACAAACTATGACTAACAATATAAATATAATTGCTAAATATATCTTTGTTTTTGATAATAATTTATCAAAAACTTTTCTATTTGTATTTTGCATAAATATATTTCTCCTTATAATTACTCTATTATATTTTACTTGGAAATAGCTATTTTGTCAAGTTTGGCGAGAGATGGAACCATTGGGGTGTCGCATTAGGTTCGTTTGTCTATGCGACATTTCAGGAACAATTGGAACCAGTCTGTTTGGTCACATTTGCTCCCAAATTTTATTGAATGCTTACAAAAAACTTGAAAAATCTATAAGAATGTTGTAAAATATTATCAATATTCTTATAGATTTTTTATTTTTCTATTAAGAATACAAATTTTAATTTATATATTTATGTTCATAATATTTTATTTTTTATATTACTTTTAATTTCATATATTTATTTTATTTTAAAATTTTTTATTATTTTATATTCAAATCTTTTCATTTATCACATATTCTAATAAAAATTTCACCTATTGCTTATAGTATTATTTTCAACTTTTATATGTTTTATAGAACAAAAATTTAAATGGTTAATTGAATATCTAATAAAAATTTGCTAAAATAAAGGAGGAAAAATGGAAAATAAATCACAAACTGTTGATTTACTACCTTTATCATCTGATTATGTATTTAAACGCATATTTGGAAAAGGTGGTAATGAAAGAATTTTAAAAAGTTTATTAGAAGCAATCTTAGAAATCAAAATACAAAAAATAGAGCTTAAAAATCCTGAAATACCCAAAGAAACAATAAGAGAAAAGTTAAGTGTACTAGATATAAGAGCAGAAATTAACGAAAATACAATATTAGATATCGAAATGCAAGTAGGAAATACTACATCTATTGATAAAAGATTAGTTGTCTATAATGCCAAACTCATAGCAGGAGATATAAAAGTCTCAGAAAAATATCAAAATGTGAAAGATACAATCGTAATTTGTATTGTAAATGATTGTATTTTAAAAAGAAATGCATATGTAAGTTTAGCACGAATAAAATTTGAAAAAACAAATGCTAGAAGATATGTTAATATTGGGTATAAGAAGGAACAAGAATACTTAACAGATATGGTTAGATTCTACATAATCGAATTGCCAAAATTTAAAAAAACTAAACCTAAAACTGCTGATGTATTAGAAAAATGGTTATATATAATTGGGGGCGATGTAAAAATGATGGAAGAATATAAAAAGGAAGAAGGCGAATTGAAAGAAGCAATCAAACAACTAGAAAAAATGAGTGCTGATGAAAAAGAAAGAGAATTGTATGAAATAAGAGAAAGAAGTAGATTGACTTATAATACAGAAATTTATGAAGCAAAAAGAAAAGGTATAGAAGAAGGTAAAAAAATAGGAGAAAAAGTTCGGTGAAAAGCGTGGTGAAAAGCGTGGCGAAAAGCGCGAGAAACAAAACATTGCTAAAAAATTACTATTAAAAGGTATGACCATTGAAGAAATTTCAGAAATAACACAATTAGCAAAACAAGAAATTGAACAACTAAAATAAACAAAGTTGCCAAAAGGGCACGTCCCCTTTGGCAACTTTTTATTTTACTGCATATTTTCTGTATCTGTTACTTGTTCTAATTCTTTTTCTGTATTAATATGAATATCTTGATATTTCTTCATTCCTGTACCTGCTGGAATTAATTTACCAATGATAACATTTTCTTTTAATCCCATTAAGTCATCTGTTTTACCTTTAACGGCTGCATCTGTAAGAACTCTTGTTGTTTCTTGGAATGATGCTGCTGATAGGAAACTATCTGTTGCAAGAGCTGCTTTTGTAATACCAAGTAATACTCTTTTTCCTGTTGCAGGTCTCTTTCCTTCTGCAATAGCTTCTGCATTTTTGTCTTCAAATTCATACATATCAATTAATGAACCTGGGAACATATCTGTATCTGCATTATCTTCAACTCTTACTTTCTTAAGCATTTGTCTACCAATTACCTCGATATGTTTATCATTAATATCAACACCTTGGTTTCTATATACTTTTTGTACTTCTGAAATCAAGTATTCATATACACCTTCTGGTCCTTTTAATGTTAAGATTTCAGCTGGGTTAATTGAACCTTCAATTAATGGTTCTCCTACTTCTACCATATCTCCATCTTTTACCTTCATCTTTGAACCAAATGGAATGGTATAAGATTTTGAATTATCTTTACCAGTAACAATAACTTCTTTCTTTTTCTTTGTTTCTTTAATTTTTACTTTACCATCAATTTCTGAAATAATGGCAAGTCCCTTTGGTTTTCTAGCTTCAAATAGCTCTTCAACTCTTGGAAGACCTTGTGTAATATCTGCTACACCAGCAACACCACCAGAGTGGATAGTTCTCATTGTAAGCTGTGTACCTGGTTCACCGATTGATTGTGCTGCAATGATACCAATTGCTTCACCAATTGATACTAAGTCTCTTCTTGCTAATCCCATACCATAACATTTTTGACATACACCATGTTTTGAACGACATCCAAGAACAGAACGTACTTTTAGTCTATCAATTCCGGCTGCTACAATTTCATCAGCAATTTTTTCTGTAATCATGGTATTTGTATCAACAATTAGTTCTTTTGTTTCTGGATTGTATACATCTTCAACAGGGAATCTTCCTAATAATCTTTCTTGCATTTTTTCAATCACTTGTTGTCCATCTTTAATGTCATAAACAATGATTCCATCATCTGTACCACAATCATGTTCTCTTACGATAATATCTTGTGATACGTCAACTAATCTTCTTGTTAAATATCCAGAGTCAGCTGTTCTTAAAGCTGTATCTGAAAGTCCTTTTCTAGCACCATGTGCTGAAATGAAGTACTCTAAGGCATCTAGTCCTTCTGCAAATGATGATTTAATTGGTATTTCAACTGCTTTACCTGTTGTACTTGCCATCAATCCACGCATACCAGCAATTTGTCTTAACTGGCTCATGTTACCTCTGGCTCCTGATTTAACCATCATATAGATTGGGTTTAATTCATCAAAGTTTTCTTCCATGGCATCACTAACTTTGTTTGTTGTATCTTCCCATACTTTGATAACTTCTGAATAACGTTCATCGTTTGTAATTAAACCTCTTGCATATTGTTTTCTAATATTTTCAATCTTTTTATCAGCCTCTTCTAATAATCCTTTTTTAGCCTCTGGTACTTGTACATCACTCATTGAGAATGTAATACCTGCTAAAGTTGAATATTTAAATCCTAATGCTTTGATATAGTCAATAACTTCTGCTGATTCTGTTAATCCATGTGTTCTAATGACTCTTTCAATGATATTTCCCATTGATTTTTTCATAACTGGGAAACTAATTTCATATTGGAATGGATCTTCTTTTCTATCAATAAATCCTAAATCTTGTGGAATTCCTTGATTGAAGATGATTCTTCCAACACTGGTTTCTACTTTCTTAGTTTTGATTTCTCCATCAATTTCTTTAGAAATTCTAACAAAGATTTTTGCGTGAATACCAACATCATGATTTTCAAATGCCATTAAAGCTTCATCTGGATCTTTATAATAAGTTCCTTCACCTTTTTCTCCATCTAATACCATTGTTAAATAGTAACTTCCTAAGATCATGTCTAGTCTTGGTACAGCTACTGGTTTACCATCTTGTGGTTTTAACAAGTTATTTGTTGAAAGCATTAAATATCTAGATTCTGCTTGTGCTTCTGGTGATAATGGTAAATGTACAGCCATTTGGTCACCATCGAAGTCAGCGTTAAATGCTTCACAAACTAATGGGTGAAGTTTGATTGCTCTACCTTCTACTAATACTGGCTCAAAACTTTGAATACCTAATCTATGTAGTGTAGGCGCACGGTTTAGCATAACTGGGTGATCTTTAATAACTTCTTCTAGGATTCCCCATACTTCTGGTCTTAATCTTTCTACCATTCTTTTTGCATTTTTTATATTTTGTGCAATTCCTCTTCCTACTAATTCTCTCATAACAAATGGTTTAAATAATTCTACAGCCATTTCTTTTGGAAGACCACATTGATAGATTTTAAGTTCTGGACCAACAACGATAACAGAACGTCCTGAATAGTCAACACGTTTTCCAAGTAAGTTTTGACGGAAACGACCTTGTTTTCCTTTTAATAAATCTGATAAAGATTTTAATGGTCTATTTCCAGCACCTGTTACTGGTCTACCTCTTCTTCCATTATCAATTAAGGCATCTACAGATTCTTGTAACATTCTTTTTTCATTTCTAACAATAATTTCTGGTGCCCCTAATTCTAATAGTCTTTTTAATCTGTTATTTCTGTTAATAACTCTTCTATATAAATCATTTAAGTCTGATGTTGCAAATCTACCACCATCTAATTGTACCATTGGTCTTAAATCTGGTGGAATAACTGGAATAACATTCATAACCATCCATTCAGGTCTATTTCCTGAAAGTCTGAATGCTTCTACAGTATCTAATCTTTTGATTAGTTTACTTTTCTTTTGCTCACTTGCATTTTCTAATTCTTTTCTAATTTGTAATGCTAATTTTTCTACATCAATTTGTTCTAGTAATTCTCTTAAAGCTTCTGCACCCATTTTTGCTTTAAAAGAACCTCTTCCATATTTTTCTTCTGCTTCATGATATTCTTTTTCATTTAATACTTGACATTTTTCTAAATTTGTTGTTCCTTTATCAATAACCACATATGAAGCAAAATAAATAATTCTTTCTAGGTTTCTTGGTGAAATATCAAGCATTAAAGCAATTCTACTTGGAATTCCTTTAAAATACCATATATGTGCAACTGGTGCTGCCAATTCAATATGCCCCATTCTTTCTCTTCTTACTTTTGATTTGGTTACTTCAACACCACATCTATCACACACAATACCTTTATATCTTACTCTTTTATATTTACCACAATGACATTCCCAGTCTTTTGTTGGACCAAATATTCTTTCACAGAAAAGTCCATCTTTTTCTGGTTTTAATGTTCTATAGTTAATGGTCTCTGGTTTTTTTACTTCTCCTTTTGACCACTCTCTGATTTTTTCATCTGATGCAATTCCTATTTTTAATTTATTAAAAATATCTAATTCGTCCACTTTATTTCCCCCTTGAACAATAGGGACGTGCCAAATCGTTCCAAAATGAAACGAAAGGGACAGACCCCATATTTTTATTATTCAGAAACATTAGAGGTGTGTCCCTTTCGTTTCATTTTGGAACGATTTGGCACGTCCCTAACGTTTCTTTTGGGTAATTCTAAAACAGGTGAAGAGGTCTAGCCACCGCTGGTGCAATTCCTTCCTGTCGCCCCTTTCCTTTTTAGAATTTATTCAGTTAATTTTATTTTTTATTCTTTGTATAATTAATTTTGATTTTTTAAGCTATCATAAAAACTTTTTCTATATTCTTCTATTTTTTCATAACTTACTATACCAATTTTAAAAATTATTTGTTCATTTGGTATCTTATATATAACATCTGTTTTTACTAAACTATCTTTGTGCAAATTATTTGTTTCGTCTTTTTCTAATAGTTTATTTGTTTTAAACTTTAATTTGTTCAAATTAGATGATACAAGCATACCAAAATTTTCTATTGGAACAGCAGTATTATCTTGGTCTATTATTACAAAAAAATGATTATTTCCAATTTTACCATCAGGATAACTATATTCTCTAACAAAAACTATATCCCCAATTTCGTAAAGATTATAAGATTCACTATTTTCTTTTAGAACATTTTCGATTTTTCCTTTATGCCATTCTTCGTCAACAGGATATTCTTCAAAAGCATCTTTTAAATCTTTAACTTTTCCATATTCATAAGCTGTTTTTAAAAAATCACTTAATTCTTCTTTCATAGTTAATCTCCTTTCCATTTCATTTTTTTGTAATCATTATTTTCTCTAAATAACAACATATTTGAAATTTTCTAGTCGATTATTTCACATATTTCTTTATATATAGTTGTTGCTTTTTCACTAAATTCATCAATATTATAAGTTTTTCCGTATATAGTTATTCTATAACTCCCATAACTTTCTCCCGTATCTTTAATTTCATTATATAATAAATTTAATTTTTCATTTAAAATCTTCATTGCTTCTGAATCGAATGTTTTTACTTTTTCCATTTCTTTTTCATAGTATCCTTCATATTTCCTTCCAGCTTTATCTATCTTTATATAATGTGGCATTACTTGTGGAGTTAGTCCACCTTGCCAAGTAGGAGCGTCAGCAATTATAACAATCGGTTTAAAAAACAAATTATAGATTACATTATAAATGAATATAGATAATATTACTAAAACAGCTAAAATTAGAATGATTATCAGTAATTTTTTTTTCATTTATTTTCCCCTTTTCATTCACTCTCTTCGTAAACGAAGCAAAAGTAATCATCTTTTTTCTCATTCACAAAACGAAATAAATTAGGTATATTACTAGGTAATTCGGAAAAGAAAACCGGAGGCGTACTTTTTGTACATCGAGGATTTTCTTTTTCGAATTAACGACGTAAGATGCCTGATTTAGTTCGTTTTACATGATATCATTATCATTATCAATATTATCCCCTGCCAAATCATTGCCAAAGAACATCTCATCATCCTCATCATCTAGTCCTTCAAATAACTCGTCATTTCCATCATCTAGTGATTCATTTTCATCTTCTAGTAGGATATCATCCTCTGTACTCTCTTCTGTATAACCATCATCTAAGTCTCCGTCTGCTACCACTTCATCTTCAGCTAGATATTTCTTTTCTTTTTCTGGGTCATATTCGATTCCATCTTCGATATTTTCTTTCAATTCTAGCTCTTGGTTATCATCAGAATATAATCTAACATCTAATCCTAAAGATTGAAGTTCTTTTACTAATACTTTAAAGCTTTCTGGAACACCTGGTTCTGGAACATTTTCACCTTTAACAATAGCTTCATAAGTTTTAACTCTTCCGACAACATCGTCAGATTTAACCGTTAACATTTCTTGTAATGTATATGAAGCACCATAAGCCTCTAATGCCCAAACCTCCATTTCTCCAAAACGTTGTCCACCAAATTGTGCTTTTCCTCCTAGAGGTTGTTGTGTAACTAATGAGTATGGTCCAGTTGAACGCGCATGGATTTTATCATCTACTAAGTGGTGTAGTTTTAACATATACATAACACCAACTGTAATTGGGCTTGCAAATGGCTCTCCTGTTCTACCATCATATAGTGTTGTTTTACCATCTTTGTTCATTCCAGCTTCTGCTAATAACTCTTCAACATCTTCTTGTGTTGCACCATCAAATACTGGTGTAGATACATGCCATCCTAATGCTTTTGCAGCTCCTCCTAAATGAACTTCTAGTACTTGACCTAAGTTCATACGAGATGGAACTCCAAGAGGGTTCAATAAGATGTCAATTGGTGTACCATCTGGCATAAATGGCATATCTTCTTCTGGTAATACTCTTGAAATAACACCTTTGTTACCATGACGTCCTGCCATTTTATCTCCAACAGATATTTTTCTCTTTGTAGCAATATAACATCTAATGATTTGATTAACACCAGGTCCTAATTCATCTGAATTTTCTCTTGT
This sequence comes from uncultured Clostridia bacterium, assembly GCA_944387505.1. Lineage (GTDB taxonomy): Bacteria > Bacillota > Clostridia > TANB77 > CAG-508 > CAG-269. Next base: position 44,703 of record CALXFG010000015.1, read on the forward strand.
AAAGATTTTAACATCTACGATGGTTCCTGCTTCTCCATGAGGTACTCTTAATGATGTATCTCTTACTTCTCTTGCTTTTTCACCAAAGATAGCTCTTAATAATCTTTCTTCAGCTGTTAATTCTGTTTCTCCTTTTGGTGTTACTTTTCCAACTAAGATATCTCCTGGTCTTACTTCTGCACC
>CALXFG010000016.1 GCA_944387505.1 uncultured Clostridia bacterium
AAAAATATTCTATCAAATTGGTATCTCTTATTCAATTTTTTTATCAAATTTTCCCTACTAAAAGTTTATACTAACAATGCTAATTTTTTACATATTAAAATTCTCTAATAATATCTTTAACAAACTCCCAACGATTTTTAATAAATTGACCATTTTGATATATCTCTTCTATTTCTTCATAAGTTGCCCATTTTACTTCACTAACCTCTTCTTTTTGCATAATAATTTGGCTCAAATCTATATCTTGTTTTAGAAAATAGGTATCTACCCAAACATTTCCTGTTCTAAAACGGGTTAATCTTTTTGCATCTTTGATGTTTAATTTCACACCTATTTCTTCAAACGTTTCTCTTTCAATCGTTTCTATAGTTGTTTCACCTTTTATAACAGAACCACCTGTCATTGCCCATACATTAGGAGATAACCTTTTTTGTGGAGAACGTTTTTGAATCAGAATCTTATTTTCAGAATTTTTTATCCAGACATCTGCTCCTAAATGATAAAATCCTTCTGGCACTTTTTCTTCTCCTTTTACCATAGTTCTTCCTGTTTTGTTTCCCTCACTATCTAATATATCCCATATTTCCATGTTTTTTCTCCTTTTATTAGGTTTATAAATATGGCACAACATCTTCAAAAGTATCATATCCGCTTTCACTATTGATATGTCCTGCATTTGGTACTAAGATTTTTTCCGTTGCTACTTTATTTGCAAAATCTAATTCTGCCTCATATTTGACATAAGGGTCATTATTAGAATAGAAACAAATAATATCTTTTGCATAATTCTTTACACTTTCTATTCCATCTGTATACATACTTTCATTCACAGCATCATATTCTTCATCTATTCCTAAATAGTTATTAAATCCACAAACGAAAATACATTTTTTTACTTTTAGTTTATTTTCAATCAAAAATTTAGTTATAAAAGCTGGTGCGATACTGTGTCCTATTATCGTTGTGTTTTCATTGATAAGCCCTAAATCTACATAGTATTTTAATAACTTACTCCAATTTTCATAGTTCTGAAATCCAACACCTATTGGAAAATCTGGTACATATACTTGTTTTCCTTCTCCTTCAATAAAATCATGTAACCATCCTATCCAATTTGAATATGGACTACTAAATGATCCATGTATGATAAAATAATTATCCATAATATATTCCTCCTTTATAATAATTTTAATCTTATTTATTTTTACTATTTTATTTCATCTTCTATCCATTTTAGATATTTATTATTTCCTTCATCTATGTCATAAGAAATAATTTCACAAGTTTCATAATCATGTATGCTTAATATCTCTTTTTCTACTTCTTTAAATGAATCTTTTTTGGTTTTCATTTGTATCAAGAATTCTGGTTCTTTTACAATTTCACCTTTCCACCAATAACTACTTTCAACGTTACTCATTTGGCAACAACTAACCAATCTTTTTTCTAAAAGTGTATTGATTATCTTGTTTGCTATTTCTAATTTATCACAAGTCGTAGTAACTACACAATACTTCGTCATAACTTCCTCCTTATTTTTCTAATTTTTTTATTTATTTGAACATACTTTACTCTAATAAATTGTTATTTTTTATATAATCTGCTATTTTTTCAAAAACTTTATCTTGATGTAATATTTCTTTTTTATGATTTTCTATATAAAAATCTGATATCGTTTTTGAACCATTTTCTATTAAATTTTGTATTCTTTCATCTTCTAAAATTGGTTTGTTTTCATTTTTATTTACATCTAGAGAATCTTCTTCACAATATAATTTACATTGTATATCTGATTCTAACTTATCACACATTTTTGCAAAAATAGATTCTTTTGTTTTCATATTTTCAAATTCTTCTATCAATTCGATTAATTCTTCTTTTTTTGTTAAATCTTTTAATACATCTTCTACTGCAATTTTTCCCATTTTTCTTTTTTCTTCATTTGTAATCTTATCAAATGGTGTGAAGTCTTTTATTTCTATTTCTTCTAATTCATGAATGACAAGCATTTTAATGACTTTCATTAAATCTATGTTAAAATCATATTCTGAATCAATGGCAATTGCTAGCATACATGTTCCATAAATATGTTCTGCTACACTTTCTACTCTTTCTCTTTCAATATGCCATACTTTCCAACCATTTCTTATTTTATCTTTTAATGTTGATGCTAAAACATAAAAATGGATGATATTTTGTATTTTTTCTGTATTCATTTTCTTTTCCTCTCTTTGTGCCTATTCTATCATATTTATATTTGTTTATCAATAATTCTTTATAGTTTCTAAGAAATTAGAAGTATTTATTTTTTTCCTAAAATATGGTATAATAAATATTGACTAAATAAAGGAGGTAGCAAAATGGAAAGGATTTTTAAGTATGAAAATGAGGAAATGCATCATGTTCGGATGGTGATAGGAGACCAGGAGATTCGTGAATACACCGTTATTTCTGAAACGGTGTATGAAGCTATTGGTAAAAATATGCCACTAAACCATCTGGTTCGTTCAGTGCATATTGCTCAGGTTGAGGAGGAGAACAATCTCTTTGTCTATTACAAAGATTGCTACAATCATAACATCGCTGTTATGAATGATAGCATTATCAACTTGTTGACAATGGAGGAAAATCTCTGCCTTATGCCAAATGGGGCAATTATTCTCTGGAGTGAACACTCCATTTATTCCACTGTTGATATGCAACAGCTGGATTTTCATATGGAGCTGAACGATCTTCTTAAGGAGTTCTCCATTATTCATATTTCTGAAAGGTATATAACCTTGCAGAATAATAACTCTGGAGAACCTGAAGTTCGAAAAATTCAGGCAGAGATAAATCTGTCGGGTAAATGCCCGGTAAAAATCCTGATTTCCAACAAAAAGGAGACTTGCTAATATGGCAAGTCTCCTTTATTCTTCTATTTTTTGTTTAAGTTCATATATTATTTGATGATAGTTATCATAATTTTTAGTTACATCATCTATGGTTTCTATATCTCCACTAGATAAATTTCTTAGAAATACTGCATTAAAATCCATAAAATCTTCTTCTGCTAAACTTTCAAAATATGTTTTTATATTGTCTGCTATCTCTTTATTTTCTTCCTCATCCATTTGACCTACTGTGATAACATATACTTTTTTCCCTTTTAATAATTCAGCATGACTAGAATATGGATTTAATCTATCTATTACATTTTTTAAAATTCCAGGTATATGATTCATATATATTGGAGTTGCTATTACAATTTTATCAGCTTTTTTCATTTCGTGATATATTTCTCTCATATCATCATCAATAACACAATATTCTTCTAAATTATTTACACATGTACTACACCCTAAACAATATTGAATATTTTTATCGGCTAATGCTATCAATTTATCATTTTCACCTTTTAGATTTTCTAGTATCCTGTAACAATTTTTCTTTCTATTACTTCCACTTATATATAGAATCATATGAATTCCCCCTTATAGGTTTAATTATATTTATTATTTTAACTTATTTCTTTTAGAAATTCAATAAAACTGATTTATTTTTATATTAATATTTAAGGTCACAATTTGTGACCTTAAATACTGCAATCTTGTGGTCACAATTTGTGACCACATACTTTTTTGTTTTCCTGTATAAAAATAGATTTTTTAATACTCTATTTTTTAGAATCTACTTTATTCCTATCTCCTTTGCAAAGACAAAGGCAATTCTAACCCATGATTTTCTAATATCTCTTTATTTTGTAAAATTGTTTTTGTATCTCCATCAAATATCATCTTTCCATCTGCAATTAAAATTGTCCTGTCACAAGTATCATAAATTAAATCCAAATCATGTGAAGTAACAATTTTTGTTCCCTTCAAAGAATTTAGTACATTGATAAATCTTCTTCTATTTTTAGGATCTAATGCAATTGTTGGTTCATCAAAGATTAAGATATCTGGCTTCATAGACAAAACAGTTGCAATCGATACTAGTTTTTTCTCTCCTCCAGACAGACGGTAGATTTGTCTATCCTGTAATTCTTCGATTCCTATACTTTTTAAAGCTTCTTCTGTTCTTTCATTTACTTCTTCTTGTGAAAACCCATAGTTTCTTGGTGCAAATGCAACATCTTCATAAACGGTTGGCATGAATAATTGACTATCACTATCTTGAAATACATACCCTATTTTTTGTCGTATTTCCTGCAAATTTTGTTTTACTACTTTTAAGTTATCTATCATAATACTTCCTTGATAGTCTAATTCTAATCCTACTAATAGCTTTAGCATTGTAGATTTTCCTGCGCCATTTGCTCCTATAATTCCAACACTTTCTTGATTTTCTATTTTGAAATTTATGTTAGAAAGTGTTTGTTTTTTACTACCACTATATGAAAAAGAAACTTCTTTTACTTCTATCATAATTTTTCCTTTCTACTATTACTAAAGGTTGCCAAAGGGGACGTGTTATTTTGGCAACTTATAAAAATCATTATAAACTATAAATTCATCTCCAATATTAGTAATGTCAGGTTGCCAAAATAACACGTCCCCTTTGGCAACCTTTGATATTTTAAATAAATACACCACCAATTATCTCAAAAATAGGTACAAATCTAAGTATGATAAGTAATATAAGCATTAACCAAAAGTATATCCAACTTTTTTTACCTGCTTTCTCTTTTTTTATAAAAAAGGTGTCTGGATCGAAGCCTCTAAGTTCCATACTTTCATAAACGACTTGTGCTCTATCTATACTTCTTAGCATTAAACGTCCTATTAAGCTTCCCTATGCTTTATAATGTACTCCTTTTTGTTTTGGTGCTCGCATTTGATAGGCTACCCATATTCTTTGTACTTCTTTTAAGAAAACAATGATATATCGATAAATCAGCATAACCACTGTAATTAAAATATTGGGCATATGAATCATTTTTAAAGCATAACAAATCTCTTCTATGGATGTTGTTAAAATTAGAAAATAAGATGCCAATATGGCAAAAATCCCTTTTAGCAATAAAGTGAACATAGAAATCATACCAGTTGTAACTGGTACAATTCCTATGTAAGTAATAATGGTTCTATCTAATATGGGATTAGCAATACCTAAAATAAACAATAATAGTAAAACCACTTTCAAACTTTTTAAAGCATTTTTTATAGATAAATCTCCTATGATACTTATCATAATTAAATAGATACTCATTGCTAATGTCATCACTAAATTATATTTATCAATAGAAGTTAATAAAATAATATAGATAATTGTAATCAGTAATTTTACAAGTGGATGTATCTTGTTTAAATATCCATTTTGATTTGCTTGAAAATCCATATGATGTACTGTTTTTATAGCATTATCAATTTTGTTCATTTACTGTATTTCCTTTATTTCTTTTAATTTTTATAATATATCCAACAACCATCAAAAAGACAACTGTTATCACACAACCTACAATTCCTGAAACAGAAGTACCAATTGTCGATTCACTATCTTTAAATGTATAGTCTGGTAAAAAAGAAGTTGCACTTTGGATGCTTTCAGCTGTTTCATGAGCTGTATCGTTTCTTTCTTCTACTTCTGTATCTCCAGTAATTTGTTCAATAGACCATTCTAAGCCATCTGGATTAGAAGACGCTAGAAGTGACATACCGCCACCAATCATAACGAACAAACAAACAAGAATAGCAATTGTCTTTTTATATGAAAATTTTGCTTGCTTTTCTGTTTTTTGTATTCCATTCCATAACATTTCAGGTCTTGCTTCATAAACAAAGCAAAGAACGGCTGCTGTAATAAATCCTTCGATTAATCCAATTACCAAATGAATTGGTTGCATAGTGGCTACAAAAGTTCCAAATGGCAATTCTGTAATTCCTGAAGCCAATGTTTCTAATGTTACTGAAAATGCTCCTAACTGCAAAGTTAGTACACAACCTACCAGAGAAGCAAGTATAATTCTTCCCTTTGTCATTCCTTTTTTCATGGTTAACTTCCAAATGAGAGAACCTATAAAACAACCATAAAATGCCATATTCCATACATTGGCACCTAATGCTAATAATCCTCCATCTGCAAAAAATAAACATTGAATTAATAGAACACCTATCATACTTAGGAAACCTGCAAAAGGGCCTAATATACTACTAAGTAACAAACCTCCACACAAATGTCCTGATGAGCCAGTTCCTGGTATTGTAAAATTCACCATTTGAGTTGCAAATACAAATGCGCCCATAACCCCCATGGTTGGTATTTTCTTTTTAAAATCTTCTTCTTTTCTTATTTTTCTAATTGAATATGCTGCTACAAGCCCACTTGCTACATACATGGTAGCTCCTACTGCTGGACTTATCATTGCATCTGCCATGTGCATGTCTTGTTCCTCCTTTTCGTTCTTTTTGTCCCATTGAGATCGTTTTTCTATAGGACATTTTGTCCCATTGAGATCGTTTTTCTATAGGACATTTTAATCAAAACTACCACTTTTTAGTCCTGATAAATCTAATGTTACATAAGAAAATCCTAATGCCTTTATTTTTTCTACTATATTTTCTTGATTTTGATTTTTTGTATTCTTCTCTTCTTTTGTTTCTTTGTTCTTATTTGTTATATTATTTAAAATGACTTCAAAATCTTCTGGATTCACTTCAATTCTTGCTATATTATCATGAACCCTTACTCGTACTTTTTGGATTCCTAATTCTTTTATCATTTCTTCACTCTGTTCTACTTTTTCTAATCCTTTTTCCATTAAGGTTGTATTATATGGAAATCTTGTTGCTAAACAAGAATTAGATGGTTTATTCCAAAATGGAATTCCTAAAGTTTTACTATATTGTCTTATCTCTTCTTTAGAAATTTCAAATTTGGCAAGTGGACTAATGACACCCACTTCTTCTGTTGCTTTATTTCCTGGTCTATATACAGTTAAATCATCTGCATTTTTTCCATCTAACAAGTTTTCATATCCATTTTCATTTGCTACCTTTTTAAGTGCTGTCATTAACGCTTTTTTGCAATGATAACATCTATCTTTATGGTTTTCTCTAAATTCAGTAATTTCTAATGGTTTATATGGTACTTCTATATATTGAAACTTATTTTCTTTTAAAAAGTGAATTGCTTCTTCATAATCTTTTCTTGGCACCATAATGCCATTGGCAATAACTGCTAATACTTGATTTTTTGGTAATACCTTATTTGCTACAAATAACAAAAAGCTAGAATCAATCCCTCCTGAATAGGCAATAGCTACTTTTTCAAGTGTTCTCAGATATTCTTCTAATTGACTTTGTTTTTCCATATATATTTCTCCTATCTATTTACACGCTAAATGATTAATTTGATTTGCTAAATATCCGGCACCATATCCATTATCAATGTTAACAGTCGCAATACCATTACTGCAAGAATTAATCATTCCTAATAAAGCTGTTATACCACCTAAGTTTGCACCATATCCTACAGAAGTTGGAACAGCAATGACTGGTACTTTTGCTAGTCCTGCTACTACAGAAGCCAATGCTCCTTCCATTCCTGCAATAGCAATAATGCAATTTGCTTTTTCTATTTTTTCTCTTTGTGATAAAAGTCTATGGATACCAGCTACACCAACATCATAAATTCTTTCCACATAATTTCCAAAGAATTCAGCTGTTTCTGCTGCTTCTTCTGCTACTGGAATATCTGATGTTCCTCCTGTACATACAACAATATTTCCTATTTTCTCTTTTGGTTTTTCAATTTTTAAAATTCTTGAAAGTGAATTGTATTGTACTTCTGGAATTTCTTTTTTAACCAATTCAAACTGGTCTTTACTTGCTCTTGTTCCTAATACTTCTCCATTTTCTTTATAAATGGTTTTATAGATTTTAGACAAGTATTCATCTGGCTTACTTTGGCAATATATCACTTCTCCTGTACCAATTCTTTCTTTTCGGTTATGATCAATTTTGGCATATCCTAAATCCTCATATTGATTATGTTTGATTTCTTTTTCTGCTTCTTCAATACTCATTTCATGATTTTGCAATTTTTCTAATATTTCTTTAATCTCCATTATTTTATGCTTCCTCCTTTGTCGCATTGAGTTCGTTTGTCTGTCGCATTGAGTTCGTTTGTCTATGCGACATTTTTTGTCGCATTGAGATCGTTTCTATTTGAGACATTTAATTTTAAAAAAGGGAAAAATGAGTCCGTCCCCAAAATCCCTCAAAGGTTTCTCAATTACTCATCAGAATTTCAAATTATATATTTCTTTTAATGGAATATCATTTTTCTTTGCTAATTCTTTTATGCTCTCATATTCCGGGTAAATATATGTTTCTCCATTATTAACCACTTTTTTTGCTTGTAGTTTACCATATTTTGTGTCAATTGTAATTTGTTCCCTTTCTAATTCTGTTCTATATTCGTAACGATAACGAATGCCAATGGTTGTTGTTTCTTTAAATATAATGTTTTGTAATTTTTGAATGTCTGGTTCTTTACATACAACTGTTAGACGATATGCTGGTCTATTTTTCTTCATGAAGATTGGTGTATAAAATACATCTAATGCTCCATTTTCGAATAACATTTCTTCTGTATATCCTAAGATTTCTCCAGAACAGTCGTCAATATTCGTTTCCATGACTACAATTTTTTGGTTTTCTTCTTGCATTTCACCATAATATACTTTTAATACATTTGGTATTTTTAAATCTTTTGTTCCTGCTCCCCAACCAATTTTTTGAATCTTCATAGCAGGTAAAGTTGTAAATTCAGAACTTAATTCTGCAATAATGGCTGCTCCTGTTGGGGTTACTAATTCTGTATCAATATCGATTTGTCTAAATTTTACATTAGAGTTTGCAAATATTTCACTTGTTGCTGGAACAGGTACTGCCATTGTTCCATGAGCACATTCAATAAAGCCATGTCCATCATTTACAATACTTGAAATGATTTTGTCTGGATGAATTTTATTAATTAAAATAGCTGTACCTACAATATCTACAATAGAATCAATTGCACCTACTTCATGGAAATGCACTTCATCTAATGGTTTGTTATGTACTTTACTTTCTGCTTTGGCTACTCTCATAAATATTCTTTTAGCTAACTCTTTACTTTCTTCACTAATATCACTATTATCAATGATTTCACATACATCCTGTAAGTTTCTGTGTTCGTGATGATGATGGTGATGTTCTTCTCCGTGTTCTTGATGATATTCTTCATCATGTCTCTCATTATCATGTTCATGGGTATGTTCTTCATCTTCATGATGATGTATATGGTCTTCATGCATATGATTGTGATGATGCTCATGCTCATCATGAATGTGAGAGTGCTCATGCTGATGTTCTAAAATTACATCAACATGAGTACCTGTGATTCCATTTTTTACTTTTTTAGATATATCTATTTTGTAACCATCTATATGCAATTTTTTTAATTCTTCTACTAGATAGTTTTCATCACCTATAATTTCTGTTAATGCTGCCAATGTCATATTACCACTAATTCCACTTGAACAGTCAAAATATAATGTTTTCATATCTTTCCTCTTTCTTTTTTGATTATTTACTATTACTTGTTCTCATTATATATTTTTTTGCAAAGATTGTTGAGATATCTAAAAATATAAACATATAATTTAAACTATCTATTTATTTATAAATGAAAAATCTACTTTAGTCAATATTAACAATTTCATATTCTCTATTTCCAAGACCTAGTTTATTTGCTGCTTCTACTGTATGAATACCATGTCTTGAATTCATTCTTTCAATTAATGCTGCTTTTCCTGGATCTTCTGCATTTACAACAGCATCATAGCATGCTTGGTCTAAAGCAACTGGGTCAGTTGAAGCAAAAATTCCTAAATCAGCCATTTCTGGTGCATGTGGGTTAAAGTCGCAGTCACAATCAACTGATAAATTATTAGCAACACTAATGTATACCATATTTTCTTTTCCCATATAATGTATGACAGCATCACAAGCATCTGCCATTGATTCCAAGAAATCATCTTGCTTTGGCAAATTATCCCATACTTCAGCTTGATTTGTTGATTTTCCAGCTGAATGAATCCATAATTTTCCTTTTGAAGAACCAATTCCTATAGAAATATTTTTAAGAGCTCCTCCAAATCCTCCCATTAAATGACCTTTGAAGTGAGATAATACTAACATAGAATCATAATTTTTTAAATGTGCACCTACATAATCTTCTTTTAAATGAAATCCGTTTTCTACTGGAATTGACATATCGCCTTCTTCATCCATAATATCTACTGTTGCAATATCCATAAATCCATGGTCCTTTATTGCTTTCCAATGATCTTCCGCTTTATCTCTTTTTCCACCATATGCCGTATTACACTCTACAATCGTTCCATTTACTTTATGTATTAAATCTTTAATTAAATTTGGATCTAAAAAATAATGTCCTCCTGGTTCTCCTGTTGATAGCTTTACAGCTACTTTTCCTTTTAATTCAACACCTAATGTTTCATACATTTTAATTAAACTTTCTGGAGTAATCTCCTTTGTAAAATATACTTTTGATTTTTCCATTAAAATCCTTCCTTTCTTTAAAATCAAAGCTAACAGACGTTTCTAAATCCTTTTTTTGATTCAGTAGCCCCTAAAGTTTGATTATAGTTTTTTCATTGTTCTAAAATTTATTTATTTCACAAGATCTTTTATAGTCTGTTCCTATGCTCTAAAAATGAAGTTTCAAAAAACATCCTATTCACCTAAAGCTTTTGTTACTTTTTCAAGTTCTTCTCGAATGGCAATATGCTGAGGACAAGCCTTTTCACATTGACCACATTTAATACATTCACTAGCTTTCTTTAATCCATGTCCACCAACTAACCAATCTTCTTGATGTTTTGCCGCTGCCATATCTTTATATAATGTTAAATAATTCATTGCTGTGAAAGATCCAGATATACCAATATGCATTGGACATACTTTTGCACAATAGTTACAACTGGTACAAGGAATTAAAGGAATTGTATTTAATACTTTTTGTGCTTCTTTAATCGTTTCTTCTTCTTTATCTGATAATTTTGTAAAATCTTTCATGTAAGAAATATTATCATCCATTTGTTCTATACTGCTCATTCCAGATAGCACAGTAATAATTCCATCTAAGCTTGCTGCAAATTTAATTGCCCAAGAAGCAAGTGATGCATCTGGATTGGCTTTTTTAAATACTTCTGCCACTTGTTCTGGTGGATTTGCAAGCATTCCACCTTTTACTGGTTCCATAATGATAACTGGTTTTCCGTATTTTCTTGCTACTTCATAACATTCTCTAGATTTAATTGCTGGATTTTCCCAATCAGCATAATTGATTTGTAGTTGTACAAATTCCATCTCTGGGTGTTTTTGTAAAATTTCTTCTAATTCTTCTGGTGTTGAATGGAATGAAAATCCAATATGTTTTATTTTTCCTTCTTGTTTCTTTTCTTGAATCCATGACCACATATCAAAATCATCAAATGCTTTTGTTCTAGATTCTCCTAAATTGTGTAATAAGTAAAAATCAAAATATCCAGCACCTGTTTGTTTTAAGGATGTTTCAAATTGATTAATTGCATCTTCTCTTGTTTTACAATTTATCCATGCTGCATTTTTTGTTGCTAATTGAAATTTTTCTCTTGGATAACGTTCTACTAATGCTTGTCTAATGGCATCTTCACTTCCAGCATATGCCCATGCTGTATCAAAATATGTAAATCCTGCTTCTAAAAAGTGATCTACCATTACTTTGGTTTGTTCAACATCAATTTTATCATCCTTCATAGGTAATCTCATTAGTCCAAATCCTAGTTTTTTAATTTCTTCTCCTAAATATGCCATATTAATTCCTCCTTCATAAGATTCTAATAATCTTCATTTTTTCAGTTTTCAATTATATTTTTAATGTTAATCTTTACAATAACCATTTTTATACTTATCAATCATTTCTTTTTATCACATTATAAACGAACTGTCTTCTAGTTCAATTTATCATATTCTTCGTCTGTTACAGGCTCACACCATTCATTTGATGTATCTTCTCCTGGTACTTCAAATGCTAAATGACTAAACCAACAATCTTTTTTAGCTCCATGCCAATGTTTTACATTTGCTGGTATTACTACTACATCTCCTGGTTTTAAACTTCTTGCTTCTTTTCCTTCTTCTTGATACCAACCTTCTCCATCTACACAAATAAGGATTTGTCCTCCTCCTGTACTTGCATGGTGAATATGCCAATTATTTCTACAAGCTGGTTCAAATGTTACATTTGCAATAAATATTGGTGATTCCTCTGGTTTTGTTACTGGGTTTAAATAAGAATTTCCTATAAAATATTGTGCAAATCCTGTGTTTGGTTCTCCTAATCCAAACATTCCTCCATGTTCTGTTTTGTTTTCATTACTCATCATTTTTTCCTCCTTTATTCTTTTCTTTAAATCATTTTCATTGTATAAGAAAATTGTCTTTTATCTTGGCTTGATACATATTCTTTTGTATACCATAAGATTAAACAACTTCTTGCATTTGTGAAACACTGCACAGTAATCTTCATATTTGTGCATTGAAATCTTTGAATTCCTTAATGTAGACTTTTCTTACATTAATTTTTTATCCAACATATTTTTGTCATATAAATCAATTTTGTAATTTAATCTATCATAAGCCTCTTGCATAGCATCTAATTTTTCTTTTAATATTTTTCTTTGCTCTACCAAGATCTCTCTTCTCTCTTTTACAGTCTTATCTCCTTCATCAAATAATTGTAAATATCTTTTCAAAAAGCTAATTTCTAAACCTGCTGCTCTCATACATTTTACAAATTGAATTCTTTGTAAATCGTCTTCTGTATAATTTCTAATACCATTTTTTCCTTTAGCAATTGGTCCAATTAATCCCTCTCTTTCGTAATATCTTAACGTATCTGTTGTTAAATCAAACTTTTTAGCTACTTCTGATATTTGCATAATATCGCCTCCTTCCTATTGTTTTGTTTCTATTTATATATTTTGAGTTTTATTATAAATTTGCTTTCATTTATTATATATCACTTAGAGTTTACTTTAAGTCAATACCTTTTACATATTTTTTAAAATTTTTTTGTCCAATTGAAAACGTTTCTGTTTGGGACATTTTTATGTAAATGTCGCATAGACAAACGAACTCAATGAGACAAAAAAAGGGAAATTTGAGTCCATCCCCAAAATCCCTTTTTATCTTTTATTTTTATTTAATGGTGTCCATAAGCCTAATGTTTCTTTTGGCACTTTTCTATGGTTTGTACATTGTTCTGGAAGATTGTCTTCCGTGAAAATTTCTGTATAGGTATTTGTACAATTTTTTGATGCTAAACAACCTGTTGTTTTACATACAGTTCTTTCTACAATTCCTTCTGGTCTTACAAAAGTAGCACTTGGTAAATCTTTATGTATGTCTGTCATAACTGCATCCCAGATTTGTCCTGCTGGGTTTCCATTATAATATACGGTTTCACTATTATCATATCCATACCAAGTTGCTGCTGAATAATATGGTGTGAATCCACAAAGCCATCTATCATAATCATTATCTGTTGTTCCTGTTTTTGCTGCCACATCCATTCCTGGAATAGCACAATATGTTGCCGTTCCTCCTGATTTTACAGGTTCTTGTATAATTGTTTTCATTATATACGCATTTTGCTTTGAAATCACTTGCCTTGTTTCTTGTTTTGGTGTTAAAACTGTATTTCCATTAGCATCTGTAACACTTGTATAAAAAGTTGGTGTAATATATACGCCATCATTTGCAATTGTTCCATAGGCTGATGCCATTTCTAATGGGCTAACCCCACTTGTCATTCCTCCTAATGCTAAACTTAATACATTATCTGTAACAGGATCTAATGAGCTAATTCCCATGTTTTGCAAATATTCTAATGATTTTTTTGGTGTTAATTCTACCATAATCTTAACAGCTGGTATATTTTGTGAAGTTCTAATAAAACTTCTAATATTGATTAACCCTTTAAATCCATTATAATTTTTCGGTTCATAATTTTTTCCAAATCTTGTACTACTATCATCATAAACAGTTGCAGCTGTTATAATCTTTTCTTGTAATGCTGGTGCCACATCTGCTAATGGCTTAATACTAGATCCAGTTTGTTTTTCCATTTGTGTCGCTCGATTCCAACCTGCACTTGTTTTTTCTCCAAAACCTCCTGCAACAGCTACTACATTTCCTGTTTTATAGTCAACAATGGCCATTCCTGATTGACTATGTTCATTTAATAATGTTCCATCACTATTTTTTTCTCTTCCCTTGATGATATATTTTTCTTTTGCATATTCTTCTTCTAATCGAGTTTGAATATTCATATCTACTGTAGAATGAATGGTAAGTCCACTACTATATACATAGTTTTTCGCCATTTGTTCAGTCATATTCTTTTCTTCCATGACTTGTTCTACAACTTGTGAAATAACTGCATCCGTATGGTATGAAAATACACTTCCACCCATGATTTCTCCCGTACCAAACTGTAGTCCATTTTGCACATCTGTAACTGCATTTTGGTATTGTTCATCAGATATATATCCTAATTCTTTCATCTTGTCCAAAACGGTTATTGTTCTACTTTTTATTTTTTCTGAATTATCTACAGTTGTACTATATGGGTTATATGAATTTGGTGAATGATTGATTCCTGCCATAAAAGCACATTCTGCTAAAGATAAATCTTTTGCACTTTTATTAAAATAATATTCAGCACCAAGTTCTACTCCATGTAAATTATTGGCTCCAACAAACAATATATTTAGATATAATTCTAATATTTGGTCTTTGGATATCATTCTTTCGACCTGATAAGCTCTTTGCCATTCTCTTATCTTTCTTTTTATACCTTCAATTCCTGTACTTTCATTATCATTGGTTATATTTTTTACTAATTGTTGTGTAATCGTACTTCCACCATAACTACTTGCCCCATTCAATAACGTATTTGCAATTGCTCCTGCTGTTCTTTTGAAGTCAACTCCACTATGTTCATAAAACCTTTCATCCTCTATGGCAATATATGCTTTTGGTAAATATTCTGCCATATCTTCTAAAGTAATAATTTTTCTTTTTTCGTCACCACTTAAATCTGCAAGTACTGTACCATTTTGATCTACTATGACAGAATTCGATACTTTTATTACTAAATCTTCTTTGCTAATTTGTATATCTTCATTTCCATACCAACCTAATAGCAGACCTGCAAATCCCCACATTCCTGCAATTAGCGCTAATAATAGAAGAATAATGATTATTAAGAAAAACTTTATAATAAATTTTAGGATTCTATGTTTCTTTCGTTTTTCTTCTTTTTTAGCTTTCTTCTCTTTTTTTGCTTGAAGTTTAGCTTCTTTTTTCTGTTTTTTATCTATTTTATGTTTTTTGTTTTTTTCTACTTTTCTCCACTCATCATTTTTCTCTTCAATGGCTTCTGTTTTTGGTTCTTTTGTTTTTGATTCTTCTTTTTTGTCTTGCTTCTTTAATTTTTTTATTTTTTCTTTTTTCTTTTTTATTCTTTTTTCTTTCTTTTCTTTTTTGTTAACCTGCTTTTTTTCTAATGTTTGCAATTCGTTTTCTTTATTTTCTTGTATTTGGTTTGGTCTTTCCTCCAATAAAATAGCTGTCTTTGGTTTTATTTCACTTTTTTCTTGTTCTGCTCTACTGTTCTTCTCTTTTATATTCACAGTATTTTCTAAATTCTCTATCTTTTTATTGATTTCAGTATCAGGCATATGTTGTTTATTGTTGTCTAGATTTTCTTTAATATTGTTATTTTCAACCTTCTGCTTTATATTCTTTGAAGTGCTATTTTTTGCTTTTTTATGCATTCTTTTTCTATTTAGATTTTGTTTATTATAATTTTTACTATTTCTTTTTTTCTTCTTTTTTTTCATGCCTTATACCTCCTTTTGCTATATTTTTGGCTAAATTCAGCACCTCAATTATTATTATTTATATTGAATTTTATTTTTAAAAATATATTTTATGAATATTACAACATTTTACAAAAAAATGCAACTATATTTTATCATATTTTTCCTTAAATTACCATATTCTTTTTAGCATTTTAAGAAATTTTTTTGACTTTTGGTTACAGTTCAGATCTATACACACAAGTTTGAACTGTAACAACTTTTATTTTATTTTTATTCAAGCCGAGTACATAAAAAGCTTGTACAAATTTCAGTAAAAATTAATTTTTATATAAGAAAAAGACTACTAACGTGAATTTAATTAAATGTTTGCAAAGCATTTGACATTTAATATACAATTCTAAATTAGTAGTCCTAAAATAAAAGGGGATGTTATTTTGTACCAAAGGCTTTTTTAGGCGAATGGTACTTTATTGTTATTGAGTTTACCACTTTAAGTATACTCTAAGTCAATACTTTTTTATATTTTTATAAAATGTAAAAACTGAAGTGAAATTCATCACTTCAGTCTTTGGTTTCTCCAACTTTCATATTCTTTTAATGTTTCATATAAATTATCCTCTACAAGTTTGCTCGTTTTTTCTTGGCTTTTATAAGATAATGAGTTGAAAATTTCTTGTATAATTCTCCTTACTCTTTTTCTCCACTTTACATATTCTTCATCAGCTTGAAAAATTGCATTATCTCTTTCTAGTAAATCATAAATTTCTATAATTTTTTTGGTTTTTCGGTCAAATTCTGCAATCTTCCGTTTAGTTTCCTTTATTTTTTTATAGCAATAAATAATTAAGACTACCATTTCTATGATTGCAGTCACTATCATTACATTAAAATATAAAAGTTCCATTATTTCCTCCTTATTAGTAATTACTATTCTTCCTTTTGTTTCCGGCCATGATGTTGCACCAGAGGTTTTATTGTTACATTTTATAACTATTAGTATACTATATATAAGCAGTTTTATCAACCATTATATTATTCTTTTAGTACTTTATCTTTTACTAATTTCTTTGTACTTTCTGCAATTCTTTCTTTTTCATTTTCAAAATTCTTTTTGGTTACTCCAATATAATCTACTACTTCTGTATGTAAAAACTTTGCTAAATTTTTCATAGAATGTAATGTATTTTCCGTTCCATCTCCACTACCACCAGCACATGCAATACACAACATTTCTTTTCCTTTTATTTTTGAATCGTCATTAAACGATTGACATCTTTTTAATCTATCAAAAAATGTTTTTGCTGATTCGCTCATTTCATAAAAATACACAGGTGAAACAATAATAAAATTATCATATTCTCCCATTTTTTCCTGCAAACTATTAAAATCATCTTCCATTCTACAGATATGTTCTTCTAGACAGATTCCCCAACCTCTTTTACCACAGGCTTCACATTTTTTTATATTATATTGATTTAATACAACCCATTTTGTCTCAACATTTAATTCTTGCAATGTTTTTATACAAATATCTACACAGGAATTTGTTAGTCCTATTTTATTGGGACTTGAACTTATAATCATTGTTTTCATCTATATCACCTTCTATTCTCATTATGCATTCTCCTTTCATCGTAAAAACTCTTTTTTAAATAATTTTTTCACTATGAATATCAAATGGTGGTGTACACATGATAACAAATTTTACTTTTCCTTCAATACTATGTTTTGCATTGATAGGAATTTCTACAAAGTCTCCTTCTTCTACTTCACCTTTTTCATCATTTATAGTAACTGTTGCTTTTCCATTTAATATATAATAATATTTTGTATTTTTCTCATTTATAAAAGTACCATGAAACCCATCTAATTCTCCTATTACAAAATCCATAGCTTTTTCTTTTTCAGCAAATAAATCTGTTATCGTCATATTCCCTCCTACGCTTCTTTTAGGTGCATTTTTATACTTATAAATCATTATATTCTCCTTTACTTCTATTTTCCTAAATATTCTGTATCATCAAAAACTTCTAATGGAAATATTTTATTTTCTTCTAAAGCTTTCAAATGAGCTATATTGATATCATAACTTCTTAATTCTTCTCTTGACATATGTTTTATTGTATCCATATCTATCCATTGTACATCTAGGATTTCATCTGTATCAAATGCTATATTTTCCTCAATGACATCTGCTGTAAATTTTACTAATACCCTTGTTCCTTCTGGTTTATTAAATGAACATATCGGCAATACTCCTGTCAATTTCACTTTACATCCTGTTTCTTCAAGCGTTTCTCTTATGGCTGCATCTGTTATTTTTTCTCCCTCTTCCATATGCCCTGCTGGATAATTCCATTGGCCATAACATTTCTTTTTTGCTTCTTTTACCATAAGTATTTTGTTTTCTTTTCTTACAATACACCCTGCTATAACTACCATAATATTTTCCTCCCATATATTTATTGCCTTTACTATATCATATATTTTCTTTTTTCTCAATCTATGCCAGTCTATATTAACAAAAAATACCTGAAAATATCATGTATCTAGCTTTTATTCACTATTCTTTACAGACATAATTTGTTTTTTTATTTTTTTATTCTCTTCCTCTTCAAATCTATACAATTCTTTAAAACCATATTTTTCATGTAAACGAATAGATGGTATGTTATTTTCATTGATGCAACTATATATTGTATAATTACTAAATTTATCTAATACATATGTTAATAACTTTTTAGCAATTCCTCTTCCCATAAATTCTTTTCTTGTAACCACTTCCCAAATATATACAACATTTTCTGTCATGTTTTCTATTTTATTTGGAAAACCTTCTATTTCACAAAAATCATTTCCTTGATAAACAGCAATATATCCGTGCTGGGACATTTTCTTCTAAATATACCACCTTCAATATTTTTTCATTCTTTAACAGCATTTGATTACTTTCTTCTGTGATATATCCACTATTATTTTCTTCCCATATTTTTTGAATATCTTCTAAATATTGATTTTCAACTATCATTTATTTCTCCTCTTAGACAAAAATATGTAGATTTATAGTAACTCTACATATTTATTTTTTACATTTTTTATTATTATATGTGCTTAATTTATATTATTTTTTATATTCTATTAATAAAAAATATCAGCAGATATTTTTTCATACCCGCTGATATCTCATAATATTAATGTCTAAAATGTCTCATTCCTGTGAAAATCATGGCAATTCCATATTCATTACATTTATCAATTGAATCTTGGTCTCTTATAGATCCACCTGGTTGGATAATTGCTGTGATTCCAGCTTTATGTGCAGCTTCTACACAATCTGAGAATGGGAAGAATGCATCTGATGCAAGGACAGCTCCTTTTGTTACACCTTCTCCTATTAACTCTTCTGCATGTTCTACTGATTGCTCAGTAGCCCAAATTCTATTTACTTGTCCAGGTCCAATTCCGATTGATTGTTTATCTTTTCCAAGTGCAATTCCATTTGATTTTACATATTTTACAATTTTCCATGTAAATAACAAATCTTCTAATTCTTTATCTGTTGGTTTTCTGTCTGTTACTACTTTGTAATCATCTAATAATTTTGAATCAATTGATTGAACAATAATTCCACCATTGATTTTCTTAATGTCTAGAGCATTTTCTGGTTGTTTTACTGTAATAGATGGTAATTCTAATACTCTTACATTTTTCTTTGTTTGTAATATTTCTAAAGCTTCTGGTTCATATGATGGAGCAACAATTACTTCTAAGAATATTTCTTTCATTTCTTGTGCAATTGCTTTTGTAATTTCTCTATTTGCTACAACAATTCCTCCAAAGATTGAAGTTTTGTCAGCTTCAAAAGCTTTTTTCCATGCTTCATAAATATCGTTACTGCTTCCTACACCACATGGATTTCCATGTTTACATGCAACAACAGTTGGTTCATCAAATTCTTTTAATAACTCTAATGCACCATTTGTATCATTAATATTATTAAATGATAATTGTTTTCCATTTAATTGTTTTGCAATTGTTAGAGAACCTTCACATTTTCCAATTTCTTTATATAATGCACCAATTTGATGTGGATTTTCTCCATAACGCATTTCTTCTACTTTTTCGTATGTTAATGTTAATTCTTGTGGTAATGAATTATCTTTTCTTTCTTCTTTTAAGTATTTACATATCATAGCATCATAACTTGCTGTATGTTCAAATACTTTATTCATTAAATAGAATTTTGTATCTAATGATACTTGTCCATTTTCTTTTAATTCTGTTAATACTTTTTCATAATCATTTGGATCTGTTATAACTGTAACGTCTTGGTAATTTTTAGCAGCGCTTCTAAGCATAGTAGGTCCACCAATGTCAATATTTTCAATTGCTTCTTCTCTTTTTACACCTTCTTTTAATATGGTTTGTTTAAATGGATATAAGTTAACAACTACAAAGTCAATGGTATCTACATTTAATTCTTCCAATTGTTTCATATGATTTGGATTACTTCTCATTGCTAATATTCCTGCATGTACTTTTGGATGAAGTGTTTTTACTCTTCCATCTAAACATTCTGGAAATCCTGTATAATCAGAAATTTCTGTTACTTTTACATCATTTTCTTTTAGCTTTTTGTATGTTCCTCCTGTTGATATGATCTCGATTCCTAATTTTTCTAATTCTTTTGCAAATTCTACTATTCCGCTTTTGTCTGAAACGCTAATTAATGCTTTCATAATTACCTCCTTAAAATTCTATAATTTATCTTCTATATTTTGGCTTAATATTTACACTGCACTACTATTATATAGCATAAAAGTGCTTTGGTCAAACCATTTTGCATAATTTACATAATTTTTTTGTTTTTTTACTAACTATATATTTCTTTGAAGATATATTCTGCATATGCTTTTGCTACATTTACTTCACCTAATTTTTCAATAGCAGTTAATGCTGGATCTGCATTTACCTCACAAATAATTGGTTCATTATCTTCTGTTAAAAAGAAATCTACAGAACAATAATCTAGATTTAAAATTGTCGCTACTTTTTCTGCTATTTTTTTATATGCATCTGTAACCGTATATTTGATGGATTTTCCCCCTAAAGAAATATTTGACCTAAAATCATTTTCATTTATTCTCATAATAGAGCCAACTAATTTCTTTCCTACTACCACAGTTCTAATATCTTTACCAGTATTGACATCTATAAATTCTTGAAACATATATGGCGTACCCTTTATTTTGTTGCAAACTTCTTCTAACATTTCTCGATTATCAATTTTGTAGATATCTCTTCCACCTTTACTATTTGACTTTTTCACAATTAATGGATATCCTAGTTTTTCCTCGACATAGTTTTTATAACTTTCTGGTATTTCTATTTTCTCTATATTTTCTACTCCTGTATTGGTCATTCCACAAATAGTTGTTGGCATTTTTATATCATTATCTGCCAATAAACAGTATGTCATAAATTTATCATCACAATTTTCTGTTGCTTCATATGTATTAAAGCTTCTTATATGATGTTTTTTTAGTAATGCATCTATATATTTATCTTTTACAAGTTGAATACAAAAATCGTATTTATCTAATGTTACATTGCTTTTTCCTTTTTCTATTTCTAAAAATATTTCATCTACTTTTATTTTATCAATTTGTATTCCTAATGCCTGAAATTCCTCTACAATTCTATTACATTGATAAATTTTAGCCTCGTTTTGAAATCCTGGATACACTAGCATAAGCCCTTGGTTAGAAAATGATTGTTTCATTTTTATTCCTCTTTTCTATTTTACAAATTGTTTTATAATATTGATATCTTCATAAGTTGTAATTTTTATATTGGTATAATCACCTTCAATGATTTTTATTGGATATCCTTCTTTTTCCAATAACATACAATCATCTGTTACTTCATCATGTTTATATTTTTCATGCATATCCCACAATATGTTTCTATCAAAACATTGTGGCGTTTGAACAATCCATGTATTGGCTCTTACAGTTGTATTGACAACCACTTGATTTTCATCTGTAATCTTAATGGTATCTTTTGATTTTACACCAACTGTTACACCTTCAAATTCTTTCATACTTTCTATACATTGATCAATATAATTTTGTTTTATCGCAGGTCTTGCACCATCATGAATAATCACAATATCTGCAGTTGTTTCTTTTAAACAGTTATATACAGATTCTTTTCTAGAATTTCCGCCTACTACAATATGAACTGGCTTTTGGAAATTTTCTTTTTGTATGATTTCCTTTACAATTTCCATTTCATCTTGTTTTACTGCTACCACAATATTATCAACATATTTATTGGTATCAAATGCATTTAAGCTATAGAATAACACTGGTTTTCCATTAACATCTTCAAAATTTTTATTTCTATTTTGTCCATATCTTGTACTATTTCCTGCGACTAAGATTATGGCTGTTACTGTTTTTCCTTCTATCAAAACATTTCCCCCTTTTTTACATTATATGATGTACAAATATATGTCTGATATCTATCTTTTAGTGCTATATAGGCATTTTTTGCTGATTGTTTATCTTTAAATATCCCATAAACACAAGAACCAGAACCTGTCATTAGTGCTTGTAATGCTCCATTTTTTATCAATTCTTTTTTTAGATCTTGAATCATTTCTTTTTCTTGTATGACTTCTTCAAATACATTATATAAGTTATTGGCCAGTAAATGAATATCCTTGGTTTCTAATGCTTTTATGATATTTTCTGATGTATGTAATTGTTTTAAATCTTTTTTTGCATCTATTTTTTGATACATTTCTTTTGTATTGCAAACTATTTCAGGTTTTATGATTACCATATAATATTTAAAATGTGTATCAATATTGGTAATAATCTCTCCTATTCCTTCTGCTTTTACCGCTTGATTATAAAAGCAAGGAACAACATCTGCGCCTAAGCTTTTTCCTAAACTCTCCATATCTTCCTTACTTAACTTCAAATTGAATAATCTATTCATGGCAATGATAAATGCAGCACAATCTGTGCTTCCTCCAGCCATTCCTGCTTGCATAGGAATCTTTTTGTTGACTGTTACTTCAATTCCTGTAATAGTTTTATATTGTTCTTTTAATTTCACATAGGCCTTATATATAATATTTTCTTTTGTGTTTAACTCCTTTATATTGATATTTAACTTAAAATCATCTGTCTCTGTTTTCTTTATATAAATTTCATCATATAGATTTACTTTTTGAAATACAGATTCTAAATTATGATAATTGTCTTCTCTTTTTCCCAATATTTCTAAATTTAAGTTTACTTTTGCTCTTGCTTTTATATATATTTCTTCCATATATCATCTTATTCCTTCCTAGGGCACAAATCTCTAGTTGGAAAAAAATTGTAATTATTTTTCAACTTTTTCTCCTACTTATTTTACTCTACTGTAAGGCAAGTAAAAACACTAATCCCATTACCTTTTCCAAACTCTGTTAATGCTTCTCCTGAAGTAGCTGTTATCCCAACACAATTTTCATTGATTCCTAATATTCTTGCTATATTTTTTCTCATTTCTTCTACTTTAGGACTTATTTTCGGTGTTTTACATTCTATAGAAATGGATAAATGTACAATTTGATTATCTAGATATTTTAAGGCTTCTTTTAAATATGCTTCACTATTGGTGATGCCATTTTTACACATATCATCAGAAACTTTTCCAATTATATTTTTACATGTGATTCCTGAAACAGCATTTGTAATCGCATGCAAAACAACATCTCCATCACTATTGGCTACAATTGAAAAGTCCTCTTTAAATTCTACGCCTCCTAATAACAGTTTTTTATCTGTATTTGTATAATCAATTCTATGACTATCTTGTCCAATGGCTACTTTCATTGATTTCCTCCTTCTCATTTTTAATCCTTTTCATTGTATCATACCCTATAGCTTTATACAAGATAAATTCTTTTTTCTCTCTAAGCAAAACATGATTTAATTTTTATAATTTATTTACAATTTTAAAAAAGTTAAAGTAATTCATATTTTCAATTACTTTAACTTTTTTAACTTCATGATTGTGTTTTTTCTTCTTCTTTTCTTTTTTCCAAATATTTTTTAAATGGCTTTTTTAATTCATCTAGTTTACCTTCCTCATATCCTTTAGTTTTTAATCTACTAAATTTAGCTTCTAACCAATTTCGATAATACTCTTGGTTCCATAATTCTTCCATAATCTCAAGTTGTTTCAATACTTCATACATTTCGTCTGTCCATATATGTTCCCTACTATTATATACTTCTAAGTTTCTTTTTTTTGAATCGTCATCTGGCTTATCTTTAACAAAAATCCCTCTAGGATAAATTAATAACATATTATCTTTCAACATTTTATTTATTTTAGTATCTACTGCATTTCTTACTCTTGTTTCTTCAGTATTCGTTAAATGGCAATCAAATCTCTTATCATCCTCTTCTACAACATTTAAAAATGTATATAGTTGTCTATAAATGTCTACTACTCGATTTCGTAATGCTTCTAATTTTTCTTCTTTTGAAGGAAGCTTTTTTCTTTCTTCAAGATATCTAGTATATTTATTATTTAAATCTCTGCATACTCTATGTACAATACCTTCTAAAATAGGTTCTCTATTATCTATTCCATAGAAAAAATATTTTTCAAAATGCTTTCGGTTTAATTTATATTTCTTTAATAGAGTATCAATCCTATCTCTATTTTGTAACATGACACCATATGTATAATTTGTAGTTGGCGCTAGTTGTTTTCTATCAACTTCATCTAAATTATGTAATTCAAATCCATTTTTTCTCCATTGATCAATATCATCTTTTTTAGCAGTCTCTAAAACATCTATATATGATAAAATTATTTTAGGTATTGTCTGTTCTTCATTTTCTAAGTGAGCATATAAAAAAGCTTTTGTATTTACATCTATGTTTCCGCTATAATCTTTTATTGTTTTTCTCTCTTCATTTCTGAAAGATGATGATAAACCGTTCATTTCTTCCTCTTCTATAATACGTTGTATTGTCTCCAATAATTGCTCTGAATTTTGTTGTCTTTTCAACATCCATTTTCCATCTATTGTTAAAAGATTGCTTTCAACAACAACATCAAAATTTTTTGGCATATCTTTTGATATTTTTTTTAATTTTTCTTTTAAGTCTCGTATATTTGCAGGTTCTTTCATATTTAATTCCATGTTAACTACCTCTTTTATTTTCTTCTCTATTTATTTCTCAATTTATTTTCTCTTTAGTAGTTAATTCAGATATATCACATGCAAAAAAAATTATCAATAGTTTTTGGTTATATTTTTGTTTTAATTTTATTTGTTACTTTGAATTTATCAATTACATTTGTGTGAATTTGCTAATTCTATATCCATTCTTTCAATCGCTTGTTAAATTAATTATTTTCACATTCCAAAAAAGCTAATAATGTTTTTATCGTTTTCTCACAAGAACTAATATACATCCTTTCATTTACAGTATGAAAATCTTCTATAATACTTCCAATAGAAATCATATCTAATCCTGTTATTCTTTGAGCAATACAACTACATTCTAATCCTCCATGTGTAATTTCAAAATCAGGATATTTTCCATTTACTTGATAATACATATTTGTATAAGTTTCTTTTAACTTTGAATTTTTATTAGGTATCCATGCTAAATCTTTGTAAACTTCTTCAGTTTTAAAACCATTATTTTTAGATATATGTTTATTTTCATTATTTTGCTCTTGCAATTCATTCTCTTCTATACTTCTTAAAATTCCTGTTATTACGATTTTATTGTTTATGGTTTCTATCTTTCCTATATTTCCTGATGTAATGATGTTATTTTTGTTTGTAATCAAACCTTGTTTTAAATTGATTATCTCTTCTATTATTTTTTTGCTATCTTCTGAAGAAAATGATATTTCATTATCTGCCTCATCTATTTGTATATGTATATGCTTTTCTTCTATATTGCTCTTTATCTTATTTTCTATGTCTTTAATATCTGTTTTTATAATACATTCACATGAAATTGCTATATCATTTTCTGAGTTACCTCCTGAAATTTGACAAATACATACATCCTTTTCAGCTTGTAACTTTTGTATTATCTTTGCCATCATGGAAATTGCATTTTTACTACTTCTCTCTATCTCCCATCCTGAATTTCCACCTTCTACACCACTAATTGTTATTTTATAAGATGGCATATTGGTAGTAATGTAGTTTCCTTCAAATACATATTGATTACAGATATCTGCATCACAACCTATCACAATAGAATCATCTTTAGCATGATCTATATTAATTAATCTCTTTCCTTTCAATTTTGAATAATCAAAATTTTCTGCACCATGAAAAGTCGTTTCTTCTTCAGTTGTAAATAAACACTCTATATCTGGATGCTTTATTTTGCTACTTTCCAATATAAGTAACATGATAGCTAATCCAATTCCTTGGTCAGCTCCTAATGATGTATCTTTTGCTGATATCATATCACCATTTCTAACTATTTCAATTGGATCTGTATCAAAATCATGGTTGCTATTTTCTCTTTTTACACATACCATATCCATATGTGCCTGTAATATGATTGGCTCATTATTTTTCTTGTTACCAGATTTTTTTATCAAAACATTGTTACTTTTATCTCTATAACATTCTAGATTATATTCTTTCGCAAATTCCTCTAAAAAATCAGCAAATTTCTTTTCTTTTCCTGAGTCTCTTGGTATTTGTGACAATTCATAAAATATTTCTAGAAATCTATTGGTTATTGATGTGTTATTCATAAGCTTCCTCCTTAATATTTTTTTATCGTCTACCTGAATATGTTTCTCTATTATTTTTACATTCCTATCTTGTAATTCGACTTCTAGATACACTCCATCCGGTATTCCCTGCATATCCACATTATCTGTTAATGACCCTACAATATAATACGTTTTTCCATCTTCCTCTAATTGTTTTGTCCAATGCTGATGTCCATTAAATATAGCAATAATATTTTCATCAAGTTTTATGATTTCCTTCACTTGTTTTCGATTACTCATTAATCCATCTTCTGGATTTTTCTCAAACCAATAATTTCCTATTTGTCTATCTTCTGCTAAACCAAAATGGGTAAATATGATACAAGGCAATTGATTCTTTTCTAAATCTTCCTTCAGCCAAGCAATTTCTTTTTCTGACATACACTGTGCCTTATATATTCCACCATCATCTCCACCTAAATCTTCTCTAATATCTGTTGTTAGGATAATAAAATGATAGCCTCTTAGGTTAAATGAAAATGTTGCATTTTGATAGCCCATGATTTCTTCCAGCTCTTTTCTAGAATTCATGGTTCGTAAATCATGATTTCCCATTACTGAATAAAATGGGACTTGTATATTTTTTAATTTATTCCAAATATATGTATAATTTGTAATATCTATATCATGATTAAATGTATCTTCAATCAAATCTCCTAAACAGATACTTACATCTGGTTTATCTTCATTTATTTTATTTATCAACTTATCTATCACTTCTACAGAATATTGTGTAAGTTTTCTACTTAAGTTAAAGTCTAATTTTTCTGGTCTTTTATCCAAATAATGTATATCTGAAAATATAATTAATCTACACTTATTCATGATATTATTCTCCTTTCCATACAATATAATTTATTGCAAGTAATTATATTTTTCACTCACAATTTTATAAAGTTCTTTGGCACCATTACTTAATTCTTTTTCATCTACTTCACCAATTTTATATCTTTCATACCCTAAACACTTGTCAGGCTCTGCTATGGCTAATTCTCCACTTTTTAAAGTTCCTTTATATACTAAATATACCCAAGGCTGTTCTTTATCATATCTATTGTCAAATGTAGTAGCATATGTTGATGTTATAAATTCTCCTATTTCTATATTTGCTTTTGTTCCAACCTCTTCTATAATTTCTCTATCCAAGGCAGTTCTAAAATCAATGTCCTCTTCTTTTACTCTTCCACCAATTGTTTCTAATTTGAATCTCTCATCTCTACAACCTGGTCCCCTTCTTTGAAAAATAATTTTATTGTTTTCATCAAAAGCATATACAATTACTGCTACTTTATAATCTCTTGATATGTTATTGTTATCTTTTAGAATTTCTTTTAATTCTTGCACATCTTTTACTTCTGGAATATATAATTGCATTTTAATCCTCCATATTTAGTATGCTACTTTTTATATGAACTCTCTATAATATACTTTTTATTTGCACTTGAATTCTATCATATAAAGACAAAAAAAGGAAGTGTTCTTTATAACACTTCCTTACAAATTTGCTAAATTATATATCTACTTATTATCATATGTATTAAAATGTACGGTTTCTTTATAACTTCTTAATTCTTTATTTGGAATTTCTTCTGTATCATCTTTATATCCTAAAGATAATAATGCTACCAATTCTATATTATCCGGTAAGTTTAATATTTCTCTAGAAATTTTTTTGTCTTCTACATGTTTTTCATGATATAAAAAACAACTTAAAACACAAGCACCAATACCAAAGCTTTCAGCTGCTAATATCATATTTTCAATAGATAAAGCAGAGCTTAATATATATTCTTTATATTTAGGGTCATTGTCCTTATTGGCTAATACTGCAATAATAACAGGAGCATCTTTTATAAATTGTCTATCTTCATATTGTAATGCCAATTGTTCTTTAATCTTTTGATCTTCTATAACAATATATTCCGTCACTTGGCAATCCGGTTTTGGGTTACCTCCAAATGGTGCATTTCTTCCACAATTTATGATTGTTTCTATTATATCTTTAGGTATTTTTTTATTTACATATTTTCTGTGACTTCTTCTATTTGTGATTAGATTAATTATTTCACTATTAGCTTTTTCCATAAATTTTTTATCTCCTTTTTCACTATTTTTTTGTATTATTTTTACTTTCTAACTTTTTATTGTCATCTAAATACTGATAATCTAATTGATTATTACTACTAATAACGGACTCGCCAAGTTTTTGTTCTAAATCGTCACGAGCGGTTTTAGCAACTTCTCCTCCTGCTTTTGCAATTTTTCTATTTGCTTTCAATCCTTGTGGTTTATGTTTTTTTGCAAGTTCACGAGTCGCAATTTCTCCTAAATCAGTAAAAGCTACTTCAACATCTGTCATATTATCTCTTAGAGATTCTTTTCTAATATTTTTATAAGTTTTATACTCTGATGCTTTCATCCCTGACCATGTCTTATATATATCATTTGTTAGAAGTGCATATTCATAATTTCCTTTAATTCCATTTTCTTTCCATATATCTGTTAATTTTTTTCTATCTAATATTCCTTTCAGTCTAGCTTCAATCCATTTATCGGAATATCCTTTATTCCTATAATAATCAATCGCTCTATTAATAGCAATTTCTGGGTCAAAAACTTCATCTATTCTTTCTTTTCCCATTTGAGCTAGCCATAATTTAAATGGTTCTGCTTTTGAACTTGGTACAGATTCTATTAATCTTAAAATTCCTTGTGTATCTAGTGTATCAGTTGCATAACTTTTTCCATCTTTCGATTTTAATTTCAGTTGTCGACACTTTGTCGATATCTCACTTTTTTCTTCATCTGTCATTCTCTTTTTTAGTCGATACCAGTAATCATTTGGATTTTTGCTATCTGTCAATACTTTAATAACATCAACCACACTAAAAAAATATTCTTCTTTTTCGGCATCCCATACACTTCTTATCTCTTTTCCTTCAAAAAGATTTGAAATTGTCTCTAATTTATTATTACCTGACATATTATCTCCTTTTAAATTTTAATGATTATTTACTTTTTGTCCGAACATTTGTATTGTATCATGTTATCTGAATATATTCAATCCTTTTTACAAAATTTGTAAAATATTTTTATATGTTGTTTTCTCCTATAAAGAAAAGACAAGATGTTCAATACTATCTTGCCTTTTTGCTGATTAATTTTTAGAATTTCTAAATAAATTTCTTTTTTTATTTATATAAAATATACTTATTAAAATACCTACCACAACAATGATAATTAAAATGATTTTACTCCATGCGGTTTTTGGAGATGTTTCTTCTACTGTAATATCTGGTTCTTTTGCATTGATTATTTTACCTTGATCTTGTATTAATGTTTCTTCTGTTATCTCTTCTTCTTTCTGATCTTCTTCTGAAGTTAGTATTTCATCTGATGTCTCTTCTACTTTTTCTTCCTCATCTAGTGTTAGTGTTTCTTCTGCCTTCTCTTCTGACTCTTCTGACTTTTGTCCTTCATCTGGTGTTGATGTTTGTTCTGGCTTTTGCTCTGGTTTTTGTCCTCCATCTGGTGTCGGTGTTTGCTCTGGTTTTTGCTCTGGTCTTTGCCCTTCATCTGGATTTGGTTTTTGTTCTGGTATCTTATCTGGTTCTTCCTCTTCATCTGGATCTTCTGGTAGTGTTTCTTCTGGCTTTTGCTCTGGCTTTTCTTCTTCATCTGGCGTTGGTTGTTCATCTGGCATCTCTTCTGGCTTTTCTTCCTCTCCTGGATTTGGTATTTCATCCGGTTTTCCTTCTGGCTTTTCCTCTTCGTCTGGAGTTGGCTTTTCTTCTGGTTTCTGCTCTGGTTTTTGCTCTTCATCTGGATTTTCTGGTAGTGTTTCATCTGGTATCTCTTCTGGTTTCTCTTCTTCATTTGGTGGTGTTTCACTTTCTTCTTCCTGCGTTGTATCTTCAAACAAATTAATCATAGTTGCTGTAATAAAGTCTCTACCATCTCCATAGTTTTCCGTTGCTACTAACTTTACATATTTAGATTTAATAACTTCATCAAATACAACCATTTTTGAATCAGGACTATCTGCCCAATTTGTTATTGTAGCAACATCAGTCCAAGTTTTCCCATCCATACTCACTAATATTTGTCCTTCTTTAATTCTACCATTATTTCCAATCTGTCTTGGTACATATTCTAATGCTGATATATATTTTGGTTCATCTAATTCTATTACAATATATCTTTCTGAATCATCTCCATTCCAACTACTATGCCACATCGTATGGATATTACCATCAATTGCATTTTGCGCTCCCTCATTAGGTCCTAGCTCTTCGCTAGATACTTGGAAAATAGATAAATGATCAATAGAAATATATTTTTGTGTATCTAATTGGTTATCTTCTGTAAAACTAAATGTTAATTCATCACTAGGTAAAGATACTCCTGTTGCTCCTGTCCTTACAGTAACTGTCTTATCACCTGTTAAATCTGGTATTTGCTCTTTAAAAGATGTCCAAGTATCATTTTCAGTATATTTCCATTCCATAAGATCCGTAGCACCAATGATTTTATTTTCAAGGTCATTATTGTAAAGATTGGTTGGAATGGTTCCTTTTAAAATATCTATCCTATAAATATTCTCCTCTTCATAACCAGCTCCAACAATATGCACTAAAATATCATTTTCAGCTGTAATACTTTCTATTTCCTCATTTGTTAATTGTACTTTGTGTTCATGTACTTGAGTCCATGTTTCTTGATTATTCAAACTATATTCCCAAGCAACACCCACTCCTTCAAATCTGCTACCAAGTACAATTGCTCCAGCATTCTCTCCGTCAAATGAGAAAGTAGCAAGTTCTGTATCTACATTTCCTAATAAATAATTTGCAACTTCACGTACTGCTACTTCTTGTATTGTTTCATTACTTGTAACTTGTGTTGCTTCTGTCAATGTTTTTGTTAACAATACATTAAATGCTACCATATATTCTGTTTCTTTTATTGATGGCTCGATTAGTTTTAATAAGTCATGCATTGGAAGTGGATAGTATTTTAAACTAGTTGCTATTTCTTGTGCAAGCATATATTTTTCTTCATCTGTTTTTGTATCATCAGTTGTATATAAATTTACTAATCCATGCCAAGCATCGAAGTTAAGTGGTTGCACTTCAATCGTTTTTCTATATATATTGTATAATTCTTCTTTATTGCCTTTATAGGTATTTACAAGTAATAAAATTTTTTCTGATTTCTCATAATTGTCAAAATCATTTAAAGCGCCTTGTGCTAGTAAAACATAAGGTACAGGATATTGGCTAGCATAACTACCATTACCCCAACCATTTGGCATACGTATTGTCAATTTTTCTGTTTTTCCAGATTGTTGCCAACCAGAAATATCATTGTATAAATTCCAAATTCCATTTCCATTGCTATCTAAAGAATAATATATATATGCTGCATGACCTGGCTGACTTACTACGCTTGAAGGAACGCCATAAGATCCCCATATATTTGATCCTGTCTTTGAAAGTGCTCCACACACGCCACCTTCTTCAAAAACAATCCATAATTTCGGATAACCTGTTTGGTAGGTTATATTATATTTTGATAAATTATATTTTTGGTTCCATTTTTCGTAATTTGAAGGATCATAATACTCACTTTTAGAATACTCATAACCAAATGTATATTCTATATAACTATATGGATTTCTACTATCATATTCTGTCGTATATGCATTTAACCATTCAATTTCCTCATCATCTATAATATTATTCATAACAAAACGCATTTCTTCAATTGTTAACGATTCAAATATTTTACTATCCAATTTTCCTTCTTGATGCATTTTCTTATAAATTTCATAACGAGTCACCGCATAAGAGTTGTTTGGGTCATTGGGGTTATTTGTCATTCCTCCTGCCCATAAGCCAACATCAGTTGAATGCGTTAAAGATAAACTAATCATCATTTTACGATATAAATTTTTTAAAGCTGTTCCATTTGCAGTTATCTCTTCTTTATTTAAGTCATCTTTATATGTAGCATATAATTTAGAAAGAACTCTTAAAGATTCCATATAACTACCATCTGGTTCTCCTCCAATAATATAAAGACGAAGATTATCTACATTGTTCATTAACCAAGAAATCACTTGATAATTCTCATCACTATATCTTACAAATTGTTGTAATAAGTCATATCCCACATTTTTTACAAATTCTCTTTGTAGTAGTGCTATTTCAAATTCACCTGTTATCTCTTGATTAATCGAATATGTTTTAATCTTTTTATCATATTCTTCTACTGTTTTAATAAAATCAACTTCTGATGTATCTTCTACATAACTTTCTTTTATCAATTTAGCATCTGCATAAACAGTTTCATCATACCATGGAGACCAAAAATCACCAGGATATTCTTGGTTTTCATCAGCAACTAATTTTAAATAATTTGCGTCTTTGATATTTATTTTGATAAATGGCGCTTCACTCCAACCATAAAGAATATCTGATTCATATCTTTCTTCCCAATAATCTCCATCAGCAGATGTATAGATATAAAATTTTGCTCCTGTATTAAAGTAGTCACTTTGCTCACTTGCATCAACACCAATATATGATGTAAAGTAATCATAATCATATTCCCTTAAATCATAAACGATTTCTGATGTTGCCCATGCACAGATTCCCTTTAAAAATGGCATTTTCTTTCCATTCACATTTAGGGTAATAAAATCGCTATCTTGGTTTTTATCTAAAAGAATAGAATAACCACTTTGAGCAAATGATTTTTCATTTAAATAAGAAATATTTGATAAATAAACATAATCAGGGTTTTCAGTTGTTTGTGATGTTACTGCATAACTACTTGTTACTGCTAATAAAATCATCATTATAGCCATCCCTAATATGAATAATGTTTTTCTTTTTACTTTTAGCATACTCATTATCGTATACCTCCTTTGTATAAATCACATCATTCACATTGTATCATGTTTACATAATCGTTTTCAATATATTATCGTGTTTTTCTATTGTCAATATATTCCACTTTTATTTAAGTTTTCCAGGAAAATTAACTGTCGGAAACTATTGTAAATAATACAATATTTCCGATAGTTTCCGACAAGTATTTCTATAGAATTTTGTTATTTATTAGTTTCAGTTGTGCTATTTCCAAGTATTTTTAACTTCTCCTGTTGTTTCAACTGTTTTTGTTACCATTTCTTTTATTGGGTTATATGCTTGGTCTAATTTATTTTGCATTGATTCTTTTTCTTCTAATATTTTTTCTCTTTGCTTTTTTCATTTTCCCATTTATTATTTGCTATTTCTCTATCTCTTTTTAATTTATGATTGATTATATTCTTCAACTTCTCTATCTCTTTCTATTTTTATATTTTTTGCCTTTATAATGTTATTTCTTCTCTTTTCACTTCTTTTTTAATATTACAATTTATAATTAAAATTGCTTTCATAAGCTATATCACAATTTTTTAAATTTTCATAAAAAAAGAGCAATAATATAAAATATATTATCACTCTTTAATCGAGCTATATGAAGTTCTTCATATATAGTTAGGTCTATTACCTAAAAATTAGATTAATCTATACTAATATGATATGCTGATTTCTATATTTTATGCAAAAAGAATAGGATTTCTCCTATTCTTAAATCAAACCTTATAACTTTCGTTATAAGTAGTACCACCAAAAATGTGGTAAAATATTTTTTATTAATTTAATTATACCATATTTTTAGATAAAGTCAATCTTTTTTTCGCTATTTCTTGTCTGTCTTCACTTCTTCAGATGGTGTTTCTTTTTTCTCTTGTTTTTCTTCTTTTTTTGAAATCTTAATATCTAAATTTTTCATTATTCTTTTTTCTAATCTTTGCATAAAATCATCTGTAACACTTCCAATTTTATATAACATCCTTGCTTTATCTATACAAGTTAATTGATCTCCTTTTGCTTTTGAAGGCAATTTGTCCAATTTCCCTGTTTTTATATCTTCTTTTTGTATTCTTTCATGTGTAGGATATAACTTAGGAGAACTTGAAATTGGTACAACTAAAACTGTATGACTGGCAACATTGTTACTTGAAGCCTGAACTATTATTCCCATGTGTGTGTTACTTAATTCTTTTCCTATATTTTGACCAAACTCAATTAAATATATATCTCCCTTTCTTGGTTGTATTGGATGTTTCCCTTTATTTTTCTTTTTATCTAATTTCTCTGCTTTATCTTGTAAATCTAGTTTTCTAATAAACCAGTTAAAAAATCTATTAAAATATGATCTTTCTATATAAGGGGTTATTTTATTTATTATTTCATCTATCATATATACACCTTTCTTTCATAGGTGCTATTATACAATATTTTTTCACGTTTTTAAATACTTCTATTCATAAACATATCCTGTTCTTATGTTTTATTTCTTTTTCTCTAATCCAATGTGTATATTCATGAGCAAGTAACATTGTAATATTTTCCTCTATCCCTAGAGTTGATTCTAATAATTTCTTGGGTTCAAAGTAAAAGTCTTTTAAAATATTATAATTATTATGAATATAATTTTTTATTGATGTTTTTATGGTACCTGTATTTTTATATTGTTCAAAGAAATCATTACATATAAAATAGTAATTTACTCGTATGTATCCTCCTAAAATTGATTTGGCAATTGGTCTATGCTAATTCCATCTCCTATATTATGCCAATCTATTTTTATATTTTCAAATTTCTCATTTTTGAAATCATTTAACCTTTTATAATCATTTTCTTCCATTTCAAAATCTAAAGATTTTATATTTTCATCTATTCTATTACAGTTTGTACTCTTAATTAAAACATTAATTTTCTTTTCTTTCATTATCCAATTTAATATGATTTGATTTTGAGTTTTATTATATTTTTGTGATAATTCTACTAATAATTCATAATTTTTTAATTGCGTTCGATTTCTTCTTAAAGGTTGATATGCAACAAATTCAATACCATTTTTCTTGCAATAATCCAATATTCCAATATTTTCATTTATTTTACATTCTAAATTATAAACACCTTCAAAGAAATCCAATTTAACATTTGTATTTATTTCTTTTAATTGTTCTAATGAACAATTACTGATTCCTAAATATCTTGTTTTACCTATTTCTTGTAGTCTCTTCATTTCAAAATAAGTATCTAATAGGGGAAGCTTTGTAAATTTAGGTGAATGTAATTGTAAATTATCTACATAGTCCAAATTTAATATGTCTAAATATTCATCTAGTTGCTTTTCAATATCAGATTTTTCATTTACTGTTGGCTCTATGTTAACACTTATAAATAAATTTTCTCTACCACACTTTTCAATAAAACTTTTTAATGATTTTACAATATTACCATTTTCATATAACATATACAAAGATAAATAATTTTGTCCTAATTTATATGAATGAAATAAAGCTTCTATATCTCTGTTATCTTGATAATTAATTTTCCATGTACCTATCCCTATTGGAAATATCTTCTTTTTATCAATCATAAAATCTTTTACATTTTCCATTTGATAATGTGTTTCTGTTTCTCCATATACTTTAAATCCTAATTGTTCATATAATTTTTTAGCTGGATTATCTTTAAATACTTGTAAAATTGTTCTGATTCCTTTTTTATGATTTTCTTTTAATTGTTCTTCTAAAATTTTTCTTCCTATTCCTTTATTTTGATATTCTGCCAATATACTTATTTCATTTATAAATAAATCTCCATCTTCAGTTGTATGCACTGCATATACTCCTATTGGCTCATTATTAACCAAGATAATTCTTTTATGAGATAAGTGTTCTTTTAAATCTTGTTGTAATCTTTCTTTTTGGTCATCATCTTTCCAACCCCAAATTTTATCTACATACCATTTAAAATTTTCTTTTTTCAGCTCAAACAAAAAATCAAAATCTTCTAATGTGCAATTTCTAAAGCTATATTCCATAATCTTATTCTCCAATCTTTGAATTACATTTGATAATTATAATTATTTATCTCTTATTTTAATTCTTTTTTTCTTCTTCTGCTGGTAAAATATAAGTTATATTTTCTTATAATATTTTGCTCCTTTTATTACCTACTTTCTTCTTTAGTCTTTTAATCTATATTTTCTATTTTTATTTGCGCCTTCTGCAAGAATCACTTTTTCTTTTGCCATTTTTGATAAAATTGCTCTCGTCCTTTGCACTGATAATCCTAATAATTTGCTAGCAATTGTTGTTGTAATATATTCATTTTGTTGCAAATAATTTAAAATTTTATCGCTTGTTTTATCGCTTGTTTTATCGCTTGTTTTTGTTTTATTTGAAAATTCATTTTCAAATCCAGCATGCATAAATATAGTGGTAATAAAATAATCTCTTGTTTCATTTGTTTCAAACTCTGGTTCTTTTGAGCCATTATTTTTCAATGCCCTTTTAATTTTTGGAATACCTGTATTTCTACCTTCTGTCAATTTTAATTCTTTTAAAAACTCTCCAATTCTACGATTTCTGTATTTTCTTGCAATTATATTTTTATCTTCAATTGATTTTTCACTAATGGAACGGTCTGGTCCAGGATAGCTTACAATATGAATCCTATCTGCCATTATTCTTACTTCTACTGGCTCTCTTACATCATATCCTCTATGATAAACGGCATTTACCAAAGCTTCTTCTATCGCTTGATATGGATAATTAAAAAATCGTATTGCTTCTGCTTGTCCATCTACCTTTAAAATTTTTTCTTCAATTAATATATTACTGATATAAGTCAAAGCACTTTTTATCATACTATCTATTGGTCCTTTGAATATTCTTTCTGTCATATCGTCTCCTTCTGGACCATTTCTCAAATCAACTACTTCTATTTGTGAATATGGGAAAAATTTTTGTGGATCATCATTAAAGAACATCAATCCAACATTTAAAGGTTTCATATATTCTGGTGTTCCATCTACAATTCTCATACTTTTACACAAATCAATAAAATCCATCTTTTCAGATTCTTCTAATAAATCACTTTTAATTTCATATAAATAATTTTGAATAAGTGGCAATTTCAAATCTTGAATTTCTGCTTCATGGTTCATTCTATCATCAAAAGGGATCGTCCTTGCTATGTCATACAATTCTTTTTGTTCTGTTTCTGTTGCCTTTACTGTACTTGACATTTTTCTTATATAATATGAATAACCTTTTGAAAAATCTTTATCCAATGTTGTTGGACATTTATATGGTCTTGTTTGTCCGCCAAAACACCATACTACTAATATATTTCTATCTTTATATTGTGCTACATCTACGATTGGCGTATATGATGGTTGAATTAATTTACATTTTGCTAATAAATCTTTTTGAATTTTATCTATTTCAGATAATTCAAGTCCAGTTATTGGCATTTTAGGTCTACCATTTTCTTCTTCAACACCAATTAAAATATATCCTCCACCCCAGTTATCTATATCGTTTGCAAAAGCACAAATTGTATGTAATATTGGTTCTGGATTCCAATTTTTCTTTAATTCTAATCTTGCATTTTCTACAATGTTTTCATTTAGTATATTTTCTATACTTGTAGGTAATTTCATTATTTCACCTCTTTTTATTCTATTAATCCCAATTTCTTTAAAAATTGTATTGAAGGTTCATTATGCTTATAACTTAATTTAAATGTTTTTAGGTATATCATTATTTTCACACCTCTAAATCTATGCCTACACTATATCACAGATTTATATTTTCCTCAATAAATTCACTAAAATTCATATTAAATCGTACCTCTTAAGTAATTCGTGGCAAAATTTTTCACATGAGATTTAGCCTATATATGTTCTAATTCTTATTTTTCGTCCTATGAAATTTTATAGGACGAATTTTTTGATTTTTTCGTCCTATGGATTTTATATCATTATCTAGGATCATCACCCAGTTGCTTCATTTTAGCTCTAACAAATTCAAACATTTTTGAATTTGTAACAACCTTGTCTATAATTGTTCTTTCTTGTTTGGCAATTTGCATAATATAATCTAATTCATCTGCATTTAACATACTTACAAATGCTTTTTGTTCTTCTTCTGAATATAGAAAAGCAGTTTTAGTAAATAAGATAACTCCATCATTTCTTGTCTCTTCATCTCCATTTAACATCAATACTTTTATATGCTTAAATTTGATTAATATATCTCTTACTCCAATAATACATTTTACATTTTTGGAATTATTATGATTACACTGTCTCATAACTTTTCTTAATTCATCCATTTTATCCGTTATTCTTATAGCATCTTGAACTGTGCCTGGAACAAGTTCTAAATCTTTTCCTGTTTGTATCTTATAAATATGCTCTGTAATCTGATTTAAGTTTTGTTCTATAGAATCAAAATAGCTTAATGCCGATTTAGTAACATAAGTTTGATTTAATTTATCATTTGATTTATCAATAGAAAATTCTAAAATAGTTAAATCATTCATATCTCAATACCTTTATTTTTGTGAAATAACTTTATATTTTCTCTACACCTTTCTATTATTTTCTGTCCATCATAATTCTCATTCAATTTATCAATAGTTTTAAATTCTTCATCAGGTTGTCTAATTGCTATCCATTTTTTTGATAAAGACTCTTTATTTTCTTCTTTTGAGAATAATGTTGGTGGATTAATCACAGCTTCTTTGTCATCTATTTTTATCAAGAACATACAATGATATTTAGGTTTGCCAAAAATTGGTATAAATTTAATATCATTGGCATAATAAAATAATTCTAAAGCTTTACTTACTTCCATTTCTTTTCCATCTAACACTATACTTCTAAAATTGACTTTTTCTATCGCCGGAACTAAAATACTTTCTAAATAAGTGATGATAGTCGCTTGTTTTTCTAAATCTGTTAAATCTTCCATATGTAATTGTTCTGAAATTCCTTTTATATGATACCTTTCTATTAAATATTCATAAACCTTCTTTCTTGATTTATTAACTTTTTCTTCTGATACATAAAAATCACATAATTCATTTGGTTTTCCATTATAAAAATTTTCATCAGATAATTTATAATGCATAGATGATAATCTTCCATTATAAACTGTTGGATCTAGAAAATAATATTTATCTTTATCAAACTTTACAACAGTTACTTGATGTTCTAAAGAAACCTCTTGATTTTCAGCTATTCCTTTTATTCTCAATACATTTGATTCTTCATTACTTGCTATTAACAACATCTCTAAGAATCTACTTTGCGAATTGCAAGCACCTTTTCCTAATAAAGCAATATTTATTGCCTCTTGACTAAGAGAAGCTGCTTTTTCTCCAATACTTTCATACATTCCATTAATTCTAATATATTCTAAAAAATTAAGAACTTTTTCTTCTAAAGAATAGTGTTCATCTCCTAAGGTATATACAATATCTTGCAATTCTTTTTTTAATTTAGCATACATATAATCAGTATTCGCATTTTCAAAAAAGCTTCTACTATAAGGAGTAGCTTTTATATAATTTAATAGAAATTTATATTCATCTGTATTGTTTATTCGATATACTAAATCCCTATGATTTTTAACATCATTTTGCAATATTTGTTCTAGTACATCTTTATTAAATCCATTTAACTGCATGGTTATTGTCCTTTCTCTTTACGATTCTATTACTTATTTTTATCTTCTTTTTTACCCAACACTGCCACGCACTCCACATGTGTGGTCGCTCATCTGTAGACTTTTTTCGTGAATATCGTCTCTTGTCTGTAGATAATCTTCATAATTTATCTTACTTTCATTTTTTAGCACAAAAATTACTTGTTTGGGGTCTGCTTTATCTTTTTCATCATATCCACCAATTATAACTTGTTTTACTAAAATTTCAAAAGCATCTTTATCAAATTCTGTTATAATTTCTCCATTTTCAAGGTATTGTTTTAATCTATTCAAACTAATTTTTCTGTTTGTTTTGTTTCTTTCATCTAGCACTAATTTTTCTTGCTTTAAATTTAATTGTTCGATTTGATTTTGCATTTTTTCTTTTCTCTCTAAGAATGTTTCTCTATCAATGACATTTTCTAAACTTAAATCAATTAATTTATTCATTTTTGATTTTAGCTTTTCTTTTTCTATTTCAATATTTTCTATTAACTTATTTGATGAGTTCTCAGTAATAATACTGTTTATTCTTGTTATAAATTTATTTACAATATCGCCTTTGTTGCTACATAATATTTTGTATGCATCTACAAAACAATTTTCTATTACTGTTTCTCTCATTGCTTTGCATTTAGGACATTCTTGTTTTCCTCTTTTAACAAAGTTCATACAATGCCACACTGGTGTCTCATTTTTAGTTTTTGAGTTCCAGTTTCTTCGTGTTAAGACAGTTCCACAAAATCCACAATAAATTCTACTACTAAATGGATATTTTCTACTATAATTACCTCGTCTTTTTCCTTTGCTTCTTGAACCTGCTCTTTTTTCTGATATTTGTTGTACTTTATCAAATAACTCTGGCTCAATTATTGCTGTGTGGTGTTCTTTAATATAATACTGATTTTCTTCTCCCATATTGATTACTCGTTTATGTGTTATAGGGTCTGTAGTATATGTCTTTCCTTGCAAGACATCACCTTTGTATTTTTCGTTTTTCAGTATTCTTCTAACTGTTGAATCACTCCATCTTGTTAGTCCTTTTGGTGTTAGATATTTCATGTTTGTTAGTTCTCTTGCAATTATACTTGAACCTACACCTTGTGCATATCTATTAAAAATATATTTTACTATTTTCGCTTCTTCTTGATTAATAGATATACTTTTGTTTTCTTTATCATAAGTATAACCCAGACAGCCATTATATCCAATTAGTTCTCCTCTTTGTTGTTTCATTTTTAGTCCTAATTTCACATGTGATGATATTGTTTCACTTTCTTGTTGTGCTACTGAACTTAATATTGTTAATAGTAATTCTCCTGCCATTTCTAGAGTATTAATATTTTCTTCTTCAAATAGAATTGCTACATTTTTCTCTTTTAGCATTCTTACATATTTCAGAGTATCTAGTGTATTTCTTGCAAATCTTGATATTGATTTTGTTAGTATTAAATCAATTTTTCCATTCATACTATCTTGTATCATTCTCATAAAATTACTTCGTTTGTAATCTTGTGTTCCTGATATTGATTCATCAGCATATACTTCTACAAAAGACCATTCTATATTTTTTGATATTTTTTCATTGTAGTATTTTACTTGTGATTCAAAACTGTTTAATTGGTCTTCTGAATCTGTACTTACTCTTGCATATGCTGCTACTTTTAGCTTTCGATTTATTTGCAACCCTGTAGCTCTATCTATTCTTCCTTGTACTTTCTCTATAACTTGAACTTCCATTAATCCTCCATTCTGTTAGAGAGAACCCTGTTTGGATTATACACTATTTAAAAATTAAAATCAATCTCGCATTTTTCTAGTTTATATTCCTTGATAATGTTCTCTTTTGTTTGTTTGTATATTTTTTTATCTATTAGTTTGTCTTTGTATATCCTGTTTAAAAGTG
Source organism: uncultured Clostridia bacterium (assembly GCA_944387505.1). GTDB lineage: Bacteria > Bacillota > Clostridia > TANB77 > CAG-508 > CAG-269. The sequence goes on from CALXFG010000016.1 coordinate 42,286, forward strand.
TTATTTCGATACTTCCATTTAATAAATTAGCATCTATCTTTTCTTGTAATAGTTTAGTATTTATCTTTTGTTTTTCAATATTATCCATAAGCTGTACCTCATACATCTTCCGTATTTTCTAAAATATTTATAATGTATTCTTTTATTTTTTTGTTTGGTATGTCATTAAAATATTTTGCTATTTCTTCTTGTGTAAAAATTACTCTAAAATGCTTTTCACTTTTATAACTTTCTATTTTTTCTTTACTTAAAATGTATTTTTCACCTAATGTTTTTCTTTTTCTAAAATCTTCCTTTATTTTTTTAGCTATGCTATCTGTAATTTCATAATTATAATTTTGTATTATTTCTGCTATCTTAATTTGATTTTTCTCATCTAAAAAACTTATATGTTCTGCTGAATTTATTCCTAACTTTTTATTATTTACAAGTTCTTGTAATTCTGGTATTAAATAATTTAATCTTAAATATTTTTGAAATGTTCCATTACTAATATTTTTATCTCTGCAAATTTGTTTTCTATTTTGGTTATATTCTTCAAAATACTTTTTGTATTTTCTTGCTATTTCCATTGGTGTATTTGGTGTTACACTAAATGTATTAATCATATTTTCATTTTCATTTTTATGTTTGTGCTCTACTCTACTTTCCTTTATGACTGGCTCATAATCCTCTCCTATCATGTTTAAAACTTCTTCTTTGCTAATCCATTCCATATTAACACTTTCTAGAATTTCTCCCACTTTAAGTTTTTCTTTCATCATTTTTTTAACTTTTTTCATTTCCTCTTTCTTGTAATAGTTTATTAATAATTGATTTGTTTCTGCCATAGTTAAGACCTCCATTTAATTTATTTAAAAAACAAAAAGCAATTGACAAATCTAGCTTCGTTAGACCTTTTTGTTATTTCTTATTTTTTTCTTTTTTAATAAGGTCTAACAAGAAGCGTATAAGATTTGTCGACGCGAAAAATTGCACAGCAATTTTTCTGTGCAATTTTATTTTTTTATTATAGAAAATGCAATTTTCTATAATAAAAAAAGCTAGATTTCTCTAACTTAGTTTCTTGCTTTCAATTTTTCATATTAAGATAATATCATCTTGTTTTTTATACGTCAATGAATGTTTTTTGAAACAATTTTGAAATTTTATTTTAAACTTAAACAATATTCTTGTATAACCTATAAAATATAATAAGTATATCTCCAATACATTTATTGTATTTTATAATACTTGCAATGTATTTCATTCATGAATATTCTGTTTATTTTTTATTACATCTCAATTATATCAAGCATCTTTTCACTTTTTATTTTTCTGTACTTCTTCTGTATTTTTTTATCTTTTACAGAGTACTAGAAAACTTGTTTTTCTATGTGTTTACGAGATACACTCTGTATCTCTTTCCTGCCTTTTAGTTGTATTATTTAATTTACTTTTGATTTTTAATTTTATAAGTCAAATTTTTTAATTTTTTTGACCCAAAATAATTTATAGGACGAATTTTTTGATTTTTTCGTCCTATGAAATTTTATAGCACGGATTTTTTCAATTTTCCGTGCTATAAATTTTTGTAAAACGATTTTTTAATATTTTCCGTTTTATAATTTTTATTTTAAAAACAAATCAATATATTTTTGAAAAGCAAATACTTGATTTCTACTATATCCAGTTGTTTCTATAATAATATTATTTTCTAATAAACAATTAATAATATTTTTTATTGTTCCTTCTTTTATTTTTGTTATATCACATAATT
>CALXFG010000017.1 GCA_944387505.1 uncultured Clostridia bacterium
TCTAATATTTCAACCTCTTCTAAACTTTCGTTATATCGATAATCAATATATTCTTTTAGATGTACTTTTTTACTTAAGTCAGGATGTAATAAGGTTTGCCTTTCACTAATGGCAATTGACCAAGGAAATGTACCACTGTTTAAAGCATCTTCTCTAAAGAACCATGGATAGCCTCCAAAAATTTCATCAGCGCATTCGCCTGTTAGAGCAACCGTTTGCTCTGGTTTTACATTCTTACAGAATAATAATAAAGAAGAATCAATATCAGCCATCCCAGGCATATCTCTTGCAATCATACTATCATATAAATAAGAGGCAAGTTCTGGGGTGTCAATGACAATATTATGATGTTTGGTATGCAAATTTTTACACATTAAATCTATATAATAATTATCTGAATTTGGCTGAAAATCGTTTTTAACAAAGTTTTTATCATTATCTACATAATCAATCGAATAGGTATCTAGAAGTGGCAAATTTTCTTTTTCGTAGAAATCAGCAGCAAATTTTGTAATAATACTAGAATCTAAACCACCAGATAAGAACGTACATAAAGGAACATCTGAAACCAATTGACGTTCAATTGCATCTTTTAATAAGTAACGAACGTTATTACAAGTTTGTGCTAGATTATCCGTATGTTGTTCTGAATGTAATTTCCAATATCGTTTGACTTTTAAACCATATTCATTAAACACAGCAAAATGAGCAGGTTTCAGTTCATAAATATTTTTAAAAATGGTTGTACCAGGTGTATGGCTAGGACCAATGCCTAATAATTCAGATATACCTTGACTATCTAAGATTTTTTCGATTCCAGGATATTGAAATATCGCTTTTATTTCTGAACCAAATACTAAGGTGTTATGGAATACAGAATAAAATAATGGTTTGACACCAAAATGATCTCTTGCCATAAATAGTTCTTTTTCTTTTGTATTCCAAATAGCAAAAGCAAAAATACCATTTAAGTGATGGACAATTTCTTTTCCAAAATGAATATATCCTTTTAAAATGACTTCTGTATCACAATGTCCTTTAAATGTAAAACCCTGTTTGATTAAGATGTCTCTAAGTTCTTTTGTGTTATATATTTGTCCATTATAGCAAATAATGTAATCTCCATAGGATGTATGTTCTATGATTGGTTGTTTTCCACCATCAGGATCAATCACGATTAATCGTTTATGTGCCAAATAGGCATTATCTGAAACAAAATAACCATCTTCATCAGGTCCTCTTTTCGATAATGTCTCATTCATATTTTCTAAAATTGTTTTAGAATTTTCATGTAATTTTTCTTTTATATTTACAAATCCAGTAAAACCACACATGTATTTTATACCTCCAATCTATATATGATATGCAAAAAAACAAATAAAATTTATTGATTTTAGAAAAAAAGTATAGTAGACTTAACATAGAAAGGTAAATTGTCATATTAAGCAAGAAAAATGAATCAGATTTTACTACTAAGAAAGGACTGAATATGAAAAATGAAACGTAAAATAAAATTTAAAAATGTAGTAAAACATTTTATATTAATTACCAAACATAAATGGGAAGTTTTTAAATTATGTTGTAGGCTTGGATTATTTTGGAGAGGACTTGTACATGATTTATCTAAATATTCTCCAACAGAATTTTTAGAAAGTGTACGATATTATGAAGGAAATCGTTCGCCAATTGTAAGTTGCAAACAAGATAAAGGATATTCTGAATCATGGTTGCATCATAAAGGAAGAAATAAGCATCATAGTGAATATTGGGTAGATATGAATGCACCAGAAAAGACACCTATTATGCCATATAAGTATACGGCTGAAATGATATGTGATAAATTAGCAGCAGGAATTACTTATCAAGGAAAAAATTGGAATAAAGAATATCCACTAACATATTGGAAAAAAGAAAGAGAAAAATTATTAATTAATGAAAAATTAAAAGATATGTTAACAGATTTTTTTACACAAGTCAGTATTGAAGGAATAGATAAGGTATTAACAAAGAAAAAAGTACAAGAATTGTACAAAAAATATTGTGGCAACAGTTGACAAAAAATGAAAATACTTGTATAATCTTATAGTGACTAAAATATCGATAAAAATAACAATAGATATATACATATATCTTAAGCAAGGAGGGATTTAGATGGCACAACCAAAAAGAAGATGGTCTAAAGCAAGAACACATGCTAAAAGATCAACATGGAAAAAAGAACAACCAGCATATACAACTTGTCCACATTGTCATGAACCAGTAATGCCACATAGAGTATGCAAAAACTGCGGATATTATGATGGAAAAGAAGTAATTGCTAAAAAAGAAAATAAAGATGCATAATGAAGGGGAAAGTAGTGCTTTATAGAAGTACTATTTTTTGTTATCTAGCAATGTATTTGGAGGTGTATGATGCCAAAATCTACGTTTTATAATTTAAATGAAGAAAAAAGAGAAAAAATAAAAAAAGCGCTAAAAAATGAATTTACAAAACATACTTTTGAAAAAGCATCTATTAGTAATATGATAGAAGAAGCAAATATACCAAGAGGAAGTTTTTATCAGTATTTTGAAGATAAGGAAGATGCTTTAAAATATATTATAGAAGATTTCTTAAATGATGAAAAAGAAAAAATTAAAGAGTTTCTAATACAAAATGAAGGAGATATATTTTTGACAACATTGGATTTATATTCTTATTTTGTAGATAAAAATTATCACGAGAAAGAAGTAAAATTATTTCAAAATATTATTAACAAATTAAGAAATGAAAATGTCAATATCTATAAAAATATAAAGTTAAAAAAATTTGCAGATTTAAAAAATATGGATAAGGATAATTGTTATATAAATACAAGTTTATTATCCATCGAAAATGACGAAGATATAGAGTATATGTTAAGAATATTAACCTGTATTTTACGAGCAGAAATTATAGATGTTATGCATAAGAAAGTATCAAAGGAAAAACGGAAAAGAAGAATTAGCTAAGCAAATAGAAATCTTAAAAAAAGGAATGACAAAATCATAGAAAAATTTAAAAAAATATGTACAATTCATTTTTTTATGATATGATTATAAAAAAATACAAAAGAAAGAAGGGATAGGCGTGTTTGAGAATTTTCTAAAAAGAACAAGTTGGACAGATATTATCATATCTATGCTATTTGTTATATTAGGTGTATTGTTAATGATAAAACCAGCTGAAATGATGTCTGTTATATATATACTTTTAGGTATGGTATTATTTATCATGGGATTTTTAAAGTTAGTAGATTATTTTACATCTAAAGATAAAGAAGATTATTTGTTAACATTTGCATTAGTAGCAACTGTGTTAGGTGTGATTGTTCTATGTTGTTCAGATGTGATTACAGGGATTTTTAGAGTAGTATTAGGGATTTGGATAATTGCTTCAGGAATCAGGAATTTTCAAACATCTTTAGTATGGAAAGAAGTAAAATCAGGACTTTGGACTACAACTGTATTGTGTGCGTTATTCATGATCATTGCAGGAATTGTGATATTAGTAAGTAGAACGTTAGCAATTAGAATTGTTGGAATTACGATTATTATTTATGCAGTGTTAGATATTATAGCAAGAACTATATTCTTGAAAAAAATACAAGATTATTTAGATAAATAGAAACAAGAAATAAAAACCTAAAATATTAGACATATGTTTAATATTTTAGGTTTTTTTCTTGTGAAAGAAAAAATTTATCTTGACATATACCCTATGGGGGTATATAATATTTTCGAGAGGTGAGGAACATGGAAAAAAATTGTTGTACTTCTAAGAAGAAAACATATAGAGATGAAGAAGAAAAAAAACAATTAATGAAAAGATTAAATATTATTGAAGGACAGATTAGAGGTATTAAGCAAATGATACAAGATGATCGATATTGTGACGATGTTTTAACGCAGATGTTAGCTGTTAATAAAGCATTAGAAAGTTTAGAAAATGTCATTTTAGAAAAACATTTAGAAAGATGTATCGCAAAACAAATAAAAGAAGGGAATACAGAAGTGACAGAAGAAATTATGAATTTATTCAAAAAAATGCGATAAAGAAGGAATTATGCAAAATGTTATTTTTACAGTTTTGCTAAAATATAATATATGATTTTAATAAAATATAGAAAAAGAAAGGGAAGGTGTCAAATATGAAAAAGGTTGAAATTAAAATTGAAGGAATGCATTGCGAAGGGTGTTCAAAAAGATTAACAAAAGTATTAAGTAATGTAGAAGGGGTAAAAAATGCAGAAGTTAGTCTAGAAAACAAACTAGCAGACATAGAATATGATGAAACAGTTGCAAAACTAGAAGACTTTTATGAAGCAATTGAAGATGCTGGATTTGAAGTTGTAAGATAAGAAATCAGAAATATATGCAAAATAATAAAGAAGGAGGAACATAGTTTGAAAAAAGTTCTGTTAAAAATAGATGGAATGACTTGTAGTGCTTGTTCTAATGGACTAGAAAAGTATTTGAATAAACAAGAAGGTATTAAACAAGCATCTGTCAATCTTGTTATGAATAATGCGAGTATTGAATATGATGAAAAATTACTAGATATTCCACAAATAGAAAAATTTGTTGAAAAAGCTGGATTTGAAAGCTTAGGAATTGACAAATTAGAAAAAGAAAAAAAGAAAGCATCAAATGAAAAATATAAATTGATTGGGTTAACCATCTTAGCCATTTTAATTTTATATATTTCTATGGGACAAATGGTAGGATTACCTATTTTTGGAATATTGAATATGCATTATCATCCAATTAACTTTTCCATTGTGCAATTTATTTTATCCATTATTGCTATATTTTTAGGAAAAGATATTATACGAAATGGATATAAAAATTTAGTGCATAAAACACCCAATATGGATACATTGGTTGGGTTAGGTGTTATCAGCAGTTTATTATATAGTATGTATAATACCTATCAAATCTTTATAGGAAATGAAGAAGCCGTTCATCATTTATATTATGAGTCTATTGTGATTATCCTCTTCTTTATCAAAATTGGAAAATATGTAGAAGGAAGAAACAAAGATAAAACGAAAGAAGCAATACAAGATTTAATGATGATCACCCCGAACTTAGCTACCATAGAAAAAGATGGAAAGCAAAAACAAGTCACATTAGATGAGATTCAAAAAGGAGATACAGTGATTTGTAAACCAGGAGAAAAAATAGCAGTAGATGGTGAAATCTTGGAGGGAACAACACATATTGATGAATCCTTTATTACAGGAGAAAGTGTTCCAGTAAAGAAAACAATAGGAAATAAAGTCATTGCTGGAAGTATGAATTATGATGGTAGTATAAAATACAAGGCAGAAAAAATTGGAAAAGAATCAACTGTATCTGAAATTGTTAGAATGGTTGTAGAAGCAACTAACACAAAAGCACCAATTGCAAAAATTGCAGATACCATTAGTGGATATTTTGTTCCAGGTATTATCTTAATTGCTATTTTAGCAAGCGTTATATGGGCTATATTAGGAAAAGATATTGGATTTATCATTAATATCTTTATTACTGTATTGGTTGTAGCTTGTCCTTGTAGTTTAGGATTAGCAACTCCACTTGCCATTGTCATGGCTTCAGGCTTAGCAAGTAGAAAAGGAATATTAGTAAAATCAAGTGAAGCTCTAGAAAACGCACATAAAATAAAAACAATTGTATTTGACAAAACAGGAACCTTAACAAAAGGACATTTAAGTATAGCACAAATATTTAACTATTCTAACTTAAAAGAAGATGAAATCATAGAAGTAGTAGCTAATATAGAAAATCATTCAGAACATCCAATTGCAAGAGGAATTGTAAGATATGCAGAAGAAAGAAATATACTACTGGATTCTAAAAAAGTGACAGATTTTAAAAATATTTCTGGATTTGGAATACAAGCAAATTATAGTGGTGAAATGTATTTTATTGGAAATAAAAAATTAATGTTAGAAAACAATATCAACATTGATAAAACGATAAAAGAAAATGAAATGAGTGATGATGAAATATTAGAAAATGATGGAAATAGTATCTTATTCGTAGCAAAGGAGAATACCTTAATTGCTTTAATTGGTGTAAAAGATATTATAAAAGAAAATGCCAAAGAAGTCATTGATAAGTTGAAAAAACAAAAAATATATACCGTAATGCTAACAGGCGATAATGAAAAAACAGCAAAAGCAATTGGAAAAGAAATTGGCGTAGAAGAAGTCATTGCAGGTGTTGTACCAAAACAAAAAGCAGAAGAAATTACAAAACTCAAAGAAAATGGATTAGTCATGATGTGCGGAGATGGTATTAATGACAGTATTAGTTTAGTAAAAGCTGATATTGGTGTTTCTGTTGGAAGTGGTACAGATATTGCTATGGATAGTAGTGATGTGGTTTTAATGAAAGACAACTTGGATAAAATCAATGACTTAATACAAATTAGTAAAAAAACAATGCGAATTATTAAGCAAAACCTATTTTGGGCATTTTTCTATAATATTTGTATGATACCAATTGCAGCAGGTGTATTAATTCCATTCGGAATCACGATGAATCCTATGTTTGCAGCTTTTAGCATGACCATTAGTAGTGTGACAGTTACATTAAATAGTTTAAGATTAAAGAAAATATAAGAAACTTAACATTGTTAGATATAAAAAATTCATATATAGTTAACTTAAAAGTGAAGTTTATGATAAAAGATAAGACCTCTTCTAAAAGAGGTCTTAAAACGTCTTAAAACGAAATAATGACATTTAATATATAAAATTAAATGTTAATGATAGTATATGTAAAAGATAAAGATTTATACGTAAAAAATAAATTTTATAAAATTCATAAAAAGAGGAAAAAAGAGAATATATTATGAAAAGTATAGAAATGTGCATAAAACAGAAGAAAGAGGACATATAATTAGATTGCAGTATATATATGTTATTGATAAACTAAAAGTATATATGAAAATAGGGGGAATTAAAAATGAAAAAAGCAATTATTGGAGTCATCATAGCTATTGTATTAGTCGCAGTAGTAGGTATTGGCATTTTAGTAGTAAAAGATTTAAAACAAGAGGATACTTTGAGACAAGAAATGTTAGAATTTGAAAATCTAACACGTGCAGAAAATATTGACTTTGACAAAATAGACCAAAAAATAAGAGAAATAAAAACCACAGGAGATTATGGTGTTTTAGAAAAAGCAATGAAAGATTATTTGGCAGATGTTGTTAATGCTACAGTTAGTATTGCAGATATATTAAATGATGAAAGAATTGTAAATGCATTAACACCTGAAAATTATGTAGAAGATGGACCAGATTTTGTTCAAACGAAACAATTTTTAGAAGAAGCAAAAGAAAAGATGGAACAATATAAAACAGAAGTATTAAAACTATTATCAAATGAAGGAGCTATGTCATACATAGAAAATAAAAATTTAGATGACTATTATATAGACTTGTATAAAGAAATTGCCTTATCAGAAGATACAGCAATAGAAGAAGATAATGCAGAATTAGAGGCATCTTTAGATGAAGCAATGAGTGTCATCGATACGGAATCACAAGTCATTAACTTCCTTGCAGAAAATAAATCTGGCTGGGAAATTCAAGGCGAAAACATTGTATTTAATAGTGAAGAATTACAAAATCAATATGATGAATTGGTTAGTCAAATACAGTAATGTATAAATTTCATTTATAATTTTGATATGATTGTTCATAATAAAACTAGATAAATGAAAAAGGAGAAAATTATGACAGAAAAAGAAAAAAGAAATAAAGGAGAATTATATAATTTAGCTAATAGTGAGGAACTAATGTTAGAAATTAGAAAATGCAAAAAAATGTGTTATGAATATAATCACATAAGTCCAGATAAAATGGAAGAAAGAAAAGAATTTATCAAGAAAATATTGGGGAGTACAGGAGAAAATTTACAAGTAGAATCCAATTTTTATTGTGATTATGGATATAACACACATGTGGGAGAAAATTTCTATGTCAACCATAATTGTGTAATATTGGATGTAGCAAAAGTAGAATTTGGAGATAATGTATTTATTGGACCAAATTGTGGCTTTTATACTGCAGGACATCCGTTAGAAGTAGAAACAAGAAATCAAGGACTAGAATTTGGAAAACCAATCAAAGTAGGAAACAATGTATGGATTGGTGGAAATGTTGTTGTATTACCAGGTGTGACAATAGGAGACAATGTAACAATAGGAGCAGGAAGTGTTGTCACAAAAGACATTCCATCAAATACAGTAGCACATGGAAATCCATGTAGAGTGGTTAAGAATATATAATTCATAAATGTGAAAACGAAGAAGCAGTATTATATGGAGACTTTTTAAACTTTCCTGAAAGTCATATGGATATATGGGAAAAGTATTATAAAAACAAATATAAGGTCGATTTTGATTATTATCCAAGAGGAAGAGTAGTATATAATACAAAAGAGGATTGTTATTATATTTACCATGATAAATGTATAAAAGATTTAGAAGAAATTTTAAAATATTATCAAAATACAAATTATAAAAATTGTACAGATTTTCATTATCAATGTCATAATTGTAATAAACAATATTATTTTTAATATATTTTTAAATTATAGAGTTTTAGAACTACAAATGTAAAATAAAAGTAACGTGTTATATTAAAATAGGAATAAAATCACTGAATTTCTCAGTGATTTTGTTTTACAATTTGGAAAAAGCGGTATATAATGAAAATATAAAAGGAGGCAGGCGTATGAAAGAAAGAAAAGTTTCTATTATTTTTAAATTGCTTGTGATGTTAAGCCTTCTTACTGGAATACTATTAAATGTTGTTCACACGATATCAATTAGTGCAATATTATCTTATTATACACTACTAAGTAATAGTATTTGCTTAGTAATGTTTGTAAGGATAATGGGAGCTATAATCTTAAAGAAAGATTACCGGTCAGACAGCAAATATTATTGCTTAAAAGGTGCTATAGTAATCGCAATATCGATTACTGCAATTACCTATCAAGTAGCACTAGCACCAAATGGTTTTCAAATGGATATATCTTATACCATGAGACCAGAAAGATATTGGGCAAATATATTTGTTCATATCATTTCTCCCATTATGGTCATAGGAGATTATTTGCTATTTGATGAAAAAGGTAATCTTAAATATTCTTATCCATTTATCTGGCTAGGTATTCCTTGGGGGTATGTTATATATGTATATATATATCATGCTTTGGGAGGAAGATTTTTTGGAATAGGAGGTTCTAGAGAATATGCCTACAAATTTCTAGATTATAAGCAAATAGGCTATCTAGGAGTCATAAAGTGGATTTTGGTATTTATGGTAGCAATTTTTGCGTTATCCAACGTTTTAGTATTTTTTGACAGAAGAAAAAAGCACAAGTAATTTAATAAGAAAAACGGGTGAGGAGAGTTTCTTACCTGTTTTTCTTTTAATAAATATAAAATTTTGTACAGTTATAGGATTAAATTTACATAATTCAATTGACAAATGGTAAATGCCATGATAAAATAATAAAACATTAAGAGCATACCTAGAGGAAACTCGAGCGGTATGAAGTAACCAATAGGTTTCTACACAGAAAGCAGGAAATTTACCTTGCTAGAGGAGTCTTAATAAAAGATTTCTTTAGTGAGGTTTTTTGTATATTAAAATAAAGGAAAAATATTTATGGAAAAGGTAGATAAAATATGAAAAACATATTATAATCAGTATGAAGAAAACAGATTAAAAAAATCAAATTATAATAGATTATAATTTATTACAATGACAAAAATTACATATATGTCAAAAGAAATAAATATATAAAGGAGGAATTTTTATGAAAACAATCATACCAGAAAAATTAAAAAAAGGTGATGAAATTCGAATCATTGCACCTTCTAGAAGTATGAAAATCTTAGGAAAGGATTGCATAGAACTTGCAACAAAACGATTAGAAGAGGAAGGATTTAAAGTTACATTTGCAGAACATGTCATGGATTCTTTTGATGATGATTATAATTGTGCCAAAATAGAAGATAGAGTAAAAGACTTAGAAGAAGCTTTTAAAGACAAAAATGTAAAGGCAATTTTAACTGTAATTGGTGGATACAGTTCTAATCAATTATTACAATATATCAATTATGATGTAATAAAAGAAAATCCTAAAATCTTATGTGGATATTCAGATATCACAGCTTTATTAGATTCCATTTATGCAAAAACAGGACTAATAACTTATTATGGGCCACATTATTCAAGCTTTGGTATGAAAAAAGGATTTGAATATACTTTAGAATATTTTAAAAAAATGTTCATAGAAGAAAATGAAGAAATCGATGTACTACCATCTAAAGAATGGAGTGATGATGCTTGGTTTATTGACCAAGAAAATAGAGAATTTTTTGAAAACAAAGGTTATTTAACTATCAATGAAGGAAAGGCAGAGGGAGAAATTGTTGGTGGTAACCTATGTACATTAAATCTATTACAAGGTACCGAATATATGCCAGATGTAGAAAACAAAATCTTATTCTTAGAAGATGATGGAATGGCAGGAAATGCCTTCATAATGGAATTTGATAGAAATCTACAATCTCTATTACATACATTAAAAACTGTAAAAGGAATTGTAATAGGAAGAGCACAGAAAAACTGCAATATGACAGATGAAAAATGGATAAAATTAATTAAAAATAAAGCAGAATTAAATGATATACCTGTTATTGCTAATGTAGATTTTGGACATACAACACCAATTTGTACATTCCCAATTGGAGGATATGCGAAAATAGAAGCTAAGGATGGAAAGGCAAGTATACAAATACGAAATCAAAAATAAAGTAGGTGAGCAAAGATGAAATATTTTAAAAAACTAGTAGGAGACACTATATATTTATCACCAAGAAATAGTGAAGATGTAGAAATATTTACTAAATGGCTAAATGATTTTCAAGTAACAGATGGATTAGGAAGAAGTGGATTAATGGTAACTTTAAATGGTGAGAAGGAATATTTAGAAAATGTTCACGATAATGATAATACAAGGTACTATTTTGTTATTGTAACCTTAGAAAATGACGAAATGATAGGAACCATTAGTCTAGAAAATATTAACTATATCAATAGGTCAGCAAAACTTGGTATTTTTATTGGAGAGGAAAAACATCGAGGAAAAGGTATTGGAAAAGAAGCTATCCAATTAATATTAGATTATGGTTTCCATTATTTAAATCTAAATAGCATACAATTAAGTGTTTTTGCATTTAATGAAAGAGCAATTGCTTGTTACAAAAAATGTGGATTTAAAGAAGTGGGAAGACTAAGAGAAGCATATTATTTAAATGGAAAGTATTATGACAAAATTTTAATGGATATCTTAAAAAGTGAATTTAATGAAACATATATTAGAAATAAATATATTGAGTAGGTAAATAACAAATATATAGGCGGAAAAAATTATCCATTAGTTGGATATGGATATGAAATTTAATTAATTGTATTTTAAAAAAGATTTTAGTACTTATACTACTAAATAAGAATGGAGAAAATCAGTATTTAGATTTTCTCCTATATTAATGAATAACATAGCCAAAAAGCTATGGACACTAATGTTTATTAGTTTAATTATAAACTATATTGTAAAAAAGTCAATAAAATTATTGTACATATAGAAGAATTTTTGTAACCTCTTCTAAAAAAATGGTAATATATAAATAGATAAAAATGGAAAATACTGTTGTTGCGAATCGATATAACTTTATGTTAAAATATAGCTAATAAAAACACATAACAGATAAATAAAAAATAAAGGAAAAAGCATATGAGAAAAGTAGAAGGAAATGAAATAAGAAATATCATAAACACCAATATTTGTATTATATTGATGATATTAATTGTATTGATTCTTACTATTGTATATAAATATATTATGTATAAAAAAGAAGTACAAGCATCATTACAAACAAGTGTAAATGTAAAAGAATTATATAATACAACCAATAGGGAAGAAGCTATTATAAGAAAAGATGAAAATAAAAAAGAAAAAGATATTGATAGCAATACATCTGATTGGGAATTATTACTGGTAAATAAAAATCATAAAATTCCAGAAGGATATTCAGTAGAATTAGAAGAGGTGGAAGATGGTCATCAAGTAGATAAACGAATTGCAGAATCTTTAAAACAAATGCTAGCAGATGCTAGAAAAGAAGGATTATCACCTCTTATTTGTTCAAGTTATCGAACAAATGCCAAACAACAAAAGTTGTATAATAATAAAGTTAAAGAATATAAAAGATGGGGATGTAGTTCTGAAGAAGCAGAAGAACTTGCATCTTATTGGGTAGCAATTCCAGGAACAGGAGAACATGAAACAGGATTGGCAGTTGATATTGTGTCTAGAGATTATCAAATATTAGATGAAAAGCAAGAACAGACAGATGTACAAAGATGGTTAATAGATAATTCATATAAATATGGATTTGCTTTAAGGTATCCAACAGACCAAAAAGAGATTACCATGATAAACTATGAGCCATGGCATTATCGATATGTTGGAGTTGACAATGCAACATATATGAAAGAACATGATATGTGTTTAGAAGAATATATTGAGTATTTAAAGCAATTTGAAGAAGGAGAGTATAATGAAATTCTTATATAAGTTTTCATATCCCTTTCTATACAATAGAAAAGGTGCAATAATATCATTTTATTGTACTTTTTTTGTTGTAAACTTAAAGTTCTTGTGATAGAATTTTTTTAAAATAAAGAATAGAAAGGTTGAAGTTTCGTGTACAAAATTATTTTTATTGACATAGATGGAACATTAAGAAATGATAAAAAAGAAATAACAGATAAAACAAAAGAAGCAATTTGTAAAGCTAAGGAAAAAGGAATATATTTAGTGATTTGTTCAGGAAGACCTACAAAATATGTAGAAGAGGTAAGTAAAAAGGCTCTAGCTAGTAGTTATGTGATTGGTTGTAATGGTGGAGAAATCTATGATTATGAAGAAAATAAAACAATATACTTAAATGCTTTAGAAAATGAAGAAGTAATAGAATTATGGTATATAGCTGAAAGATATGATGTACAACTTATTATGATTTCTAACGAAAAAAGAATCGTAAGAAAACAAACAGATGATGATACAGATATTCTATTAGAAGAGCCAATAGAAAATTTTGTAATCAATAATCCAATCATACAATGTGTTTTTTCAAGTTTGGAATTAGAAAAGATTCAACATATTAAAGAACAAATAGATGTTGCGAAAGATATAGAAATTGTGAATTTATCAAAATGTTTGGTAAATAATAAACTTCCAAAAGAAAAACCTTTTTTCTTAGATATTACTTGTAAAGGTACGAGTAAGGGAAATGCAATCAAAAAATTGTGTGAATATTTGAAGATAGATTTGAAGGATAGTGTGGCAATAGGAGATAGCTATAATGATATAACCATGTTTGAAGTTGTAGGACATTCTGTAGCCATGGGAAATGCTCCAGAGGATATAAAGAAAATGGTCGATGAGGTAACAGATACCAATCATGAAGATGGTGTAGCAAAATTCATAGGAAATTTGAATAAGGAAGTGTTCTAAAATGGAAATAGAACTGCATAAACAATTAGAAATTATTAGAGATAAGAAAGATATAGAATTGCCAAAAGATATGTATTGGAAGAATTAGATAGTCTAGAAAATCCTAAAAGACCATATTTGAAGCATTTGCTGTATATAATAGAAATCCCTCTTTTAAAGAGGGATTTTAAAGTATGTAAGAAACTGTATGAAATAAAAGATAAAAAAGAAAAAATATTAATATTACTTTAATTTTGCATTAAGCTTTTCTTAAAAACCGCTATTTTAAAATTTATTATGATATTATAAAAATGTAATAAAAACCGGGAGGTGTTTAAATTGCATAGAATTGAAGCTTATTTTAGATTAGCAATTATCTTTATTATTATCATTAGTATTTTATATTTACCAATTTTATTTAAACTAAAAAAGAAAGGAATTAATTCAATAAGACAAATAAGCTATATAGGATTAGGAGCTTCTGTTTTTCTTATCATATTTGCAACAATTTTATTTACACCAATTACATTTGAACCAAAAACACATATATTAAATTTGATACCATTTAATTTACAAAAGATTGGAATTGAACAGTTTTTGATAGAAAAAATACCGAATATTATACTTTTTATTCCATTAGGATTTTTTCTTCCAGCAGTATTTAAAAGTAATAGGAAAGCATATAAAACGATATTAATTACATTTGCTCTGACATTTGGTATTGAGTTTTTTCAATATTTTATAGGTAGATCATCAGATATTGATGATATTATGACAAATCTTCTAGGAGGTATTATAGGTTTTATAGTATTCAAATTACTGGATAGATTTTTGAAAATAACTACATTTTGGAACAAATTGATAGAAAGATAATATAATTGATGTTTATAAATAAGGAGCGTTGAATATGAGTTTAATAGGAAATATATTGTGGTTTATTTTTGGAGGGCTTTTTAGTGGGCTTTCTTGGGTATTGTCAGGAATTATTTGGTGTATAACAATCGTTGGAATTCCATATGGATTACAATGTTTTAAGTTTGCATCAATGTCGTTTGCGCCATTTGGAAAAGAAATCGAGTATGGAGGAGGAGTACCATCATTATTGGCAAATATCATATGGATTATCTTCTTTGGTATTCCAATGGCAATAGAAAACTTCATATTCGGTTGTATTTGGTGCATTACGATTGTTGGAATACCATTTGGATTACAGTTCTTTAAGATTGCAAAACTTGCTTTAGCACCTTTTGGATCAAGAATCGTTTAAATGTTTATAAATTAAAGCTTTTTAAAAGATAAGGAGACTCTTAAACAGTTTTCCTTTTCTTTTTATATATAAAACAATATCATCTTTATTTTTTAAAATATTTATGATATTATGACGAAGGTAATAAAACTGTGTAGGAGGAAAATATGAATATAGGAATAGATATAGATGGCGTATTAACAAATGATGATGATTATATTATGGACACAACTACAAAATATGTATTTGAAAATAAACTAGAAGGTTTTGAAGATCCATATAGATATGAATATCGTAAATTTAATTGGACAAAGGAAATTTTAGATGATTATAGGAAAGAATATTTTTGGAACTATATAGAAAATGAACCTGCAAGAAAATATGCAAGTGAAGTGATAAGAAAATTAAAAGAAGAGGGAAACCATATATATATTATCACTTCAAGACATAATACAACAAAAAATACAGAAGAGGGAGAAAAAACAAGAAAAATTGTTAGAAAATGGCTAAAACAAAATGATATCTTGTATGATGAATTATATTTCTCACCAGATAAAACAAAAGAAATTGATTCTTTAAGAATTGATATCATGATAGAAGATAGCCCAGAGACTATACCAACATTTGTCAATCATACACATGTATTTTGCTATGATTGCAGATATAACAGAGATATGAAATTAGATAATATGACAAGAGTATTTAGTTGGTATGATATATATATGAAAATACAGAAATTTAAAATGGTTTAAGAATATTCAAAAATAGGAGGGGAAACTATAGACATATGGGGAAATTAAAAAAATTTTTCTCAAATTGAAAAATTTGTATGATAATCTAAAATATTGAATTTTAGCCTAAAATATGGTATTATATAATATATTAACTTGCAAATGCAAGAATAGAAAAGGAGAAATAGATATGAAAAACAGCTATGTAAACAGACTTATAGAGTCTCAAACAATTTGTACATTGAACGACAAACGCACCATTATCACTGATCGGATGGGATCTTGGAACGAGCAGAATGTAGTCCTTACATGGGAAGGACATAGTGACAAAGGGAGCGTATCCATAACACCTGATGAAGTGGAAGGGCTCTTTACAAATGGACTAACAAAAAATGTGGTTCGCGGAGAGAATGGAACACTTTACGAAGAATTTACTTTTTCGGATATAAGAACTTTTGGTAGAGCAATTGTGTGTGGGATTTTGGCACCAAGTATCCAGAAAAATTTACGCCATGAAATTCTGGAATATGCTAAGAAAATGGGATATGTTACTAATACAATGACACCTGTTGAAATGTTTAGTGGAACAAAATCACTTATATGTAATACAGATGGAACATATAGTATCTTTTTTAGATGGCATGACAATATTTTGAAGAAAATTAATCAAAAATTTCTTTATACGTTCACAAGGAATTTCTTTAGTAATTATCCCATTGAAATCAAAAGCGATGGGATATTAATGGCAAATCTTTCGGAAAATGAAGTGTTTTCCAGAGAAAACATTGATATCTTTAGAGTGTATGATATTCAATTGTTTTACATTAGTCCGGATTTTGATAAGAAACTTCTCCTTCGGGCAGTCATGAAAATAGCATTCATGGGCTGCTGGCCCTTTCACATACTGCGAGAAGGTCAGTTTGAGAAAATAGGAAATATTTCAATTCCTGAAGACAGGCAAGAACGCCTCACTTTTAATAAATTTGAAATGTGTCATATGAATTGCGGGATAGTGTACCACGGTAGGTATAATAATGAAATTTATAGATATAAAATTACTGTACCATACACTGAATGTATACGCCAACTCATGATAGACACAGAAAAACTACTAAAAGCTAAATATGGTAAGAAAGTATCGGTAAGTTTTTCAGGTTTTAACCAGGATATTGAAATTAGCTATAAGAACGAAAATATTAGTTCTAATGTTGAACGTGAGTTAATTAGCCTTGACTATGCATTGACATTTTTACGAGATGAAAGGAAGTTTAACAGACGTCAGCTATACTATTCTATTATCTCCCTATTGGAAGCTGATTCCAGTGAGCTGTTCAGAAATGAATATTTTTCATATCTGGAAACATTAAAACGTGTACTTCCTGATAAAAAGTACATCATGTTATAAAAATACAGTTAAAGAGATTGTTAACACAATCTCTTTAACTGTATCAATCATTTCTAATTTAATATTCTTCAAGCCATTTACTTTAAATTTTAACATATTTTAGTATAAAACATATGATTCTTTATTTTTTAAAATATTTATGATATCATGTAGAAAAAATAAAATTTATAGAGATATTACCTTATGCACATACCATATGGTATAGTATAAAGATATATAAGAATGAAGATATATTCCAAAAACAGAAGGCTTAAAAGAATTGCAAGATTATTTTGATAAATTAACAGAATCTTATAAAGTTAAAGCTGAGTCAGTCTATGCTTCGATTTTAAAAGAAAACTTTGAAGGCTTTTCATTTGATATATCAGGTACACAATATAAAAGATTGTATTACTATTTACCAGAAGAAATTAGAAAGAAAATTAGCATAGATTCTTGGAAAAATGGAAGAATTATGACCAATAACCAAAGAACATTTGAGCAAGCCGTTATCAGTAATGCAGATTATTTTTCTAGTTTAATGTTATTGGAAGCTGGTTCAGATTCTTTACCATTATATAGCATTGTATTAGAACAAATAGAAATAGACGAAAAAGAAGAAATGCAAATGATACAAGACTTAATTTCTAAACTATCTGAAGAGCAAAAGATGAAATTATTACAATCAGCTAGACAAAAATATGAAGAATTAGAAGAAAATAATTTACATGGCTCTATAAAGAACATGAGAGAAGTTGTCCAATATTTGTTTCATGCAGATATTTCAGAAATACAAATAGAAAAAGAAGGTAACTCAGATAAAGAGTTATATTAAATTAATAGGAGGATTTTGTATATGTACGATTATGTATTACAATATGGATTTGACAAAGAAACAGAACAATTTATTAAAAGTATACAGAACTATTTAAAAGAAAATAAAATAAAAAATGAAGAAAGAAATTGGTTACCACATATAACAATTGATTTATATGATTGCAAAGACCAAGAGACTTTTATAAATAAATTAGATAACATGATAAGTAATATAAATCGATTTAAGATTAGATGTATTAATTTAAATGATTTTGACGCAAAAACATTATATATTGAACCATTTGACACAAAAGAATTAATTAGATTAAAACAACTTTTTAATCAAGAATTAGATGCGTATAGATTAGAAAATACAAGAAATAGAATATATAAACCACATATAACATTATGTACAAATGATAATATAAATCAGAATACTTATGATCTGGCACATAATATATTTCATTCTTTTGTTGGAGAAATAAAATATATATGGGTATATAATCAAAATATGGAATTGATAAAAGAATATGAATTAAAATAATGTAGATAGAAAGAGTAAGAAAAAATATAAACTTATCATTTAAGTATTAAGAAAAAAGAAATGAATTTAGAAGGAAAAAATCAATGAAAATTTTATTATTAACCAATCTAAAAAATGAAGAATCAAAAGAAGATATATGGATAGCAGATATATTGAAAAAGATGGAAATATTGTAGATATTTCCTGGATAGATTATGATGAAAAATTAGATGAGGAATATGATGTATTCATTAAAAGAAATATATGGTTAAGTGATGATTATGATTATGAAGAAATACTAAAATATGAAGAAATGGCCAACAAACTAAATAACAGATTAAGATGTAAAAACAAGAAATTAATCAACTTTAATGGTAAGTTTGATGAACAAGGAAAAGATTACCTTGTAGAATTGTTTAATAGGGGTTATGAAGTTATCCCTAGTATAAATAAGAAGGAAGATATCAATAAATTTCCAGAAACAGAAAAATATTTATTAAAACCTAAAATTGGTTATGATGGAATGGAACAAAAAGTTATAACTAAAAGAGAAATAGAAGATGCGGCACCATACTTAGATTTGGATCAATTAGAATTAGAAGAGAGAAAAAAGTTTTTAAATAATTATAGAAACAACTTATCAATATTGATGAAAAAACATTAGAAGATATAACAAAATGGATGTATGTCTGGTGGGAAATATGGCAGAATGTCAACTAGCCCAATAACGAATTAATTGACTTTTTTACTAAAAAATAGTATAATTAAACCAATTTGTACATATAATACAAGAATTAATCAATTTTAATTCTAACGCATATGGATTAGATGTTATCTACCATTTTGCACAAAAGAATTTAACACACATAAGAAAATATATAAAATGATAAAGGAGGGAAGCTATTTTATTTAAAACTACATATTTTTTTATGAGTGATAACTATATAAAAAAATTAGAAAGAGAGGTTCATACTAAATGGATATGCGGAAGAAAATTTTAGACAATATTCATCAGGCTAAAACGTTTTTGATTCTTACACATTATAGGCCAGATGGAGACGCAATTTCTAGTTCACTGGCTATGTTTTATTTTCTTGTCGGTTTAGGGAAAAATCCTGAAGATATTGATGTATATATTCCTTATATAAGCAATGATCTGTCTTTTATTGACAAGAATAACATTCGGAAAGAAAATTCTATCTTAGACAACTATGATTTGATCATAGTTGTGGATTGTTCGGATTATTCAAGAATTGAAGGAAATGACTTATTAGAAGGCGTTTCTTCTCAACACTGTATTGTCATTGATCATCATGAAATGTCCGGAATTCCAATAGAAGCAGACTGTTCTTTGATTGATGCATCTGCTTCATCAACTACTTGCATTATATATAGAGAATTTTCTAAGTATATGTGTAAGCAAAATAGCAATGACTTTTTTAGATGTATTGCTATTGGCATTATGTCTGATACGATGGGGTTAACATTAAATGTTACGCAGGAGTGTAAAGACATTTTAAGCGAGTGTGAAAAAGTGGTTGATATACCGGCAATTAGAACACAACTCAAGAATATAGATGCTAGAACACAGACTTTGGCAAAATTGGCAATTGAAAGGTTGGTTCTTGACAAGGAAATTGGTTGCACCTATATTCTTCAAAAAGATTTGGTACCGGAGGAATCCAGCCTAAAAACTGTTAATCACAAATCAATCATTCAGCAGATATTAAATTCTGGTTCTTGCAAGACTTTGATTTTACTGATTGAAAATGACAATCATGAAATTAAAGGTTCTATGAGAACTACAGAATCTAATATTGATTTGAATGCCATATGTGCAGATATGGTAGAGCGCAAGATTTTTATACAGGGAGGTGGACATTCAAATTCTGCTGGATTTAAAATGGCTATTTCTGATACTGAAATGGAAACCTTAAATCGTATATTTAAGCTCTTAATTACAGCTATTTTAGGGTGATATAATGGAAAGTGAAAAGCAAATTGGAATCAAGGCAGATTGGTTACAAGAACAAAAATATTTTCAAAATCAGATTTGTCAAAACCCACTGGATTGCTCAAATTTACGATATATCGCCGGAGTTGATGTAGCATATACAAAATTAGGAAACCAAGAATATGGTTGTTGTAGTATAATTATACTGGATTATAATACTTCAAGTATTGTTCAAAAAGTTAATTATACCGGAAAAGTAGATGTTGAGTATCAACCGGGATTTTTAAGTTTTCGTGAGCTTCCTTTGGTATTAGAAACTACTAAACAAATAGAGAGTATGCCAGACATTTTTGTTTTTGATGGGAATGGTATATTGCATCCTAAAAGAATGGGGATTGCTACACATGCATCTTTCTATTTAAATAAGCCATGTATTGGTGTAGCAAAAAATTTTTTTAGAACTGAAGAAAATTTACATTTTGATATGCCTAATAATTACGTTGGTGCAAGTACTAATATAATTAGTAATACCAATGAGATACTGGGAATTGCTCTAAGAACAAGACAAAATTGCAAGCCTGTATTTGTATCTGTTGGAAATTATATGTGTATAGAAGATGCAAAAAACATTATTATGCATTGTATTAGTAAGGAAAGTAGGATTCCTATTCCTACGCGTTTAGCGGACATTGAAACTCATAAGCTCAGAAAAAAATTTTTAGACACGAAATAGCAACCGATTTTAAACTAATTTCTCATTTAATTTGACTTTTATTGTTTTAATTAAATGGGAAATTAGTTTTTTATATACAAAAAACTGTATTTTAAAGATTTTAGAAGCAAACAACTTGACATAATAAGGAAAAATAATTTATAATATTATAGATAACATACTCACAATTGCACTACGTTAGTAGTGCACATTCAATGAAAGGAGGCAATTTATGCCTGGATACTATCTTCATCTTGCAGCTTGCGGAGGAAAATCTTTGGAGAATCGGACTTTTGTTTTGGGCGTAGAAGCACCAGATATGCTCAAAAAACATGTGAAGTTTTGTGGAGGTATTGAGGAGGCTCGTGCCAAATATGAATCTCTTCGTACCAGTGAAATGCCTGAGTATTGCGAACTGCAGCCTCGTATTCTGCAAAAGGAAAATGCAGATAATAACGAAGGGTTGCATTATGGATTCAGCAGTAATCCTGATATTAAGGCATGTTGGTCCGGATTGTCCGAAACACAGAAAGCAAACCCCTTTTATAGGGGATATGTTTGGCATCTTTTGACAGATGCCATCATGTATGGACGTCTGGATATAGAAACGAAGCTGAAAAAAGTTTTGCAGGAGAGTCAGGATTCCTCAGACATCGATGAACTTTACAAGACGGAACGCCAAAAGCTTCACGATGACTGGGATAAGACGAACGCATTGGTGCGAAAAACTTATCCGGAAGTTACCTTGACTGAGGAGGTTAAGGAATTGGGAGTTGTAAAATTCATCACCGAAGGTGAACTGGTGTATGTCGATTGGGTCCTGCTCAAAGATACCATTGACTACCTCAGGAATTTTGATCCCTTGAACGGGGATGTGGATTCCATCATCAAGGAAGTGATGGAAAGTATCTAACAGAATAAACTGTGAACTTTCAATCCCGTAGCTATTGTAGCTACGGGATTTCTATATCGATTGCGAAACAATTGATTATAAAGAAAAAGGAACCTTTCGTAAGGTTCCTAAATTTCTATCAAATTACATTACATTTATCCTTTTGGCGTTGATTAATTTAGCGATTCTTTTGATGTTTTCTCCACCTTTTCCTATAACAAGACCTTTATACAAATCATGAACTTTAATTGTAACTACTTTTCCCTTGGCATCCATACTTTTAATAAATACGACATCATGTATGTCGCGTGTAAATGCTCTGTTTTTCTCACAAACCTTAATATATCCTGTAGGGATATATTGTTCATAAAAGTAATTCGGTTGACGGTCAGGGGTTGAAGATATTGTTACAAAGGAAGAAATCCCGTCAAGAGATTTTTCCATAAATTCTTTTTCAAAAACCTTTGATTGTTCTGTGGCAACCTCTTGACAACACCGAAAATAAATAGATTTGACCAATCCATATTCATTGGGATCATTTACTTTCTGTGTATGCGATTCAGATATGAGTACATAATCTCCAGTTTTTAAATTAAATTCATATAAAGGTGCCGTGATTTCAACCATTTTCGTATCAAAGGTTGTTAAAACATATCGACAAGGTTCAAAAAATCCATCACCTACAAAATCAGAGTCAATGCCATTTTCTTCAAGTTTCTTCATTTGCAAAGGATTAATTTCATTTACCTCAAAACTAGAAACTAAAGAAAAATCTTCTTTACGAAGTTCTGCATACATATCGTCCAATTTGACCCATTTGTAATTTGACATATAAAATACCTCCTTTTAATTGTATCGGAGGTTTCCCTCCGAAAGTTTATTTGTTTCGAAGAGAATTGCTCTTATATATTAAAAGTATAACATGATTTACATAAAAAAGCAAATTAAAGTTCTTATGAATCAAAAGTAATTTATTTAACGTAAATTTACTTGGTAAATTTACGTTAAAAATGAAAACAATAATCTTATAGAAAATAATAGTGAAATGCAAATATTAAATCAATACATAGAAAACAATACAACTAATAAAGGAATTTTACTTAGAAGAAGATAATATGGAGTAATAGCTAAGAAATAATTAAACATAATGTAGACTTGTAACAAAATACTAAAAAATCCATAAAATATATAAAAATGAAAGGAGATTATATTTTATGGATTATGAGTTAATGATGAATGGAAATGTTAAAATAGGACAACGCGCACCAGAGTTTGAAGCCAATACAACAATGGGAAAAGTATCCTTAAACGATTATGCAGGAAGGTGGCTGATTTTATTTTCTCACCCAGGAGACTTTACCCCCGTATGTACCACAGAGATGATAGCTTTTACAAAAGCACATACATATTTTAAACAATTAAATACAGAATTGTTAGGATTAAGTGTAGACAGTAATTCTTCACACTTAGCATGGGTATATGATATATACTGCAGAACAGGTGTAAAAATATCTTTTCCAATTATTGCTGATAGAAATGGAGAAATTGCCAGAAGATATGGGATGATTTCAAATGATATTAGTAACACAGAAACTGTCAGAAATGTCTATATTATAGATGACAAAGGAATTATTAGGACAATTTTAATTTATCCAATGAATGTCGGAAGGTTTATACCAGAAATTATTAGAGTTGTGCAAGCATTACAAATGGCAGATTGTGCACAAGGTTCCACAGCAGCCAATTGGATTCCTAATCAACCAGTCATTGTTTCACCACCAAAAACTTATGAAGAACTTGTAGAACGTGTAAGTGAAATAGAGAATAACAGAAATGGAATTAGTTGGTACTTAAGCTTTAAAGAACCAGCTAAAAATTGTATTAATGATAACTGTAATAATGAGTAAGCCTAGACTATAATCTAATAAGAAAATAAAAGTAAGCTAACCTACTATTGTTTAGCTTATTTTTTTAAATTTGTATAGAAAACTTGTATATGGTCAAGAAAATGTGATATAATATAGATATATTGGTCAAGAAAATGTGATTAATATTGCAATTATTGGTCAAGAAAATGTGATTTTGCGTTAAAAATTAATAAAATAGGAGGCTGATAATATGTATAGAAAAATTATAACAGAATTAAAAAAATGGAAAGAAAAGAAAGATAGATTGCCACTTATTTTAAAAGGGGCTAGACAAGTAGGAAAAACATGGATTTTGCAAGAATTTGGAAAAGAATACTTTGATGATGTGTTATACATCAATTTTGAAAATGCAGGAAACATAGCAAACTTATTTGAAGGTAATATAGAACCAAATAGAATTATAGAATATTTATCAGCACTTAATCATAAGAAAATTGAACCTGAAAAGACATTAATCATATTTGATGAGATACAAGAGTTACCAAGAGCACTTACCTCTTTAAAATATTTTGCAGAAGAAACTCCTGAATATGCAATATGTTGCGCAGGGAGTTTACTTGGCGTATTTCTTCATGATCAAGTTTCATTTCCAGTTGGGAAAGTAGATTTCTTAGAATTACAGCCATTAGATTTTGAAGAATTTTTAATTGCAAATGGTGAGAAATCAATAATTGATATCATTAAGAAAAATGCATTAGAAGCATTGCCAGATATAATCACAGACAAATTAAAAGACTATTTAAAAAAATACTTTGTTATAGGTGGAATGCCAAGAGCAGTAAAGACTTGGATTGAGGAAAAAGATTTTGAACTTGTAGAAAAGGTGCAAAAGGGCATTTTAAAAGCATATGAAAGAGATTTCTCAAAACATACAGATAGTAGTACAGCAACAAAAATACAATATGTTTGGAACAGTATTCCATCACAATTGGCAAAAGAAAATAGAAAATTTATATATGGTGTTGTAAAAGATGGTGCAAGAGCAAGAGAGTATGAAAACTCAATTAACTGGTTAAAAGATACAGGTTTAATAAGAGTTGTAAACAGAGTGAAATGTGGTGATAAGCAACCATTGAAAGCCTATGAAGATTTAAGGGCTTTTAAAATATATTTACTTGATGTTGGATTGCTAAGAGTTCTATGTGAACTACCTTATGAAACCATAATAGAAAAGGATTCAATATATAATGAATTTAATGGATTACTTACAGAACAATTTGTACTTCAAGAATTAGGAAATGTTAAAAAAGTAAATACAATTTATTATTGGTCAAACGAATTTCAAAGTGAAGTAGATTTTGTGTTTGCCTATAAGAATTTAATAATACCTGTTGAAGCAAAAGCAGGAATTAATGTTAAAGCTCAAAGTTTAAAAGTATATATGAGAGAATATAATCCCAAAATTGCTATAAGATATTCTTTATTAAATATAAAATTAGATAAGCACATATTAAATATTCCTTTATATGCTATTTGGAATACAGAAGATTATCTAAAAGAAACAAATTAAATAAATAGAAAAGTTTTAGAAAATTATATGTAATTGGAATATATAATCAAATATAAGGAGAAAAATTAAATGAACCAATTATTAGTATTAGATTTAGATGGAACATTATTAAGAAATGATAAAACTGTATCAGAGGAGACAGTACAAAGCTTAATAGAATTTAAAAATAGAGATAATAAAATTTTATTTGCAACCGCAAGACCACCAAGAGATGCTTATAAATATGTACCTCAAAAATTAAAAGACAATCCGATTATTTGTTATAATGGTGCCTGCATGATTGATGGTAAAGAGATATTATATAAAAAAGAAATGTCAAAAGATACAGTGCATCAAATAATTAAGCAATCAGAAAAATCCGGGTATCACCAAATTTGTTTTGAGATTGATGATAAATTATATTCAAATTTTGATACTTCTGATTTTTTTGGAAAGGCTCCAACAGAGATTGTAGATTTAAGAAAATTAGATATGAAAACAGCATATAAAGTCATTATTTGTGATAAAACGCCAATTTCTCAAGAATTTCCTACTATTTTACCAAATACATGTAAAGGTATCATTACAGATAATGGGCAGTTATGCCAAATTATGGATCAAGAAGTATCTAAATGGAATAGTGTACAATCTATAATCAAAACATGGAATATAAAAAATGAAGATATTATTGCATTTGGAGATGATTACAATGATTTAGATATGATAAATCATGCAGGAATTGGTGTGGCTATGGGAAATGCAGAAAAAGTTGTAAAAGAAACCGCTGATTTTGTAACTGATACAAATATGAATGAAGGCATTAGCAAATATTTAAAAGAGAATATATTGTAGAAAAATATCTTTTTAAAATTAAAAACGTTTATTAAATTTTAAAAAAATAATTTCGAATTTAAAAAAAAGGAAATCCTCTAAAAAAGAATACAAATAAAAATTTTTCACATAATAATAGTATGAACAAAAAATGATGTTCATATACAAATTTTTGGAGGTAACAAAATGGAAGGAAATCAAAAGATACATTGTACTGTAGGAACTTGTAAGTACAATGAAACAAATCAAAATTTATGCAAGTTACAGGCAATTCAAGTAGAACCAACGAAAAATTGTAATACAAAACAACCAGAAGAATCTATGTGTTCAAGTTACATTTATGGGAAGGAATAATTTTCTTCTCATTTTTTCTTGACATATCTGTAATTTAGAAATAAAATAACCTTAGCAAAAATCAATAGGGGAGAACCCCAAAAAGGAGGAAAAGATATGTTAGTTACGACAAAGGAAATGTTTGAAAAATCAATGAAAGAAGGATTTGCAGTAGGTGCTTTTAATGTAAATAATATGGAAATTGTACAAGCAATTACAGATGCAGCACACGAAACACAATCACCAGTTATTTTACAAGCATCATCAAGTGCAATAAAATATGCAAGAATAGGATATTTAATGAAAATGGTACAAG
This sequence comes from uncultured Clostridia bacterium, assembly GCA_944387505.1. GTDB lineage: Bacteria > Bacillota > Clostridia > TANB77 > CAG-508 > CAG-269. The sequence continues at coordinate 26,766 of CALXFG010000017.1, forward strand.
CAGCAGTAGAAGAATATCCAGAAGTACCAATTGCCATTCACTTAGATCATGGACCAGATTTTGAAACAGCAAAAATGTGTATAGATAATGGATTTACATCTGTAATGATAGATGGTTCAAAATATGATTTTGAAGAAAATGTAGCTTTAACCAAACAAGTAGTAGATTATGCACATTCTAAAGGGGTTGTTGTTGAGGCTGAACTTGGAAAATTAGCAGGAATAGAAGATGATGTCAATGTTGCAGCATCAGATGCTATGTATACAGATCCTGCTCAAGCAGAAGAATTTGTTAAAAGAACAGATTGTGATTCTTTAGCAATTGCCATAGGAACAAGCCATGGAGCATATAAATTTAAAGGTGAAGCAAAATTAAGATTTGATATTTTAAAAGAAATTAAAGAAAGAATACCAAATACACCAATTGTATTGCATGGTGCTTCTACAGTTATACCAGAGTTGGTTGAAATGTGTAATCAATATGGAGGAAATATACCTGGAGCAAAAGGTGTACCAGATGAAATGTTACATGAAGCAAGTGTATCTGGTGTTTCTAAAATCAATGTTGATACAGATTTAAGATTAGCTATGACAGCAGGAATTAGAAAAGTATTTGTAGAAGATCCAAGTGCATTTGATCCTAGAAAATACTTAACTCCAGCAAGAGACTTAATAAAAGAAACAGTTGCTCATAAAATGAGAGATGTATTTGGTTCAGCTGGTAAAATCTAAATAAGAAATAGATTATATTCTATAGTTTATAAAATTCTGAAACCGTTTCTAAAACAAAGCAAAAATACAGAGATTAAAGATTCAAGTTTAATCTCTGTATTTTTCTTTCATAGCTTGATTGATTTTTCTTTCTGCATCTTTTTTTGCAATATCTTGACGCTTATCATACAATTTTTTACCTTTTCCTATACCTAATTCTAGTTTCACAAAATTTCCTTTAAAATAAATGCTAATAGGAATTAAAGTATAGCCTTTTTGTTTGGTAAGTCCAATTAATCGATTAATTTCTCTTTTATTTAGCAAAAGTTTTCTGTCTCTTAATGGGTTTTTATTAAAAATATTTCCATGTTCATATGGACTAATATGCATACCAGATATGTAGACTTCACCATTTTTAATATTGGCATAACTATCTTTTAAATTTACTTTACCCGCACGAATAGATTTAATTTCTGTTCCAAATAAAACAATACCAGCTTCTATTTTATCTTCAATAGAATAATTATGATATGCCGTTGGATTTTTTGCTATTAATTTTGTATTCATATAATTACCTCTTCATTTTTGAATATTATACCATAGATTATTGAATAATAAAATAGAACAGATAGAAATTTATGAATATTTCTATCTGTTCAGCAAAAATTATTTTTTGCTATTTCATAAAGAATTAATCTTTTCTTGATTGATTATTTTCAGAATTCATTCTTGTTGAATAATACCAAACAACTGCGATAATAGCAATTGCCGCAATTCCTAGAATTAACCAAGTCCAAGCAGTTGAATTCATTCCCATAAAAGTTGCATTTCCATTGGTTGCTGTTCTTGTTGCATCATATCCATCATTATTCGTATTGGTAACTCTTGAAGTAGTATTTTTTGCGTCCTTTTCTAAAGTATTTCCTGTTTCTTCTATTTTATTTCCTGCATTTTCCATTGTATTTTCTGTTTTTTCAGTAGAGTCATGTATAGCTTCTCCAGCATTATGCATAGCACCTTCAACAGCATTTTCAGTATTATTGACTGCATTTCTAACAGTATTTGTTGCATCTTTTAAAACATCTTCAGCTGCAAAACATACAGAAAATGAAAATATGATAGCAACGATGATTGCGAATATTGCATATAGTTTCTTTTGCATATTTAAAACGCCTCCTTTAAAAGATAATGAAAATATTATTAGACAATATATTCTCATTAATATTATCTAAAGAAGAACAAATAATTATACATGAAAAAATTGCAAAACATAAATAAAAAAATTAAAAAAGATTTTAACTAAAAAGTTAAAATCTAAGAATTTAAATCTTTTATTATTTACCAAGTCTAATTAAAATTGCAATTGCTAATAATATTAATAATACACCTATAGCAATTAATATAATTGATAAAATATTTGAAATACCTAAATCACTTTCAGGCAGACTGCTTTGTACAGTTGTCGTGTCAGGAGTAGTTGAAGCAGTGTTTGTTGAAGAAGTATTTGTTGAAATATTCATTCTTGAAGTATTTGTTGAATTAGAAGTATTCGATGTATTCGATGTGTTTGATGTGTTTGATGTATCTGACATATTTGACGTATTTGATGTATTAGATGTATTTTGTGTATTTGTTTCATCAATATTCATGTCTACTGCGAAAACATTTGTAGTAAAGAATAATATCATTAATACCATTACTATTATAGAAAATATTTTTAAACTTTTAATCATATTTTATACCTCCATTAAAAATCAAAAAATTTATCTTAAGTTCTTTACTATGATATCACAAATATGGAAAACATGTCCAGTATTTTTCAAAAAATGTAAAAAATATATATATTTTTTGAAACTTATGATATGATATAAATCAAAGGAGGGGAATGATGAAAAAATTTTTGAAAAAAATATTGATAATGGTCATTATATCAGCCGTTGTTTCTATATTTTTTGTTATGGCAATAGCAGGAGAAAGTAGTAATGAAAAAGTACAATACTTAAATCATCTAGATTATAATGTATCATTAAATCAAGATGGGAGTATTAATGTTGTAGAAACATGGGATGTATATGTAGAAAATACAGGAACGTTATTTAAGAACTTTTCACTTTCTAATTATTTATATGGAAATATTACAGATGTAAAAGTAAAAGACTTAGAGAACAATTTGGAATTAACAGAAATTTATCAAGAAGTATATCATGTTGGAAACAATTTGTTTTATGCATTAGATATTGGAGGAAATGTGTTTGAGATTGCTTGGGGAACCGGTATGAGTAATCTTTCAGGAAATCGAAAGTATCAAGTTTCTTATAAAATTGAAGATGTTATTACTAGTTATTATGATTGCCAAGAATTTTATTGGAAATTTATCGAAGAAGGTCAAAATGCAATTCCTGTAAAATCTTTAACTGGAACAATTACATTACCACAAGGTGTTCAAAATATAGAAAATCTAAAAGTATGGGGACATGGTCAAGTTAATGGAAATATTGAAAGAACTTCTAATGATACAGTAGAATTTGAAATCAACAACCTAAGACCAGGTGCGATGTTAGAAGTAAGAGTGGTAACAACAGAAGATATATTTAATGTATCAGAAAATAGAGAAAGAAGATATCATAATATAGACAGAATTATAGAGGAAGAAACAGAATGGTCAAATGAGACCAATAAACAATCTATGATAACAAAAAGTATTATCATAGCAATTTATGCAATTATATTGATTATTTATATTATAAAAATTGTAAAATATAGAAGAATTAATAAAAAAGAAAATGATGGTATCATTAAAAAAGATTTGAAATATTATAGAGAAATTCCTAGAGACGGAGATTCTACACCTAATGAAGCTGTTTACCTTTATCAATTTGAAAAAGAAAAATTGGAAACATCAACTGTACAGTCAGAAATGGTTGCTTCTACTATATTAAACTTATGTTTAAAAAAGGTAATTACATTAGAAACAGAAGGAGAAAATATTTATATTTCTTTAATAGGTGATGGAAGCTCTTTAAAAAAGGAAGAGTATGAAGTTTATAAATTATTATCAGAGGCAAGTAAAGGCAAAGAAAAATTAGAAATTAAAGAATTAAATGATTATGCAAAAGAACATTATTCAAACTATAGTGTATATATAAATCGTATGGTAAATGAAACTAGAAATGAATTATATCATATGCAATATATAGATAAAAGAGAAGAGAATGTATACAGAAAATCTAAATCAGCCAGTATGTTTTTCAACGGAATTTTATGTATTTATATTTTTCTATTAACTTTTTCAGCAATTCTGCATATTCCAAGTTTCCAAATGCCTGTTGATATTTCCTTAGCAATCGGCTGGAGGGAAAGTTTAACAGCATTTACAATTGGAATATTACCATTAATAATTGTTATCTTATATTCTTTACACTTAAAATCTAAAATAGAAAATAAGATAGCCGTTATTACACAAAAAGGTTATGATGAAAAAATACAATGGACGGCACTAAAAAGATTTTTGGAAGATTATTCTTTATTAGATGAAAAAGATTTACCTCAATTAGCTGTTTGGGAAAAATATCTTGTTTATGCAACTGCTTTTGGAATAGCTAATAAAGTAATTGATCAAATGAAAGCAAAATATCCAACAGTATTTCTTGAAGATACTTGGGATGAAGAAATGAAAAAGAATTATCCAATTATCTATTTCTCAGCAAATCCTATTTATTATACAACACATACAATTGGTACATCAACCATATCTATGTTAGATCAAGGTGTATCTAGAGCATATTCAACATCAGTTGCACAAATTGCAATCCATAATGCATCTAGTGGTTCCGGAGGAGGCGGAGGCTTCTCTGGAGGCGGCGGACGGCGGAGGAGGCCGGAGGCCGGAATGGGCGGAAGATAATAAAAAATGAAACTGTTCAATTTTATTGAGCAGTTTTTATATTATATATTTACATAAAGCTTGATAAAATAATAAAAATACATTATAATATACATCGAAGAAAGAAGGTAAAACATTGGAAAAATATTTAGATTTAAAAAATACAACAGATTATTCTAAATTAAAAGTAGCAGGAGAAATTATAAAAAATGGAGGACTTGTTTTATTTCCAACAGAAACCGTCTATGGATTAGGTGCTAATGGATTAGATGAAAATGCTGTAAAAAAAATATATACAGCAAAAGGAAGAGAACAAGATAATCCTTTAATTTTGCATGTCTCTAATTTTGATATGATACCTAAAATTGCTAAAAATATATCTGAAATAGAATATACATTAATGAAAACATTTTGGCCAGGACCATTTACCATTATTTTAGATAGAACAGATATTGTTCCTGATATTGTTACTGCAGGTTTAGATACAGTAGGCGTTCGTATGCCAAGCGGAAGAATTGCTAATAAATTAATTTCTTATGCAGGTGTTCCAATTGCTGCGCCAAGTGCCAATGTTTCAGGAAGACCAAGTGGAACTAATATTTCTGATATTTTTGAAGAACTTTCTGATAAAGTAGATTATATTGTTGATGGAGGAGAATGTGAAGTTGGTCTAGAATCAACAGTAGTAAGAGTGGTTGATGGCGTTCCCAATATTTTAAGACCTGGTAAGATTTCTCCAGAAGACATAAAGAAAGCAGTAGGAACTGTAAAAATAGATGAACATATTTTAAAGAATATTAAAACTGATGAAAAAGTATTATCTCCGGGAATGAAATATAGACATTATGCACCAAAAGCAGATTGTATATTAGTATATAGTGAAGATAATGAAAAAATGATTAAAGAAATACAAGAAATCATTCCTAAATATAAAAATCCATTGGTTATTTCATGTAATGAAAATGCTCAATATTATGAGGTGAAAAATAAGATTCTATATGGCTCTAAAGAAAATCTAAATGAAATTGCACAAAATATATTTAAAGATTTAAGAAAAGTAGATTCTTTTAATCCAGATATTGTTATTATTGAAGGGGTTAAAAATGATGGAATAGGACTTGCTATTATGAATCGATTAATTCGTGCATGTGAATATCATTATATAAAAATATAAGAGAGTAAAATGAAAATAAAAATTTTTAAGACAATACAACTTGTATTGTCTTTTTTGTATAAATTTTTTAAAATAATTGTAACAAAAAGAAATTTTTTTACACTAATAAAGTGAAAGGAGGAAAGGTTATGCAGAATATGGAAGAAATATATAATAAATATTCAAAAATTGTATATAAATATATATTCTGCTTAACAGGAAAAAAGGAAATAGCTGAAGAAATCGTACAAGAAACATTTTTAGTGGCTATTGAAAATATTGATAAATTTGAATATAAATGTAAACTATCTACTTGGCTATGCCAAATAGCAAAATATATTTGGTTTAATCGATATAAGAAAGAAAAAAAGAGAAAAGAAGTTCCGATGAATACTTTAGAAAATACATTATTTACCGAAGAATCTATAGAAGAAAGGGTTAGTCAAAAAGAAGAAAAATTGGAATTATTAAAAAACATACAAAAACTAAATGAAGAAACTAGAAATGTGATGTATTTACGAATACTAGGAAATTTAGAATATGAAGAAATAGGGGAGATAATGGGAAAAACCTCTAATTGGGCTAGAGTTACTTTTTTTCGTGGAAAGCAAAAAATGAAAGGAGATAGAGAAAATGAAAAAGGAATGTGAAATTGTGCAAGACTTAATTTTTGGATATTGTGATGGTACATTAAATTCAGCTTCTAAAGAACTGGTAGAAAAGCATTTAGTGAAATGTGAAGAGTGTAAAAAAGTTTATGAAGAAATCAAAAAAGATAAAAAAATTGATGATGTAGATGATAAAATTGAAATTGATTATTTAAAAAGAGTCAATAAAAAATTAAAAAGAAAAAAATTTTTGATAGTCATTTCTAGTATATGTATTGTATTATTAGTTGTTTTACATATCATTGCATTTATTTGCTATTATCATGACCATACGACCATAGAAATCTTCATGAATAAAGATATATCGGAAGATCAAATGACAAATATTCAAAATCAAATAGAGAACCAATCTGAAGATGTGGAAATTACATATGTTTCTCCAGAGGAGCAATTAGAAAAAATGAAACAAAGATTTAAGGATAATCAAGATTTGTTAGCAGGATATAATTCTGAAAACAATATATTTACACCATCTTTTATCATAAAAACAAAGACCATACAAGATATGGAAAAGATAGAAGAAAGTTTAGAAACTGTAGAAGGTATTAAGAAAATTTCTTCGACTTCCAGTAACCTATATGAATCTTTAATAATGAATATTTTCACTATTTTATACAATTAATATGAAATAGTAGATATTATTATACCATAAAATGTCTAAAAAAACAAAATATAAAAAGCTTAATAAAATATTAATTGATAAAATTCCTAATTTATGATATATAATTAGTTAGAATAAAATATAGAAAAGAAGGAAAGTATGGATAGAAATTGTTTAGAATTAACGAATGAAGATTTAAAAGAAATCTTTAAAGAAAGAGAAAAAAATAGTCATAAAGGAACTTATGGATATGTAGGCATCATAGGAGGTTGTATGGAATATACAGGAGCTGTTAAATTGGCTAATATGAGTTCTACAGCATTAAGAGCAGGTTGTGGTGTGATAAGAGTCATTGTTCCCCAAAGTATAGAAACCAGTATTGCTCCATATTTGCTAGAACAAACTATTTACCCAATAGAGAATGATGAAGAACAAAAAATGAAATTTAACAAAGAAGAAATTGATAAAGCATTAGATAAATTAAAAGCAGTAGCAATTGGAATGGGATGGGGAAAAGGTAGAGATAATGAAAAGATTCTAGAATATATATTGCAAACAAAAGAAATTCCTTGTGTTATTGATGCAGATGGATTAAATACTTTATCTCAAATGAATTTCAATATTTTAAAAGAAACAAAATGTAAAGTGATTTTAACACCACATTTAAAAGAATTTGAAAGAATATCAAAAATACCAATGGAAGAAATAAAGAAAGATTCAATTGAAATTGCGAAAAGCTTTGCTAAAAAATATCAGGTTATCTTATTATTAAAAGGAAGCACAACTATAGTTTCAGATGGTATTACTACATATTTGGTAAAAAGAGGTTGCCCTGGAATGGCAACAGCAGGTAGTGGAGATGTATTATCAGGTGTCTTAGTAGGTATGCTAGGTTATCATGAAGCAGATGCAAAGATAGTGGCAGCAGGTAGCTATTTAGCAGGTATGGCAGGAGAATTGGCTCAAGAAAAATATACAGATATTAGCATGAAAGCATCTGATACCATTGAAATGATTCCAGAAGCGATTAAAAAAATTAGAAATTTAAAGGAATATTAGATTTTTTGTAACCCCAAAGATATTTTATATTGTATGGTTTCTATTTAGTGATGTAACATTTTTAAATAATGCGTTCTTATATATTTATTTTTTATAAATGACGAATGTGATTGGAGTGCTTGTAGCCTTTCTTAATAGAAAAGAAATGAGGAAGCGCGAATGCTTGTAGCGAGAGGCTCGTTTCTTTTATAATTAGAAAGGCTAGAGCACGTATTGAGCCGAGGAATTTATGAAAAATAAATATATAAGAACGCTTTTAATATTCAATATCCACGATACTAATAGAAACTATACAATATAAAAAACATCTTGGGGGTAGTATATAATAATATTTTATAAATTTGCTAAAGGATTACTTTCCACTGCATTTCTAACTTGTGAATTATCAACGTGGGTATAAATCTCTGTAGTAGAAATACTTTCATGTCCTAGAAGTACTTGTAAAGCTCTAATATCGACATTTCCATATTGATACATTAATGTAGCAGCTGTATGTCTTAACTTATGGACAGAATATTTATTTGTATCAAGTCCAGCAGCTTGTAATTCTTTATTAACAATATATTGAACAGTTCTTCTGCTAATTCTTTCGCGACGTTCACTTAAGAATAGAGCTTTATTAGAATTTAATTTATCAACCTTAACACCTTCTTTAGGTCGTACTTGTAAATATTCAATAATTGCTCTTAAACATGCTTGATTTAAATAAATCGTTCTTTCTTTATTTCCTTTACCAATAACATTTAGCTTTGCTTCACTAAAATCAATATCTTTAATATCAATTCCAACCAATTCAGATAAACGAAGGCCACAATTTAAAAATAATGTAATAATGGCATAATCTCTTTGATAATTACGATTATCTTCATTTTCTGTAACATTTAATAATCGTTTACTTTCTTCTAAATTTAAATATTTAGGAAGTCTTTTATCTGCTTTTGGGGTTTCTAGATTTTGAGCAGGATTGATATCTATTAAATTTGCTTTTTGAGAAAGATATTTAAAAAAGATTCTAATAGTAGATACTTTTCTAGCTCTTGTAGCAGCTTTGCTTCTAAGTTCTATTGCCATATAACTAATAAAAGCATGAATATCTTCTAAAGTAATTTTTTTAACAACACTAATAGGAATATCTTTAATTTCAATCTTTGCAAAATCTGTTTCATCTGTCATATGAAAATGAATTTTTATAAATCGAAAAAACATTACCAAATCATAATTGTATTCCTTAATACTATTGGGGGATTTATTTAAAATCGTAGCACTATAATCTAAAAAAGAATTAATATAGTCCGGATTTTCTTCTCTTTTGAACATATAAAATTCACACTCCTTTGGTATATATGATATTATATCTCAATACATTTAAAAAAGAAATAGAAATTTAAAAAGTTTTGTGCAAAGTTTTGTTTTGATTTTTTTAGTGATTGTGATATACTATTAATGAAATTTATAATAAAGGAAAGTGAATATATGTTTAATTATGATAAAGATGAAGAACTTCCTAAAGCAATGAAACAAATGCAAAAAGAGAGGGAAGAACGAGAACAATTTATTAATGAAGAAAATCAAAAAAAGGATAGAAATCAATTTAACGAAAACAGGAGAAAGAGGAATAGAAAAAGTAAACATAGCAAAAAAAGAAATCATGCAAATGAAGAAAATGATGTTGACTATAAAAAAGCCATTAGAAAAAAGAAAATTAAAAAAATTATTATTACAGTTGTCATCATCATTATTATTATCTTAGCAATTATTTTGGGAATTTCTGCCTATAATTGGAAACAGATAACAACAGATATGTTTTTAAATGAAAATTCTGTTGTGTTGGATTCTGATGGTAATGTGATTGCAGAACTTGGTAGTGAAAGAAAGAAGATAAAAGTTGAAAACAAAGATATGCCTGAAAATTTAAAAGATGCTTATGTTTCTATTGAAGATGAAAGATATTATAAACATCATGGTGTAGATATCAAAAGAACAGGTTCAGCAATTATTAATTATGTTATACATATAGGAAATTCTTCATTTGGAGGAAGTACGATTACACAACAATTAGTCAAAAATTTAACAGGGGATAATAGTGGTTCTATTTCTAGAAAAGTAAAAGAATGGTGGAAAGCATATTTACTAGAATGTTATTTCTCAAAAGAAGAAATACTTGATATGTATCTTAATGTTATCTATGTTGGACCAAATATATATGGTGTAGGTGCTGGTAGCCAATATTATTTTAGTAAAGATATTCAAGAACTATCATTAGCCGAATGTGCTTTTTTAGCAGGAATTAACAATTCACCAAATTCATATAATCCATTTGATGACGAAACAGACAATACAGAGAAAATTTCCAATAGAACGATAACCGTCCTAGATAAAATGTTAGAATTAGAATATATTACTGAAGAAGAATACAATACAGCTGTGTCAGAGGTAAAAAACGGTTTGAGCTTTAAGCAAGGAACTATAGAATCTGGTGATGGAATCTACTCTTATCACACAGATGCTTTAATTAATGAGATAACACAAGATATAGCTGATAAGAAAAATATAACAGAAGATTTTGCGACAAACTATTTATATTTAGGTGGATTAACCATTCATAGCACTCAAAACTCAAGCATTCAAGATGAAACAGAAACAGAATTTAATAAACGTCAATATCAAATTGCTTCAAGAGAAGGTGGAGATCCAGCTCAAGCAGCAATGGTCATTATAGATCACCAAACAGGTCAAGTAGTGGCTTGTGTGGGAGGTTTAGGAGAAAAAGATTCAGCGAGAGGATTAAATCGAGCAACACAAAGTACAAGACAAACAGGTTCTTCTATCAAGCCATTAGCTGTATTAGCTCCTGGAATTGACAAAAAGAAATTCACAGCGGCAACTATATATGCAGATGAGGAAACAACTTTTGCTGGAAACTACAAACCTGTAAATTATGACGGATATTTAGGAGATATAACAGTCAGAAGAGCTGTAGAATCTTCTCAAAATATTCCATTTGTAGAAATGATGGAACAAATAGGTGTGAAGACTTCTATATCTTATTTAAAAGATATGGGAATTACTTCTTTAACAGAAAAGGATGAAAGCTTATCTTTAGCTTTAGGAGGATTAGATAAAGGCATTACACCTTTAGAAATGGCAGCAGGATATGCAACCATTGCTAATGATGGGGAATATATAGAACCTACTTTCTATACAGAAATAGCCAATCAATCAGGAAAAACAATTGTAAAAGCAAGTCCTAAATCTCATAGAGTATTTTCAAAACAAGTAGCCTATATTTTAAAAGAGATATTAACACAACCTGTTAAAGGAACAAACGGAACAGCTACCTATTGTGCTATTTCGGGAATAGATGTGGCAGCTAAAACAGGAACAACAGATGAAAACTATGATAGATGGTTATGTGGATTCACACCGTACTATACAGCAGCTACATGGTTTGGATATGATCAAAATGAAACGATTTACTTTAATAGACAAAATCCAGCAGGAGTTATTTGGGCAAATGTTATGAGAAATATTCATTCTGGCTTAAACAAAGCAACATTTGAAAAGCCTAGTTGGATACAATCTGAAACTATATGTGCAGATTCTGGATGTATTGCCAATAGTGGTTGCACAAATACGTATGAAGAATATTTCTTATGGGGAACAAAACCAGGTAATTGTACAATACATTCTGGAAGTAAAGTTACAACAAATAACAATCAAAACAATCCAAACCCAAATGAACAAACAAATCAAAATGTAGTTAATGAAGACTTAACATTAGATCCAAGTCTAGAAAATGAAATTCCAGAAACAAATACGTCAACAAACACAACAAATACAACAACTAATAATAATAGAGCAAACACCACGACTGATAATAATAGAACCAATACGACAAATACAAATAGAAATAATACAACTTCATCAAATACAAGTACAACAAATTCTACTACAAGTAATACAACAAATAGTACTGGAAGTACAAATACATCAACTAATACAACAACGACAAGTCCAAATACAAATACAAGTACACCCACTTCTAATACTTCTGTAGTAGAGAATACTGGTGAAAATGAATAACATTTAAAGAGAGAAATATGCGATTTCTCTCTTTTATAAATACTTTTTTACTAGGAGTTGAAATTATTATAATAATAATGGTAAAATAAGTATGATAAAATAAATATATTTTACAAAACAACAGAAAAAATATGGAGAATATTCTGATGTGAAAGAAACTAAAGATTTTATTTAGGAGGAACAGCTAATGAACTTTCTTTTGAATTTTTTAAATAGAAATGGTAAAGTTGGCAACAAAATAGAAATAAATAAACAGAATAAAGTGTTTGAAGAATTAGCTAAAACTATAAAAAATGCTTATACTAAAAAAGATGAAAACGAAATAAGTCAAATAATAAAAAAAGGAACTATAAGAGAATTTTTTAGTACAAGTTTCACTGAGGGGTTATGTTATCCCTATTTAAAAACAATATGCATTAAGCCATATGTGATTGAAAATATTATAAATGGTAAAATAGACAAAACTATTATCCATGAAATAATTCATTTAATAAGAGGTATCCAAAATCCTTATAAATTTGAAAAAGATATAACCGGGTTTGAAGAAGGTGCAACTGAGTATATGACTTTTAAATCCCTAGGAATTTTAGGGAAATATGGTGGTAAATATTTATTAAACAATAAAGGTCAAAAGATTGAATGTAATATACCATCAACGCCCTATGAGGAATCTACCTCTCTTATGGCTCAATTAGGTATCATTTTTGGTGAAGATAAACTACAAGAATTTGCATTTGGTGAAAATAAAGATTTGTTAAAAGATTTACAAAATACTTGTGGTAAAGATTTTTATGAACTTTTAAGGAAAAAACTAAATAAATATGCAACTGATAGTATTTATGTACATCAAGATGTGTTACAATTACAATCCGAGTTATTAAAAAGATGCTATACTTCTAAATTTAGTCAAATTGAAACTATAGATGATGCTACTACTTTATTTAACAAATTACAAGATTTAAATAAAGTAAGACTTCATTTTAATGAGGATACATCTTTTAAAGACTTTTATGAAGAACAATATGAAAAATGTGTTAAAAAATTTGGAGATGATTTTAAAAAATTAGAATCTTTAAAATATCAAGAAATGGAATTTCTAAATGTAACATCAAAAGAACAAATAAAAAATAGTTTTAATAGAAATATTAAAACCTTTATATGTGATCCGACATCTGATTTAGAAAGAAGTTTAGAACGTATTCATTATACTAAAAGATATGCCGCTTTACATCAAGATACATTATATCAAATAGCAATATTTAAAGATAGAATCGTTCAGTTTTCTGTCGGCAATGAAAAAGAAGGAACAGTTAATCCAACACTAACTAGTATAAATAATAAAAACGAGGAAATGCATAAATTAAGGAAACATCCTGCTATGCCAAAGTTTGATAGTGATTTTTATCTTAAAAAGAACAATAATAATCAAAACTACACATTAATAATTGATGGAGAAGAAGTACAATTAACAGAAATCGATTTAGGAATCACCAAAGAAGATGTTGAGTCCTATTATACAATTATAAATTCATTAAACCAAGAAAAAACATTTAAAGAAAGATTTTTAAATTTCTTTTCAAAGAAAAAGACAAAACTTCTTAATGAACCAGAAAATACAGATTATACAAAAAAAGAAACAAATAGCAGAACTTTTAAAGATAGCGTAAAAATAAATAGTGGTAATAATCATATAGATTTACAAAATACAGTTAATCGCTCAAATCATGAGAATACAGTAACTTTGGAGGATAAATCAATTGGAAAGTAGTAATCCATACAGAGATTACTACTTTTTTTAATGCATTACTATTTTTTAGATTATACTCGTTTTAGAATGATTTACAACAGCAGGAGGAATTTCATATTTTACATCAAAAAATTGAAAATCATCTAATGCATTATCTTCCAAACAAGCTAAATAAATATCTAATTCATTTAAAGATTTACAAGCTGTAATAATAGCAGGGTGCAAATTATAATTGAAAAATAATTCAATACCAAGACCTATCGCTTTTAATTTAGAACCTTTTTCTTTTTCTGTAACAAGTTTATAGGCTTCTTTGAATCTTGAAATAGCTGAGAATTTATAATCATCAAGTGGTCTTGTATAAAGATGATCAATAACACTTTGTATGGTTTTATATTCAGAATGATTACTTAGCAATAATTCCTTAATTTCATTTATCGTAAAAGGAAGAAATACTTTTTGCTGAAATTCTGAAATAATTAAACTTTTTTCAAGATAAAAGTTTGACAAAATTTGATTGTCAATAATATTCGTTTGTTTATTTTCAGTTGGGGTAGTTAAACTTTTTGCCAATTCTGATAAATCTATGGTTGTGATTCTATGAACAAAGTTTTCAATAATTTCTGTACTTTCATATATAGAATTTATATGCTCTTGAAAACTTTGATTATATGCATTTATTTGCTCTTCTGAATTTTCATTATGATCATTTATCTTATCTAGAGAATTCAATAAATTTTTTAAAATTGTAATATTAGAATTTGATTTTGTTAAAGCATTTGTTGATTCATTTAAATAATAAAACGCTCTATCGTTAGGATTAATATCATATGAAAAAGTAACATCTGACATAAAATTTTTAATAAACATTAAAATTTGTTTATTTAGATTTTTTTGAATTTCTAATGTAGATGTTAAAGAAATCTTTTCTAATTCAATTAATTTTTTCATGTTTTCTGTATCTGAAAAGTTTATCATTTGTATCCTCCATAGTAAATTTATTTTATTATAACATTCGTACCATAAATTGTAAACGAAAATATAAAAAAAATATCGAAACTAATAAAAAAACGTTGAAAAAAAAAATCTAGTATGATATATTGGCACTAGAATTTTTTTGTTATACAAGACCAACTATAAAAAGTCAATAGTTTTTTTGAAAAAAATTAAAAAAATTTTTAATATAAAAAATGGCATCACAAA
>CALXFG010000018.1 GCA_944387505.1 uncultured Clostridia bacterium
TCTTTAGTGTTACAAACTCTGTAATATTCTGTGGATAACTATTTTTTTATTTTTCTAGTCTGAACAGTAACAAAAAAGTAACAAAAAAGTAATAAAAATAGCACACATAAGTAAAAATAAATCAAAAAACTTTTCCAAAAAATCAAAAAAATGACAAGATTTCATGAAATTTCATTAAAATTGCATAAAAAATTTATACTATTCAGTCAAATTTTTAAATTCTTTAGACAATTTTCCAATCGCTTTTGTTTCAATTCTAGAAACATAGGAACGAGAAATACCCATCATCTTTGCAATTTCATGCTGTGTTTTGGGTTTATGACCACCAAGACCAAAACGAAGTTCTAAAATAGTTTTTTCTCTATCTTTTAAAATAGACTTCATTTTTTCATATAATAATTTGATTTTCATTTTAATATCAACTGTATCTTCAATATTTCGTTCATCATTTTCTAAAATTTCTTGTAAAGTAATCACATTATCATCTTTGTCTTTTCCAATAGGTTCATTTAGATACACTTCAGCACCTAATTTTTTGGTAGCTCTTAAATGCATTAAAATTTCATTATCAATACATCTAGAAACATATGTAGAAAGCTTGGATCCTTTATCCATGTTAAAACTATTAATACCTTTGATTAAACCAATCGTACCAATCGAAATCAAATCATCCTGCTCAACATTTGTGGTTGAATATTTTTTCGTAATATGAGCAACCAATCTTAAATTTCTTTCAATCAAAATATTTCTAGCATCTTCATCACCATTTCTCATTTGTGTCAAATACATTTTTTCTTCTTCAGAAGTTAATGGTTCAGGGAATATATTACTACTAGAAATATATCCAACTAAAAACACAGAAGATTTTAGAAATTCAATAAATCCTAAAATACCAGACATACAAAGTGCAGAAAACATAAAGGCACCTCCTAATTGTCATGTCGCATAGAGATCGTTTTTCAATGCGACATTTGTCCCATAGAGATCGTTTTTCAATGGGACATTTTAAAAACTCGCATAACAAATTATATGTTGGAGAAAAATAAAAGTGCCTGACCACTAGAAAATAATTATTTAGGACAATATGGATTAATCGGGACTTGGTTCTAATTGATCCAAATTAATCCACAAATATGAGGTGTTTTTAGAAAAAGACTTGCTTACATATCATAATTTTGATATAATTTGTCTATACAAAAGGAGGCGATTTTATGGCTTTAATCAGACCATGTGCAGATTTGAGAAATAATTATAATGAAATTTCAAAAATATGTCACGAAACAAAAGAACCAATGTATATCACGAAAAATGGAACAAATGATTTAGTTATTTTAAGTGATGAAGCATTTGAAGAATTAACAAAGGTTTTAGAAGAAACAGAGGAAGAGAGAATTGATAGATTGGTATCAGAACATTTTGATAAACAATATGCCACTTTTGAGGAATTTCAAAAAGATATGATTAGGAAAATTGAAGAAGCATTTAAAGATATTGAAGAAGGACATTATGTGTCAATGGAAGAAGCTATGGAAGAATTGGAAGAAAAATATGGATTCTCTAGAGAATAGAAAATATAAAATTGAAATAAACTTTAGAAAATAGTTTATTGTATATCATAATTTTAATAGGATTTCCATATAAAAGGAGGCGATTTTATGGCTTTGATTAGACCATGTGCAGATTTAAGAAATCATTATAATGAAATTTCAAAAATATGTCATGAAACAAAAGAACCAATGTATATTACGAAAAATGGAACAAATGATTTAGTTATTTTAAGTGATGAAGCATATGAAGAATTAACAAAAGTGTTAGAAGAAACAGAAGAAGAGAGAATTGATAGATTGGTATTAGAACATTTTGATAAACAATATGCTACTTTTGAGGAATTTCAAAAAGATATTTTTAAGAAAATTGAAGAAGCAATGCAAGAGATTAAAGAGGGAAAAGGAATTCCGATGGAAGATATTGTAGCAGAAATGGAGGCGAAATATCATCTTAGTGAAGATATATAAAATTATTGTTCCTGATATGCCATATAATAAAAATGTTTAATTAGTAAAAAATATCAATTGAATGAATGAAATAAAAAGAAATTCATAAAATAAGAAGGGAGAATGTGAGTTTTTCTAGATATATTTTTGAGGAGTTATTTATGAATGGATTTTTAAATATGATAAAAGGCATTTTTATTGGAGCAGGAGCAATTGTGCCAGGTGTTAGTAGTGGTGTGTTATGTGTAATTTTTGGCATTTATGAAAAATTATTAGATGCTGTTTTGAATTTTTTTAAAGATCTGAAAAAGAATTTTAAGTTTTTATTTCCTATTGCTGTAGGTGTTGGAATAGGTGTTTTATTATTTAGTAATATGTTAAATTATCTCTTATATGAATTTCCTATACAAACGAAATCTATATTTATTGGATTAATACTAGGAACAATTCCTTCTTTAATAAAAGAAGTCAATGAAAAAGCAACATTTAAACCACAAAATGTGTTCTATTTGTTGATTGCATTGGCAATAGGAATAATAACAGTGATAGTAGAAAACCAAATGGATATAGTGAGTAATGGCGATAATATAAGTATTATGTATTTGGTTATGTGTGGTGCTATTATGTCTCTAGGAATTGTAGTGCCAGGTGTCAGTAGTACCATTATTTTAATGTTACTAGGTGTATATTCTGTTTATTTACAATCAGTTGCTAACCTATATTTACCAGTATTAATTCCTATGGGAATCGGATTAGTATTAGGAAGTATTATTGTGATGAAATTAACCAAAAAATTGTTAGAGAAATATTATGCACAAACCTTTTACAGTATCATCGGTTTTACGATTGGATCCATATTTGTTCTTTTACCACAAGGAATGACATGGTTAGAAACAATTTTATGTGTGTTATGTGTCATTTTAGGAGTATATGTATCTCGCATACCAGATGCTATTAAAAATTTTAGAAGTTCTAAAATGTTTAAAGCAGTTAAAGTGTTAAATAAAATGCGTTCACAGTCAAAGACTCAAAAAGATTAAGAGGAGAAATCGGAAAAATGAGTCTGTCCCCGATTTCTTGATTTCTCCGTTTTCCAATTTCTCCGTCCTCGATTTTCCGAATTGTTCGTTTCAATTTTCCTCGCCTGTCAGCTTATTTCCTTTAAAACTCAGGAAAAAGACTTGTGAAATGTTTGAGAATGTAGTATAATGTTTGACATAAAGAACAGATAAGGAAGGAAATGACAATATGATAAAAGATGATAAGACAAGAGAAAAAATGAAAAGTATCATTCGAGAGAATCAAGATAAAACATTAAATAAATTAAAAAATATGATAAAAAATAAATTACCAAAAGAAGAAAGAGAGGAATTTACATTTAATGATTTAATGCAATTAATATCAGAAATCAATCAAGACAGAGAAAAAGAAATACAAAAATTTTATTCTAAAAGACCAACAGTTTCTTCAAGAAAATCTAAAAATACAAGAAATATAGAAGGAGAGGAAAGATAAAAATGGATTATAAAGATTTAGCAAATGCCATATTTCCAGATGCAAAGGATATCGCATATTATGAGGAAAAATATCCAGAAAGAAATTTAAAAGAAGGAGCCATTGTCACAAGATTTGCACCAAGTCCAACAGGATTTGTACATATAGGAGGATTATATCAATCTTTGATTGCTAGAAAATTAGCTAATCAAACAGAAGGTGTATTCTTATTAAGAATTGAAGATACAGATCAAAAAAGAGAAGTAGAAAATGGAATAACCGATATTGTGCAATCTTTGGATAGATTTGGAATAGAGCCTGATGAAGGAATGATTTCAGAAACAGAAGGAAAAGGAAATTATGGACCATATAGACAATCTATGAGAAAAGATATTTATCAAAGTTATGCAAAATACTTAATTGAACAAGGTAAAGCATATCCATGTTTCTGTACACCAGAAGACCTAGAAGAAATGAGAACAAAACAAGAAAATGCAAAAATTAGACCAGGATATTATGGTGTTTGGGCAAAATGTAGAAATATAACAGTTGAAGAAGCAATTGAAAAGATAAAAAATGGAGAAAAATACATTGTTCGTTTTAAATCACCTGGACGTGAAGATAGAAAAATTAAACATCATGATCTTATAAAAGGAAATGTAGATTTTCCAGAAAATGACCAAGATATCGTTATTATCAAAGCAGATGGGTTGCCAACATATCACTTTGCACATGCAGTAGATGATCATTTAATGAGAACAACACATGTTATCAGAGGTGATGAATGGTTATCATCAGTTCCATTACATTTACAATTATTCCATGAATTAGGATTTAAAGCGCCTAAATATGCACATATTGCGCCAATTATGAAAAATGATAATGGAAATAAGAGAAAATTGAGTAAAAGAAAAGACCCAGAAGCAGCAGTATCATATTATGACGAAATGGGAATTCCAAAAGAAGCTGTTAATGAATATTTGTTAAATATTGCAAATTCTAATTTTGAAAACTGGAGAAGAGCTAATAAAGATAAATCAATTGATGAATTTGAATTACAATTAAACAAAATGAGTGTGAGTGGTGCCTTGTTTGACATGGTAAAATTATTAGATGTAGGAAAAACGGTTATATCTAAATTTACAGCAGAAGAAGTATATGAAAATGCATTGAATTGGGCAAAAACATATGACAAAGAATTAGAAGAAATGTTACAAGACAAAGAATATGCTTTAAAAGTGTTTGGAATTGAAAGAGGAAATAAAAAGCCTAGAAAAGACATTGCAAAATGGTCAGATGTCAAAGAAAACATAGAATATATGTATGATGACAAATTCTTTGCAAAAGAACAAGAGTATCCATATCAAGTGATAAACGAAAAAGAAGATGTTGATAAAATATTAGATTTGTATATGGAAAAATACTATGATGAAAATGATGACAAACAACAATGGTTTGACAAAATAAAAGAACTTGCAGGAAAACTTGGATATGCAAAAGAAGTAAAAGAATATAAAGCAAATCCAGATGCCTATAAAGCACATGTAGGAGATGTTAGTACAGTATTAAGAGTAGCATTAACAGGCAGAACCAATACACCAGACATGTATGAAATCATGCAAGTATTAGGAAAAGAAAGCATCAAAAAAAGATTTGAAATGTCCCATTGAGATCGTTTTTCAAATGTCCCATTGAGATCGTTTTTCTATGGGACATTTACATAAAAATGTCCCAAACAGAAACGTCCCCAATTGGACATGTGATGAAGAAGGAGATAAAAAATGGATTATCAAATAGGAGATATTGTAAGAACAAAAAAAGTACATCCTTGTGGAAGCAAATTGTGGGAAGTTACAAGAATAGGTGTGGATTTTAAGTTAAAGTGCCAAGGGTGTGGACATGTTGTGACAATTCCAAGAGAGAAAGCTTTAAAAGTCATAACAAAATTGGAAAAAAGAAAAGAGATATAGGATAAATAATTGAAAGAAGAGGGTATTCATAATAGAATATCCTCTTAAAAATAATGAAAAATAATTCGTCGTCAAAAAAAATTAACTGCTAAAATAATTCGTCATCCCAATAAGTATTTTTTTAAATTAAACATTAAACTAAAGCTTCATTGTTAAAATGATTATCAATAAAATTCCAAACATCGTCTTTATAAATTTTTCTCTCAGATGAAAAAGGTAAAGTAGGGATATCTCCAATAGGGTTCAATTCTTTTTGCAATGATTTTACAGTGTCATCTACTTTTGTAATAGCAATTTTATCAGCCTTATTTGCCAAAATTAAACAAGGTAATCCAGAAGATATGATATAGTTATACATCAGTTTATCATTGACAGTAGGAGAATGACGAATATCTATTAAAAAGATAATTAAGGAAATTTCTTTTCTATGGAATAGATATTGTTCTATAAATTTTCCTACTTGTTCCTGTTCTTTTTTAGACATTTTACTATATCCATATCCAGGTAAGTCTACAAAATAGAAGATATTATCCATATTGTAGAAATTAATTTGACGCGTTTTTCCAGGTTCACTACTGGTTCTTGCTAATTTTTTTCTATTGATCATTGTATTGATAAAACTAGATTTTCCTACATTTGATTTTCCTACTAAAACAATTTCAGGTAGATGGTTATTAGGATATTGTTTTGGACCAACTGCAGATATTTCAAATTGGGGATTTTTTATATTCATTATTAAAATTCTCCTTTTTTGTTTTTTATATTTTCATATTTTAACATATTTTATTGTTTTTTTCAAAGGACAAATCTCGCTTCGCCAGAACTTTTCTATACTTTCCTAATTTAACTATACATATTTAAGTTCTCGAAGAAGCGTAAAGATTTGTCGACGCGAAAAATTGCTATGCAATTTTTCTGTGCAACTTTGTTTTTTTTTGTTGAATAGGAAAACTTGATTTTCCTATTCAATAAGAAAGGCGTGCGTTAACGAAATCTTATATGTGGTCAAGATAAAAGTCGATTTTTCCTATACAATAAGAAAAGAGAGCATAATGAAATGCCTACTATATGTACACTTCATAATAAGCTCTCTTCCATATGATTAAATATCTCTTACAATTAAATCATCACTAGCAGGACCAGTTCCTATGTATTTAACAGGAATACCAGAAGCTTTTTCTACAATTTCAACAAATTTTCTTGCAAGTTCTGGAAGGTCTTCATATTTTTTACAAGAAGAATCAATTGTCCAACCACCTTCTAAAGTTTCATAAATTGGTTCAGGAATTTCACCTGTTACCATGATATCATCAGGATAATGATGAATTTTTTCACCTTTATACATATAACTTGTACAAACTTTAACATATCCTAATTTTTTACCAATTTCTCCTAAAGTATCTAAATGATTTAAGCATAAATAATCGATACCAGAAGTATATTTAGCAGAACAAAGAATAGGGCAATCCATCCATCCACATCTACGAGGACGACCTGTTGTTGTACCATATTCATGTCCTGTATCACGAACAACATCACCTTCTAATGGAGTGGCATCTTTGATGACATTTCCGTTTTCATCAATTGAAGCTGGTAACTCAGTAGGGAATGGACCATTACCAACTCTACTATTGTATGCTTTATCAACACCAATAACTACATTTAAGGCTTGTGCTGGTAAAGCTGCTCCACAAAGTGTACCTGAAACAACAGGGTGTGAGCTTGTAACCATTGGGTAATCTCCATGATCTAAGTCTAAACGGAAAGCTTGTGCTCCTTCTACAACAATTTTTTCATTATTTTTAATACTATTAAAGATTATAGGCTCAATATCTGTAATATAATTTTTTAATTTTTCTCCATATTCATGATATTGTTTACCTAATTTTTGACAATCTACGATACAATCTTCCATATTGTTTGCTTTAAAAACTTGATTATGAACTTTTGTAGCTTCTTCAATTTTATGAGTTAATTCATCTTCTGGAAGAAGTAAGTCATACATTCTAATACCAATACGGTTACTTTTATCTGCATAAGTTGGACCAATTCCTCTTTTGGTTGTTCCAACAGGTTTATTTTTTAAAGATTCATATAAACCATCTAACTCTTTGTGATAAGGAAGTGTAACATGTGTACGTCCACTAATTTTTAATCTTGATTCAATATCTGGAATTCCACATTTCTTTAAAAATGCAATTTCTTCAAATAATACTTCTAAATCAAGAACAACTCCAGGTCCAATAATACAAGTCGTTTGAGGATAAGCAATTCCTCCTGGAACTAAGTGTAATGGTAATTTTTGTCCTTTATAAATGACAGTATGTCCAGCATTACTTCCACCAGTTGCTCTAATAACTAGTTTTGCATTTTGTGCTTCTCTTGCAGCTATTTTTCCTTTTCCTTCATCGCCCCATTTAACTCCAACAATCATTGTAATATTTTTATTCATTTCACTCTTCTCCTTTTAGAACATTTATTAAATTTTTTATAGTATATAAAAGTATATATATTATAAAATTAAAAACAAAAACATAAAATATAAAATTTAAATATAAAATTATAAAATTTTCTATAAATTTAAATAATTTTTAAATAGTATCTATTTTTTCTTAGGTTCCATTTTTTCAAGTCCACCCATATATGGTCTTAATACTTCTGGAACTATTACACTACCATCTGGTCTATAGTTGTTTTCCATAATGGCAATTAACATACGAGGTGGAGCAACAACCGTATTGTTTAAAGTATGTGCAAAATAATTTCCTTTTTCACCTTTAATACGAATACCTAAACGTCTTGCTTGTGCATCTGTTAAGTTTGAACAACTTCCTACTTCAAAATATTTCTTTTGTCTAGGAGACCAAGCTTCAACATCACAAGATTTTGCTTTTAAATCAGCTAAATCTCCACTACAACATTCTAAGGTTCTTACTGGAATATTCATACTTCTAAAAAATTCAACAGTATATGACCACATTTTATCATACCATTTCCAACTATCTTCAGGTTCACAAACAACAATCATTTCTTGTTTTTCAAATTGGTGAATTCTATATACACCACGTTCTTCTATTCCATGAGCACCTTTTTCTTTTCTGAAACAAGGAGAGTATGAAGTCATGGTATATGGCATATCTTCTTTTTTCAAAATTTGATCTTTAAATTTACCAATCATAGAATGTTCAGAAGTACCAATTAGATATAAATCTTCTCCTTCGATTTTATACATCATAGCATCCATTTCTTCAAAACTCATAACACCAGTTACAACATCACTTCTTATCATAAAAGGTGGGATACAATAGGTAAACCCTTTATTAATCATAAAATCTCTAGCATAAGTTAAAACAGCAGAATGTAATCTTGCAACATCACCCATTAAATAATAAAATCCATTACCAGAAACACGTCTAGCGCTATCTAAATCTAGACCGCCTAAGTTTTCTAATATTTCACCATGAAAAGGAATTTCATAGTCAGGAACAATAGGTTCTCCAAATTTTTCAACCTCTACATTTTCAGAATCATCTTTTCCAATAGGAACAGATTCATGCATAATGTTTGGTATTTTCATCATTCTAGTTTTAATTTCTTCAGAATATTCATTTTCTAGTTTTTCATTTTCTTCAAGTTTAGCATTGATTTCTTGAACTTGTACTTTAATTTTTTCAGCTTCATCCTTTTTACCAGCTTTCATCAATTCTCCAATTTGAGAACTTAAAGATTTTCTTTCAGCCCTTAAATTATCACCAGTAAGTTGTGCTTCTCTATTTTTTTTATCCAATTCAATCACTTCATCAACCATAACCAATTTATGGTCTTGAAATTTTTTCTTGATATTTTCTTTTACGATGTCAGGATGTTCTCTTAAAAACTTAATATCTATCATAAAAATCCTCCTTTTTTGTCCCATTGAGATTGTTTGTGTCGCATTAAGTTCGTTTGTCTATGCGACATTGTCTCATTGAGATCGTTTGTCTATGCGACATTTTATTTTTTAGTATAATCTATTTCTAAATCTGTTACTAACGCAAATCTTGTTTTTTGACCAGTGATATTGTCTGGTCTTTCTGGAATTTCTTCTAAAAACATTTTCTCAGGTCTAACCCATAAGGAGCGGCCATCGTCTCTAGGGTATAAAGGTTTATATACCACCATTCTTTCTTTGGTTTCCGAGTTATATGCCACATTTTCAACAAAGTAATAGTTTCCTTTAAAGTGACGATAAACTTGTCCAATTTTTACTTCTTCCATAAACACACGCTCCTTTACAATACGAAGTCATTATATAATATTTTTTCATAAATGGCAATAAAATTGGGCAAAATAACCAATATAATCGTCGTTTAATCTCTACCCAGTATTTTTTATAATATAAATATGTGAATGATTAAACTATGGCAAAAGCCGAAATAGAAAGAGGTATAAAAATGATTTTTGAAATGATAAAATTTTTTATATATGCTATATTAATTGTCGTGATATCAAAGTATATACTAGTAAAAGCTTTACGAAAGTTAGCAGAAAACTTAAAACTAAAACCAAGGACAATAGGAAATATCGCAGGTATGGCCACTTCGATTCCTGAATTACTAACTGTAACTGTATCTAGTTTTAGAGGATTAATGGGAACCAGTTTATATAATATTATTAGCTCTAATGTGATTAATTTTATTCAATATACAATTTCATTAATAATAAATAAGAATAATAAAGAAATAAAAAACAAAGGAATTATCATTCAAAATGTGTTGGTAATTTTAACGATTATTTTTCCCATCATCTTATTAAAGTTAGAAAATACATTAAATATAGTAATAGCAGGTATATTAGTTGTGATGTATGTTATTTTTTACTGGATTTCCAAAAAAATGCATGAAAGATACTTAATTAATGTAGAGAAGCAATTTGAAGAAATGAAAATTGAAGAAAATGAAGAAGAAAAAGAAAACAATAAGAATAAACAATCATTTATATATATAGGATATATTTTCATAGCAGGTATCTTACTATATTTTATAGGAGATGTATTGGGAAATGTATTGGAAAGCTTATCAGAAAGTTTTGGAATTGCAGAATGGATTTTGGGTATTTTATTAGGATTGATAACCAGTATTCCTGAATTGGTTACTTTTTTTGAAGCACAAAAACATTATAAAAAGGAAGAAGATAAGAAATTATTAGGAGTCATTGAGGCAACAAATAATTTGTTGACATCTAATATGCTAAATTTATTTATTATACAGGCAATTGGTATAGTCATATATATAATAGTAATTTAAGAGAGTTAAATGCGACACAAAAATAGTATAAAGTTCATGAAAACTGCAGAAAATATATGGCTAAAATATGATGTGTAGAATAAAAAACACATCATATTTTTTGTTCACACAAAATTCACAAAATATTTTAGCAGAAAGTATTGACAAGTGCTAAAATCGGGTATAATATATATGAAGTTAGCAAACAAACAACAAGAGTGCTAAAAAAGTAATATATAATAACATATATAAAAACATCATGCCATATATAGTAAAAACTAACAATTAAAACTAAAGAGGTGAGTAAAATTGTTAGATGATAGAAAAAAGAAAGTATTACAAGCAATCGTAGAAGAATATATTAATACAGCAGAACCAGTTAGTTCAAATGCATTAACAACAAATCATGGGTTAGATTGTAGTAGTGCAACCATTCGAAATGAAATGGCAGATTTGGAAAAGGCAGGTTATTTGGATAAAACCCATACATCCAGTGGTAGAGTACCTTCTGAAAAAGGGTACAGGTATTATGTGGATGAACTATTAAAAGATGATGATATCAGTCTTGAAGAAATCAAATATATTAGTGATAAATTAGAGACAAAAGTAAATGAAATTGAAGATTTAACAAAGATTGCGGCAAATACTATTTCAGAAGTAACACATTATACAACCGTATCCATAGGTCCAAAAGCAAACAGTCAGATTATAGAAGAAATCAAATTTGTATTATTAGGCTCTAGAATGATGATGGCAGTTATCTTGACAGATAGTGGATTAGTAAAAGAAACCATTATCAAATTTGATGAAGATGTGACAGAAAAACAAGTAGAAACCATTAATTATATGTTTAATAAAAAATTAAAAGGACAGCCAATTGAAACAATTGATAGACCTTTAGAAGATTATTTGTATGATGAAATGACATATAGTGTCAATGTGATTAAGCCAATTATTGAGCAAATTAAAAAAGTACTTGAAGAAGAAAATGTATATTTAGAAGGTGCTAATAAGTCATTTGATTTACCAGAATTTAATAGCTTGGAAGTTGCTAAAAACTTTGTTAATATATTGGATACAAAAGAATTGGTAACAGATATGTTAGATTCAGGAATTGCAGATGATATTCATGTATATATCGGAGAAGAAAATCAGAAAGAAGAGTTAAAAGATTTTAGCGTTGTGACTTTTAAACATAAGGTGAATGGAAAGGATTTAGGAACGATTGGTATCATTGGACCTAAAAGAATGGATTATTCAAAAGTGATTTCTGTTATGAAATATATTAATAAGAAATTAAAAGAAATAGAGTAAATTTGAGAAATAATCATCATTTGGCGTTGTTGACCTTGATGGTGTTATAACGATTATTTTCCAAATTAAAAATTTGAGAAAGGTGGTTAAAGAATGTCAGACAAAGAAAATAATAAGGAAGAATTAGAAAAAGAGAAAGAAACAAAAACAGAAAAAGTAGAAAGTAAAAAAGCACAAAAAGAGCAAGAGATTGTACCAAAATCAGAATATGACGAATTAGATGATAGGTATAAAAGAATTTTAGCAGAATTTGAGAATTTTAAAAAGAGAAGTGCCAAAGAAAGAGAAGGCTTATACAATTCGATTTTATCAGATGTAGTTGCAGTTATGCTTCCTATATTAGATAACTTAGAAAATGCAGCTAAAGTTGAAACTAAAGATGAAGAATATAAAAAAGGAATTGAATTGGTATTGAAACAATTTCAAGATACATTAAAAGCAAAAGGTGTAGAAGAAATTAAAACTGTAGGAGAAACTTTTGATCCAGAACTACATGAGGCAGTAAGTAGTGTACAAGATGATACTAAAGGTGAAAAAGAAATTGTTCAAGAATATAGAAAAGGATACAAGATTGGCTCAAGGGTTATACGCCATTCGATGGTAGTGGTAGCTAACTAAATGAATGAAAAGCAGCAATCTTCACATTTTTATAAATTTGTTCAAACCTCGATGTACCATAAGTACACCTTCGGCTTGACCAATTTTATAAAAATGCAAATCTTACTACTTTTCATCCATTTAATTAAGAAAAAAGAAAGCAGCAATCTTCACATTTTTATAAATTTGTTCAAACCTCGATGTACCATAAGTACACCTTCGGCTTGACCAATTTTACAAATTATAGAAACAGGAGTTAAAATGAAACAAGAAATAGAAAAGAAATATGCTGTAAATTATCTTCCAGAAGATTTAAACATAGCAAATATATTGGATATAGAACAAGCATTTATCTATAAAGATGCCAAAACAGTGATTAGAATTCGAAAAATACAAAATAAAAAGGATAAGCATATAGAATATATTTATACAGTTAAAACAAAAGGAGACATAGCATATCATAAGGATTCTACTGTTGCAAATGCATATGAAATAGAAAGCTATCTTAAGGAAGAGGAATTTAATGAACTTATAAAAAATAGAATTAGTAGCATAATAAGAAAGACAAGAATGGTCATACCAATAGAAAACAACTTGAAAGTAGAAATGGATATATATAAAGATTACTTACAAGAATTAATAACAGCAGAAGTAGAATTTCCAAGTGAAGATATAGCAAATGCCTTCCAAAAGCCAGAATGGCTGGGTGAAGAAATGCAATATAAAGAATTATCCAATTGGAAATTATCGAATATGACAAAAGAAGAATGGATGAAAAAAGTAACAAAAGAAAGTTTAGAAAACAATCGAAAAATCATTCAAGATTTGAAAAAGAATGACAGGATGTAAATGTTATTAATTTTAAAAATATAAATTTTATTATGGACTTCGTTAAAAATAAACAATCATTACTAAAACGAAGAAGCCAAAAGAAAGGAAAGGGAATTAAAATGGGAAAAATTATAGGAATTGACTTAGGAACAACAAATTCATGTGTAGCAGTTATGGAAGGAGGAGAACCAGTCGTTATACCAAATGCAGAAGGAAATAGAACAACACCATCAGTTGTTGCATTTTCTAAAAATGGTGAAAGATTAGTTGGACAAATCGCAAAACGTCAAGCTGTTACAAATCCAGAAAATACAGTTATTTCAATCAAAAGAAAGATGGGAACAGCAGAAAAAGTAAATATTGAAGGAGATAGCTTTACACCACAAGAAATTTCAGCAATGATTTTACAAAAATTAAAAGCAGATGCAGAAAATTATTTAGGACAAAAAGTAACACAAGCAGTTATTACAGTACCAGCATATTTCAATGATAGCCAAAGACAAGCAACAAAAGATGCTGGTAAAATCGCAGGACTAGAAGTTTTAAGAATTATCAATGAACCAACAGCAGCAGCACTTGCTTATGGAATGGATAAAGAACAAGATCAAAAAATATTAATCTATGACTTAGGTGGAGGAACATTTGATGTTTCTATCCTAGATATTGGTGATGGTGTATTTGAAGTTTTATCTACAAGTGGTAATACACATTTAGGTGGAGATGACTTTGATAATGCAATTATTGATTACTTAGTTGATGAATTCAAAAAATCAAATGGAATTGATTTAAAACAAGATAAAATGGCAATGCAAAGATTAAAAGAAGCAGCAGAAAAAGCAAAAATAGAATTATCAGGTGTTCAACAAACACAAATCAACTTACCATTTATCACAGCAGACAGTACAGGACCAAAACACTTAGACGTAACATTAACAAGAGCAAAATTTGAAGAATTAATTCATGATTTAGTAGAAGCAACAGCAGGACCTGTAAATCAAGCTTTAAAAGATGCTGGAATCACATCAAATGATATTCATAAAGTATTATTAGTTGGTGGTTCAACAAGAGTTCCAGCTGTACAAGAAGTTGTAAAAAGAATCACAGGAAAAGAACCAGATAAAGGAATCAACCCAGATGAATGTGTTGCCATTGGTGCAGCTATTCAAGGTGGTGTTTTATCAGGTGATGTAAAAGACTTAGTATTACTAGATGTAACACCATTATCATTAGGTATTGAAACATATGGTGGTGTATTCACAAAATTAATTGAAAGAAATACAACTATACCAACTAAGAAATCTCAAATATTCTCAACAGCAGCAGATGGTCAAACATCAGTTGAAGTTCACGTATTACAAGGTGAAAGAGAAATGGCAGCATATAACAAAACATTAGGAAGATTCCAATTAACAGGAATTCCAGCAGCACCAAGAGGCGTACCACAAATCGAAGTAACATTTGATATTGATGCTAATGGTATTGTTCATGTATCTGCAAAAGATATGGCAACAGGAAATGAACAAAATGTATCTATAACAGCTTCAACAAATCTAACAGATGAAGACATTGATAAAGCAGTAAAAGATGCAGAAGCACATGCTGCAGAAGATAAAAAGAAGAAAGAAGAAATTGAAGTTAAAAATAATGCTGAAAGTTTAGTATATAACAGTGAAAAAACATTAAAAGATTTAGGAGACAAAATCAGCGGTGAAGAAAAAGCAAAAGTTCAAACAGAAATTGACAATACAAGAAAAGCATTAGAAGAAAATGATACAGCAAAAATAAAAGAAGCAACAGAAAAATTAACAAAAGTATTCTATGATATGTCAGAACAATTATATAAAAATGCAAATCCAAACGGAGCTCAAGGAGCAGCAGGAGCTGATTCAAATGCACAAGCTGGAACAGAAAATAATGGAAATACACAAGGAAATGACGGAAATGTATATGATGCAGATTATAAAGTAGAAGATGACAACAAATAATCATGAATAAAAAGGGAGTTTGGGGACGGACTCAAATTTCCCTTTTTGTCCCAAACAGAAACGTTCCCAATTGGACAAAAATTAGAAAGAGGAGAAGGTTAAAAGAATGGCAGGAAAAAGAGATTATTATGAAGTGTTAGGTGTCAATAAAAATGCGACAGATGACGAATTAAAAAAAGCATACAGAAAACTAGCAAAAAAATATCATCCAGATGCCAATCCAGATAATAAAGCAGAAGCAGAAGCCAAATTTAAAGAGGTTAATGAAGCTTATGAAACTTTATCAGATCCACAAAAAAGAAAAATGTATGACCAATTTGGACCAGATGGACCACAAGGATTTAATGGAGCAGGTGGACCATTTGGAGGTCAAAATGGGTATTATTCATATACATCTTCTGGTTTTGATGGATTTGGAGACTTTGGAGATTTAGGAGATATCTTTTCTTCATTCTTTGGAGGAGGTTTTGGTGGTGGCAGAAGTAGTAGCAGAAAACAGAATGGTCCAAGAAAAGGTGCAGATTTAAACCTTCATATTGATATTACTTTTGAACAAGCCTTTCTAGGAGTAGAAAAAGAAATAACGATTACTAGAAATGAAGAATGTCAAATCTGCCATGGAACTGGTGCAAAGCCAGGAACATCTGTTACGAAATGTCCAACTTGTAATGGTACAGGTCAAATCAGACAAGTGCAAAATACGATATTAGGACAAATGCAAACCACAAGAACTTGTACAAATTGTCATGGAACAGGTGAAATCATCAAAGAACCTTGTGAAAATTGTAGAGGAAAAGGAACTGTTAGAAAACAACCAAAAATAAAAGTAAAGATACCAGCAGGTATTGATGATGGTCAAACGGTTGTCTTAAGAGGTGAAGGAGAACCAGGAGAAAAAGGTGGACCTAAAGGTGATTTATATATAACAGTTCGACTAAAAAAACACAGTATTTATTCAAGAAAAGGAAATAATGTATATTGTGATGTACCAATTACCATTACACAGGCAGCTTTAGGTGCAGAATTAGAAATACCAATGGTAGATGGAAGTAAAGAAAAATATAAAATACCAGAAGGAACACAGACGGGTACAAAATTTTCTATAAGAGGAAAAGGATTTAAGTCTGTTACGTCAAATCAAGTTGGTGATTTTGTATTTACGGTTAATGTGCAAACACCAAAAAGACTTTCTAAAGAGCAAAGAGAATTGCTAGTACAATTAGCAAAAACAATGAATGAACAGCCACCTATTAAAAAGAGAGGAATATTTGGATAAAAAAGAGACTTAACGATTAGATGAAATCTGATTGTTGGGTCTTTTTTGTGTCACCAAATGTCGCACAGAAAAACGAACTTAATGAGACACGATATAAGAAATTGCAACTTTACATAATTTTACAAATGTGATATAATTTTTATATTCTAAAATTAGGAGGAAAGTAGAATGACAAAGAAAAGAAATTTTTCAAAGTGGGAACGGACGGATAATTCAAATGAAATTAAATTGATGAATTTGGCGATGCATATATCCGAATCATGGATGTATGTTGGAAAAAAAGTTTACAATGTACAAATTGTAGACAATCCTACACCCATAGGAATAGTAAAACATCTTGCAATAGCAAAAGTTGAAAGGGACGGATTTAAAAAATTTTCTGAACCCAATTTTACAGAAAAAATTTGGATTAGAGACAGTCTCCTGAAAGGAGAACCAAGAGACATTTTAGAAATTTTTCCTAGGGAGAAGTTTTTAGTGGATGTCTGTGATTTATATCACTTATGGGCATTACCAGTAGGATTTAAAATTCCATTTGAGATAACATATCCAGAAAAAGATTCTCAAACAACAATAGAGAACAGAGAATTTATTTATGGAAAAAAAGAAGAATTAACTCAGTATGGAAAAATTACCATATTAGCAATATATGCAAAAAATGGTGAAAGGATTTCGTGGAAAGAAAAACAGAAAATAAAAGATTCCTTGATTGGAGAAGATGTGACAGCAATAGAGATGATTGAAAAAAGCACAATGCGTATGAGGGATTATGAATCCTATATCATAGGATTACCAGATGAAATGCAACTTCCATTTGGATTATCCGAGGGAACAGAGAGGCGATGCTAATGCATCCCTCTTTATTTTAATACTATTCAATATCTCTTATTCATTATTACTAGACATATGAATCAAAAAAAGATATAATATATATGTGATAATAAAACAAAAAAGGAAAAATAAAATATGGAAAAGAAAAAAGTATTATTTATATCAAGTACAGGAGGGCATTTAACAGAATTATTACAACTTTCTCCTTTATTTGAAAAATATGATTATCATATTATAACAGAAAAAGATAAAGTGAATGAACATTTAAAAGAAACATATGGAGATAAATTAGATTTTTTACCTTATGGAACAAGGGCAAAACTATTTACATATGTATTTAAATATTTATACTTATGTATCAAAACAGTATATTACTATTTTAAAATAAGACCAAAGGTAATTGTAACAACAGGAACACATACAGCAGGACCAATGTGTATATTGGGAAAACTATTTGGAAGTAAAATTATTTATATAGAAACCTTTGCCAATACGAATAAGAAAACAGCAACAGGAAGATTATTATATCCAATTGCAGATTTGTTTATTGTACAATGGGAAGAAATGCTAAAAATATATCCAAAAGCAGTTTATGGAGGTTCGATTTATTAATGATATTTGTAATGTTAGGAACACAAAATAATCCGTTTCAAAGATTATTAGAAGAAATTGATAGATTAATGGATAAAAATGTAATTACAGAAGAAGTGGTTGTACAAGCTGGATATACCAAGTATCAGCCTAGAAATGAAAAAATGAAGATAATAAATTTTATGCCAAGAGAAGAATTAGATACATTTGAACAAAAAGCAAATTTCATTATTACACATGGAGGAGTAGGTTCTATTATTACTTCACTTGAAAAAGGAAAAAAAGTAATTGCAGTACCAAGATTACATCAATATGGAGAACATGTGAATAATCATCAAACAGAAATTGTGGAAAAGTTTAATAAGAGTGGAAATATTATTGGACTGCAATCTGTAGAAGAATTAGAAGAGGCAATCAAGAAGGTGCCAGATTTTGAACCAAAGCCATATATAGAAAATAATCGTAAAATGTTAGATTTGATAGAAAACTTTATCGATAATATAAAATAAAAGGACAATAAAGAAAGAGGAAAAAGAGTTGAAAGATAAAAAACAAAAAGAAAAACAAAGTTTAAGAAAAAGAAAAGAAAATAAAAAAGAAACAACAGAAAAATTTCAAGGAAAAGAGACTTATGAAAATGAGAAAACAGAAGAAATAATAGAAATAGGAAAAAATAAAAAGAAAATAACCAAAGCAAAAATAAAAGAATTATCCAATCGATTTTTTAATTCGATAGGATTTCCAATTTTAATAGGAATATTATTATTTTTAAAAACGATCTTCTTTTATCTAAATACAATATCCATTCAAGAACCCATAGATATGGGAACAATTTTAGGAACAATTGCATTTATAGCAACATTCATTTGGATAATAGCTACTTTTTTACCAAACAGAGGAAGAATCGTTGTTACAATTATGGTAGATATAATCATCAGTATATTATTATTGGCAGATAATTTATATCATACATATTCTAGTTCTGTATTATCTGTTGCACAAATCATGAATCTTCAATATGGTGAAGAAATTATGAGTACATTACCAAATTTATTACGACTAAGACATGTTTTATATTTTATAGATATTATTATTGTATTTATTTTGTTATTTACAAAAATATTAAAAATTGAAAAGAAAAAGAAGTTATCTATTAAATGCAAAATGATAAAAACGATATTAGGGGTTGGAGTGACAATTGCATTCTTTTTTATGGATACATTTTATATATCACTAGCAAAAGAAGATCCATTTAATAAAGATATGCAAGTAAAAAAGAGTACAATTTATGGATATCATATATCTGATATAGAAAATACAATTAACATAAAAAATCAAGCAAAATATGATACAAAAGAAGAATTAATGACAGATTATGAAGAATTAAAGAAAGAATATGATGAAAAATATAGTGAAACGAATTATGATTTGAAAGGCTATATAAAAGGAAAGAATGTTATTGTTTTACAATTAGAATCTATTCAAAATTTTGTGATTAATAAAAAAATTAATGGAAAAGAGATTACACCAAATTTAAATAAATTTATTAACGAAAATATAGAAATATCTAATATGTTTATGCAAAGTTATTCATCAACAGCGGACTCAGAATTTTCATCTATTACTTCATTATATCCTATGGAAAATGGCATGTCATATAGTCGATATTATACAAATACATATGATAATATTTTTACCATGTTCGAAAATGAAGGTTATACGACATCTTATATGCATGGCAATTATGGATATTTTTGGAATAGAGGAAATGTGTATAAATCATTTGACGTACAAAATATTGAATTGAAAGATTCTTTTGAAGATATTTCAGAAGATATCAATGGGTATTTATCAGATGAATTATTATATACTCAGGCAGTAGAAAAATTACAAAGTTATAAAGAACCATTTTTCTCTTATATAGTTTCTGCATCATCACATACACCTTTTTATTTAAATGGATTAGAAGACAGAAGTAAAGTAAGTATTAATGTTGGAAAATATGAAAATACATTTTTAGGAAGTTATTTAGAAGCAGTTAATTATGCAGATTATGCTTTTGGATTATTTATAGAAAAGTTAAAAGAAGCCAATTTATATGATGATACTGTTATTCTTTTATATGGTGACCACAATGGAATGGACATGTATAATGAATTTTTAGAAGATTTTCTAAAGGAAACAGATTCTAATTTAACAGATACAGATATAAAATTAAATTATATCAGAGTCGCTTGTGGAATGAAAATACCAGGAATGGAACATATAAAAATAGAAAAACCAGTCAGCAAATTAGACATAAAACCAACATTTGCATATTTGATAGATGGAAATCCAGGATTTAGTTTAGGAACGAATATGTTTGGAAGAAAAGATTTTATATGCTTAAATAATGAAAGAATTGTTACGAGTCGATATTACTTTGATGAAAAATGGTATCGAATTAAAGATGGAGTAGAAGTCAACTTAGAAGAACTACCACAAGACGAAAGAGAATTATTGGATGACTATTATGAGAAAATGAGAAGAGAATTAGATATATCTATCTCAATTAGTATTAACGATTTATTGAAATAGTGTCTAATCGAGGGACCATTTTGAGGGATTTTGGGGACGGACTCATTTTTCCCTTTTTAAGATTTAACAATTTTAACATATATAAACTCTTAAATAGTTCTATATATATTTTTTAATGAAGTTCTGTAATTGTAATAATATATTATTACAATTACAGAAAAAGGGAAAAATGAGTCCGTCCCCAAAATCCCTCAAAATGTCCACCAATTGGGCAGGCAAAAAAAGGAGGAAGTTAAAATTGGAAGAAGACAGAATTATTAGTCCAGAACTAGAAAATACAGGAGAAGAACGATTAGAAAATTCATTAAGACCAAAAACATTAGATGAATATATTGGACAAGACAAAATCAAAGAAAATATGAAAATTTATATAGAAGCAGCTAAAAAAAGAGGGGAGCCATTAGACCATGTTTTACTATATGGTCCTCCAGGACTTGGAAAAACAACTTTATCAAACATTATATCTAATGAAATGAATTCCAATATAAAAATTACTTCTGGTCCAGCGATTGAAAAACCAGGAGATTTAGCAGCACTTCTTACCAATCTTTCAGAATTTGATGTCTTATTTATAGACGAAATTCATAGACTTAGCAAAAGTGTGGAAGAAATTTTATACCCAGCTTTGGAAGATTATACTTTAGATATTATTATTGGAAAAGGACCAAGTGCAAGGTCAATCAGATTAGATTTGCCAAAATTTACATTAATAGGGGCAACTACAAAGGCTGGCTCATTGACAACTCCATTAAGAGATAGATTTGGAATTGTGCATAGATTAGAATTATATTCTGTAGAAGACCTTACGAAAATTGTAAAACGTTCTGCTGGAATCTTAAATGTAAAAATAGAAGAGGAAGCAGCGACAGAAATTGCCAGAAGATCAAGAGGAACACCTAGAATAGCAAACCGATTATTAAAAAGAGTTAGAGATTACGCAGCTGTATTAGGTGATGGAGATATTACTCTAAAAATCACAAAACATGCATTAAATAAGCTAGAAATTGATGAGCTAGGATTAGATGAAATTGATAGAAAAATATTAGATACCATGATTGTGCAATATGCTGGAAGACCAGTCGGAATTGAAGCATTAGCTGCAACAGTTGGTGAAGAAGTAGATACCATTGAAGATGTTTATGAACCATATTTAATTCAAATTGGATTTATTGCAAGAACATTAAGAGGAAGAGTTGTCTTACCACCAGCATATAAACATTTAGGGTATCCATATCAAGAAAATAATTAGGGCCATTTGGGGCCATTGGGATCAGATCCTTTTGAACCCAGATTTGTTTGGACAAAAAAATGAAAGGATGGAAAAAATGGGAGCGAGACGACCACATATATTTGTTGCAGGTTCTACTGATGAAAAAATAAGTAAAGAATATAATATTGCCGCACAAAAAATAGGAAAGGCAATTTGTGAAAATAATTATACATTAGTTTTTGATGGAGCTTATGGATTACCAGGACTTGCAGCTGCCCAATTTTTAAGAAAAAAAGAGGCTGATTTTGATAATGTTTTAATTTGTGCATGCAATCAAACGCATAGATTACCATATGAGTGGATAAGACAATTGAATGCACTAATGATTAAGTGTGAAAAGCAATCAGATGTAACAAGAACCTTGATAAAAGAATCAGAATATATGATTTTTATGAAGGGGAGTACGGGAACATTAACAGAATTATTTCAGGCGATTGATACGAAAAAAAATAAAGAACATAATAAAATGATTATTGTATTAAATATGGCGCATCAATGGGATGAAGTAGAAAATTTGTTAAAAACACTTGATATAGCAGAGTTATATCAAATTGCAAATACACCTGAAGAAGCTATGGGATACATAAAGGAAGACTTGAATAAGTTGGGATATAAAGATGGAGATAATTTTTTTTGGAGAAAAAATCCTGAGGAAGGTATAGAAAGTCAATCTGATTTAGATAACCATGAAAAATAATTAAAAAGGAGTTATGGAGTAAAAATGAAACTATTATTACATACTTGTTGTGCACCATGTAGTGTATATTGTATAGACTCACTAAGAAAAGAAGACATTGAACCAACCGTATATTGGTTTAATCCGAATATTCATCCATATATGGAATATAAGGCAAGAAGAGATTGCTTAAAAGAATATACGAAAAGTATCAATGTACAAGCCATATTTGAAGAAAACTATGGACTAGATGAATTTTGCAAACATGTTATTGGAGATTTGCAAAATAGATGTAAACAATATTGCTATCCAGTGAGATTAGAGCAAACAGCTAAATATGCAAAGGAAAATGGTTATACCCATTTTTCTACTACTTTATTGGTTAGTCCTTATCAAAATCATGAAGCATTAATAGAAGTGGCAAATCATATGGCAAAAAAATATAATGTAGAATTTTTGTATAGAGATTTTCGCGTAGGTTTTAGAGAAGGACAAGCCAAAGCAAGAGAATTAGGCTTATATATGCAAAAATATTGCGGTTGTATTTTTTCTGAGGAAATGTCAAGTCTTGCACGACAAAAAAAGGAAAAAAAAATAATAGATAAAGCTAACAGAGATACAGAGCGAAGAATAAGATTATCAGAATGTATACCAACTCTTGATTTTAGGCAATTAAAAAGAGAAAATAAGGAAGAAATAGACTTTATATATAATATTAAAAAAGAAGATTATAATAAATATGTAGAAGAAAACAAAACTGAGATGAGCGAAGAAATACAGACAAAATTATTTGAAAGATATATAAAAGGAAATGCAAAGAATATAAAAATAATTACAGTAAAAGGAGATAAAATAGGATTTTTTGATGGAAAGATTTTAGAAGATAATACTTTTAGAATTGATAATATATTTATAATAAAAGAATATCAAAATAAAGGAATAGGAACAGCGGTTTCTAATGAGATTTTATTTGAAAATAAAGATATTATGAAAAAAGGAATTGGGTAAAGTGGAAAAAATAATTGAAGGAAAGATAGAATATGAATCTAAAAAGTATGGGTTTTATTATATTAACAATATTTTAACTCTAATACCAGATGAAGATTTAGAAGATGTATGGAAAAGTATGTTTAAATCACTAAAAGAAAGAACTGTTGATGATAATTTATTCTTAGAAGGAATTACTAGTTCTGGACACAGAATAACTTTTATTAATATAAAATTGATAAGACAAAGTGGAGGAATTTACAAGGCTTTTGTACCTGCATATATAATTGGAAATTCTAATATGACTAATCCGCTACCGAAAATAGATAACTTTGAAACAATGATTTTTTATGGGAAATGTATTGATAATTTTTTTGATCCTCAAAAAGTAATTGAATTTGGAAATGATAATGTAAATGAGATTAATATGAAACTAAAGGCATTAAAGAATGATGATATTCTAATTGAAAAAGATAAATTCAATTTAGGAGTTAGTTCAACATTATCACGAGCAGAAAAAAATACCAATACGCCAGTAGTATTAAAATCATATTTGCAAATTAATTTTGAGAATAAAAAAAGTATTGCAGAGGTAATTGAATATTATAGAAAAATAAGTGAATTATTTGAATTTCTATATTTGAGAGAACATATAAAATTTGAGGAGATTAAATTAATTTCGAGTGGTAAAGTTAAAATTGAAAATGAAATAAAGGATATTACAAATACATTTGATTTTTACTATTATTTACCTGAAGAAGATAAAATAGATTTGCCAGATATTAATAGTTGTGTTAAATATGGACAAATAGAGACACATTTTAAAGATTTATATTTAACGATTAATAATAAAAAAGCATATAAAAATTATTATAATTTAAATAGAAATGATGAATTTAAGATTACAATTAATAAATATCATAATATCTCATCTGCATTTGAATCATGGTTTGATATAAATTTTCCAAAGTTTAAAAGTGATACAAATGAAAATTATAAAATTTTAAAGGATAAAGTTATAAAATTCATAGATGATTGTATTAATCAAGAAGATGAAAGTGATAATAAAGAAATTTTAAATGGGTTCAAATTAGATATAGAAAAAATGGAAGGAAGTCTAAAGGAACAAATAAAGTATTCGTTAGAAAAGTTTAAAAAATGTATAATAAATGTAAAGAAAAATCTTATTAGCAATTATAATATTGAATATGATTCAGAAGAGAAGTTAAATGAAAAGATTTCTAATACTTTTAAAAATACTAGAAATAGAATTTCCCACGGAAATATGAAAGATGAAGTGTTATTTTCAGATATGGATATAGTGGCTTATGTTATTGTGGAAAGATTAGTTCAATGTTTAGTTTTTTATAAGGCTAATGTTGACATGAATAAAATTAAAGAAATAGTAGATGATAGATTTTAACAAATTTGGATTAATTTAGTAAGTTAAAGAAGAAAGGAGGAGTTTAATGGATAATGAAATTATGAATCAAGATAATAATAAAATATTGATCTATACTTCTGATGATGGGCAAGTTAAAATAGAAGTAAGACTTGAAGATGAAAATGTTTGGCTTACTCAAAATGCTATGGCAGAACTTTTTAATACAACAAAACAAAATATAAGTTTACATATAAAAAATATTTTTGAAGAAAAAGAACTGGATAAAAATTCAGTTGTCAAGGAAAACTTGACAACTGCTTCAGATGGCAAAAAATATAAAACAAAATTTTATAATTTAGATTTAATTATATCAGTTGGATATCGTGTAAAGTCAATTCGTGGTACTCAATTTAGAATATGGGCAAATAAATTGATAAAGGAGTATCTAATAAAAGGATATAATTTGAATGTAGATAAATTCAAAAATAATGGTGGAGGAGTATATTTTGAAGAAGTACTAGAGAAAATTAGAGATATTCGTTCATCAGAAAAAGTTTTTTGGAGAAAGATTTTAGATATTTATGCAACAAGTATCGACTATGATGCGAAAGATGAAAAAACAAAAGAATTTTTTAAAACAGTACAGAACAAAATGCATTATGCAGTACATGGAAATACTGCAGCAGAGGTGATTTTTAATAGAGTTGATAGTGAAAAAGAAAATATAGGATTAACTAATTTTAAAGGAAATATTCCTACAAAATCAGAAACAGAGGTAGCAAAAAATTATTTATCAGAAAAAGAATTAGATATGTTAAATAGAATGGTGTCAGCGTATTTAAAAGCACATGAAGAATATGATAAATATATGAAATCCCATTTAACTCAAGCAGAAAAGGATTATTTAGAAATCATAGGAGAAGATATAAAAAAACTAAAATAGAAAGCACAGAAAAAATCATATATAGACTTAGAAAGAAAATAAGAAAAGATAAGGATTATTTCGCAAATTTTGGTGTGCAGGGCTAGATATTTCAGAGGAGATTAGATATTATAACCCCAATAAAGAAAAGCCAGATATACCAATGGATTTGAGAACCTTTAAGGAGGAAAAGCCTCAAGTTAAAAGGATAGAAAATAAAGAAGATTATTAGGAAAAGACTTTACCTATGTTGGGGAAGAATATAGAGTACAAGTTGGAAATGAAGATTTTTATATTGATTTACTATATTATAACCACAAAAATAGTAGGAGAATGTGAATGGAAAAGAAAACAAAAAATAAATTAAAGTATATAATCATTATTTTGATAGTGGTTGTGTTGATTGGAATAGTATTTTTTATAGTATGGAATGACCGAAAGAATGATAAAACGCAAGAATTAACATCTTTTGACATTACAGTCATTTCTTATCTGGATTTAATGCCAACAGGGTCAAAAAATGATAATTCACAAGAAGCTTATTTTAAATTTACTTTAGTTGGAATTGAAAAAGATGAATTTATAGATGAGTATGAAATAGAGAGCATAAACTTAAATGGAAGTACAATAAATAATGAAGATATAATTTATGATCATGATGATTATGGATTCAGATTTTATTCATCTAATTATAAGAATAATAATGTGATTAATTTGATAATGAA
The DNA here is from genome assembly GCA_944387505.1 of uncultured Clostridia bacterium. GTDB lineage: Bacteria > Bacillota > Clostridia > TANB77 > CAG-508 > CAG-269. The sequence goes on from CALXFG010000018.1 coordinate 26,689, forward strand.
AAACAAAAAAACAAATATAGAATATTCAAAAAGACTAAAAGTTTCAACTGAAACAGTGCAATAATGATACCTATAAATGATATTATATTTGAAACAAAAATGTTAGGTACCATGTTAAAATCTGATATAGATTATTTTAGCGATATTACAGGATTAGACAATGAATTCATAAAGAATGATTTAGGAAGAGACCAGCTATTGATTTATGAAAAAGGATTAAAGCCAATTGTAGCTGAAAAACAATATTATTTTAATGAAGAAGAATGGAAAGATGTTTTATAAAATTTGAGGATATTCTTTAAAAATTAAAGAATATCCTCAAAAGTTTATAAGGCTTATTTTCTACTACCAACTTGTGCAATAATATCTCTAGAAGATTTATTCGCAAGTTCAAAAGTTTTATCAATAAAAGTTTTATCAATTTTTTCACAATAAGCATATTCTCTAATGACAGTAGAAAAGAAAGCATCTCCTGCACCAGAGGTATCAACTGCATCTACAATAATAGATGGTGTTTTATCAATTATCTGTAATTGGTTGTTTTCTTTGTACAAGAATTTAGCACCTTTTTTTCCATTGGTTATCACAAGTAAATCTAAATTCATCATGTTAAAGAATTCAACTTCATCCTTTATTTTAAATTTCTTAAATAGATAATCACAAATCACATGATTTAATTGCATAAGATTAGCTTGTCTAAAAAAATTAATCAAATATTGATTTGTATAATATTCAATAAATTCTTCTGCACCAACATCTAGACATACTTTTTTATTATCAATTTTTTGTAAGAATTCATAATTAATATTTTCAAATTTATCTAAAATAATGTAAATTTCTTTATCTTTAAAATCTTCAGGAATATCTAATGGTAAATTATCAGAAAAATGCATCGTGCTTTTATTGGTAATCGGAGAATACCAAGTATGAATAACATCATTGTCATCAAGAGAAGAGGATGCTGGAAGTAAAATATTCATAACATCTGTTCTGATGGTATCATCAATCAAAACATGATCAGTATTCACACCTGCACGTTTTAAGGAATCAAGTGCAATTTTTCCTTCTTCATCATTTCCACAACTTCCAAAGGCATAACAAGTTTCTCCCATTAAACTTAAATTATATAAATCATTCCAATTGCAACCGCCACCGTCTTGTTTTACAAGATTAAAATTTGCATCATATATTTTATCTAATATAATATCTGCATGAGATATAAAGATTTTATTATTCATAAAAAGGAACCTCCTTACATATCCATTATAAGCCAAGTATATGATAAAATAGTAAAGATGTCAATAAAAGGTTTACAAAAAAAGTGGACAACACATTAAAAATATGATAAAATTTTGTAGGAAACGTATTTTATATAAAAGGAGAAAAGTAAAATGAAAAAACAAAAAGTTTTAAAATATGTAAACCCAGAAGATAAAGAAATTTTAAGAAAGAAATCAGAAGAAATTGATATGACAAGTGAAGAAGGAAAAGAAGAAGCAAGAGCGCTTGCAATGGTTTTAATGGAAGAGGTAGAGAGACAAAATGGGGCTGCTGGATTTTCAGCACCACAATTAGGAAATTTAAAGAGAATAATGGCAATCAAGACTTTCCAAGATAGAGATACACAACTTATTTTGGTTAATCCAGAAATAATAGATATGCAAGGTGTTTCAAAGGAAGAAGAAGGTTGTTTTTCAATAGATTATGATAATCATTATTATTGGACATTTAAAGATAGACCATTTAGGATTACAGTAAAGGCGCAAGATTTAGACGGGAATGAATTAACCATCCCTTTTTCTGTCGCAGATTCTATGATATTTATGCATGAATATGAGCATTTCTTTGGAGAATTAATTATAGATAATCTAGAAGAAGATTTGGATATTGTTCAAGCAGAAGCTGGAAAAACGGGAATTAGAACAAAAGAAGGCTTAACACAAGAGCAAATAGATAGCTTTGTAGTAGAACTTCCGACAGAAGAAGAGAAGTATAAATGGAAAAGAGAGCATCCTGAACGTAAACGTGAAGTAAAAGATAGAGGAATGATTGACAATAAAGATTATATTGTCTTTTCAGATAAAGATGGAACATTAGACTTAGAAACAGAAGAAGGATGTAAAACTTTAGCAGAAGCAATTACCTTAATAGAAGGAAAAAGTAATGGATTGTTTGTTATTACAACAGCAAGACCTGCTGGAGAAATTGTGAAAATTTTAGAAGATAAAGGAATACCTGTACCAAAATATATCATAGGAGATAATGGATTTATTTATAATACAATTGATGAAACCTATGTAACAGAAGAAAGGCTACCAAAAGAAGAAATGTTAGATTTAATCAATGACATGGTAACCAGTGGAAAAGCCGGAAAAGATGAAATAGAGTTTAGTACAGGAGATGTCGTTGTATTACAAGATTGTCCATATACTGCAAAATCAAAGGCATATGAAAGAAAACTAGGAACAAGAATTTTTTCACAAGATGTTGTTCAAAGTTTAACAGATACAGAAAAAGAAATTTTAAGTTTATCACTTAGAGTTTCATCTGTACAGGCTGTAGAAGAAATAAGAGAATATATAGAAAACAATCATTTAAAAGTGCAATTAAATTATCAATCACTAGATGATGGAAATTATTCAGTAGATTTAGCACCTAGTGGGATTCATAAAGCAACATCTGTATTAAAGCTTTCTCAGCTAGCAATCAATGGAGATAAAAAAAGAGAAGATATACGAGGTAACTTTACATGTATCGGTGATGGCACAAATGATATTACAATGCTTACCGCAGCATATGCACATGGAGAAAGTGCTGTGATAGCAGATAAGGATTCTGCAGAAAGCAAAGAATTAAAAGCTGAATTAGAAAATGAAGGAAAACCATATGAAGGCTTTAAAACAGGAAAATTAGTAGAGCTAGATGGACCTGCAAATGATTATATATTGGCTTTAGCAAAAGAAAAAACAGAAAAAATAGAAAAACAAAAAACAGAAAAACTAGCCAATAAAGCAATGAGAAGAGCAGTAGGAATTGTTGCAGAAAATGGAGAAATTCCTTCAGCAGAAAAAGGAAACCCAACAAAAGCAGAAAAATCAAAGTAAAGGTAGTGTAAAGTAATCTATGAAAAAATAGAATATGAAACATTATTCAGAAAATGTAAAAAAGTAAATAAGGGAGATATAAAATGAAAGATTTATATCATTTACATCCAAAAGCATATAAAGAAGGCTATCAAATATTAGATATGTTACCACAAGAAAGCAAAGAAAAAATACCAGAAAAAATATGGAATTTTATAAAAGAAAACATGGATAATAAACATGAAGTTACAGTTGAAGATATTCATAAAAATAATTTGTTAGAAGATAGCAATATATTACTGGCAATTGTGTATAAACAATATATGGCAACAGAAGAAGAAAAGAAAATTATCAAAGCAAAAGAGAAAATTGTAGAAAGGCAAAAAGAAAAAGAAGCCTATGAAAAATATAATCCAAATGATATATTTAAAAAACATAAAAACGAATAAGTGTAAAATAATTTATAAGGATGAATAAATAAAAAATACAAGGGGTTAGCCATTAAGTCTAATACCTTGTATTTTGTTGTTACAGTATTTTTTAATATTCACTTCAGTATTTTTTAATATTCACTTGTAATTGTAGAAATATTTTATGAAATATGATATAGTATTTTTAGTTGAATTCGGGATTTTGGGGACTCATTTTTCCCTTTTTTTAAAATTATATAGTAATGTTGCATAGTATATTTTGCCAAATTCATAAAAAAGGGAAAAATGAGTCCGTCCCCAAAATCCCGAATTGGACATAGGAGGAAACAATGAAGGAAAAAATAATAGAATTTATCCATGCAAAGAAAATCATCTTAATTGGTTTTATACTAGCAACCATCGCGTTTGCCATACCATCTATTCAATATTTATTAGAAAATGGAACAATACAAAACTTTAATGAATATTTTAAATTTTGTTTAAATGATACAAGTCGACTTGACCAAACCCTAATATATATTATGATTTTAGCAGTATTGACAATATTTTATTTCTTAATTGTAAAAAATAGAAATAAGCTATTTAAAAATAATAAACAGATGTATATGTATATAGCGATTATTTCACTAATCTTTGTAGTAGTTGTACCATTCTTAAGTTCAGACGTATTTTATTATTTAGGGGTAGGAAGATTAGATAGCCAATATGGACAAAATCCCTATTATGTAACAATCAAAGACTTTGTAGAAAAGGGAGATAACAGCCAGTATTTAGAGCAAGATACAGTATTAGCAAAAGGGTATGAAAATGACTGGGGAAGCACAACCGTTGTATATGGACCGATTTGGACACTTGTTTGTAAGATGGTAGCAGGAATTTCTTTTGGAAACATTGATATTGCCTTATTGCTATTTAAATTATTAAATATGGCAATTCATTTAGTAAATTGTTATCTGATTTATAAATTAACAGGAAAAAAACTATTTGTATTGTTATATGGATTAAATCCATATATGTTTATAGAAGGCATTGCAAATGTACATAATGATATATATGTAGTGACATGTATATTAGCTTCTCTATATTTCTTACTAAAAAAGAAGAATATCCTTGTTAGTATTCTATTTTTAGCATTGGCTACGGCAATAAAATATTTTGCGATTTTATTATTGCCATTTATCATTATATATTATTTTAAAGATAAAAAGCCTAGGGAGAGATTGAAGAATTGCTTTTTATATGGTATGCTATTTGTGTTTATAGTAGCAATTACTTATTTACTATATGTACAAGATATACAAGTATTCAGTGGAATCATGACACAGCAAGAGAAATTTGCAAAAAACTTTTATATTATACTAATGGAATATTTTGATATACCAGATTTGGTTTCTAATGTAAATGCTGTATTTTTAAGTGTATTTGTCATCATCTATTTCTTTACCTGCTTAACATTATTATATAAGAAACAGATAACATTTAGAGAAGAAATAAGAAAAACTCAATATTTTTTAGTAGCATTTTTGTTTTTACTAATTACCAATTTTCAAACGTGGTATATTATGTGGTTATTCCCATTAATGATGTGGCAAAAGAAACAGATGATACAATTTGTTGTGCAAATCACATTAATTAGTCAATTTGCCAATAGTGTTTTCTTAATCAATGGAGAAGGTTGGAGAAATGGAACACCATTTACATTTTTCATGTTATTAGGGATATTTGTGTGTTTGAATTTAATGTCGCATAGACAAACGATCTCAATGCGACAAAAGAATAGGAGTTTGAAATGATTTTAGTAGGAATAACAGGAAAATCTGGAAGTGGAAAATCATATTTTTCAAAAAAACTAGCAGAAAGCATAGAAAAAAGCAGTGTTATATCTATTGACAATATTTTTTCTAGATTGATGAACAATGGACAAGTTATAGATAGAATTGTAAAAGACTATGGACAGAGGGTCTTAAAAGACGGAGAAATTGATTTAGATGTTATATTAAATGATAAAGAAATATTTTCAAAGATTTATGAAATAATAGGAAAAGATATAGAATCCGAAGTTGGTAGAGAAATCAGAGAAATAGAAAAAAACGGAGATAAGGCTTGTATTATGGAGTGGTGGGGACTACCTAATACAGACTTAATAAACCAATGTGATTGTTCCATATTCATACAAGCAGATTCAAAAGAAAGGCTAACAGCATTAAAAAATAGGGAAACATATATAACACAAGAAAGTATGAATGAAAGAGATAATGTATTAGGAGCGGATTATGCTAGTAAAGAATATGATTTAGTGGTACAAAATGATTATGACGAAAATACTATTACAGAAGTAGTAGACTTAGTGAAAGAGCAAATAAAACTAAAAAGATTTTCAGTTGAAGAATTAGCAACATTTAAGGATAGATCTATTGAAGGGAAGAACAGAGCACTGAACAAAATTGCAAAAGATAAAGATACAGAAGATAAAAATAAACAAGATGAAAGGAACGAACAAACAGAAGAAGAAAAGTAAATATATAAGTGGAGGAAAAAATGGAAGATAATTTTCCTAAAGCATATAAGGAAGTAATTGAAATATTAAAGCATTTTCCTAAAAGAGATATTAACAAAATACCACAAAAATTGATAGATTTATTAAAAAGAAAAATGGATAATACCTATGAATTTCATGTGGATATGAATAAATCACTTGAAGAACAAGATTTACTTGAAGAAACAAAAGATATTCTAGCTAATCTTTATAGAGATTATTTTGCAGATGAAGAAGAAAAAGCAAACATAAAGGAAAAAGAAAAAAAGGAAATAGAAGAAATAGAAGAAGAGAAAAGAAGGAAATATCCTGTTGATATATTTAAAGAGAAAGAATGTATTCCAAATATAAAAACAACAGAATTGGTGATAAAAAAGCAAAGTAGATTAATAAGAATAAAGAATTTTATCAAAAAAATACTACATCTAGATTGATAAAATGTCGCATAGACAAACGAACTCTATGAGACAAAAAAATGTCGCATAGACAAACGAACTCAATGCGACATGACATGTCGCAAGGCGAAGGAGGAAAAAATGGATAATTTTGTTTTAATTGATGGAAACAGTATTATGAATCGAGCATTTTATGGGATTATGGGAAGTAAAATGCTAACGACGAAAGATGGAAAGTATACAAATGCGGTATATGGTTTTTTAGCAATTTTATTTAAATTAATAGAAGATACCAATCCTAAATATATGGCTGTTGCATTTGACTTAAAAGCACCAACAGCAAGACATAAATTATATGAAGGATATAAAGCTAATCGAAAAGGAATGCCAGAGGAATTGGCAGAGCAAATGCCTTTAATTAAAGAAATATTAAGAGCTATGAATATTGATATTGTGGAAAAAGAAGGCTATGAAGCAGATGATGTTTTAGGGACACTTTCTAGATATGGAGAAAAACAAGGACTTCATGTGACCATATTATCAGGAGATAGAGATACTTTCCAATTAGCAACTGATAATGTAACCATCAGAATTCCTAGAACAAAAGGTGGAAAAACGGAAACAGATTTATTTGATAGAAGTAAAATAATAGAGACCTATGGAATAGAACCAAAACAATTAATAGAGGTAAAAGGCTTGCAAGGAGATAGCTCGGATAATATACCAGGTGTACCTGGAATTGGAGAAAAAACAGCATTATCTTTGATTCAAAAATATGGTTCTATAGAAAATTTATATGACAAAGTCGAAAAAAATGAGGATGATTTAAAAGGAAAACAAAGAGAAAAGATTAAAGATAATAAAGAATTAGCAGAATTATCTAAAACATTAGGAACTATCAATCTTGAAGTTCCAATTGAAGATACATTGGAACAATTTAAAGTAGAAGAATGGGATAAGGAAAAAGTATTAAAATTATTTAAAGAATTAAATTTTAATCGATATATTGAACGTTTTCATTTAACAGGTGAAAAAGAGGATAACCAAGAAGAAAACTATAAAATAGAATTTAAGACGGTTGAAAAATCTCTAGAAGAAGTAATGAATATTATCATAGAACAAAAAAATATGATATTTTATTTGCAAACAGAAAAGGATGATAATCCAGAAAATATCATAAAAGAAAAAATAACAGGAATGAGTCTATATAATCCAGATACGCAAGAAGCCTATTATATAAAACTAAATCAAGAAGAAATAGCACAACTAAAAAATATATTGGAAGATGCAAACATAAAAAAGACAAGCATCAATTTAACAAAAGTTTATATTTTATTAAAACAAGCAGATATTACTTTAGATGGAATTGAAAATGATATATCTATTGGTGCTTATATTTTAAATCCAACCAATAATAAATTAGACCTTAAAAATTTAGCAATGCAATATTTAGAATTGGATATAGAAGAATATATAGGAGAAGAAGAAAATCAAAAACAAATGACTTTATTTGAAGAAAATGATATGCAAAATGATAAAAAAGCTTCAGAAAAGTATAATTTGTATGTATATGTCATAGAAAAAATAAACAATATGATTTTACAAAAATTAAAAGAAACCAATAGTTTTGATTTATATACCAATATTGATATGCCAACCGTAGAAGTGTTATCTAGTATGCAATGGAATGGAATGTATGTAGATGAACAAGAATTAAGTGCATTTGGAGAAGAATTGACTTCACAAATTGAAGTTTTAACAAAGGTAATTCATGAAATGGCAGGAGAAGAATTTAATATTAATTCCACAAAGCAATTAGGAGAAATTCTTTTTGAAAAAATGAAATTACCAGTTATTAAGAAGACAAAAAATGGATATTCTACAGATGTAGATGTTTTAGAAAAACTAAAAAGAGAAGATCCAATTATTGGAAAGATATTAGAATATAGGCAATTAATGAAACTAAATTCAACATATGTAGAAGGACTAAAACCATTTATTAATCCAAAAACCAAAAGAATTCATTCCTTTTTCCATCAAACCATCACAGCAACAGGAAGAATTAGTTCAACAGAACCAAATTTACAAAATATTCCTACCAGATTTGAATTAGGAAAAAGAGTAAGAAAGGTATTTAAACCAGAAGAGGGAAAAGTCTATATTGATGCAGACTATTCTCAAATAGAGCTAAGAGTATTGGCACATATTTCAGAGGATAAGCACATGATAGAAGCTTTTAAGAATAATGAAGATATCCATAAACAAGCAGCTTCAAAAGTTTTTAAAACACCAATCGATGAAGTAACCAAAGAACAAAGAAGTAATGCAAAGGCTGTAAACTTTGGAATTGTCTATGGAATTAGTGATTTTGGACTAGCTGAACAATTAGGAATTTCTAGAAAAAGAGCAAAACAATATATAGATGAATATTTAACAGAGTATGCAGGAATAAAAGAATTTATGGAGAATATTATTGAAAAGGCAAAAGAACAAGGATATGTTGAAACCTTATTTCATAGAAGAAGATATGTTCCAGAATTGAGTTCTAAGAATTATATGGTAAGACAATTTGGAAATAGAGTGGCAATGAATACACCAATTCAAGGAACAGCAGCTGATATTATGAAAATCGCGATGATTAATGTAAATAAAGAATTGAAGAAAAGAGGACTAGAAGCGAAAATTATTTTACAAGTACATGATGAAATGATGATTGAAGCTCCAGAAAGTGAAAAAGAGGAAGTAAAAGATATCATGAAAAAAGAAATGGAGTCTGCAATACAATTAAAGATACCACTTGTTGCAGAAATATCAGAAGCTAAAAATTGGTATGATTGTAAATAATTTTTTATGTTTGTAAAATAAAATGAAATGATATAATATTATGTTCAATTTGGATTATAGTAGTGAATGAAGATTATTATTTTTTCATTATCTCCTCGGCTAGCTCCATGTACTACAAATTCTAAGTTTTAAATAAATGAGCCTCTCGCTGCATCGCGCTTCCTCATTTATTTAAAACTAAGAATTTCTATGTCCATTTCACGTCACATTCGTCGATACATTCAAAAATAATAATCTTTATCCACTACCAAAAAAATAAAAATGATAGGGAAAATATTAGGGAGTAAAAAACATCATCAATTAACAACAAACATATAAAAGGGGAAACTTAAAGTTTAAAGGAGAGAAATTTTTTGATAAAAAGCAAATATAAAATCTTAATAGGTACAGTTATTGTGGTACTCATAATAGCTATACTATTTATTCTGTTTAAAGATAAATTATTAAAAATACTATACCCTAAAACATACAATGAAATTGTATCAGTCTATGCAGAAGAATATGATGTAGAGGAAAATTTAATATATGCAGTGATAAAAGCAGAAAGCAATTTTGAAAGTCAGGCAGTTTCGAATAGAGATGCCATTGGGTTAATGCAAATTGTAGAAGAAACAGCAATTGATGTTGCTAAGAAAAATAACATAGATATTGATACAGAAAATATAGAAGAAGAAATACTAGATATTGATAACAACATAAATATTGGAACAAAATACTTATCAACATTGTTAACACAATATGGAAATATAGAAGTCGCATTAGCAGCATATAATGCGGGGATTGGAACGGTAAATAATTGGATAGACAAACAAATCATAAAAGCAGATGGATCAGATATTGAAAACATACCATATAAAGAAACAAATAATTATGTAAGAAAAATATTAAGGGACTATGGAATATATAATGAGTTATATGGATAATGTCGCATTGGGTTCGTTTGTCAATGCGACATTTTGCCCTGTCTCATTGAGATCGTTTTTGTTTGAGACATCACTTGAACAGAATAAAGATAAGTAAAGAAGAAATCTTTTTTACAAAAAATGGTTGAAAAAATAACAATATTGTAATATAATTGTAACGAAATTGTAATAAGAAGAAATATATGATGATGAAATCATTGATTTTGATATATAGATAGAAGGGAAGAAATGCAAATGTTTAAATTTGGTTTTGGGCAAGATGTAGGAATTGATTTAGGTACTGCAACTGTAATTGTATATGTAAAAGGGAAGGGAATTGTATTAAGAGAACCTTCTGTTGTTGCTGTGGACAATATTACAGGAGAAGTGTTAGCAGTTGGACAAGAGGCTAGAAGGATGCTTGGAAGAACACCAGGAAATATTGTTGCAACAAGACCATTAAGAGATGGTGTTATATCAGATTATACAGTCACAGAAAAAATGCTAAAACATTTTATTAATAAAGTTTGTGGTAAATTTATTTTTGCACCAAGAATTATGATTTGTATTCCTTCACAAGTAACTGAAGTTGAGAAAAAAGCAGTTATAGATGCAGCAACACAAGCAGGTGCAAGAAAAGTATATTTAATAGAAGAACCAATTGCAGCAGCCATTGGAGCAGGAATTGATATATCAAAACCATGTGGAAATATGGTAGTTGATATTGGTGGAGGAACGACTGATATTGCTGTCATATCATTAGGTGGTTCAGTTGTAAATACATCTCTAAAAGTTGCTGGAGATAAATTTGATGAATATATCGTAAAATATATCAAGAAAAAACATAATATCATGATAGGTGAAAGAACAGCTGAAGATTTAAAAGTAAACATTGGTTGTGTATATCCTAAGATACAAGATACAGAGATGGATATTAGAGGAAGAGATTTGGTAACTGGACTTCCAAAAACGTTAACCGTTCATTCAAGTGAAATGTTAGAAGCGTTAATAGAGCCAGCCATGATGATTGTAGATGCCGTTCATTCTGTGTTAGAGAGAACACCACCAGAATTGTCAGCAGATATTAGTGATAAAGGAATTTATATGACAGGTGGAGGATGTTTAGTTGACGGATTAGATAAGCTATTACAAGAAAAAACCGGAATTAATGTTATGATTGCACAAGATACTGTATCATGTGTCGCATTGGGAACAGGAAAAGCTTTAGATAATTTAGACGTATTAGAAGGAAAAACAAGGAATTAGATTAGGAGAATGTATCTTTAATTAATTTCAAGAAGGTATTAGGAAAAACAATGTGAAAATCAAAAAAGAAAATGTTGTAAAATATTGACTTGAAAACAAAAAAATCCAACTTGCATAATGAAGTGAACCCAAATTATTAGACAAAAAAGTTTAATAAGGAGGGTTCATTTTATGTCTAAATATTCAAAAGA
>CALXFG010000019.1 GCA_944387505.1 uncultured Clostridia bacterium
TGTACAATACAGAGTTCATTCCCAAGCTGCCTAGTACCTAGTCAAAAGTGTCCAATTTTTTGGGGTCAGTACATAAAGCTGGATTTTTTTGTTTCTCAGATGTTAATAAATCTTTGCTTTTGAGAATGTTGAATAAATTTACTATAGCAAACTATGCAATTCTTTTTCCGTCAGTTCTCTGTTACTGATGAAAGTAACAAATGTTTCCGGAAATAAGATGCCCACATTTAGAATACGAGGACCCAAAATATCATCAGTTCCCAAAATCGGAACTGGATTGTAATAGGGTCTGCCGTTTCTGAGAAAAGATTTGGGATGGAATCTTATAAAATATTCCTTTCCATTCTTGATTTTTTCCGGACTTGCCGGTAAATTCACCAATGTTCCATACCGTTGAATATCAGTCTCTTTAAATTTGAAATTGGAATTTTCAATTACTGATACGTACTTAGGTATATTATCATAGCTAAATGGTGAACCGATTAATTTGGGCTTAGGTATATAACCACCATCTGAACAACTGCTAGATGATGATAAATCAGCCCAATAATCGATAAATATTGGTTTACATTTTACAAATTCTCCATCTGGTAAGATAGGAGAAATCACCCCATATAACCGTCCTATGCGAATTTCTGTGTTTGCCATTCTACATTCCTCCTTTTTTAGCTTAAAAAGTCTTATATCATAAAGTCAAAAGGATATAAGAAATTTTTAATAGTAATATTATAACATAAAATAGCAATCAAGGCAAATTTGCTTGAAAATAAGGCGAAAATATGGGATAATAGAGTTACTGTTTAGACCAAGGAAAAATAATGTATATATAACCTTTCCTGCATTTGCTCTAAACAGTGATATAATAGTAAAGAATTTTAATAATGAACAAGGAGAGAAGGTTAGAAGAATGACAATCATTTGATTTTTTTAACTAGATTGAAACCTTGAGAAAGGAATGCAATAAAAAATGAAAACAGTAGCTTTTATTACACTAGGATGTAAAGTAAATCAATATGAAACAAATGCTATGACACAACAATTTATAGAAAAAGGATATGAAGTGGTAGACCATACTAAAAAAGCAGATATCTATATTGTTAATACTTGTACAGTAACCAATATGTCAGATAGAAAATCTAGACAAATGTTAAGAAGAGTAAAAGAATTAAATAAAGAGGCAATTGTCGTTGCTTGTGGTTGTTATGCACAAGTGGCAAAAGAAGAATTAGAAAAAATAGAAGAAATTAATTTAGTATTAGGAAATAACGAGAAAAAAGATATTGTAGAATATATTGAAACATACATACATCATCAAACTTTACATGAAAATAAAGAAGATACATTACATATAAAAACTCAAAGTAACAAAATAGAGGAAGATGTAAAAGCATCACAAAACGAAGAAATAACGGCAAATGCAGAAAAAAATAACATAACAAAAAACAGAGTAGAAACACAAATAGAAGATGTTATGAACCAAAAAGAGTTTGTGGAATTTGGAGATATTACTTTTACAGAAAAAACAAGAGCGGTTATCAAAATTCAAGATGGTTGTGATCGTTTTTGTTCTTATTGCATTATTCCTTATGCACGAGGAAGGGTAAGAAGTAGAAAGCCAGAACATATCTTATCTGAAATTCAAAAAATTGCCAAAGAAGGCATAAAGGAAGTCGTTATAACCGGAATTCATATTGCCTCATATGGAAAAGACTTTAAGCAGGAATATCGATTAATCGATTTATTAGAAGAAATGAATGAAATAGAGGGAATTGAAAGAATCAGACTAGGATCTATAGAGCCATTATTAATAACAGAAGAATTTGTCAATAGATTAGAAAAATTGTCTAAAGTGTGTCATCAATTTCATTTATCATTACAAAGTGGTTGTGATGAAACATTAAAAAGAATGAATAGAAGGTATACCATAGAACAATTTCAAGAGATAACAACATTATTAAGAAACGCATTTGAAGATGCTATATTAACAACAGATATCATTGTAGGATTTCCAGGAGAAAGTGAAGAAGAATTTGAAAAAACATACGAATTTTTAAAAGAAATCAAATTTTATAAAATGCATGTATTTAAATATTCTCAAAGAAAAGGAACCAAAGCAGCAGTAATGCCAAATCAAATAGATGGAAACAAAAAAGAAGAAAGAAGTAGAAGATTAATCCAATTATCAAATGAAAATGAAAAGGCATATAATGAACAATATGTAGGAAAAGAAGTGGAAGTCCTTTTCGAAGAAGAAAAAAATGGCATGTGGCAAGGACATACGAAAAATTATATATTAGCACATTACAAAACAGAAGAAAATATGGAAAACAAATTGATAAAATTACAATGCAAAGAAGCAGAGCAAGAATATATTATTGTCAATTGATGTCCAATTGTGTCCCATTGGGAACGTTTCTGTTTGGGACATTTTTATGTAAATGTTCTAAAATTAAGAAACTATCTAAAAGTTTGGCCGAAATATTTTTACAAAAATATCAATGTAAATAATAATAGAATTGAAAGTCTATCTTAAAATTGAAAAGGAAAGTGTAACAAAAATGTAACGATTTTGTAATGCATATTTAACAAAAAAAGCAATAAAAAATATTGATAAATAAGGAAAGTTGTAGTACAACTAATATAAGCAATACTAAATTACAAAGGAGAAGTTTCAATGGCAGATATAAGAGATGAAATTGATTTATGTGATGAAATTGAATTTCATAATGAGAATACAGAAGAAGGAAAAGTTCAAGTACAAACACAAACATCTAATGGAGAAAACTTACCGATAAAACAAGGACTTTGGGAAAGGTTCAAAGTTTTTTGGTTCGAGAAAATTGACTGGAATAAAGAAATAAAAATAGAATTAACACCACATCAACAAAAAATTGAAAGTGAAATAAATGAATTCTTACATCAAGAAGTTACTTGGAAAAAAATACATGACTTTTTATTTAAGAAAAGGGCATTTGGAAAAAAGAAAGCAGAAATATAAAATGTCCTTTTGGGAACGTTTTTGTGTGGGACATTTTTATTGTAGACATATAGTTTAAATAAATGAGGTCTAAACAATAACGAATCATATATGTAAAATAGAATTTTATTTTTAAAAGTATAGCAAAATGGAGAAAAATATGCTATACTTTTTTTGTTTTAGGGCAAAAGGAGAGAAAAGAAAAATGGCAAAAAGTAAAACAATTTTTGTATGTAGTGAATGTGGTAACGAGTCTAGCAAATGGCTTGGAAAATGCCCTGCTTGTAACAGTTGGAATACGTTTTATGAGCAAAAAGTAGTGGAGACAAAAACAGGGGGGCACAAAGATTTAGCCAAAAGTGAGAATAAACCACAAAAATTAAATTCGTATGAAGCAAAAGAGACTTTGAGAACTTCAACAGGTTTTGGAGAGTTAGATAGAGTATTAGGTGGAGGACTTGTAAAAGGTTCTCTTGTGTTACTTGGTGGAGAGCCTGGAATTGGAAAGTCTACTTTAATTTTACAAATATGTGATAAAGTAAAAGGTGAAGGAAAGGTTTTATATGTTTCAGGTGAAGAATCAGCAGAACAAATAAAAATGAGAGCAGATAGACTAGGCATCCATAATGATGATATTTTATTTTTAGGCGAAACAGATATAGATGTAGTGAATCAAGCAATCATAGAAATTCATCCAAAACTTGTGATTATAGATTCCATTCAAACCATGTATTCAGAAGACATTTCAGCAGCTGCAGGAAGTGTTAGTCAAGTAAGAGAAATTACTTCACAAGTGATGAGAGTTTGTAAATCCAGAGGGATTACAACAATTATCATTGGGCATGTAACCAAAGAAGGAAATATTGCAGGTCCAAGAGTTTTAGAACATATGGTAGATACTGTGTTATATTTAGAAGGAGAAAGATATTTTTCATATAGAGTATTAAGAGGTGTCAAAAATAGATTTGGTTCAACCAATGAAATTGGTATGTTTGAGATGAACGAGGAAGGAATGTGTGAAATTACAAATCCTTCAGATATTTTGATTTCAGAAAGAGAAGATAATCCAGCAGGTTCTTGTATTGTATCTAGCATAGAAGGAACAAGAGCAATTTTGATAGAATTACAAGCCTTAACGACACAAAGTATTTTTGGATTCCCTAAAAGAACGGCAAATGGAACAGATTATAATCGATTAGCACTATTAATTGCCGTATTGGAAAAAAGAGCTGGCATCATGTTAGGAAGTCAAGATATTTATTTGAATTTAGTAGGAGGTATTCGAGTAAATGAACCATCTATCGACTTAGGCATGATGATGGCAGTGGTTTCAAGTTTTAAAAATATACCAATTCCAAAGGATATGGTGATTATCGGAGAAGTTGGTTTAACAGGAGAAGTAAGAAGAATTAATTTGATTGACAAAAGGTTGAAAGAGGCAGAAAAATTGGGATTTAAAAGTTGTATTATTCCAGAATCTAACAAAAAAGACTTGAAAGAAACATATAAATTAGATATAATAGGTGTCAGCAATATTAATGAAGCCATGAAAAAGATTGGATTAAAGTAGTGTGAGGAATATTTCAAATCTAAATATATTTTTATTATTTTTTGCACCTTGTGTGTCGCAACCACTAATGTTGAAAATACATTTTTATCTAGTCTGAAATACATTTCATTCTATCCAAAAATGTATATTTCAACGTGTGAAGGTTGCTCCAATCGCACTCACTAACGTTCGTTTGGTCGCTTACGCGGTGCTTCAAATAATAAAAATATATTTAGATTTGAATAGCGATTTAAGTAAGAGAGGAGATTAATTTTGAAGAAGGTAAAAGAAGATAATATTACATCTGTTTTAAAATTAATAGCTCCAGGAACACCAATAAGAGATGGTCTGGAAAATATATTAAGAGCAAAGACAGGAGCATTATTATTAATTACAGACAATAATGACGTGATAAAAGAAATTGTAGATGGTGGATTTGTAATCAATGAAGATTATACATCATCAAAATTATATGAATTGGCGAAAATGGATGGAGCCATTGTATTAAGTGGAGACATGAAAAAAATCCTATATGCCAATGCACAATTAATTCCAGAGCATGAAATACAAACAACAGAAACAGGAACAAGACATAGAACAGCAGAGAGAACAGCAAAACAAACAGGAGAATTAGTTATTAGTATCTCACAAAGAAGAAATATCATTACTGTTTTTAAAGGAAATGATCGATATGTTTTAGAAGATACAGATGTTGTATTAAATAAGGCAAATCAAGCCATTCAAACATTAGAAAAATATAAAAAAGTATTTGATAATAAGCTAAACATATTGAACGAATATGAATTTAATGATATAGTAACATTGCAAAATGTTGTACTTGCCATTCAAAGAGCAGAAATGGTTATGCGAATTGTAGAAGAAATACAAAGACAAATCTATGAGCTTGGAGATGATGGAAGACTAGTCAAAATGCAACTAGATGAATTAATCGGTGGACTTGAAAAAGAAGAAAGTTTGATTATAAAAGACTATGTTGTTAAAAAGAAAAAATCTCCGGAAAAAATTTTAGAAGAGCTAAAAGATTTAGAATATGAAGAATTATTAAAAGAATCATCTATTGCAAAATTACTAGGATATGAATATTTTGATAATTATGACGAAGTGGCTGTTTATCCAAAAGGATATCGAATATTAAGCAAAGTACCAAGAATGCCAAACAATATTGTAGAAAACTTAGTAGACTCTTTTAAATCTTTCCAACATATATTGGCAGCAGATATTGAGAGCTTAGATGAAGTTGATGGTATCGGAGAAGTAAGAGCCAGAACAATTAAGCAATCATTAAAAAGAATGCAAGAACAATTTGTTTTTGATAATATAATTTAAAGGGCATTGGGATTACTTGAATCAAATCTCAATAGTCTATAGGTACAAATCTAAAGATTAAAAAGAAAGGAAAAGTGAAGTAAATGGAAAAATTTAAAAATATTATATGGATTGTAGCTTTAATTATCTTAATTGTTTTAATAGGAGTTATCGGCTATGGATATTATAGAAATGCTACAATGCAAGTTACAAGACCTGTTGCAACAATGGAAGTAGAAAATTTTGGAACTATCAAATTTGAATTATATCCAGAATATGCTCCAGAAACAGTAGCCAATTTCATAGCATTAGCCAATAGAGGATTTTATGATGGATTGACATTCCATAGAATTGTAAAAGATTTTATGATTCAAGGTGGAGATAAAAAAGGAGATGGAACAGGATTAGCAACAACGAAAGATTTAAGAGATGATGGTGATGATACAGAATATACAATAAAAGGTGAATTTATAGCAAATGGTGTGGATAACAAGTTACAATTTGAAGAAGGTGTTGTTGCAATGGCAAGATCTGATTACACCAGTTATTCTTCAACATTAACAGAGGAATCATATAATTCAGAAAGTTCACAATTCTTTATTATGACTGCAGAAAATACAGGACTAAATGGACAATATACTTCTTTTGGTAAAGTAACAGAAGGTATGGATATTGTACATCAAATTGAAGGTGTTGAAGTAAAAGCAGCAGATGATGCAGATACAACAGGAAATACAGAAGTAAGTACACCAGTAAATCCTCCAGTTATTACATCTATTAGAGTAGAAACAAATGGAATTGACTATGGATTACCAGAAACATTAACACCTTTTGATTATACATCATGGTTATATCAACAATATGGAATAGATCCAAGTAGTATGACAACTGTTCAATAATAACAAAAAATATTACGATTCAGTCAATAGAGACCAAATACATTTTTATATCTTAATAGTTTATATAATGTATTTGGTAATATATTTTGATTGAATATTAATAAAAAAATTGGAAAAAATAAAATAAAATTTATAAAATGGTTGACAAGATGGGGTGAAATAGGTTAAAATAAGTAATGTGCTAATCAAAAGGTGCACGTAAACTATGGTGGATGTAGCGTAGTTGGTTAACGCGCCAGTTTGTGGCACTGGAGACCGTGGGTTCGAGTCCCATCTTCCACCCCATTTAAATACTTATTATATTGGGCTGTAGCCAAGCGGTAAGGCACCAGACTTTGACTCTGGCATGCGCTAGTTCGAATCTAGCCAGCCCAGCCAAAAAATAACAACTTTCAAAAAATTGAGAGTTGTTATTTTAATATTTTAAGATTATCGGCATATTCAAAAGAAATTTTTTCAAATCTTTCAGTATTTTTCCATCCAAGTTCTTTATGTGACAAATTAGAGATTGCTTTTACAGATTTATTACTTAGTAAACTAATAACATAATCTATAATCTTAATTTCTTTATCATTAAAAGAAGATAAGTCATAATTGCCATTGCTAGTAATAACGGATTGAATGCTACCATCATTGTTTTCTTTATCTTCTCTTTTATATTTTTCGTCTAGTTTTGATATTTCTTCATATTTACGATTTATAATTACAGGTCCATATTGTTCGTGAACATAAGTAAGACCAGTAATAGAAATAGCCCTTTGATTGTATGAAATCATATCTATAAACCATAAATATTTATTCAAACTAGTTAAATATAATTTGGTTTTACTTGCTATATATGAAATTAAATTTTGTAATTTCTCTAGATCTAAAACTTTAAAACCATTAAAGATATTAGGTGACGTCTTCAATTCATTTTCAATATATAATTTTAGTTCATAATTGTCATCATGAACGGATTGTTTATTAATGATGTTTTCTATTTTAGAGAATGTTTTTTGGCTAATTCTATTAGTATAATAAGCTTCTTTTACTTTATTAAAAAATTCATTTTTTTCTTTTGAGATTAATTTTAAATAATCACTTTGAGATTTAGATGGTAAAGAGCCATTTTCATATCTATTAATAGTCATTTTACCAAAATCTAAAATAGCAGTTAATTCTCTTTGAGAAATATCATATCTAGCTCTTAAATCTTTTATTTCGGATGGAGTAATGATATTTTTGACTTCTCTATATTTGCTATAAATTCTTTTTAGATTTTCATCTTCAATGTTATTAATTATTAATTCATTTTTGCATTTTTTACAAATTGGTACATTTTCTTCTACATTAACGTCAACACCTTTGTATTCCTTAAAAATTCTTTTGTCAATATAATATTCTTGCTCACTATTACAATAAGGACAATAATGTTTCATGATATTTGCACCTCCTAAATAAAATTACCATACTCATGAATAGATATACATATTACTACAGTATTATTAGCTAATCTGATTTTTATATACAATTTGATGTTTTGAAAGATAGGAGTGAAAATCCATATTTCACCTTCAAAACCTGCATCATCTTCTTCAGGTCCTTTATAATAATCATCCAATTCTAGATTTAATATAATATCCTTTATATCATTAGTTAATAAACCATATTCAAGCATAAAATTTCTATTCTTATCTCTATTTACAAGTATAAATTTATCTCCATTTTTATCTTTTGTTACAAGTTCTTTAATAATTGTAAGTTTTTGTCTAACTATTTGTTGTTTTATACTTTCCATGATGCTCCTCCTTTGTTAACAAAAGCGCCTCTTTTTGATGGCACTTTTATTATAAAACTTTTTTTAAAAAAAGTCAATAGAAAATAAAAATTTTAATAATTTAGTGATGTTTTACATCATGAGATAGACTACTGCTATTTATTAAATATTTTTTAGGTCTAACAAATGTCTAACAAAATCTTAAAAAAATCCAAAAGTTAATAAACATTATTAAATCAAAAAATATTAAAAATAATTTTAAAATTTGCCTAAAAATAGGAGGTTTATCAAATGTTAAACATAAACAAAAAGTAATAACAAACATCAAACTTCAAAGACTTTGACTCTGGCATGCGCTAGTTCGAATCTAGCCAGCCCAGCCAAAAAATAACAACTTTCAAGAAATTGAGAGTTGTTATTTTTTATAATGTCAAACAAAATGTCAAACAAAATCTTGAAAAAATCCAAAAGTTAATAAACATTATTAAATCAAAAAATATTAAAAAGATTTTAAAATTTGCTTAAAAATAGGTACTTTATAAATGTTAAACATAAACAATATTAGCTTGTAATTTGAAGGAAAATATTGTAAAATATTGCCAACCTTTCACTTAAAGGTAGAAAGGGGGATAGTAGACTATGACTTCATACGATTTGATTTGGCAATTGATAGATATGCTTTTAGCAGAGAAATCAAAAGCTGAAGAAACAAACAAAGACAAAGACTAGAGGTATACATTACATAGTCGGAAGTGGGAGTAAAATTGCAGTTTACTCCTACTTTTTATTTTTAGTCAAAAAAAATAGTATGTGCAATTGCAGTACACATACTGATAGCAAATTGACTTCATACGATTAAAGACACATTTGCTTAAGCTAACTATATATTAGCATATAAATTGGTAAAAGTCAAATTATTCTTAATTTTTCCAAAACATAGAAATGGTAAATTTTAAAGTTTGTCTAAGAATAGGCACTTATCATTTGTGGACAAATCAAAGAAACAATGCTATAATCAAAATAACTTTTGGGAAAGGGATATACAATAAAGTTTAAATAAAAAAGGAGAAAACTATGATAAAACATATTGTTATGTGGAAATTTAAAGAAAATGAAGAAGAAAAAATGAAAGAATTTTTAGACGGACTAAATCGCCTAAAAAATATAATTCCAGAAATCAAAAATATGGAAACAGGGGTGAATATCAATCCAAAAAATGAATATGATGCCATATTAATTTCTGAATTTGAAACGATGGAAGATTTAGAAACATATAAAAATCATCCAGAACATATCAAAGTATCCAATTTGTGTAAATCAATAAGAATTGATAGACAAGCAATTGACTATGAAATTTAGAATGTAAAATAAAAATCAAACTGGCATATGATGATATAATGATTAATGATTAAAAATAAGCACATGGGAGAGCAAAATATGAATTTAGAAAGTATAAAAAATGCAAAAACGAAATATATAGGAAAAGAAATAGAATATTTTAAAGAAATTCCTTCTACACATACATATGCCAAAGAAATTGCCATGCAAGAAAAACAGAACGGGAAAATCATCATAGCAGAAGCGCAAACAAATGGAATCGGAACAAAGGGAAGAACATGGCATACAGGAGAGAGCAAAAACATAGCTTTGACCATTATATTAAAACCAGAATGGGCAATTAGTAGATTAGAAGGTTTGACTGTAAAAATTGCAAAATGTATGCAAAAAGCCATACAAGAGTTATATGGGATTGGGCTGGAAATAAAAGAGCCTAATGATTTAATGCTAAATGGGAAAAAGATTTGTGGAATTTTAACTGAAATTAATACCATATCAGAAAAGATGAATTATTTGCTAATTAGTTTTGGATTCAATGTTAATGAAGATCATTTTTCAAAGGAAATAGAAGATATTGCAACATCGCTAAAAAAAGAGTTTGGAGAGAAATTTAGCAGAGAAGATATTATAACAAAATTTATAGAAATTCTAGAAAAGGAAATAGAATTATAGTTCTATTTCTTTTTTTTGGTAAATATACATTAAAAGAAAAAGGTATAGCAAGTATTGACAAATACAAAGATATTAACCAATCGTTTACAATTTTAAAGGAAAGGAGATTATGATATTTATCATAAAAGAGAAGTATGGAAAATTCAGATAATTCAAATAATAAAAATTTTATCAATATATTAAAGGGATTGGGAATTGCTTTTATGATCACTTTCATTTTTTTATTGATTTTATCAATTGTACTAACATATACAAATGTTTCTGAAAATATGATTAATCCAACCATCATTATTATTACTGCGCTTAGTATATTAATTGGAAGTAGTATTAGTAATATAAAAATAAAAAAGAATGGATTAATAAATGGAGCCATTATAGGTGGTGTATATATTATCTTACTATATTTGTTTTCAAGTGTTTTCAGTATGCAATTTTCTTTAACCTTGCAATCTGTTATTATGATGATTACAGGAATTGTTTTTGGAATTTTAGGAGGGATTATAGGTGTTAATGTATCCGCTAAGTAACAGTAGACAACAAAGTTAGATTACACATGATGAACTTAGGAGGTGTAGGAAAAGAGTATAAATAAAAGCCATAGATATTCTCATCTATGGCAATTTATTTTTTTTATAGAAACATTGTTTTTTTTTCTGTTCAAGAACATGGATTTACTCTAAGGATTGAACATATATAAGTGTTTATCCAACATAATCTGTATAAATGACACGATTCCAGTAATTCATTAAATTCTGTTTTTCTGATTTTGGAACTATATTGATTCTAATAGCAGAAAAAGGCTTATCATGAGAATAGGTTGTTTCTTCACCATCAGAAGAGGCTCTTAACCAACCAACAGACGGAACATAAATTTGATAAACAATAGAATATTCTTCACAATTTTTTAATTGAAAAGCAATTCCAGAAAGACCATATAAATTTTGTTTTGCAATTTCTTGAGGAATAGGTTTTTTGGGGGTCATACAACTATTGCCAGCTTGATTATGTCCATAGCCACCTAACTGTAGAGCAATCTTATTAAGAAAACGTATAGCATTTTGTCCAGTAATATCATACCAAGTTGTGGGACTAGGGTTGTATCCATAACTATATGGGATTTCAGAAGAGTTGCAGAGATCAGTTGTATTTTCACCCCAGTAGGTATAATCAAAAACTCTTGCTTGTAATATAGATTTATCGATGTCACCATCTAGATAAGTAATGATTCTTTCAGATTTTTTAGAAGAGGCATCAATAATAGTTTGTTTGCCAGAAATTTGTCCACTATGATTAAACTCATTAATAGGATAACCGCTATTATGAGTGGCATAATACAGCATAATGTTTTTTGCATGTTGTATATTAACAAAAACTTCTGATGTATTTCCTGCATAATCTGTTATAGTGATTGGATAAGAAATAGGGGAAGGAAATATTTTAGATAAAGAAGAATGGGAATCATAGAAATCCCAACCATTTATTGGTCTTAAATTTTCATTAGATTGAATCATATATTGTGATTTATCATTTTCAATAGATAATTCTTTACAGGTAGAAGTAGGAGAAATGTTATCGATATAAATACCGGTTTCATATTTTTGAAAATCATTTTTTAAACCAAAAGCATCTTCGATGATGCCTTCTGGGAAAACAATGCTTAGCTTCCCATTGCCTGTTAAATTAGATAATATCAAATCATAAAGCATTTCACCGTTGTTATTAGAAAGTAAAGATAATTTTATAGATGGTTTCGTAGTTGTATCATTAACCAAAATTTGTATGTTATCGCGAGTAAAGTGATTCATAGCAACATTTTTTTCTGTAACTTGAATCCTTAGAGTTACAAGATGTGTAGAATTTGCATATTTTTCATATCCTGTATTTGTATTGGAAATACTTAAAACTTCTATTACCGGTTTTTTATCAATTTGAATTTTGGTGGCAATGAAGGATTCATTAAAAACATATTTTGAAAAACTAAATTGATAATAAAATGGAATGAGAAATAGGAAGATGAAAAATAAAAAGATAATAATAAATTTTTTGTTCAAAAAATCCCTCCTTATTTTAATGAATATTTGTGAAATACATGAAAATATTTCATTTTTATTTTTGGATGATTATTGGGATTTTGAAATTAACGAAATAAAATATTTGAATATGAATGTATACATTATATAAAGAAATATGGAAAATGTCAATAAATACAAGATTTTAGTTTCAGAATTTGAACTATTCAGTGGTATAAAATTTCTAATTACGAGTTCTTGTATATTTATTTTTCATAAATGACGAATGTGATTGGAGTGCTTGTAGCCTTTCTTACTATAAAAGAAATGAGGAAGCGGGAATAGCGAGAGGCTCGTTTCTTTTGTAGTTAGAAAGGTTAGAGCACGTATTGAACCGAGGAATTTATGAAAAATAAATATACAAGAACTCGTTTAATATCAAATATCTTTACTTATGAAACTAAAAATTCAAAAGGATTATTATAAGGAATAGTGCTTTTTGTCGAATTTTGCGATGAAAATCCTAAAAAATAGTAAAAAATGATTGACAATGGCAAAATATGGAATTATAATTTAATTACATTTTTTTCTATAATTTTTAATATTAATTTTTAATTTCAAAATTATCTAATCATTATCCAAAACAAAAAATAAATAAAAAAGGAGGTATGCCTATTTGAGTAAAAAGAAAACGGCTTTGCTAGTGATATGTTTGCTACTAGCGATTATATTATCTTTTATGATTGGTAAAACTTTTTCTAAATACATATCAGAGGTAAAAGGAACAGGAACAGCAGAAATAGCAAATTGGGTGTTTAAAGTAAATGGAAAAGAAGATGTTATTCAAAATGTAAATTTATTATCTACATATGATAATGAGACTTTAATTAATAATAAGGTAGCTCCAGGGACCAGTGGAAGTTTTAATATTATCGTAGATGCAACAGGTTCTGACGTGGGAATAGACTATGCAATTCAATTTTTAAATGAAAGTGAAAAACCACAAAACCTAATATTTACCTATGATGATAAGCAATATACAACTATACAAGATTTAGAAGAAGATTTATCAGGAACCATAAATGCAAATGATGAAAATAAAGCAAGAACCATTACAATTAATTGGGAATGGCAATATCAAACTGGTGAAGATGAAAACGAAATTAATCAAAATGATATAATTGACACAAACAATGCAAAACAACTAGAAAATTATACATTTGATATATACGTTACAGGAACACAAGTTATGCCACAATAATTGATGAAATATGCGAAAATAAAAATATGATGAATATGATAACCCCTAGAAAATATATAAATTAAAATTTTAAATAATCAATTTTAGAAATCAAAAATTAAAAATTAGAATCCACATTCAATCCTCTAAATATAAATTATAGAGAAATATGTACAAACAAAAGAGCAAGAATAAAAAGTAAATGATAAAATATTTAGCAAAATACATAATCTTTGTGATTCATTAAGAGGACAAGTTCCTCTTAATGAATATATAAATATGGAGAGGAGAAAAAATTTGAATTTAAATTTTATAAAAAAGCCAAAAAAACTAACATTAAAAAATCTAAAAAAAGAGCAAAAAACGTATAAAGATAAGAAACAAGAAATCCTTATCATTTGTATGATATTGATAATTGGAATTACATTTTTCTCAGGCGTGAGTGTTGGAAAAGCCATATATAATAGTCATATAAAAAATGATACACAAATTGCAAAACCAGTTTTAGAGGTGGAAAAAGGTTCAGAAATGATTATTACAGAAGATAATCAAAAAGGCGAATATACATTTATAGTAAAAAATTATAATCAAGTAGAAGAAATATCACAAGTAGATTTAACATATTATATTGAAATCTTAGAAAAAGATTTAAATGAGTCTATACAATATCAATTATATAAAGATAATGAGCTAATAGAATTGAAAGAAAATAAAACAGAAACAATGACATTTCATAAAGATATAAAAGAAGAACAACACTATACACTAAAAGTAACTTATGATGATAGTAAAAATACAATAGAAGATATCATGCAAGAAATACAAATAAAAGTACATTCAGAACAGTTAAAGATATAGGTGTAAAAATGCAAAAAAGAAAAAAACGATATATTATCATAATGATTATTTTAGTGTGTATTATATTTTTTATGATAAATTTTATAAGATATGATTTTTTACAAGAAGATTTATTATTTTTTCAATTTTTAAGTTCTAGAAATCAATCCAAAGATATTTCTAATGTAAGAAAGCAAGTGGTAGAAAACGAAGAAACAAATATAAATGCAAAAACCATTTTTTTTGATGTACAGTATCAGAAAACAACAATAAAAGCATTAAATCTAACAGAAACACTAGATAATAAAACATTAGTATATGAAAAAATAGCACCAGGGACAAGTGGTGAATTTGAAATTGTATTAAATGCTAACCAGAATATGAATTATAAAATTGCATTTGAAAGTGAAAATGAAAAACCAACTAATTTACAATTTTATACGACAAATGAGGAAAAGAGATATGCCACTTTAGAAAATTTAGGAGAAATATTAACAGGTAAAATTATAAGAAATGAAGAAAAAATAATACCTGTTTATTGGGAATGGAAATATGAAACAACTCAAGGGCAGAATAAGCAAGATACATTAGAAGCAAAGAAAATTAGAGAATATCATTTTTTGATATATGTACAAGGGTATTAGTTTTTGTTCAGTGTCCAGTTCCTCGAAGGTATATATATTATATTTTTCGCTATCCCAACACTTTACATACTCTAACAAAATCAGCTCCCACGGGACTGTCGCTGATTTAATAAGAGTAT
Source organism: uncultured Clostridia bacterium (assembly GCA_944387505.1). Lineage (GTDB taxonomy): Bacteria > Bacillota > Clostridia > TANB77 > CAG-508 > CAG-269. The sequence goes on from CALXFG010000019.1 coordinate 15,370, forward strand.
GTAGCGTGTCGGTACCCACGAAACTCGCTTAAAATATAATATATACCTTCGAGGAATTGGACACTGAACAAAAATGGATATTTGATAAGTATTCTAATAAAATCTATCAAAATACTTGTAAAAGAGAAAGAAAAATTATATAATATACATGTATATTGGGGTATCGCCAAGCGGTAAGGCATCGGACTCTGACTCCGACATTCCTGTGTTCGAATCACAGTACCCCAGCCATTTTGCAACTAGTTTATTTGACTAGTTGCTTTGTTTTGTTAAACAACAATAAAGATATAGAAATGGATTTTGAGGGTAAAATGTGTTATAATATATATAGCACCAAGAGGTTTAAATAAGAAAGGAGAATAAAAATGATCTATTTTTATTGTAGTGAGGCAATAGTGGAAGGCGTATCCATACGGTTCGATGGAGTAGTGGAACTCGAAAGAGAGATACAATCTGCTGAAAATGCAATGAATGTGCTTGCATATGTGAAGAAAAATGCCATAGAGGAAATCAGAAAAAAAATTCCTGACATTTCTCTTAATGAGGATCAAATAATTCTTTTGGCATTCAATCCGTTGTAGAATCGGGAGTTTCCTAGATAACATTGTTATCTAGGATTTCTCTTTTTATGTATAAAACATGTTCGATTTGGTATGGTGAAGTAACAAAGTGTGGAAAACTATTTTGATTTTTCAGAATAGTTTTCTTTACTTTTTGGTAAAATTAGGATATAATGTAACAAGTTAACAAGATAAAAAGGAGAGATAGATATGCAAGAAAACAAAAATAAAGCAAATGAAAATCAAACAGAAGAATTAGATGTAAACCATCTAATGCAAATCAGAAGAGACAAGTTAGAAGAATTACAAGCACAAGGAAAAAATCCATTTGAAATCACAAAATTTAATAGAACCAATACAGCAGGAGAAATCAAAGCAAATTATGATAAGTTTGAACAAAAAGATGTAACGGTTGCAGGAAGAATTATAGCAAAAAGAATTATGGGGAAAGCATCATTTTGTACCATTCAAGATAGTGATGAAAAAATCCAAAGCTATGTTAGTATCAATGATTTAGGAGAAGAAAGCTATAAAGCATTTAAAACATTTGATATTGGAGATATTATTGGAATAACAGGTTTTGTATTCAAAACAAGAACAGAAGAAATCTCTGTACATGCAAAAGAAGTGACATTACTTACAAAATCTTTAAGACCATTACCAGAAAAATTTCATGGATTAAAAGATATGGATTTAAGATATCGTCAAAGATATGTTGACTTAATTATGAATCCAGAAGTAAAAGAAACATTTATCTTAAGAAGTAAAATTATAAAAGAAATTAGAAAATTTATGGATGAACATGGCTATATGGAAGTAGAAACACCAATGCTTACAACAGTAGCAACAGGAGACGCTGCAAGACCATTTATCACACATCATAATACATTAGATTTACAAATGTATTTAAGAATTGCACCAGAATTAAATCTAAAAAGATTAATTGTTGGTGGATTTGATAAGGTGTTTGAAATTGGTAAAAACTTTAGAAATGAAGGAATGGATATTAAACACAATCCAGAATTCACAAATATGGAATTTTACTCTGCTTATGAAGACTATCATGATATGATGAATATAGCAGAACAATTAATTTCAACTGTTGCCCAAAATGTATTAGGAACAACAAACATCACATATCAGGGACAAGAAATTAATTTAGCTCCAGGTTGGAAGAAAATTACCATGATCGATGCCATAAAAGAAGTAACAGGTATTGATTTTAATACAATCAATACAGATGAAGAAGCGCAAGCTTTAGCTAAAGAAAAAGGTGTTGAATATGAAGAAATCAAAAATACAAGAGGTCATATTATCAATGAATTTTTCGAAACATTTGTAGAAGAAACCCTAATACAACCAACATTTATCATGGATTATCCAGTAGAGGTATCACCACTTACAAAAAGAAAGAAAGAAGATCCAAGATTAGTTGAAAGATTTGAATTATTTATTGGTGGAAGAGAATATGGAAATGCTTATTCAGAATTAAATGATCCAATTGACCAATATGAAAGATTTCTAAAGCAAGTAGAAGCAAAAGAAAAAGGTGATGAAGAAGCAGGCGGAATGGATGAAGATTTCGTAAATGCACTAGAGATTGGATTACCACCAACAGGCGGAATGGGAATTGGCTTAGATAGGTTAATTATGTTATTAACAGATTCTGCATCTATAAGAGATGTATTGTTTTTCCCAACAATGAAACCAATGTCCCATTAAGTTCGTTTGTCAATGGGACATTTGTCCCGTTGAGATCGTTTTTCTGTGGGACACATACATATGGCATCAAAAAGTGAAGTAGTTTTTCTACTCCACTTTTTCTTTCATAGGACTACTTTTTCGTAATGCGATGAACAATAATATGATGGCAATTCCCATAATGATATGGGATAATCCTGCTATTCCTGAAATTGCATGAGAGGCACTGTTTGAAAGATCTAGGGCAAGCACTTGTGTAATTCCTCTTACTAAAAACATGATAGTCATAAAAGGTAGTCCAATATTATAAAGTTTAAGAAAATAGTTAAAAGTTTTTTGTTTACTTAATTCATATATTTTTTCATACATTTTTTTTCCTTTCATCATTATTTTACAAAATAAAAGTTTTTCTTAATCTTATATTAAAATATATAATGATAAAAGTCAATGCTTGTTTCATATAAGAAATATTAGCAACATTAATAGCAAAATTTTTGCATGCAAACTAATTTTTAGAGATGTTTTTTCTTTTTTTATATAATTATTAATCAAGAACTGGAAGATTTTACTATAAATCATTGAAGTTTTTTTATAATATGATATAATAAAACAGTATGATAAATAAAAGATAAAAAAGGAGAAAATATGAAATCATACAAAGGGACAATTGCAGAATGTTGGTTACCAACTTTTGAAAATGTGTCAAGAGAATTTATTACGCAAACATTATATAAAATATTATTTAGTGAAGAATTACCTAATTCTAGATTTGCATTTATGGAAGATGAAGCAATTGCTTTTATAGAAAAAGTTTTAAGTGATTATAGTCAAAAATATGATTTTTACCAAAAAGAATCACAAAAGATATTGCAAACACTAAAACAAAAAAATGAAAATGCAAAACTTCCTGTAATGATAGTAAATAATTATAGACAATTTTTTGAATTATTAAGGCAGTTTTATGAAAAGGATATTGAGTTATATTTTTTAAGAAGTGAAATGTCTGGACTTCAAAGGTATGAGAAAGATAATTGTTTTGAACTAATTTGGCTAAGAGCGACACCAGATGATTTTCATCATCCAGAAGAATTTTTAAGGAAACAAGTAGAGATGATAAACGATAACACTTTTGAAAAATATGATAAAGAAACTTGTTTAGGAAAAATGTCTTTTTTGGATAACCATATACTTTGCGTAAAAAATGGTATAGCAAGACCCTGGGACGAAAATTCAAGAGAAATTGAAATCACAATTTACGATAAAAAATATTATGATAATAAAGAGCTATTTGATAGACCTCATTATACACTTCCTGTGATAAGATATGGGATTTTCGAAGAAAATGGAAATAAAGTATGTTCTATTGGCTCAATACAAGATAAAATGGATAGTTATGAAAAAAACAATTTGGGTAAAAAAGTAGAAAGAGCAAAATATAGAGTGAATGCAGGAGTACCAGAGGAAGATACATATAAAGTTGAACCAAAGATGCTATTGTCATTAAGCATTTTTATAAATATGTTACATAAAGAAGGAATCAATGAAATCGAAGTTCCAAGTTTATATGTCCTTGATTATGATTATCATATTAGAAGAAATTCACAAATCTTATCAACGTTTAAAGAGAAATGGACGGAAGAAGAGATAAAAGAACATCCAGAAAAATATAAAAAAGCAAAAGATTATTTTGAAAGAACATATAAAAAAGAGGATTTGATAAGCGAAATAAAGACGGAACGATTGTTACGTATTTTTAAAAGATTACTTCACCATTATCCGAATGGTCATATATTTAGTTATCCAGGAGATGCAGATAGCTTTATGCATTTAAGAATACCAAGTGTAGAAAGTGAAGAGGATATAAATGGTAAGATTTTTAAAGAATTGTATAAATTACAAGAACGACCAGAGGAAGAAAGATAGATTGCATATGCTAAGGGAATAGACTTGATGAAAACATATCAAGTTATGTGTCAGTCATAAAACAAGTGCCAGAAGGAAATGATTAAATAAATTCTAAAAGGGGAAGATAGGAGTATTTATGTTTAATTTTTCATTTGATAGAAGAATCATATATATTATATTAGGAATCATGGTATTATCTATGGTTGTACAATATTTAGCAAATCCAGGAATGTTATTTTCACTATTAATTAGTGTACCAGGTGTATTAATTGCCATTACATTTCATGAATTTGCCCATGCCTTTGTAGCAGACAGATTAGGAGATGATACAGCAAGAAGAGAAGGAAGGTTAAGTCTAAATCCATTAGACCATTTAGACCCAATTGGAACAGTATTATTACTATTTGCAGGATTTGGTTGGGGAAAACCAGTTCATGTAAATCCAAGAAATTATACAAGAAAAATGTCTATGGAAAAAGGAGAAGCACTAGTTTCTATTGCAGGACCAGTTATGAACTTTTTGCTTGCCATTATTTTTGCTATTGTATATTATGGAATTTATAAATTAGCAGGTCTTTCATTTGTAAATTCTAAAATGGGAATAATTATCATGTTATTAATTCATTCAACCATATCTATCAATGTTGGATTAGGATTATTTAACTTAATTCCATTACCACCATTAGATGGTTCAAAAGTGATTATGCCATTTTTACCATTCAATGCAAAACAATGGTTTATTAATAATGAACAAATCTTTTATATTGTATTTGTTGTATTATGGATAACAGGATTAACATCTTATATTATTTCTCCAGGAATTCAAGCAGTAAGTAGTTGGATATCTAACTTAGCGATGCTTATTTGGGGATTATAAGTTTATGTATAGGAAACATAAAAGAGGAAGAAAGCTAGAAATTAAATCTCAGCAATCTTCCTTTTTAGTTGAAACGGAAAAATAGAAAAAATTATTCTAAAATGAGATGTATCTATTAATAAAGTACGTAGTAATCTTTACTATTTTTACGATAAATGATATAATTAGCACGAAAATAAAAGGAAAAATAGGAAGAGAAAAACAGAATTATTGATAAAATATTTGGAGGAAACATGAAAGATATTTACACATTAGGAATTGAATCAAGTTGTGACGAAACATCAGTAGCAGTTGTAAAAAATGGAAGAGAAGTATTATCAAATATCATTGATACACAAATACCAATCCATGAAAAATATGGAGGGGTTGTACCAGAAATAGCCTCTAGAAATCATATAGAAGCTATTTCAAGAGTAACCAAAAAAGCATTAGAAGAGGCAAAAATGACATTAGAACAAATAGATGCCGTTACACCTACATATGGACCAGGATTAGTTGGTGCTTTATTGGTTGGATTATCTTATGCAAAAGCATTAAGTTTTGCAATCAATAAACCATTTGTTGGAGTAAATCACATCCAAGGGCATATTGCAGCCAATTATATAACCTATAAAGAACTAGAGCCACCATTTTTATGTGTGATGATGTCAGGTGGTAATACACAAATTATACATGTAAAAGATTATACAGAATTTGAAGTATTAGGTAAGACAAGAGATGATGCTATTGGAGAAGCATTTGATAAAGTAGCAAGAGTTGTAGGATTGGGATATCCTGGAGGACCTAAAGTGGACAAATTAGCGCAAGAGGGAAAACCAATCATAAACTTACCAAAAACACATTTCGAAAATATGGATTTTAGTTTTAGCGGAATTAAAACAGCAGTCATTAATTTACATCATAAAAATCCAGAAATCAACAAAGCAGATTTATGTGCAAGTTTTGAAAAAACAGTAACAGAAATATTAATCGAAAATGTAAAAAAAGCAATAAAATTAACAGGAATGAAAACGATTGCATTAGCAGGTGGCGTATCAGCCAATAGTTATATAAGAAAAGCCTTTATGGATTTAAAACAAGAAGGCATGAAAATATATATGCCAGACTTAACATTATGTACAGACAATGCTGCTATGATTGCGTCAGCTGGATATTATAATTATATACAAGGAAAAAGAGATGAATTAAACTTAAATGCAATACCAAATCTAAAATTATAGGAATTTTACTTTTATTTTCATGTAAATGAGAAACGAATAAAATTTGATAAAAGCAGACTTTCCTATAAAATAAAAGATATGATAAGAAATGGAGAAAATAAATGGCAATATATACAATAGGAGACCTTCATTTATCCTTTAATGAAGATAAGCCAATGAGCGTCTTTGGAGAAAATTGGGAGGGATATGAAGAAAAAATAAAAGAAAATTGGATAAACCTGGTAACAGAAAATGATTTGGTCATATTACCAGGAGATTTTTCATGGTCAATGTATTTAAAAGATACATATAAAGATTTTGAATATCTAAATTCTCTACCAGGTAAAAAGCTATTATTAAAAGGCAATCATGATTATTGGTGGTCTACAGTCAATAGTATGAGAAACTATATAAAAGAAAATGACTTTAAGGATATTGACTTTATATATAATAATGCATATGAATTTGAAAATAAAATCATAGTAGGAACAAGAGGCTGGTCTTTTGGGGAAGATGCAGAAAGCAAAAAAATGATTCAAAGAGAAGTGGCAAGATTAGAATTATCTATCAAAAGTGGAATAGAAAATTATGGAGAAGACAAAGAAATTATTGCATTTTTACATTATCCACCAATTGTAAACCAAAATATACAAAACAATGAAATGAATGAATTTATTAAAATGCTGAAAAAGTATGACATAAAGAGATGTTACTATGGACATTTACATAGTATGGCCATAAAAGAAGCAGTGGAAGGAGAACATTTTGGGATTAATTTTCAATTGGTGAGCGCTGATGCTGTTCAGTTTAATTTAGTAAAAGTAGGATGAGTATTTTGAGGAAAATTGGGGACTGACGAATCGGGAAATCCCTCAAAATTGTCTATTGACAAAAAAATAAGGAATTGATAATATATACATATATAATGGGGGCGAAGTATGAATATATATCCAGATGCATATTTTAAAAGAGTAGAAGATATAAATGTAGAATTTTTGAATAAGAATAAAATAAAAGCATTGTTATTGGATGTAGATAATACATTAGTAGACCATACAAAAAAAATGACAGAAAGTGTCATAAAATGGGCAAAAGAATTAAAAGGTCAAGGTGTAAAGCTTTATATATTATCCAATACAAATGATAAACAAAAAATTGAGAATATTGTAAAACAAATAGATATACCATATCAGCTTTTTTCTATGAAACCATTAAAAAGAGGGTTTAAAAAAGCGCAAAAAGCATTAGGAGAAAAAAGCGAAAATATAGCAATTGTAGGTGATCAAATATTTACAGATGTGATTGGTGGAAATAGATGCAATATGTATACGATATTAGTAGAGCCAATACAAGAAAAAGATTTTTGGTATACGGCATGGAAAAGACCTATAGAGAATAAAATAAAAAATAAAATAAGAGTACAACCAAAAAATGTAAAATAAATTAAAACAAGAAACTATGAAATGATATAAACTACAATAAAACGAAAATATGCAAATGAAAAAATAGAATGACAATATGAATTGAATATAGGAAAAAGGAAAAAAGGAGAATAGAATGTATTATAATGATGTACATATAGGATATTACTTAGCGGTTGCCATATTAGGTTTATTTGTCGGGCAATTAGTGGATTGGGCTAATAAACGATTACCAGAATATAAAAAGTTTTTATCATTAGATATATTTAAAGAATATAAGAGAAACTTTAAGCCAAACTATATATTGATGTTATTGACATCAGCAATATACGTGACATTAGTGTATACATTAGGCGTAAAAGATACGTTAATTGCAAATTTAGATTTAATAAAATTCTTAATTTTAACACCAATGTTGCTATCTGCATTTGTGATAGATTATAAATCACAAATCATACCTAATAGACTGAATTTAACTATATTTGAAACCGGATTACTATTTGCTTTTATATATGGACTATCTGATGTAGCAATCACGTTAAATATGTTATTAGGAATGTTAGCTGGTGCAGGAATCTTTTTAATTATCACACTAGTAGGCGGATTATTTTATGGAAAAGAAGCCATGGGATTTGGTGATGTTAAATTAATGGGAGCATTAGGACTATTTTTTGGATTGTCCAATATTGTAGTAATTACATTAATATCTTTCTTAATAGGAGCCATATTGAGTATAGGATTACTAATCACAAAAGTAAAGAAAACAGATGAATATATACCATTTGGACCATTTATTGTAATTGCAACATTTATTAGTATGTATATACCATTTGAAACAATAAAATTTGTATTAATGAAAATATTTACACTAGGAATGTATAACTAAAATGTCTCATTGAGATCGTTTGTCTGTGCGACAAAAATATAAATGATAGAGGGGATGAGAAAGATGAATCCTAAATTACAATGGTTAAGAAATAAAATGTCTAGCTTAGACTTACAGGGATTAATTATATCCAATCCAATTAATATTAAATATTTAACGAATATAGATGCAGAAGGGATATTATTATTAACTAGAAAAGAAAATATTTATATCACAGATGCAAGATATATAGAGCATGTTCACAGTATATTAACATTATATGATGAAATTATTGTCTATGATATGAATGATGTTTCAAAAGATGATTATGAGAATTTCTTTATGTTTTGTGAAAATGTTGGTTTTGAAGAACATTATGTTACATATGCACAATATAAAGAATATATGAGAAGATATAAAATTAATAGTTTAGTAGAAACAGAACATATTATAGAGAAGCAAAGAATGATAAAAGATGAAGAAGAAATTAGTAATATCAGAAAAGCATGTGAAATCACAGATAATTGTTTTTCCTATATATTAGATTATATTAAACCAGGTATGACAGAAAAACAAATTGCCAATGAAATTGAGGAATATTACAAACAAAGAACAGATGGATTGTCTTTTGATACGATTGTGGCTTCAGGAGAAAATACGTCAAAACCACATGCTATTCCAACAGATAGAAAGATACAAGATGTAGACATTATCACCATTGATATGGGATGTAAGGTAAATGGATATTGCTCAGATATGACAAGAACGTTTTTTGTTGGAAAAGTCCCAGAATATGTAAAACCAGTATATGATTTGGTTTTGAAAAACCAAACACAAACAGCAGATGATTTTAAGGATGGAGCAAGTACTAGATTGTTAACAAAAATGGTGGAAAATGATTTTAAATTAAATGGATATGACTTAATTCATAGTTTAGGTCATGGAGTAGGAATGGAAATACATGAAGCACCATATATTAGTTATAAGTCAGATACATTACTAAAAGAAAATATGGTTGTGACCAATGAACCAGGAATTTATATTCCAGGAAAATTTGGTGTAAGAATAGAAGATACAGTACAAATTACAAAATTTGGTTGTATAAATTTAACCAATTCTGAGAAAAATTATATTGTAATATAAAAACATTAAAGTTCAGTCTAAGATATATGTTTATTATTTTTTACATCTTGTGTGTCGCAATCACTTTGTTCGTTTGGTCGCTTACGCGATGTTGCAAAATAATAAACATATATCTTAGACTGAACTATAACAACAATAAAAAAGCAAAAAGGCTTTAAATCAGCAAAATAGCTTGATTTTTATTGAAAAATGTAGTAAAATATATAAAGTTTTATAATAGTATTTGAAAAATGAAAGGAGAAATGAAAATGGCATCAGTATATTCAGCAGGAGATTTTAGAAATGGAACAACATTTGAAATGGATGGAAATGTATATAGAATTGTAGAGTTCCAACATGTAAAACCAGGAAAGGGGTCTGCATTTGTTAGAACAAAATTAAAAAATGTTATCACAGGTGCAACATTAGAAAAAACATTTAACCCAGGAGATAAATTCCCAGCTGCACAAATAGAAAAGAAAAATATGCAATATTTATATAATGATGGTGGTTTATATTATTTCATGGACAATGAAACATATGATCAAATCCCATTAAATGAAGAACAAATTGGTGATTGTTTAAAATATTTAAAAGAAAATATGGAAGTAACCATTCTTTCATACAAAGGAAATGTATTTGCAGTAGAACCACCAATATTTGTTGAATTAGAAGTTACATACACTGAACCTGGATTTAGTGGAAATACAACAACAACATCAGGAAAACCAGCAAAATTAGAGACAGGTTTAGAAATTCAAGTACCATTATTCGTTGAAATTGGAGATGTTTTAAGAATAGATACCAGAACAGGCGAATATATGGAAAGAGTATAGAAAGGTGAATCTTAATGGCTAAACTAAGAGAAGAATATAAAAAATTTTTAGAGGACATAGAAAAAAATTTAAAAAATAAAGAAGACTTAGAGTATATAAAAGTAAGATTTTCAATGTTTGTTGATAAAGTCATTGATGAGATGGATATGCTTGTAGATTATAAAACACAAAAAATGAACGAATTAGAGCAAAAACAAAAAGAAATTGATGATAAAATGAGTAAAATGCAACAAATTATTGATAGTATAGAAAAAGATATATATTCTGATGAAGGTTTTGACTTTGAAATCATTTGCCCATATTGTGATAATCAATTTGTGATTGATGTTGATGAAGACAAAACAGAAGTAGAATGTCCAGTTTGTAACAATATTATAGAATTAGATTGGTCAGGAGATGTGGAAGAAGATTCAGATTGTCATGGGAGTTGTTCAGGTTGTCATGGCTGTGATGATGAGCCAGAGGAAGAACAACAAGAAAAAAATCAGTCAACTAAAAATGAAGACAAAAAAGAAAATGAAGAAGAAAATAATGATGATGATATGTAAATAGAAATAAAAAGTGCCACAGATGTTTTACATTTGTGGCACTTTTGGTGATTTTAGCAGTCATCTGCTCTAAATAAACAAAGAAACCAAAAAAATGGTACAAATACTAAACAGATGAGAAATGCAGAAATCACGATAGTGGCAGCTAATTTACCTAACAAATTGTAATGTGTTAAGGAAAAAATTAGAATGCCAACAATTACCATAACAGAAAGAGATGTTATGGACATTCCTTTAAAACGGAAAAATATATCCACAAATTTCGTTAATTTGGGATGCCTCCGTGTCAAAGGCAGGTTATTCATTTCCATGAAATCCCTCCTTTCTAATTTATTCAGTGAATTTTCACTGTATTTGCATAATACCATAAAATGTGGTTGAAGTAAATAATTTGATGTGTTATAAAGAAATAATAAATAGAAAAAATGATAACAGTACAGATTAAAATTGAATTTGGTTTGAAATATATAAAGACTAGAATTATCAGAAAAAATCTAATGGATTTTGATAATTACCATCTATTCGAATGCCTAAATGTAGATGGGTTCCGGTTGTAGCTCCATTGGTAGGTTTCCCAGAAAAATCGGAATATTGGTTACCTTTTACACCATAAACATATTTCGGTCCTACATAACCAATGACTTGTCCTTGTTTTACCATATCTCCAACTTTTACAATATAATTTGGAGAGCAATGACAATAGGTAACTTTGTAATTATCAAAAGAAAGGGTAATGGTATATCCACCAGCACCTAAAAATTGTGTAAATGTGATTTCTCCATCAGCTACTGCAATTAATTTTGTTCCTTCAGGTGCAGGAATATCAATACCAGAATGGGAAGAAGATGCACCGAGAAGTAGGAGAAACTCTTTTACCAAAATATGAACTAATTCTAGTATAACCAGGAATTGGCCAAACAAAACCATCTGGATTTATAGAAATAATTTCAGAATCTAAATTGTTTTCATAATAAAAACCATTAGAATTAAGAACGGGTGTAAAAAAGATGGTAATGAATAGAATCAAAAAAATAAGTATGTATATAAAAGATTTTATGTTTTGGAAAATAAAAATCACCTCTTAAAATAAATTTGACAAAATTGTATAAGTGTTGTATAAAAAATAAAGTAACTTTAGTAGGCAATGTTTTCAGGTAAATACGAGGAGAATAGAAATGAATATGAATGAATTTTCAAAAACAATGGAACAGTTTGATGCAATTGTAGCAAAATGTAAAAAATGTAATCATCATCCTTATTGTGAAATGCATAGAATTGTGAAATATATAGAAGAAATAGGAAAAACACAATTTCTTGCAGAATTAAAGGAAAAAGGATTAGATGAAATTATTAAAAGTTTGAAGGTGGAACGGTAAAATTTATCGTTCCTTTTTTATTGAATAGGAAAATCAATTTTTTATAAAAAAATAGAAACCATAAAACTGTTGCACAGTCTGGTTTCCATTGTGGCAGGGGTAGAAGGACTCGAACCCTCACAGGCGGTTTTGGAGACCGATGTGCTACCATTAACACTATACCCCTATAATTTTAAGACAATTAATATATTAGCATAAAAAAATGATTTTATCAATATTTTTTTTGAAAATTATTGACTTTTTTTCATAAAGATAATAAAATATATGAAATTAAATATCTGCAGTGAAGAAGAAAAAGTGTGATAATATTTACTTAAAGAGAGTTGGTGAAGGTGAGATACCAATGGTAAATACACATGGGGAGCTTTGGAGTGGATTTTGAATGAAGGTGCTTAAAACTTTTTGTTTTAAGAATTAGGGTGGAAACGCGGAATATAACTTTCGTCCCTAGTATGGTTGTTATACTAGGTGGATGAAAGTTTTTTTTGTTTTAAATCGATTAGATTCATCATCTAGCACATTTTCGTGATTTATTTCAAACCTCGATGTACAAATGTACACCTTCGGCTTAAAATAAATTATAAAAATGCACTATATAATAAATCTAATCGATTTAAGAGAATAGATGAAAATTCAGCATCTTGCACATTTTTATTTCATTCATCAAACTTCGACGTATAAACATACTACAAAAAAACTTTCATGTACTAGTAAATAAAATTAAAGAGGAGGAATTGTTATGTTAAAATCAATGGACACTTTAGTAGCACTTTGCAAAAATAGGGGATACATTTACCCTGGTTCAGAAATTTATGGAGGACTAGCCAATACTTGGGATTATGGACCTCTAGGAAATGAATTAAAAAACAATGTCAAATTGGCATGGAGAAAGAAATTTATTCAAGAAAGTAAATATAATGTAGGATTAGATGCAGCAATATTAATGAATCCTACAACATGGGTAGCTTCAGGACATGTAGGAGGTTTCTCAGATCCATTAATTGATTGTAAAGAATGTAAAACAAGACATAGAGCAGATAAATTAATAGAAGAATGGGCACATGATAATGGAAAAGATATGATTGCAGATGGTATGTCTGATAAAGAGTTAATAGACTTTATTAATGAAAATAAAATACCATGTCCAAATTGTGGAAAAACAAATTTCACGGATATTAGAAAATTCAATTTAATGTTTAAAACATTCCAAGGCGTAACAGAAGATAAAACAGCAGAAATCTATCTAAGACCAGAAACAGCACAAGGTATATTTGTAAACTTTAAAAATGTTATGAGAACAACAAGAAGAAAATTACCAATGGGAATTGCACAAATCGGAAAAGCTTTTAGAAATGAAATTACGCCTGGAAACTTTACATTTAGAACAAGAGAATTTGAACAAATGGAACTAGAATTCTTCTGTAAACCAGGAACAGACTTAGAATGGCATCAATATTGGAAAGAATTCTGTAAGAAATGGTTATTAGATTTAGGAATCAAAGAAGAAAATATCAGATTAAGAGACCATTCAAAAGAAGAATTATCACATTATAGTAATGCAACAACAGATATCGAATTTACATTCCCATTTGGCTGGGGAGAATTGTGGGGAATTGCAGATAGAACAGACTTTGACCTAAAGAGTCATATGAAGGTTTCAAAAGAAGACTTCACATATACAGACCCAGAAACAAATGAAAAATATGTACCATATTGTATTGAACCATCTTTAGGAGCAGATAGAGTAGCATTAGCATTCTTATGTAATGCCTATGATGAAGAAGAAATTGGTGAAGGAGATACAAGAGTTGTATTACATTTACATCCAGTATTAGCGCCATTCAAAATAGCAGTACTTCCACTATCTAAAAAATTATCAGAAAAAGCACAAGAAGTACATGAAAAATTATCAAAGAAATTCATGTGTGATTATGATGAAACAGGAAGTATTGGAAAGAGATATAGAAGAGAAGATGAAATCGGAACACCATATTGTTTAACAGTAGACTTTGATACACTTGAAGATAATACAGTAACGATTAGAGATAGAGATACAATGGAACAAATTAGAATTCCAATCGATGAGGTAGAAAGCTGGTTAGAAGAAAAATTAGAATTCTAAATGTCCCATTGGGTCCATTAGGACCAGGTCCGTTTGGATCATTATAAAAAATCATGGAATCACAAGTATTGTGGTTCCATGTCCATTTGAGTGACTTTCTAAACATACGAGGTGGAAAAAAGAAAGAGAATAAAAAAGGAAGATAGAAAATGAATTACAGAATTGTAAATGGTTCTATATCTTATGGAGCTGAAACCATATTAGAAGAAATTAATTTTGAAATAAAAGAAAAAGATAAAATAGCGATTATCGGAAGAAATGGTGCAGGAAAAACTACCTTTTTAAATGCCCTTATAGACAATGACATTTTAGAAGAGGGGATTGGAGAAGAAAAGTTTCATATATATAAACAGGGAAATCCTGTTATTGGATATTTGAAACAAATGAATTTTGAAAATTCCAATAAAACCATGCTAGAGGAAATATTAGAAGTTTATAAGCCCATTATAAACTTAGAAAGCAGAATACAAGAAAAAGAAAAAGCTTTGCAGGAAAAGACGGATGAAAAACTAATAAAAGAATATACAAATGCGCTAGAACAATATGAAATACAAGGCGGATATCTATATAAAAAAGAATATGAAACAGCCATTAAAAAATTTGGTTTTAAAGAAGAAGACAAACAGAAAAAAGTAAGTGAATTTTCTGGAGGACAACAAACCAAAATTGCTTTCTTAAAATTATTATTAAGTAAGCCAGATATCTTATTACTAGATGAACCAACAAACCATTTAGATATTGTAGCAATTGAATGGTTAGAAAATTATTTGAAAAATTATCCAAAAGCAGTTGTCATAGTATCACATGATAGAATGTTTTTAGATAAAATTGTTAATAAAGTATATGAGATAGAATATGCCAGTATGGTGGAATATAAAGGAAATTATGCAGATTTTGAAAGGCAGAAAAAGGAACGATATGAAAAGCAACTAAAAGATTATGAATATCAACAAGCAGAAATCAAAAGAGTACAAGCTATTGCAGATAGATTTCGATATAAACCAACAAAAGCGAAAATGGCATTATCTAAATTAAAAAAGATTGAACAAATGACAATCATAGAAAAACCAGAAGAAAATGATTTAAAAACATTTTATGCGAATTTCGATGTAAAAATACAAAGTGGAAAAATGGTATTAAAAGTAGACAAGTTAGAAATTGGGTATGATAAACCGATTGCAGAAATCTCTTTTGAATTATATAAAGGTCAGAAATTAGCTATCATTGGAGAAAATGGAACTGGGAAATCAACATTGTTAAAAACACTAAATGGAAATATACCTAAAATTAAGGGAGAATTTGAATTTGGATATCATATACAAACAGGATATTTTGACCAACAGATGGAATTTTTAAATCCGGAAAATACCGTATTTGAGGAGATAACGCAAAACTTTCCAGAATTAACAACAACACAGGCAAGAACTTTGTTAGGAACATTTCTATTTACAGGAGAAGATGTCTTTAAGAAAATAAATGTACTATCAGGAGGAGAAAGAGGAAGATTACAATTGTGCAAAATCTTAAAGAAACAACCAAATGTCTTATTATTAGATGAGCCAACAAATCATATGGATATTGTAGGAAAAGAGAGTTTAGAAAACATTCTAAAAGAATATACAGGAACATTGATTTTTGTTTCTCATGATCGATATTTTGTAAATAAACTTGCAGATTGTATATTAGAATTTGAAAATGGAAAAGTAACATTTTATCATAAGAATTATCAGGAATACTTGGAATATAAAGAAAAACAGAAACATGCAATTGAAGCATCACAGGATTCTAGTACAGTAGAAGGAAAAACAAACTTGAATGAAAGAAATAAAAAGAAAGAAACAAATTCATACTTTATTGAAAAAGAGAGAAATCGAATACAAAATAAGATGAATAAGATTGAACAGGAAATAAATTTCAAAGAAGAGAAAATTCAAGATATTGAAAAAGAAATGATGAAAGAAGAAATTGCTTCAGATTATATAAAGTTAAATGAATTACAGGAAGGAATACAAAAAATTAATCAAGAAATAGAAGATAAAATGCAAGAATGGGAAGATTTAAACAATAAACTTTAATTTTAATAGACTTTACAGGAATTTTATGATAAAATACTGCCTAAGATAACTTTGTAGTAAAAACAACACAAGGAGGAAGAATATGAGTAAAGTCAGAGCTGTTAATGGATTTGAAATACGGGAAGAAAGAAACAAAGACAACAGAAGAGTAATTATCATAGAGTATAAAATTGATAATGAATTTTTTACACAATCAACATACTATGATGTGGATGAAGAAAAAATCCAGAAAGTTAAAGAAAAACTTGAAGATTATACGTCCACAAACCGAGAGGCTGAAGAGTTGTGCAGAACAATACCATTACCGACAATACTTAATTCAGTAGACAGAATCATGTATGACTACTAAAAAACGAATTGCAAGAAGAAGAAGGAACCAGAAAATTTTTTGGTTCTTTCTTCTTTATCTATTGTTCTAAATATTTGGACAAAAAGTTTATTAAGATAAAATATTTTCTACAAAGATAATTGCTTTATAATATTTGTTTTAATTATATAAATTCCTTTCATATAAATCTTGGATAAAAACATCCTTTTCTTCAAAATTGTCAATAAAACCGACTTTAGCGATATTGTCATTCACACCTTGAATCCATACAGGTCTATCCTCATAAAACACATCACACTTTTCTTTATTTTCTAATATAGAATGAATTCTAGAAATATCCATAACCAATTCCTCCTCATAATTAAAAATAAATAAATTATCTTTTGATATACAATGTTTCTAATTAAAATATATCCAAAAATGAACTTTATATTCATAAAATGTTTTTCTAATTACAAAAAAATATTCTGGAATAAAGAAGAAATATATAAAACAATTTTAGACTGAAATATAATGATGTAGTTTTGACACATTTTAGCAACTGTTTACAATGCTTGACTTAAAACTTGATTTCATATACAATAAATTAGGAAAAAACAAAAGGAGGAATTTTATGAAGATACAATATAAAGACAAGACAATCGAATTAGATAAACCAATGACAATTAGTGAATTATTAAAAGAAGAAATTGAAAATAGTGAATATACAGTAGTAGCAGCTATTTTTAATAATGAATATAAAAATCTAGAGTCTATAATAGACGAAGATGGAAAAATAGAATTAATTGATATTTCTTCAAAAGAAGGAATGAAAGTATATAGAAGAACATTAGTATATATAGTAGGAAAAGCATTTGAGAACATATGTCCTAATAAGAAAATGGAAGTGAATTATCAATTATCAAATGCGATGTTTTGTGATTTAATAGATGAAGAAGTAACAGAGGAATTTTTAGAAGAACTATCACAAGAGGTTAGAAGAATTGTAAAAGAAGATTTACCAATTAGACAAGTGATTATGAATAGAGAAGAAGCAACAAAATTTTTTAATGAAACAGAAACCTCAAAGGGAAGATTACAGTTAGACTTAGAGGGGAATAATGAAATTTTTATGTATTACTGTGAAGATTATTATAACTATTGTTATGGAACATTAGCTAATAGAACAGGAATTACAAAAATATTTGAAATTGTAAAATATAATGATGGATTTTTAGTAAGATATCCAAGTCAAAGTGACCCAGAGAGAATGCCAAAATTTGTAAAGAATAAGAAAATAGCATGGGCTATGGAAGAATATGATGATATCAATAAAATTTTAAATATCGATAGAGTATATAGAATTAATCAAGCGATAGAAGAAGGAACTGTTAAAGATATCATTTTATTAGCAGAAGCTTTACATGAAAAGAAAATAGCGAAAATTGCAGATAATATAGCCAAAAACAAAAATATAAAGATGGTATTAATAGCAGGTCCATCATCATCTGGAAAAACAACTTTTGCACAAAGATTGGGAATTCAGTTAAAGCTAAATAGAATCAAACCAGTAACTATCTCTGTAGATAATTATTTTGTAGAAAGAAAAGATACACCAAGAGATGAAAATGGAGAATATGATTTTGAATGTTTAGAAGCAATCGATTTAGAATTATTTAATGACCATTTAACAAGATTATTAAATGGTGAAGAAGTAGAAATGCCACAATTTGATTTCCATGTAGGCACTAAAAGATATTATGGTAAAAAATTAAAGTTAGAAGAAGATGAAGTATTAGTTATAGAAGGAATCCACTGCTTAAATGATAAATTAACAAGCAAAATACCTACAGAACAAAAATATAAAGTATATATTAGTGCATTAACCGTATTAAATTTAGACAGATTTAATAGAATATCTACAACAGATACCAGATTAATTAGAAGAATTGTAAGAGATTATCAATTTAGAGGATATTCAGCAAAAAATACAATTGCAACATGGAATAAAGTAAATGAGGGAGAAAAGAAAAATATATTCCCATTCCAAGAAGAATCAAACTTTATATTCAACACATCACTAGTATATGAGATAGGGGCATTAAAACCAATTATTATGCCACTATTAGAAGAAATTACCAAAGAAGACCCAGAATATGCAGAAGCATCTAGACTAATGAATATGTTAAAATATTTTGAAGAAATACCAAAAGAATTTGTGCCAAATAATTCATTATTAAAAGAATTTTTAGGTGGAGGAGATTTTAAATATTAGAAGGGGAAAAAATGGAAAATAGAAGATTTACTGAAATCGATGAAGAATTTATATGTGATAATTGTGGAAAAAAGGTTCCAAAACTAGGCTATTCTTGTAGAGATCATTGTCCATATTGTTTACATTCCAAACATGTAGACAAAAATCCAGGAGATAGGCAAGAAACTTGCCATGGGGACTTGGAGCCAGTTTCTTTGGAAATAGACGGAAAAAAAGGTTATGTGATTATTTATAGATGTAAAACATGTGGAGCCATTAGAAAAAATAAAGCTGCGAAAGATGATAATATGGATTTAATGATAGATTTAAGTAGTAAACAAATCTGAAACGTTAGGGACGTGCCAAATCGTTCCAAAATGAAACAAAAGGGACAGACCTTAGATTTTAATATGTTTTTTTAGGTCTGTCCCTTTTGTTTCATTTTGGAACGATTTGGCACGTCCCTAACGTTTCAGATTTCTTTATTCAAATTTCCATTTGTATAATGGCTACCGTCAAATCTTTGGTTATTAAGTACTCTATGGATAATTTCATTGATTTCTTCAATCGTCTCATCTAAAACATCAATTCTTGCAAAATCAATATTAAACTCTTTTGGATAAATAGAGGTAAT
Source organism: uncultured Clostridia bacterium (assembly GCA_944387505.1). Lineage (GTDB taxonomy): Bacteria > Bacillota > Clostridia > TANB77 > CAG-508 > CAG-269. The sequence goes on from CALXFG010000019.1 coordinate 35,172, forward strand.
TTTACTATTAAAAATGGTTGTAACCGTTTGTATATTATCAGGTAAAATTCTAAATTTCATATGTAAACGGTCTTTTAATTCATAGATATTATCCGTAATACATCTTTGTTTACAGGTTGGATAACATTTATCTGTTTCACCCAAAAGACAATAATTCATATTTAACAATGGTGTTCTACCATAAACGATTAATTCATTTGGTAAATCTGTGCAATTACACAAATCATGAATCATTTTTCTATTTAATTCAGGAGATATGGTATATCGGCAAATTCCCAAATCTTTTAATTCTTTTATCGTATGAGAATTATACACATTAAAGGTATAATTGGTGATTAATTCTAAGTGTTTATTTAGGTCTGCAAAAAGTGTATGTAATAATTTTATGTTACAAATATTTGAAATGACAAATCCTTTAATATGATAATTGTTTAAAGTGGTTTCTATATTGCTAGATAATAGATTTTTGTAATTTGATTTTATAATGGTTGGCATATAGATGTATATATTAAATTTATTATCTAAAACATGTAAAATTTCTTGATAGTCTTTCATAGAAAAATATTTTAAAGGAATATATACATTTTCAATATCATGAAGTTGTGCATAATCAAAATCCTTATGCAAAATATTTAATAATAAAGAAAGTTTTGTCTTTTTTATAGGATGATCTTGAGTATGATGTTCTTCTTTTTCACTCCTATTGATGTCTTTATCTGTAGAGGTCTTTTTATCTATATTAGAAAAGTTTCTTTTCATTGTGTTTATGGCATATTGTTCTACCATTTGTAAAATGGTTCTTCTTAAATCATTTAAAGTACTTAATTTAGGAACAAATAATTTATCATCTAGTTCAATTTCTAAACTTTTAAAAGCAAAAGGTGTAGAAGCCGTTTTTGAAATTTGAGAGATAATCGTATTTTTATCAAGTGGTCTTGTTTTTGCTTTTAAAGGTATGATATCACTTGTATATTGTATGTTTAAATCTTTATATAATTCCATATTACTAGCAGATGTTACTGTAATAGAAATAGGTTTGTTTTCTTTAATCACAATATGGCAATTTAAAAGAACTTTTCTGTTTTCTTTTGAGAAACTATTTTGTGCCAAAAGATTTAATTTTTTAGAACTCATTTTGTAAATTTGATTACCTAATTTGATATTTCCTTTCATTCTACCAATGACAACTGTTTGACCAATTTCCGTGAATTTAATATTTTTCATATTGGTATCCATTAATTCTGAAATCGTATAAGTTCCTTGTTCTTTTTCTAAAGCAATGGTATCACCAATACCAATTGGTTCATTTAACTTTACTGCAATATATCCTTTTTTGGCATTATATTTTTGTACTTTTCCAAGGAATAATCCCATATTATTTGGTTTTTCTTTAAATACTAAATTTCGGTTAGCCTCATTGCCTAAATGTCCTGAAGAAGACATACCTCTATTAAACACTTGTAGTAATTCTTTTTTGTCATCTTCATCAATTACATATTCATTATCAGACAATGCTAAATCTATATATTTTCGATAAATTTTTGTTACAGTTGCTACATATTCAGGTGATTTCATACGTCCTTCTATTTTAAAAGACTTTACACCAGCTTCAATTAAATCTGGGATAAATTCTAAACCGCATAAATCTCTAGTGCTTAATAAATATCCAGAGTTAATGGTTTTATTGTTTTCCAATAATTCAAATGGAAGTCTACAAGGACCTGCACATTTTCCTCTGTTTCCAGAACGACCACCTAACATACTAGAAAATAGACATTGACCAGAATAGGAGATACAAAGTGCTCCATGAATAAACGTTTCTATTTCAATATTGGTATTTTTACAAATATAGGCAATCTCATTAACAGAAAGCTCTCTAGCAAGAACAACTCTTCTAAAACCAAGTTCCTGCAATTTTAAAGCACCATTTAGGTTATGGACAGTCATTTGTGTACTAGCATGAATTGGTAAATCAGGAAAAGCTCTCATTAATGCCATAGCCAATCCTAAATCTTGAACGATAATCGCATCAATTCCAAATTCATAAGCTTTTTTTGCAATATTCATGGCAGATTCAAATTCTGTATCTGTTACTAATGTGTTCAAGGTTAAATGGGTCTTGACACCACGAATTTTTGCATATTGAATGGCTTTTTCTAATTCATTAATATTAAAATTAGACGCAAACGCTCTAGCACTGAAGGTATCGCTACCAAAATAGACACTGTTAGCACCATTTTGCACAGCAGCTTTTAAACATTCAAAATCACCGACAGGGGAAAGTAGTTCAACCATAATTTCACCACCTTTTTTTGCATTTTATACTATATATATTATTTCAAAAATCTTTTCTAATCAATTTTACCTAATTATACCATAAAACGCTTGAAATTTCTAGATTACATAAAATTACAAGAGATGATGGAGATGGATTTTTCTATACAACAAGCTTTAACATCTTATATTTATGAAGTATTGCAAATCAGTTTTTGATGCAAAATTTGTTTAAGTCATGTAAATTGTTCACAAAAATGTGATTTAAATAATAAAAATATCGTTACTGTTCAGACTAGAAAAATAAAAATATCCTTATTAGCTATATGCTAACAGGGATATTTTTATATATGTTTGAT
>CALXFG010000020.1 GCA_944387505.1 uncultured Clostridia bacterium
AAAAATATTCTATCAAATTGGTATCTCTTATTCAATTTTTTTATCAAATTTTCCCTACTAAAAGTTTATACTAACAAATTTTGTTATTAGAGTTTAATTTTTCTTTCCTAATCAATTTATATAGTCATCATTTTCTGCTCCCAAAACAGAAAAGTAGGCAATTTTTGGTACAGAGAGGACTTTTACCGAAGATGAAGTAGTGGAGAGATTTGCAAAAAATCGGAGCAAATAAGCAAAACAAAATCTGACACGAATATGGCAGAAACGGTGGAATTCATTTTAAATATTCCACCGTTATTCTTTATACTATAAATACTATAAAATATATAAATAATCTACCTTTTCTTGAAGAAACTAAAAAAACATGATAAAATATATGAAAATTTTCTTATTTATCCTGTTCTGATTTATGGACAGTTTATATATATGCAACTATTGGAAAATGATTAGATATGCCAATTGGCAAGGAGGGATAATATGATATTTAAAGGTGTAGATATTGGAGGTCATAATTATTCTCTTTCAAATTTTACACAACTTTGTCAAAAGAACTCAATCATACTTGTTAAAAATTCTGAATTAGTAACATTGTTAAGACTCAAATCAAAACCTATACAAATACAATTTACTGAAATTAAAGATTCTATTTTCTTATTAGAATCATTTGGGAATCAATCTATGATACCTTCTGACTTAACAAAATGCTCCATGATTTATTATTTGTATGATGATTCTTGCTGCAAGTACCATAGGAGTCATCATGTTGTAGAATATGTATCAAAAGAACAAATTGCTTCTTTTTTGGAACATATTGATTACAAACATGCAAAATGGAAAGTCTTTTCTAAATCTTTTATTGATGACAGAATATACGTTAATGTAAAATCTAGAAGTACCAACAACAATATGGTAGAATATTGGTTTAGTGATTTACATACATGTTTATGGGATGTTGATGATGAGTGGACTAATTTTTTGTATGCCAAAATTTTAAGTGAATGGCTTGAAGAATATTATAACAAGAAATGATTGATACGGTTAAGAGGGTGTCCTGAAATAGGCTCCATGAAGCAAAAAAGATTTAAAGGTCGCATTAACAGCGACCTTTAAATCTTTTTTGTTAGGAACATTCAACTTTGAAGAATGCATAAACACCGTTTTTCTGTGCTTTTCTGCCAATCTCTTTTACCTTATGCCACTCGCTACTTGGCATCTCCAAGCTTTCCATCAAACTCAACTCGCCTTGTTTCAACTTATACACCAAACTGTCTTCCGCATCCCATGTTTCCATTTTATTAGTATCGAAATCCCTTCCATGGATTCTATATTTTTTTCCAATATCTTCTATATAGCAAGTCATATCCTGAAACATCGTTTCATTCATTTTTTGCATCTCCCGTAATCCCTCCTTAGGAGAAACCGGTTGAATGCGAATAGTCTCTCCATTTATTTTATAAGAAGATTGTGGATATCCATTTGCATTATGTTCAATCAATGCAAATATATACACTTTTTTAAACTGTAAATCGGAAACTATGGGGATTTGTCTATCTGGAGTGAATAATGTAGCATTTATGCCTTTTTCGTTCACTGTCCTTATCCTGATATATGGCATTATATTTTTTGATGGCATCATAATATGATTGTATAGCCTATTTACCAGAAAATCAGAGTCTACTGGAACATGTCTATTAATGATTTCTTCCAATTGTCTTTCAATATGAATATATTGGATTTTTTCAACCATTAATTCGCTCGAGACACTATAAATCTCTCTAATGTCCCCCTCAGTTTTAATGATAAGCATAATTGGTTCGTTATCCAAGTATACACTTCTATAAATTTCTTTAATTCTTGGACTTACGATATCAATCATTCTTGACTTCAAAGAGACATTTAAAATTTTCTCAAATTCTTCTTGTTCATTTTCTAAGAATTTTTCTACTTCTCCTTTACTTATATTTCTGTTTCCACTATTTAAATATATAGTAGGTAAAGTAGCTTCGTATGGATTTTCCCATACTTTATAGTTTTTCAGCAAATCTTTGAATTGCCGATAACATGTCTCAAAACATTCTGCTAACATCATATGCGCAGTAGGATTAATTTCAAGAAACTCTTCTGGTACAGTTTCAAAATGCAAGTCTTCTGTTAAATAATACTGTTGTGCATTTTTTACCACAAATACTGTTCTTTTAGGAATGTTCATTGTTATCTGTTTCCAAAGTTCCGTTATCTGTGAATCCCTAGTACTTTCTTGATAGAATTCATCCAAATGTTCTTTGAACATTTCATTAATAATCCCTTCTACAGATGAGCCGTCTCCATATGAATATTGATAAGACTTATTCTCATCAAAGTCAATGACCATCATAGCAAATCCCTCCTTAAATAATTAATTTGCTACAATATAGTTGCCTGCTGGGAAAAATTTTCCTATGATATTATATTCACCTCCCATGCTTCTCATTGTTTCACTATCAACCACATATTCCAATTTTAATAAAGAATATACAATGATAATTAACTCTGAGGATTGCAAATTTAAAAGTTTCTTAAGCGTCACATAATCCACCCCTTCTAATTCCACAATGAGTAGAAATTTATCTTCCCTATCTCTTGAAATAGATGCATAATTATTTATTCTACTAATTTGATTAAGGGCAGTTAAAATGTAACTATCTCTTTTTGCTTTCAGGGAAGTTCGATGTAAAACCTCTAATGGTACATCAATACAAGCCGGTTTATTAGAAGCATAAATAGTTTCAATTGTTCTCAACGCCTCTCTTCTTTCATAATCCAAATCATGTCTTCCAACTGTTGTTCGATTGAGATAGTCCAGCAGTATTGCTGCAATATAATCATAAATATCACTTGCAGGTGGTGGTTCTATCTTGCCCAAAAAGTTGACATTATGGAAAATCGGATCTCGCTTTAATTGTCCAATCACATTGTCCGCATTCATCCCGAAAACACCAATCATGTTAGAACCTCTCCCAGCCAAAACCGTTTCCATATCTCGTTTTAACTGGTCAAAAGCACTTGAACCTGATTCTTCCATTTCCTGAGACTGAAAGTCTGCATGAGATATGCCATTTTCTGGCTGCACATCTTCTTCTGAGGCACTAAACCTAATACCTGTGCTTACTTCTTTAACTTCGGCTTTAACATCCTCTGTATTTTGAAGTTTTTTAAACCGAATAACACGCTGAATTTTCATACTTTTTTTCCTTTCTGAAATATTATGTTAAATTTGCAAAAATAAAATTTCCATCATAGAAGAAATCTTCTATACCATCTTTAGTCTCGTTAGACCATACAAGAATAATCAAATCTGAAGATTGTAGACTTGAAAGTTTGCTTAAAATCTCAAGATTCATAATCTCGAAATTGATTAGAATGAAAACTTTTTGTGACCTCCCCCAAGTATCACCTAACCCAATTTTGTATAAATCTATAATCACTGAAATGATTTTTTCAGATGTGTATCCTTCTATAAATTCTTCTCCAGACATCTGTTGCAATCCTCTTGCAATATAGTCACATAATTCTTCATAACTCTTTATAGTTCCAAACTCTGAAGAATATGTTAAGCTAACAATACAATCACGTCTGTCGATCACATCTCTCTTTAATTCGTTTATCATTCTTTCTGCATCGGGTCCAAATACTCCAAATAGATTTTCCTTGTTTCTTTCTTCGAAAGCTAATCTGATACATGTTCTTAGTTGCATATTTGCATCATTAAATTCTTTTGGAAGCTTTAATTTTGGAGATGGTCTGCATTCTTCTTGTTGTATATTTTCTGAAGCATCATGATTTACACTGATAGCTTCTTTTCGTTCTTTTGGATCACCTTTATTTAAAGGTTTTCCTGCAAACCGAATAACACGATGAATTCTCATACTACTCCTTTCATAAATTTAATCTTGGTTGTCATCTAATAACAATTTTTTTGCTTTTTGTTTTATTCCTTCTTTGAAATTCCCTCTTTCTATCATGCTACAAAATAGCATTCTTGCCTCTGTTGTATATTTTTCAGTTAGAAATTTTTTATTCTTCTGAAAATCAAATTCACCTCTGGAATTTATAATATATTCCAGAACTTCTTTTAAAATTTCTTCCAACTCTTCCGTTTTAGCCTTCGTATCTACCCCAGCAATACAATTATATTTTTGTCTGTTATTCAAAATATACTTAGGCAGATGACAAAATAAATCATATGCTTTCATATATTCCTCAATAACTGACATCGTAAAATTATCCTTATTGCCTGGATAAATACAAGCTTTAAAATTCATCTGGATGAATTTTAGTCTTTCTTTTTTGATTCCTTCTGGAATTTGATTTTCCATCACAGAAGCGTCGGTACCCAAAACCTGTTCATAACTTGCTACTCCTATATCAGTGAAATATCCTTTATTTAAATACTTCACTAATTTTTGAAATTCCAGTTGGGTTTCTCCAGGAAACCCAACTATCACTTCAGTTGAAATAGCCAAATCTGGCCGTAATTTTCTTAATTTCTGAATCTTCTCATCTGTAAATTTCATTGTAGGTCGATTCATATTTTTAAGAATTGTTTCATCCACATGTTGGATATGAAGCATAATTTCTATGATATTTTTATTTTGTGCTATCACAGAAATCATTTCTTCTGTTAACCCTGCTGGATGAAACCAGCCAATGATATAGTTACAATTCGGAAATTGTGTACAAATTTTTTGTAACAACTTCACAAAACTTGGTTTGCCATATAAATCTCTGCCATAATCTGATGTTTCTTGTGCCCCTGTTAAATAGATATTTGTTTCCGTCTCATATAATCTTGCAACTTCTGACAAAATATCTTCCATTGACTTACTAGTGTATTTGCCAGCAATTAAGGGATATACACAATAAGAACATCTTTTTAAACATCCTTCTGAGATAATTACCTTATTTTGAGGAACAATGTCCTGATATAGATGTATATCTGCTTTTTTGAACATAAGGATTAGTTCATCAAAGCTTTTTACTTCTATTCCAGGAATCACTTTTAATTCCTCTTTGTTAATTGGTAATAAACACCCCGTTACGATGATTTTGGCATTTGGATTGGCATTTACTCTTACATCTGCAATGACCTGCATACTATATCTTTTACCATTTCCAAAAGCACAAGTTTGAATGATAATTATATCTGCAATTGTATAATCACAGACAATTTCATAATTACCATTTTGTACAATGTAATTTAGTAAAACATTGGACCGTTCTATGTCCATATGCATATCATTACACATAACGATGGCTATTTTTTTCATGCTATTAACTCCATTCTGTAAGACGCGCTTTGGTCGTATTATCATCGTAATATTCAGCCGTTTTCTTTGTGCTGTCAATACGTCCTAAGGCCTTTTCGATTGCTTCAAACTTCATACAAGATTTGCCTTTGAAACCTGAAGTTTTTATTTTGAATTTTCCATCAGGTAAGCATGTCACTTCAGCCTTCCCGGTCGTTTTCGGATCCATGATTTTTAAACTTCCGTTTCCTTTATCATAGACCTTATACCCATGTTTTTTTGCCTCGATTTTCAACTTTTCAATGGCATATTGTTTCAGAAGTACATCGCCTTTAGGTCCAATGACTTTTTCAACATGTCCTCCATAAAAATCGGCATTTAAATCATAGGTACCATTGCCTTTAGATTCCACGGCAACATCATACCGTCCAGGAAGTTTTATAACATGTTCCCTGAATTCGGCTCCGTAATAATACCGGCACGTTGTATTGGATTCCAATCTCAACCCCATGGTAGAAGCTGCTTTCTCCAAAGCTTCCAAATCTGTTATTTCCGTTTTTACTGTTGAAAAGTGACTCATTATGATTCCTCCTTATTTGTTTGCTCTGTACCGCCTGCTTTTCCATTAGTCTGCTTTTTAAATCTTATTTGTCTCGTACTTTTTATATTTCCTGTTGAAGTTGCCGCTTTCTTTACTTTCGGAATAGAAGAAGCACTTCTAATTCCATGAGTGGAACTCCATTCTCTTAATGCTTGAACAGTACCACTCATAATACCTGTAGACATCGGCTTAATTTCTTCAGACATCACCGTTTTAATGTCATCTGTTGTTAATGGTCTTTTTCCATCATTCCATGCATTAAACATTGCAGAAACGATAGCTTCTTCAATTTCTGCTCCGGTATATCCTTCAGACAACTTCGCTAATTCCGCAATATCAAAATCTTCACTTTTTCTGCCATACTTTTTCAACTGAATTTCAAAGATTTCTTCTCTTTCTTCACCACTTGGTAAGTCCACAAAAAAGATTTCATCAAACCTACCTTTGCGCAAAAACTCCGGTGGTAATGAAGAAATATTGTTAGCAGTGGCAATTACATAGACCGGTGTTTCTTTCTCCTGGAGCCATGTAAGAATGGTTCCAAACATTCTAGAAGTCACACCAGAATCTGTCTTTCCGCTACTTCCAACTCCGGAGAGGCCTTTCTCGATTTCATCTATCCATAAAATGGCCGGTGCCATTGCTTCTGCTATTTCTAAGGCTTTTCTTGTGTTGGCTTCTGTATCACCTACTAAAGAACCAAACAATTTTCCTAAATCCAGCTTCAGCAAAGGTTTTTTCCACATATTTGAAAGTGCCTTAGCTGCCAAACTTTTTCCACATCCGGGAATTCCTACAAGTAGTACGCCCTTCGGATAAGGTAAACCATAAGCTCTTGCTTCTTCAGAATATGCAGAAAGCCGATTTTCCGCATAACTTGTAAAATTTTTCATTCCGCCCACGGTTTCCATTGTTTCTTTGGGCTGCATATACTCCAACAAGCCATCTTTACAAATGATTTGTCTTTTGACATTGTTTATAATGTCTACATCAAATCCTTCCGTATTTGACAGTGAAGTTGCATATGCATTCGTAGCTTCTGCTATTGTGAGACCTAAGGCCGCATCTAAGACTTCATCCAAATTTTCTGGAACTCTAATTCCGTACATTTTACAAAATTGATTTACAATTTCTTGTAACTCTTTTTTTTGAGGTAAGTCTAAACTCGTTATGATTACTTCATGTTCCAGTTCTGCCGGGACATCAAATTTACAACTTATAAAAATGTAACTCGTCCCTTTTCCTTTTGCTTTTGCAAAAACATCTTTGGCTGTTCTCCATACATTTGGAGCTTTAATATATGGATGGAAATCCAACATACAATATATGGTGTTTTTACCATACGTTAAGCCCTCATTCAAAGCTTCTTCATCAGGTGCTACACTCTCTTTTACAGTTTCATATTTAAGGTTTCCATCGCATTTATCTCTTTCACATTTGAAAACCCCCTTGGTTTCAGACCATGCATAAAACTGCAGTTCTAATCCTTCTGCTATTTTATAACATTCTTCCAGAGCCCGTTCTTCTTCAGGAGTGTTTAAAACAATAGCCGGATATCCTGCCCGAATATAGTCTCCTAACCTTACTATACTTTGTGTGTTCATCTTTTTTCTCCTTTCAAAATTATTATTAGATTTTTTTGTTGCAATTAAGATACACTCTTTGCAACTTTATACAAAAATTCGTATAAATTTTATCATATTTCTCGTTTTATGTCAACACGTGAAACCTGTGGAAAATTGCTATTTTCACAGGTTTTTATCAATATATAATCTAATTCCTATTTATAAAATTGATTGCTTTAGCATATATATTCTTCCATAAGTTCATCTCTAACCTTTTTATCTAATGCTAAAATTTCTTCCACAGATGTTAATGGTATTACTTTATGATTATCTAAAGCTTTTTCAATCATTCTTGGTATCTCTGTATAGGTAATTTCTTTATCTAAAAATTTCTTTACTGCCACTTCGTTTGCAGCATTTAAAACAACTTGTGCACTATGCCCCATTTCTATTGCTCTAAAAGCTAATTTTAAGCATTTAAATTTTTCTAAATCTGGTTTCTCAAATTTTAATGTTTGTACTTCAAATAAATCTAATTTTTCTATTCTATTTTCTAATCTCGTTGGATAATTTAGTGCATAAGCTATCGGAATTTGCATATCTTTTGGTCCAATATTTGCCATAATGGTTCCATCTTTAAATTGTACCATAGAATGAACTAAACTTTGTCTATGTACAACCACTTGAATATGAGATGGATTTACATCAAATAACCATCTAGCTTCTATAACTTCAAACCCTTTATTCATCATAGTAGATGAGTCAATAGTAACTTTTGATCCCATTTTCCATGTTGGATGATTTAGAGCTTGTTCTGGTGTAATATCATCTGTAATTGGTTTATCAAAAAATGGTCCTCCAGATGCAGTTAATAATATTTTATCAATTGGATTGGTTTCCTCTCCTTGCTTGTCTTCTTATTACTTTTTCCATATTTAAAAGCAAAGAATCTATCCTTCGAGTATATTCCTTTTTCCGGATTCTTCGGATTATTTTTTTGCATTTATAATACAAAATACCGTAGAAGCTCATTATCGCCAACGCATATATCATTTCATTTTCTTTGACTCTTCCTCCAATAGGAATGACTCCATGTTCACAACGAAATTCTATCATCCCTTCTGCATCAAGTCTTGTGTCCAGATGAAAATAATCTAATTGCCTTACAATTTCATGGATTCTGAAATCTTCATCTACTAAATCCATTAATTGGTTCCGCATATCTTCTATATTTTTTGATAATTCTTCTGATTTTCTCATTCGTGTACCTCCCCTTAATTGTGGTTGAGTTATTATAGTTACATATTTATTATTATATCATTTTATGCGATATTATGTCAATTTATGGTTGTACAAATAAAACCTATCCAATCTTAGATAGGTTTATATCATATTATTTCATCTTCTCTTTAATCTTTACCAATGTATTTAATGCATCAATTGGTGTTAACTCATTCAAATTAATTTTATCAATTTCATGAGCAATTTCTGCTAATTTGAAATTATACATATCAAATTGTCCTTCTACTTGTTTTTTATCTTTCTTTTCTTCTTTTTTACCAGTTAAGATATTTTTTCTTTCTAAAGATTTTAAAATCTTATTTGCCTCTTCTGTAACTAGTTTTGGAACACCTGCTAATCTTGCTACATGAATACCATAACTTTCATCTGTTCCGCCTCTAACAATCTTCCTTAAAAAGATAATATCTTCTCCTTTTTCTTTAACAGCAATAGAATAGTTTTTAACGCCTTCAATTTTCTCTTCTAGCTCTGTTAATTCATGATAGTGTGTTGCAAATAATGTTTTTGCTCCACATTTCTCTTTATTGGCTATATATTCTGCTACCGCCCAAGCAATAGACAATCCATCATAAGTTGAAGTTCCTCTTCCAATTTCATCTAAAATCACTAAACTGTTTGGCGTTGCTTCTTTTAAAATAGTTGCTACTTCCATCATTTCTACCATAAAAGTACTTTGTCCCATACTTAAATCATCAGATGCACCAACTCTTGTAAAGATTTTATCGACAACACCAATTTTAGCCTCTTCTGCTGGTACAAAACTTCCGACTTGTGCCATTAATGTAATCAAGGCAACTTGTCTCATATATGTTGATTTACCTGCCATATTAGGTCCTGTGATAATCGATAATCTATTTTCATCTTTATCTAAATAAGTATCATTTTCTACGAATTCTCCTGCACCTAGCATTTTTTCTATAACAGGATGCCTTCCACTCTTAATATCAATAACTCCTGAATTATCTACTTGTGGCATACAATAATTCATATCTTCTGCTACTTGTGCAAATGATGCTAACACATCTAATGTAGACACCATAGTTGCTGTTTTTTGCAATCTGATAACATTTTTAGCAATTTCTTCTCTAATTTTTGTAAATAAGTCATATTCTAGGCTAACAACCTTTTCTTCTGCACCTAAAATTTGATTTTCCAAGTTTTTCAATTCTTCTGTAATATATCTTTCTGCATTTGTTAAAGTTTGTTTTCTAATATATCTTTCAGGAACTTGGTCTAGGTTTGATTTGGTGACTTCTATAAAATAACCAAATACTTTGTTAAATCCTACTTTTAGATTTTTAATTCCTGTTTTTTCTTTTTCATCAGCTTCCAATTGAATAATCCAATTCTTTCCCTCTGTTGTTGCTGTTTTTAATTTATCGACTTCTTCATCATATCCCATTTTAATGATTCCACCATCTTTTACAGTCATTGGTGGATCATCTACAATAGATTTTTCAATCAATTCATAGATATCTTGTAACTCATCTAAGTTTTCATAAATATCTTTTAACATTGGGGATTCCGTGGTTTGCAAAACATTTTTTACCTCTGGTAATCTTGCTAAAGAATTTTTTAATGTAATCATGTCTCTTGCATTAGCATTACCATAAGCCATTTTTCCTGCTAGTCTTTCAATATCATAAACCTTTTTTAGATTATCTATCACATCACCCCTTAGCATGACATTTCCTTTTAATTCTTTAACAGCTTCTAATCTTCTATTAATCTCTAGAGTATCAATTAATGGATCATTTAGCCATCTTCTTAAATGTCTTCCTCCCATAGAAGTTGATGTTTTATCTAATACCCATAATAAGGTTCCTTTTTTAGATTTATCTCTCATCTTTTCTGTGATTTCTAGATTTCTTCTAGCATTGATATCTAATGACATATATTTTGATATTTGATAAATGGTAATTTTATTAATATGGTCTAGGCTAGTCATTTGTGTCTGTTCTATGTATTCAATTAGAGCATTGATACTTGCTACTGCAAAACTTTTTTCTTCTATATTTTCAATTGGTCTTTGGTTAGTATCCACTAAATTAAATCTTAATTTAATGATATCTGGTTTACTATCAAAAAATTTATCTTGAAATCTTGTAATATATGTACTAAAACGTTCTCTAATTTTACTCATTTCTTCTGTGCAATCTGCTAAATTAGAATTGATTACTAACTCTGATGGTGAATATCTTGCAATCTCATCTAATAATTGTGGAAAATTATTATTGTCTTTAATTTCTGCTGCATAAAATTCTCCTGTTGATATATCACATACACTAATACCAAAATAGATTCCAGATTTAAAAATAGACATGATATAGTTATTTTTTCTTTCTTCAAGCATATTACTTTCTACAATGGTACCTGGTGTAACAACTCTAATAACCCCTCTTTTGACAATTCCTTTTGCATTTTTAGGATCTTCCAATTGTTCACATATAGCAACTTTATATCCTTTTGCAATTAATCTTGAAATATACATTTCAGCTGCATGATGTGGTACACCTGCCATTGGTGCTCTTTCTTCTTGTCCACAATCTTTTCCTGTTAGCGTAATTTCTAATTCTCTTGCTGCAGTAATGGCATCATCAAAAAACATTTCATAAAAGTCACCTAATCTATAAAACAAGATACAATCTTTGTATTGTTCTTTTGTTTCAAGATATCGTTGCATCATAGGTGAAAATTCTTTATTTTTATTTTCTGACATTTATATTTGTTCTCCTTTCAAATACCACATATGTTCTGATACAATTTTTAAATCTATCATTTGGTTAATCAAGCTTTTATCTCCTTCAAAAATAACCACTTTATTGCTATCTGTTCTTCCTGTTAACTTATTTTCGTTATTCTTACTGGTTCCCTCAACCAATACCTTTTGAAGAGTTCCTATATATTTTTGGTTATTTTCTTCTATTTGACTTTCCACCAATGCTTTTAATCTATCAAAACGTTTATGTTTAATTTCTTCTGGAATTTGATTTTCCATTTTATCTCCTGGTGTTCCCACTCTTCTTGAATAAATAAACATATATACTTGTTCAAATCTTACTTTTCTTACCACATCTAATGTATCTTCAAATTCCTCTTCTGTTTCTCCTGGGAATCCTACAATAATATCTGTTGATAATGTTAGATTTGGTATTTGGGCCTTCATTTTCTCTACCAAATTTAAATATTGTTCTTTTGTATATTTACGATTCATTTCTTTTAATACTTTTGTATTTCCAGATTGTAATGGTAAATGTATTAATTTACATACTTTATCACAGCTAGCAATTGCTTCAATGACATCATCTGTAAAATCTTTAGGATGTGGTGAAACAAAGCGAATTCTTTCAATTCCTTCTATTTTATTAATTGCTTTTAGTAATGTAGCAAAAGAATGAACACCTTCATATTCCTCAAATGGTATTCCTTTTTCTTTTTCTACTCGTAAATAGGAATTGACATTTTGTCCTAATAACGTAATTTCTTTATAGCCTTGTTTTGCTAATTCTTCTACTTCTTTTATAATCTCTTTTGGTTCTCTACTTCTTTCTCTTCCTCTTACATAAGGCACAATACAATAGGTACAAAAATTATTGCAACCATTCATAATGGTAACAGATGCTTTTATATTGCTATCTCTTTTAATAGGTAATCCTTCATAGATTTCTCCATCAATATCTAAGATATCTTCTTGTTTTTTCTTTTCAATTAATGCTTTGTATAAATCTTCTGGAAAACGATATAGTGTATGTGTTCCAAATAAGATATCGACAAAAGGATAGCTTTCTTTGATTTTATCGGTTATATGTTTTTCTTGCATCATACATCCACCAATGGCAATAATGGTTTCTTTTTCCTCTTTTACACGTTTTAATTCTCCCAATTTTCCAAATAACTTATCTTCTGCATTTTCTCTTACACAACAGGTATTAAATAAGTTTAAATCAGCATCTTGAAATTCATTTGTTCTTGTATATCCCATTTCTTCTAACATACCACAAAGTTTTTCTGAATCATTTTCATTTAATTGACAACCCATTGTTAAAATATGATATTTTAATGTTTTTCCTTGATGTAATTGTTTTACTTTTTCTATATATTCTTCTTGTTTTTTTACTTCTTTTATTGTATCCACTAATCAATACCTCCATCATCTGCATATTTTATTATATTTTAGCGATTTTTGCAAGAAATTTGCTGTTAAAATCTTTTTTTATCTTGTTTTTAATGGTATAATATATTAAAAGGTTTACGAAGGAGGATTTTGGGAATATGAGAGATTTCGATTCTTTATTAAAAACAAAAACTTCTAAAAGAACTGCTCATTCTAACGTAATTGAAATATATAGACAAGCAAGAAAAGAAAACAAAGAAATTTCTTTAGAAGATTTACAATTATTAAATGCCAATGATTTATTTGCGAAAGATATAAAACATAAAATAGATAAAAATTTATTATCCTTATGGGGAATGCTAGACATGAAATCTTTTGTTGATGCCATATCAGGAGATACTATAAATCCTTATTTTTTAAAGACAAAAAATTTATCCCCTATTAAAGCTTTGCCGGAATACACTTATCTTCCTGATGAAGCAAGACTTTTAAATTTATTAGATATAAAATATATTAAAAAATTTGAATTAGAAGGTGTTACATTTAGTGAAGTATTTCTAGTAACTTATGAAATTGCGGATAGAAATAATGCGTTTCGACCATATGTAACGTTTTTAACACTAAATCAAAATAATCAATTTATTGAATTTGGATATGGATATGATACAAATGATAATGGAAATGTGGAATTGTTCTTGTCTTCTTACAATTATTTGGTCTATTTAACACCAAAAGGTTTTATTCACTCTCCGTTATCTGGTAAAATGACAAAATTAAAAATTTATGATATTTTAACTTTTGGAGAAATAGCAAAATTATATAAATAAAATTGAAACCACTTTATAAAAATCAAAGTGGTTTCTTTTATATATAAATTGCTATAATAATAAGATTTAAAAAAAATAAAAGTAGAGTTTTTCTACTTTTATTCTTATGCAAGTCCATATTTTTTCTTGAATCTATCTGCTCTACCACCAGCTGTTTCTTGTCTTAAGTTTCCTGTCCAGAATGGATGACATTTAGAGCATATATCTACTTTGATATCTTTTTTTGTTGAACCAACTTCTAAAACATTACCACATGCACATGTGATTGTTGTTTGGTTATAGTTTGGATGTATTCCTTCTTTCATTAATTGTTCACCTCTTTCTTAAATTGAAATAATCTGACTGTTTTTTATCATAACATATTTTTTTATATTTTTCAAGACCTAATTTGTTTTATTTTCATTATTATTTGTTTCATCTTGTTGTTGGTCATACATATATTGTGCAGATGACAGCATTTCACTGTTTAGTGAAAGTTTATGCACTAATTTATTCATTATATTAAACACACAAGCTATTATTAAAATAAGCATTCCAATTTTTTTCCAATATTTAGCAAGCATATGTTTTCTTCCTTTCATTAATATACATATACAATTATATATTTTTTTTTATGAATTGTCAATAATTTTTAAAGTTTTGGTTACAATAAACTTGGTGATTTAAATGAATAAAAAATGGAAAATTTTCCTCGTCATTGGACTACTTATATTAATTGGAATTGGTATCTATTTTTATGTACAAAATTCCGATACAAATAATGAAGAATCAAATTATGAAGCAGATAAAACCTCGGCAGAAAACAATACGACAAATAGTGAAGAAAACCAATCTAATGAAGAAAATACATCTAAAAATGAGTCTAGTACCAATACAAATACTACTGAAACTACAAACACCACCTCTGAAAACACTTCAAATACTAATAATACAACTAAAACAGTAGAACAACAACTTTCCGCCTACTCTACAAAAATTTATTCTAATGATACAAATAGAACAAAAAATATGGAAATCACAACTTCTACATTAAATGGAACCATTGTAAAAAATGGTCAAACATTTTCTTTTTGTACTACAATAGGTCCTGCCACAAGTAGTAAAGGATATTTAAAAGCAGATATCTATGACCATGATGGAAACAAGAAAAAAGGTTATGGTGGCGGTAATTGTCAAGTTAGCAGTACTTTGTATAATGCTGTATTAGCCGTTTCTAATTTAACTGTTATTGAAAGACATCCACATAGTAATCATGTACCTTATGTACCTGATGGAAAAGATGCAGCTATTGCCTATGGTAGTTATGATTTCAAATTTCGAAATGATACAGGCAATGATATAAAAATTTTATCTTCTGTTACAGACGGTTTAGTTAATGTCACATTAATGTCCCATTGAGATCGTTTTTGTTTTGTCCCATTGTCCCATTGAGATCGTTTTTGTTTGGGACATAATTTTTGTTTTTCTTTAATATCATTTTAAAAGGTGATATTTTGAGAAAGACAAAATTATTTTTTATTAATGGTATTATTTTAACCATAACCACACTTAGCATGCGTGGTATTGGATTAATTTTTAATATATATGTAGCTAATAAAGTTGGGTCTGAAGCAATCGGTATATTTAGTTTGATTATGTCTGTTTATAATTTTGCAATCACAGTTGCTACTTCTGGAATTGGTATCGCTTGTACCTGCATTGTTTCTGAAGAATTTGCAAAAGGAAATTATATTAATGGCATAAAAGCAGTAAAAACCTCTATTATTTTTGCTGTACTATTAGGGGTTCTTTCTTCTCTTCTTGTTGTTCTATTTGCTCCTATCATTTCTGCAACTTGGTTAAACAATATGGTTTCTAAAGTTCCACTTTTGCTGATTTCACTTGGCTTACCTCTCATCTCAGTTTCCTCTGTCATTGGTGGATATTTTTCTTCTGTTGAAAAACCTTATAAAAGTGCTATTTCACAAATTTTAGAAACCAGTGTAAAGATTATTGCTACTATTTGTTTGCTATACTTCAATCCTTCAAAAGATGTTGAATCCATTTGTATTTTTCTTATTTTAGCTGATGTCATTTCTGAAGTATTCTCTTTTAGTTTAAACATTATCTTTTATCTGATTGATAGAAGGAAATACATATCTAAAAGAAGTTTACCAGTTCAGATGAAGAAAAAGATTTTTACCATTGCTTTTCCGATTAGCATAACCTCTTGCATTCGTTCCGGACTTTCTTCTTTAAAGCAATTTCTAATTCCGATTCGATTAGAATTATCTGGTATTTCTTATTCTTTAGCTGTTTCTAACTATGGTTTAATTAGTCGGAATGGTTATGCCTGTGATTATGTTTGCAAATGTTCTTATTGCTTCCTTTAGTGGCTTATTGGTTCCAGAATTTTCGCGATTGCTTGCTGGTGGAAATTATAACAGATTAAAAACTGTTTGTGATACCATTTTTAAAGTTACCTTTATTTTTTCTATTTGTGTAACAGGTGTTTTTGTTATATTTGCTAATGAAATTAGTCTTATGGTATATCAATCTATTGAAGCGGGAAAATGGATAAAAATATTAGCTCCACTTATCTTTTTTATGTATATTGACAATATTATTGACAATATGTTAAAAGGCATTAATGAACAAGTAAGTGTCATGATTTGTAATATTATTGATTTATTAGTTACGATATCCATTATCTTTTTTATTGTTCCGATTATGGGAATGTATGGATATATTTTAAGTATTTTTGTGAGTGAACTTTTAAATTTTACGATTAGTAGTATTCAACTAAAGAAAAAAATCAATTATTCTGTAAATTTTAAAAAATTTATTATAAGACCTATTTTTGCTTGTCTAACGTCTTACTTAATAATTAAAGTATTGCCTATCCATTTTTCATCTTTTTCATTAAATACGATTATACAAATTGCTTTGTTTGTCCTATTCTATTTGATTTTTATGATTGTATTTGATAGAAAAGGTGTTTATAGAAAATTGAAAGAGTTTTATTAAAGCACAACATATTTTCTGATACTTGTGTTACTAGGTTTTAAGGATACAAAAATTTTTGACTTTCAAAGTGTTTTATGTTAATATATAAACATAGGTGTTTTACCTATGGTAACTTTGGCCATATCTTGTTTTTTAAGGTATGGTGTAATCATGCTAACCAATCAGAAACGGAGGTACTTAACATGCTGGAAATGTTGATGGATGATTGGCATAAGTTTTATTGGGCGTATATACACTCTCATCCAGGTTGTAGTCCCGACGCTGCAGAAACCTATGCTTCCAAGAGAATGAAGGGAAAATATCGAGAAGAAATTCGCATATTTCTTCCAGAATCAAAAGGAGGCTATGCACAGGACTATTAATTATGATACAAAGAATCCAACTCAAAAAGGTTTGAGTTCTTTGTTTTTTTAGTTTCTATTTTTTTCCAGCCTTTGACAACTCCCAGCTCATACTTGACTTAAATGTAATTGCCATACCTTATTAACAATAAGTTTAGTATAAAAAACACTTGCAACTTAGACATTTCTGTGTTATTATAGCTACATAGGTGTATTTTGCCTATGGTAACTTAGCCACATCTTGTTTTTTTAGGTGTGGCGTGGCAGTTTTTCACTCTTAGAAGGAGGTGAAACTATGAGATGCTCACATAAAATGAATTATTGTGCGTCGAGGCGATGCCATAATTCTATGTTAACATCTACGTTTGCTTCAGAAAGTATGTGGAGCAAGAAGATGAGTATGAAGCCACGTAGAGAAGCTCTCTGGCCACGGTTTTTGGAATGATTTGGCCCAGTAATAGTCATTTCTAAAAACCTCAACAGGATAGCCCTAGAAGGGGGCTATCCTGTTTTTAAATTTATAAATATTGAGTTATTCTATAAATTATATCTTCTACTCTACACCAGTCGCAATCACTGTAACAACAACTTTATCATCTAAAGACTCATCTGTAATCGTTCCAAATACGACATTAGCATCTTCACTAATTAAATCATTAATCTTTCCAATACCATCATTAATTTCACTTAATGCCAATTCTGAATTTCCTCTAACATTAAAGATTACACCTTTTGCATTATCAATTTTGTTTTCTGTAAGTGCATTATCAATGGCTTGGTTAACAGCATCTATCATTCTGCCTTCTCCTCTGGCTTCTCCGATTCCCATATATGCCATTCCTTTATATTTTAACATAGTGGTAATATCTGCAAAATCAACATTGATATCTCCGACAAGATGTAATTAAATCCGTAATGCTTTTAATTCCTTGTTCTAATACATTATCAGCCATTTTAAATGCATTAATGACACTCATCTTTTGACTTCCTGCCAATTTCAATAATTTATCATTTGAAATTAATATTAAACTATTAACATGTTGTTTTAATTTTTCGATTCCAGCATCTGCTCTACTTGATCTCAATCTTCCTTCGAAAAGAAATGGTTTTGTGACAATGGCAATCGTTTGAATTCCCATTTCTTGTGCAATTTCTGCAACTACTGGGATTGCTCCTGTTCCAGTTCCGCCTCCCATTCCTGCTGTTAGGAATAATAATTGTGTACCTTCTAATAATTGTTTGATATCTTCTTTGCTTTCAATTGCTGCTTTTTCTCCCATATCTGGGTTTGCTCCTGCACCTAATCCTTTTGTAGTTTCTTTTCCGATTTGTAATACATTTTCCATCTTTGTTTTATTTAACATGGCAAGTTCTGTATTAATAAAATAAAACTCAACATCTTTTACTTGATCTTCCACCATTTGTCTCACAGCATTATTGCCTCCACCACCAATTCCAATAACTTTTATTTTGGGAATTGATGTTTTTATTTCTCCATATATATTTCCATAATTGTTTCCATATTTGTTTTCTATTTGTATCATTTTTACAACCTTCCTTTTCTAATTTACTTTTGTATGTATCGCTTAGTATTATATAGTTATCTTTTAAATTTTTCAATATCCATTGATAAATTTTTAAGGATTTGTAATTTATTGATATAAAAATTTAATTATATTAATAAAGAGAGGCCTCGTCAGCCTCTCTTTGCATTTTATTCTTCTACCAAATCAATATCACTTATGGAAATCTCATAAGTTTCTTTAACTTCTCCATCTTCCGGATTAGAAAAATTCTTCTTAAAGTATGTTCTACTTTGAAACCTGCCTTTTAGCTCTATGCAGTCTCCAATTTTCATTATCCCTGTTCTTATAGCATTCTCCCCCCATGCAATACATGGGATATAACTTGATTTGCCATCACCTCTGTTAACTGCAATAAGTAAATTGGTAATTTTCCTTTTTGATAGACCCGTTCTCCTATAAATTGGTGTTTTACAGAGATATCCTTGTAAGAAGATTTCATTGTTATTATCATCATCACAATCTTCTTTAAAGAGCACTTTATTAGCAAACAGATACAATTTTAAATGTCTGTTTGCATTTTTATTCTGATTGTTATATGTCCTAATATCTCCTTCTATCTCAACCATTTTTTCAGTAATTTTTTCAGATAAAGATTTTGACAATTCTTCTGAAAAAATAACGGGAACCATATCTTCTACTCCATTTTTTCGCCTTACGGCAATTTGAGTAACATAGAACTTTTCACCATGCAGTTGATGGTCAAACTCAAGCTCTTTTGCCACTTTTCCCTTGATTTTTGCTTTGTTAATTAGCTTCTTTGAGTTCTCCCGTGATACTTCTCTTTTTGGTTGCATTGTGCTTTCCTCCTGTTTCTTTCTTCTGTTTTTTTCTGTTTAAATGCATTTTAATAGAAGAATTTATCTTTTGTTCACATACTAAAATTTCTAGTATGCATAAAATGAAGAAATAACTTCTTTATCTATATTCTGCATAAACAGTGTTATTATTATACCATATTTTTACATTTATGTAAAGTATAATGCTGCATAAAAATACGAAAATTTGTTTTTAAAAACTATTGCATTTTTATTTTTCAAATGATATAATCGTACATATGTTTGGAGGTGGGCTATGGATATTTTTGATAAATTAAAAATACTTGCTGATTCTGCTAAATATGATGCTTCTTGTAGTTCTAGTGGTAGTGATAGAAAAAATACAAACAATGGAATTGGAAATGGTCATGTTTCTGGTATTTGTCATAGTTGGGGTGCAGATGGTAGATGCATTTCTCTTTTAAAAATTTTATTTACCAATGCCTGTATGTATGATTGTAAATATTGTATTAACCGTTGTTCCAATTCTGTACCTAGAGCTACCTTTACACCCCGTGAAGTTGCGGACTTGACCATTCATTTTTATAAACGAAATTACATAGAAGGACTATTTCTAAGTTCAGCAGTTATCAAATCCCCTGATTATACAATGGAAAGATTAGTTGAAACAGCTTCTATTTTAAGAAATGAATATCATTTTAATGGATATATTCACTGTAAAACTATTCCTGGTTGCAGTCAAGAATTAATTGATAAATTAGGCGTTTTGGTAGATAGGATGAGTATTAATATCGAACTTCCTTCAAATGATAGTTTGAAATTATTAGCACCCCAAAAAGAAAAAGACGGAATTTTAAAACCAATGACCTATATTTCCAATACCTTAAAATTAAATAAAATGAATAAATCAAAATATAAAAAGAAATTTGTTCCAGCAGGTCAAACTACACAATTAATGGTTGGTGCTACACCTGAAACAGACTTAAAAATATTAAAACTTTCTGAAGGAATGTATAAATCCTTAAAACTAAAAAGAGTCTACTATTCTGCTTATGTTTCTATTAATAATGATAAAAACCTACCTACTTTGGAAAGCCTCCTCTTTTGAGGGAAAATAGACTTTATCAAGCAGATTGGCTCCTTCGATTTTATGGATTTCAAGCAGATGAATTATTAAATGAAGAACATCCAAATTTTAATACTTTATTAGACCCTAAATGTGATTGGGCTTTAAGAAATTTAGATAAATTTCCAATAGAAATCAATACTGCCAATTATCACACTTTACTTAGAATTCCTGGAATTGGTGTCATTAGTGCCAAAAAAATTATCACTGCTAGGAGAGAATTTTTATTGGATTTTGAAAGTCTAAAAAAATTAGGTGTTGTCTTAAAAAGAGCACAATATTTTATAACTTGTAAAGGGAAATATTTTTATGAAGTCAATAAATTTAACAAAAATTTTATTGAAACCAATTTATTATATACTGAAAGAAATACCATACCACAAAAGAAATATGAACAATTATCTATGTTTGATACATTGTTACCTACAAAGGAGGATAAAATAAAATGTCTAACTGGAAGCTTGTAAACACAACCTATTTATATGATGGTACATTTGATGGATTATTAACCATTGTTTTTGAGAGCTATTCTCATAAAACATTACCACAAAAAATTGTTTCAGAAGAGGAATATACACAAAATTTTTTAGATAAAACACAATATATAGATACCAATTATGAAAAGGCAAAACGTGTTTTTGAAGGAATCAATAAAAATATTTGCTATGAAGCTTTATATAATAGCTTTTATGCCTTTTTATCAGATGGAAAAGACAAAGAAATCAAAATTTTAAAATATTTATGTGATGGATTTGACATCGGTCCTAAAATTAACACCATGCTTACTATTTCCTATGTCTTTTCTGTTATCAATATGAGAAAAAGAGCTTTATCAGAATGTCATAAGTTAAAAGGATTACTTCGATTTATGGAAATTGGAGAAAATCTATATTATGCCTCTATTCATCCAGATAATAATATCATTGAACCTTTAGGACATCACTTTATTAAAAGACTACCTACACAAAACTTTATCATACATGATAAAAATAGAAATATTTGCTTTTTATACAATACACAAGAATACCAAATCATTGATAGTTCTAATTTAACAATTCCTGATATTACTGAAGAAGAACAAAAATATCAAGAACTTTGGAAATTATTTTTCAAAACCATTGCCATACAAGAAAGAAAAAATGCTAGATGTCAAATGCAATTTATGCCTAAGAAGTATTGGCAAGATTTAATTGAAGAACCTTAATGTCCTCTTGGGAACGTTTCTGTTTGGGACATTTTTTCTTCGAGAAAACAGATTATCTTTTCTTATACACAAAATCATAAGGACACACCAAATTAAACATTTTTGTTTTTGGTATGTCCTCTTTTTTCTATTTTGTCTGTCTATATATTCTGATTCCATAACAATTATAATATTCTGTATATTCAATAATTTCTTCATAAGGAAAAGTAAACTCTCCTATAGAAGTGTTTTCAGTATATGTTCTTGTATCATCAAAGATATGTTCATGATTGTCAAACTCATAGACAGGAAGCCCAATCATAAGTAAAAAATATATAATGATTATGCAATCCAATATTCTTTTCTTTGCTAATAATTTTTTATTAAATATCAAAATTATAACAATGATATTTATTAGTATTTCATTCATAACTTTATCATGTAAAAGTTTTATTTCAGCATATATTCTGTTGGCACATTCAAATTTATCATAAAATATTCATAAATTATAGGATTTAAACTTATCATATCAACATAGCAATCAGATTTGTAATCCCTTATTTTTATATAATTATCATTATCTTCTTCATATTTTTCTAAGCTATTAATTTTTCTGACAAATTCCCCAGATTTTTCATAGGACCATTTTTCTTTTTTTATAAGTTTTAAATTAGTATTTTCATCAATTGAAAATACTACTACTTGTATTGGGTTTTTTGAAAAATTAACGGCATTATTATATTCTGTATCTCTTAAAAAAATACAATACTTTGATTTACTAGCATCTTTATCTAGATTTATGATTATTGTACCACCATAATTTTCAGTTTTTGATAACTCTTTTTCGAAATCAGAAATATAGTAAAAAGAACTTTCCATATAATATTTTATAAAAAATATTATTATTCCAATTATCAAGACTAAAATTATTATAATTCCAATTATAAATATATTTTTTCTTTTACTCATTCTATATCACCTCATTGTTTTTGTCTAATATCATCGTATCATAAAACGATTTTTTCTTCAATAAAAATTATTTATTTGACATGTATTTTTTTAAGTCACCATTAGACACATCCATTAATACTTTTTAGATAAAATATGGAAAATTACGTAAAATTATGATATACTATTGTTCACATAAGGCAATGCCTTATTTTATATATATTTATCTTTTTATTACTAAATAGTAAGAAAGAAATCTCTTTCTGGCTTTTTAGATTTATTAATACATAATATTATTAAAAAAGGAGATAATTAATATGATAACTAACATACTAGGAGAACAACACTCAGAAATCATCCAGGGAATAAGGTCTTATGACCTATACTTCTATGAAAAAGAAGGAATTCCAGTTGATGAAAGTGGCGAAAAAATATATGTTCCAAACTTTTTAGAACTGCGTCAAAAAGCCTTTGAAGAAATTCTTAAGAAAGGTTTTTCACAGATTACATTTGTTTCTCCAAATGTAGCAAATTGTATCGTCCGTGTATTTAAAAAGGAACATTTGCATCATGGATTCTATCCAGAACAAGTATATAATCTTTGGGGATTTAACTGTTTTACCCAAGAAGATGATGACACCTGGACATCTATTGCTGGAAAAAGTCCATGTATCACGAAGTTCGAGCTTGATTTTTCTCAACACGAAGTGGAGCAAGGAATTTCTCAAGATGAAATAATTCATTGTAATTGTGACTTTTTTGACAGCTATGTTGTAATCAGATAATTAGCCAGAAACCGCCAGCGAGAATATGACTTGCTGGCGGTTTACTACTTTACTAAATATATATATTTTAAAAATATCCTGTTCCTTTTGGACGAAAAATGTCCATTTTGACATGTCTTCAAAAGAGAAAGTTGCCAAAATGGCACGTCCCCTTTGGCACCCTTTGGCAACTTTTGGCAACTTTTAAATATTCTCTTTTCTAATCGTTTCAATAATGTTTTGATTTTTTGTTTTCTTAACAGCATATCGCATTGTCATAAAGATAATGGCAAATACAAATATAATAGAAATCAGAATTGGTATTATCGGAAGCTCATACCTTGTTGTATAGACATCTGCTGTAACTGTATAGATTAGATAAGATAAGGCAACACCTACTGGCAATCCAAATATAAGTGCTTTTAAGCCATATATAAAGCTTTCATAATGAATCATTCTTTTAAATTCTTTGTTTGTCATTCCTATAGATTTTAATATCGCAAATTCTCTATTTCTAAGTGCCATATTGGTGGTTATGGTGTTAAATATATTTGTTACACCAATAATGCTAATTACAGCTATAAATCCATATACAAATATAGATACAATTAAATTCATGTTCTTTGCAGCTCTTACATCCTCTTCTGCATTATAAATATTACTTTGATTAGTTTTATCAATTTCTACAATTTCCTCTTGTAATTTATATGGATCTTCTGCATTTATATGCATAGCAACCACATCATGTTCGAAGTTTTCCATCATCTCATCTGAGATAATAATAATAGGATGTGTATCTTGTTGAAATGATAAGCCTAAAGGATATTTATCTGCTCTCTTGGCAATTTTAACACTTCCTTTTTCTGATAAATTTCCGTTCTCATCTTGCATCTTATAATATTCTAATGTATCTCCTGCATTTAAATTGGTTAGATTTGTTTCTACTCGTTTGACACCATCTTTTCCCTCTTCATATTCATATAAAATTCTTGTATCACAAAGAATTGCTTCATCTTTTACTTCATCATAATTTAATCCCAATTCTGCTACATAATTTCTATAAGCTTCATCACCAAGTGAATAAATAATAAGTATGGTATTCACTTCTTCTGAATAATATTCTAATGCTTCCTCTGTATATATATCAGGATTATCCATATGTACATACGCATTTTTTAAAATCATATATTCTTTGATTCCATCTAATTCTTTAATTTTATTAAAATAGGCTTCTTTTTCTTCTTCTGTTTGATTGCTACTATATACCGTTAAATTGATTCTTGACTCTTGATATTCCAGAGAAGATACTCCAAATACACTTTCTGCAAAGGCATTCATAGAGATAAATAAGACAATACTTAGAAATATGGAAAATATAGTTGTTCTATATCTTTTTCTACTTCTTCTAAAATTCTTTCTGGCAATCACACCTTCTATTCCAAATAATTTTTTCGTTAGTTTATATTCCTTATGTTTATGCTTATTCTTTTTTACTTTTACATCTGAACTTTCTCTTATGGCATCAATTGGTGAAATTTTTCCTGCTCGATAACTTGGTCTAATTAGTGAGATGATAATCATAACAATGGATACAATGATTGCAACGATAATTGCTCCCCATGATATGGTTAACTGTAATTCAAAATTATCAATTAATGGTGTACTTCCTGAATTGATAATTCCATTAACAATTGCTAACACGATTCCTATTGCTACAATGCCTATTACAATTCCTAATGGTATAGAAATTAGACCTAATACAACACCTTCAAAAAAGATACTTTTTCTAATTTGTTTTGCTGTTGCTCCTACACTTGCTATCATCCCTAATTCTCTTGTTTTTTCCGTGAGAGATATACTAAAACTATTTTTGATAACAAAGGCAGAAGTCAAAACAATAATGCCAATTACAATGACTAACATTGTTATCACAAAAGTTTCTACTCTATCACTTTTGAAAATTCCCATGTAATATAATAAATCTTGGTTTTCTGAAATATTTATCTCGTCAATCTGTAAATCATTTTTTAAATAATCTTCAAACTCATATACTTCTGTTGGATCTTTTAATATAATAGACATATTTACATTTTTGGTATCATCAATTTTATCTAATTTTGTTATCATGGTATAACCTGGAGCAGAATAACTCTCACTATTTAATCGTTCCATAATACCTACAATTGTATATGTTTTTTTGCTACTTACAACAAACGTTTCTTGTTCCAAATCATCTTCAATACCGCTTTCTTTTCTATCTAATCTATCTTGATCTGTATAGTATGGATTTGACTGATTTAATATGTATTCTCCTTTGTATCGATTACCGATATCTAGTTCTATGGTATCACCAACATTCCAATCTACTTTTCCATTTTGGATAACATGTTCTGGTATCACAATTTCATTTTCATTTTCTGGTAACCTTCCTTCTACTAAGACAATTCCTCCATTTTGCAAAAGCTTCTCATCATATCCTTCGATATAGGCATACGGCTTGTTTTCATTTTGAGATTTTTCTAATGGTGCATAACCAATCTCTTGTGATATTTGTAATTCCTCTATTTTCGCATTATTTTCCAAATATTTTTCATTTTCTTTTGATACATCTTGTACACGAATATGATAATTTCCATTTGTTTTGATTTCTCTTTCTAGTAAAGATTTTTGAATACTAACTGTAAATGTCGTGATGGCACATATTAAAGCAACAGAAAGAGAAATTCCAATAATAGTTACAATCGTTCTTTTTTTATTTAATTTTAAATTTTTGAGCGTCAATGTATTTAAAATTTTCATTTTTTTCTCTCCCCCTTACTTTATTTTTTCATCACTGATTAACTTACCATCTTGTATTGTAATAATTCTATCTGCTTCTAAAGCAATATTTTCATCATGTGTAATCACAATTAAGGTTTGATTATATTTCTGGTTCGATACTTTTAATAAATCCATAATTTCTCTTGAAGCTTTACTATCCAAGTTTCCTGTTGGTTCGTCTGCTAATACAATACTTGGATGATTAATCATAGCTCTTCCAATGGAAACCCTTTGTTGTTGTCCTCCTGATAACTCATTTGGTAAGTGATTAATTCTTTTTTCTAGTCCAAGGATATATAACAATTCATTTAATCTCTTTTCATCTACCTTTTGCCCATCCAAATCACATGGTAATGTAATATTTTCTTTTACATTTAGTATAGGAATTAAGTTATAGAATTGATAAATAAGTCCCACTTGTCTTCTTCTAAAAATTGCCAAATTATCATTATTCAAAGAATAGATATCTGTTCCATTAATATATACTTTTCCACTTGTTGGTTTATCTACACCTCCAATCAGATGTAGTAATGTAGATTTTCCACTTCCAGAAGCACCTACAATGGCTACAAATTCTCCTTTGTTTACACTAAAAGATACATTGTCTAATGCAACAACCTCTGTATCCTTTTTACCATATTTTTTTGTTAGATTTTCTACTTTTAATATTTCCATAAACAATCTCCTTTCTTATGTTTTAATGACTATAATTTTGCTAATCATTTTTCTATACGTTTTAACCTTTATTATATGCATATTTAGGACCTAAAAAGAAACGTATTAAAAATGTCACTTTTATTGTTAGTATTATATTACTACATAAAAGTGACTCTAAAATGACTTATTTAATTTTTTTATTTCTAATTTTATTTTCTACAAATAATACATGTCTACATTATCTAAAAAATAAATACATATTTATCAACGATATATAAGTTTCTCTTCCTAATATTAGTTGACTTCCACCCATATTATGTTGCATTCCAATTGGAAGCCATAACAACAATATAAAAACAAGTAATAAAATAATATATTTAAATTTTATATTATTTCTTATTAAAAGTGACATATACACTAACTATAAAGATTGCTAGTAAAATGCAAATATTAAAAATGAATATATCTATATATCCATAGTCTCCATCAATATTTGCCATTTCTTGACTTCCAAATTCTTTAATTGTTGTTCCAACTGTAATTCCTTTCGTTATTATCATGACAATACATATTAAGATCAATACAATATATATAATTTTATACTTTTTCATTTTTTTCCTTTCAACACTTCTTTATTTTTCATTTATTTATATAATTTTATAGTGAATTCCGTCCAACTATCCTCTTCCTTTTTAGAACTCTTTACACGGATATCTCCATCTTGGTTTCTAATAATACTTTTGCAAAAAGCAAGTCCAATTCCTAAACTATTTTCTTTACTATTTTTTGCTTTATAAAATCTGTCAAAAATATGTCCTAAATCTTCTTTGTCAATACCTTCACCATTATCTCTTATTGTAACTTTTGTATACATCGTATTTTCTTCTAGTTTTATGGTTATTACTTTTGCTCCATGCTCGATTGCATTTTTTACAATATTATTCATGGCTTCTATTGTCCATTTTTTATCACAATTAATGGTTTCTTCTTTATTAGATACAATTTCTATATCTGCATGATTTATCTCACACATAGCTTTAAAGTTGTTTTTCACTTCTAAGCATAAATGATATGCATTTTCATTCTTTTTGTCTAAAATCAGTGTTTTCGAGTCTAATTTGGCTATATTTAATACAGTTTTAATTAGCCAATTAATTTTTTCTAATTCTTTTTGACTGCTATCTAAAAATTCTTTTTTCTTTTCTTCTGGTAAATCTGTATATAAAATGTCATTAATTAGATTTAAAGAAGTCAATGGTGTTTTTAATTGATGAGAAATATCAGCTATCAATTTTTCAATATCTTTATTATTTTTTTCTAATAAACTATTTTTTTCTTTTAACATAATGGTCATATCATAAATATCATTTTTTAATTTACTAAATTCACTTTCATCTTGTTCTTTCAAATCTATAATATAATTTCCTTTTAATATTTCTTTACAATAGGCATCTAAATCTTTTAACTTCTGATTTTGTTTTCGGATATATATAGCATATATACATATAACACCTAAAGTTGCTATGATAAAGAAAATGGAAAATAGAATAATTACTTTTTGAATAATTTCAAACTGCGTATTTTCTATATCAATATTTTCGGCACTAAATCCATATTTACTTAAAATATCTTCTACATTCTCATGATTTTCCTGGTTGTTTAAAAATATATTTTGTACAATTTCCTCTTCTTGTTCAGGATATTCTTCTACAATTTTTGCCATTACTTGATTTGTATAATCATATAAGCTTTCTTTGTAATTTTTTTGAATACAATAAATAGCAAATATGGCTAATAATATGATAATGATTAATAGCATAGTAATATAGATAAATAAATTTCTTTTTTGTTTAGTATTCATATTTCTCCTTTTGTCCCATTGAGATCGTTTTTCTATGGGACATTTTGACACGTCCCTAATGTTCAATTTTGTATCCTAATCCCCTTACTGTTTTGATGATTTCTGGTTTGTTCGGGTCTTTTTCTATTTTTTCTCTAATTCTTTTGATATATACAGTTAAGGTATTGTCATTGACAAAATTTTCTTCATTATCCCATATATAGGATAAGATTTGCTCCCTTGTTATGATTTTTCCTTTGTTTTCAAATAACATTACTAAAATTTTGTATTCTAATGCTGTTAGTTCTACTTCTTGTTTCTCTTTTAATACTTTTCCGTGTTGTATAATTGATTTCTACCTGTTTGATTTTTATGGTTTCTTCTTTTTCTTTTTTTACATTATGTCTTAATACATTTTTTATCCTAGATAATAATTCTCCTGCATGGAATGGTTTTGTAATATAGTCATCTGCTCCCAAGTCAAATCCTTTTACAATATCTTTTTCTTCATCTAATGCTGTTAAAAATATCGTTGGAATTTCTTGTATAGTTTTTATTTCTTGATATAAGTCATATCCTGTCCCATCTGGTAAATTAATATCTAATAACATTAAATCATAATCATTGTTTTTGATTTTTTCAATACCTTCTTTTACCGTTTTGGCTGTATAAATTGTAAATCCTTTTGATTGCAAGTAATAAGAAATCGTATTTGATATGTTTTTATCATCTTCTACTAGTAATATATGAATCATGATTGTATCCTCTTTTATTATTTTGGTTTCCTTTTATTATTTTTTCTTTCTTTGTTTTTTCTTTTTTTCTTTATTATAAATTCCTTATTTTCTCATTTCATCATCTTCATCATTTTTTAATACATTATTTGCATGTTTTTTAATCATTTTTAAAATAAATATAACAGATGCATCGAGTAATTCTAACATTTCTTTTTCACTATATATTTTATATTCTGTACTTTCTCCCTCTTCTAGCACTTGAGCTCTTCCTGTACATCTATCTCTTATATATTCTATTGTTCTTTTTATATCCGATTTCTCTAATGTAATCCAATCAATATCTTTCAAATATTCTTTTATCTCCTCTTGATATTCTGGCTTATCTGCTAAATGATGATCATAAATATATTTTGAAAATATTCTAAAGTCATGTGTTTTAATCTGTCTTGCTTTTTCTGTACTGCATAAAATTCTTTCTCTATTATTTAGTGTTAATCCTATTCGATGTTTTTCTTCATCATAAATCCCATGTTCTCCATATGTTTTATCATTCCAGAAATAATCTGTTAATAGATGTACATAGTATCCTAACATTAAGGGATTAGAAAATTTAGATTTATACTGTTCTGCAAAATTTCTTAAATCATATCTTTTCTCCATGTGTTCGACTATTAATACATCTACTTCAAAATGCGTTCTTGCATGTGATACATGATTTGTGATTTCTTTTACAACATATTCATTTGGTATATCTGGTAATATATTGCCAAATGTAAATATATTTTTATTTATATTTATCTTTTCACTTACTCTCTTTGCTGTTGCTAAATGAATAGCCCATGTTGGCATGTTGATTCCCCCTTTATTTCTTTTATCTTATCTTTATTCCAAAATATTGTCAAGAAAAATCCTATTTTACCAGTTCTTTTTTGATTTTTCTATCATATATTTTAATAAAATATTTTTAAGTATATTCTAGCAGTTATCTGCTATTTTGGAGGTTTTATGATGTACAAATATATGAATAAAACAAATGTGAAACGTTTCTTTAGTATTCTTCTTATTCTTTACTTTTTCATTTCTTACTCTTCTTTTGTGTATGCTTCAGATGATTCTTTATATGTTTGGTCTAGCAATGCCAATACATTAAATATAGTTGCTAATACAACGAATTTTTCTAACACTACAAATATGACAAATTCAAGTACGAATTCCAATATTTCTAATAATATATCTACAAATGCCACAAACACTTCTAACAACACAGGTACAAGTACAAATACAACCACTAACACTTCTGCAGATGTTTCTAAAGCAGAAGAGGATCCTTCTTTACTTACTAATGCAACAAGTGAGGTAACAGATAATAATTCTTTAAATTTAGAATCTGCATCTGCTATTTTAATTGAACAATCCTCTGGTAGAATTTTATATGCCCATAATATACATGAACAATTAAGACCTGCTTCTGTCACCAAAGTTATGAGTATTCTTCTCATTATGGAAGCCATTGAAGCCGGAAAAATCTCTTTAACAGATTCTGTTCCTTGCAGTGAAAATGCAGCTTCCATGGGTGGTTCTCAAATATGGTTAGATACCACAGAAACTTTGACAGTTGATGAGATGTTAAAAGCTATTTGTGTGAATTCTGCTAATGATTGTGTAGTCGCAATGGCTGAATATATTGCTGGTTCAGAAGAAGCATTTGTTCAAATGATGAATGATAAAGCTTATGAATTAGGTATGAGTGATACCACTTTTAAAAATTGTCACGGTTTAGATGAAGATGGTCATGTATCTTCTAGTTATGATATTGCTATCATGTCTAGAGAATTACTTAACAAATATCCACAAATTACAAATTATACAACCATTTGGATGGATACATTACGAGATGGTGAAACACGGGCTTTCTAATACCAATCGATTAATCAAAAACTATCCTGGCGCTACTGGTTTAAAAACTGGTTCTACTTCTCTTGCTTTATATAACTTATCTGCCAGTGCCACACGCGACGATTTATCTTTAATTGCCGTTGTTATGAAAGCACCTTCTACCAAAGTTAGATTTGCAGAAGCTCAAAAGTTATTAGATTATGGTTTTAATAATTTTTCTTATCAAAGTTTTGGGAAAACAGGAGATTTAATTCAAACAATTAGTATTGATAAAGGTGTGCAAGCAACTATTCCTGTCGTATTGGAAAATGATGCTGGTATTTTGTTAGCAAAAGGTAGTGAAAAAAATATAGAACAAACTGTGACAATTGACGAAAATATTTCTGCCCCTATTTCTACTGGGCAAAAAGTAGGCGAAATTTCTTTTTCTTTGGATGGTGAGGTTCTCGCAACTGTTAATTTAGTCTCTCAAGTTGCTGTTAACAAAATCGATATTGCTACTATGAGTACAAAAGTATTTTCTAGTTGGTTTAATTTGTTAAGATAACTCTGGCATTCCATATATATTGCTTTATTCAGCTTTTAATGATATAATCTATCAAATTCTAAAAAGAAAGGAGAGAATTTTTAAGATTCTCACAGGTAGAACGGTATGCGAGGTAAAATTTACGAAGCACGTTTTTTTTGAGAAAGTTTCTGGAGTTGAAATAACTTTAGATGAGGCAAAACAAAAGAACCAAAATGATACTACTATGAACAGAGCAGTCTATGTAATTTATAAATTAGTTGATGCTGAAAAATTTATGATAACAGAAGGTATAGTTAATCATAAAAGTTATTTCCATGAAGTAAAACATTTCTCTGGATATCAAATGGTTTCATCAGAATGTTTTAAAATTGAATCAATTGGTACTATTAGCAATTTAGAAAATCAAGATGCAGAATTAGCAATTAACTTTTGTATTGGTTTTAAAAATTTTATTGATAACAATGGAATTTTTCAGCAAGAATTTTATGGATTTTATCCTTTCTTTGTAAAGGAATATTTAGATACCATTAAGCAACAAAAACTTTCTAATTATGAATTTTACATATTCTTCTTTGATACACTTAATGTATGGTGTGGGTTAATCCATGTGGCATCAATAGAGGGAAATATCATTATAGATACTAATGGTAATACTTACAAAGTTGTAGGATTTACAAAAATCACCTGTTCATAGTAAAAAAATTGGACCGTTCTTCCTAAAAAGAGAATGGTCCTAAAACTTTTTAACTATTTCTATTTTTTTCTCCTCCTGGATGGACATATCTATTAACTACATTAGATCTTTGACCTAAGGATTTCTTTAATCTCATATCACTAAATCCTTCTTCATATCTTGTCGTTGCAAACTTCTAGTTCTTTTCAATTTGAGAAAAAATTTTTTAATTCCCCCACATATTTTTAATTTGAAAAAAGCATAATAAAATGGTATAAACTCATCTTATTATGCTTTTTTCGTTTTTAAATCACAGTAATACCAGTCGGATTTTCTGGACTGACATAAATAGGTTCTCTCCCATTGATATCTTCTGTCTTGTATGTGTTTACTTGCTCTAATTTAAGCACACTACATATCTTTCCTTTGTAGGTTATTGTTTCTGAACAAGCCAAAAATTCCAAATCTTTCAAATCATCACATTCTGCATTTCTTTTTAACATAGTCCATGTTTCATGGAAAAAATATATCTGTTTCTTTTTCTGATTCCGAATTCTTGATACTACTTTTTTGGGAGTTACTTCTTTCATCTACATTTTCCTCCTTAACAATTATTTTACAAAGGTTAATCAGTTAAAGCTATTTTTACCGAAATAGCAACGGAAAGTATTTAAATTATAGCATTTTTTGAACATAAAATCAAACATTATTTTATGTCTTACAATTAATTATGAATTAAAAAACTAAATTGTATTTTTCATGCATATATTAATTGTAATGGAGGAAAATTATGAAATTAGTTATGATAAAAAAGAAATCAGTCTTTAAATTCTTTATATCTTTATTTTGTATATCTATACTAAACTTTTTTGTTTTTTATCTTTTTTCTATAAAGTCAAATACACTATCTACCAGTGCTATTGACGAAAATACTTTTCAAAATAAAGTCTCTAGTCTTATTAATCAAAAAGAAAAAATTGCCTATTTGACATTTGATGATGGTCCTACTTTAACATCCACACCTAAAATTCTTGATATATTGTCTGAAGAAAATGTAAAAGCAACCTTTTTTGTTGTTGGAAAGCATGTTAAAGAACATCCCGAACTTGTAAAACGTGCATATGACGAAGGACACTATATTGCAAATCACAGTTATAGTCATAATAATGATAGACTATATATAAATTCTGATAGTTTTATCAATGAAATTCTATCTACTGATGTAGAAATTGGTAAAGCCATTGGCATAGAAAATTACCATTCTCATGTTTTTCGATTTCCAAATGGATATATGGCACCAAGATATAAAGCTAAAAAGCAAGAATATGCGAAACGACTTCCTGATATAGATTATACTTATATAGATTGGAATGCTTTAAATAAAGATTCTGAGAAAAAATATAGTAATGCGGAATTATTAAATAATTTAAAAGAATCTTCTAAAAACAAAGGTACTCTAGTCATTTTAATGCATGATACTTCTGATGTGAATGACACACATCTTGTTTTAAAAGATTCTATTCATTACTTAAAGGAACAAGGCTATACATTTCAAAATTTTTATAATTTGAAATGATTTTGGTAAATTTCAGACTATTAAAATAAC
The DNA here is from genome assembly GCA_944387505.1 of uncultured Clostridia bacterium. GTDB lineage: Bacteria > Bacillota > Clostridia > TANB77 > CAG-508 > CAG-269. Next base: position 34,183 of record CALXFG010000020.1, read on the forward strand.
TTAAACCATGAATAATTGATTTTAAATATACAAAACTGCATTTTTGACAATATGTCTCAAATGCAGTTTTGTACAATCAGTTGGATACTTACCTCGTGCTGTTGCTGCCCACTTTTATAGAAAGCACATAAATTGGTTTACCGAAATGATTTACCAATCTATGTGTCTTACCTCTAGGGCAAACAATCACGTTACCGTCCGGAAAAACATACCATTCTTTAAACCTCTTGGTTTGCTTACTCTTAATCTGTTTTCCTTTGGCATTTTTCCTGGTGTTCACAGGCTCTTCATGTCCATGCTCACCAATAACCTCACCAGTATCCTTGACATACAGCCAAGCAAACCGGTGAACTGTGTGGTGATGCATATACTGCCCAATTTCCTGCTGCCAGACATCTCCATAGATGTCTTTGCCTTTCAACTTCTTCCAGGAAGCCGGCTTTTCGGTTGTCCTCAAGATTGCCTTTATCTCTTTCCAAAAGCACTCTAATGGGCTTTCAATCCAATAAGGCTCCCCTGTTTTCTCACGGATAGAATTTAAATCCTTTTCCGTGAATTTTCTTTTCCGTGCTGTCATTTTTTCTTCCATTTTTTTGTCCTCCAACTTTTTATTATTGCATGTTGCTTTTTTTATTATACCACAAAAAACCTTAAAACTCAATAATTTTGCATATCTAATACAAACAGACACCTCTTATAAAAGAAAATGTCTGTCATATTTTATACGATTACTTCAAAGATTCCATCACCTTTGCTAACATATCTTTGTATTTTTCCAATTTTGCTTTTTCCTCATCAATTTTACTTTGAGGTGCTTTATTCATAAAACCTGGATTAGACAACATTTTTTCACATCTAGCAACTTCACCTTCAAGTCTTTTCTTTTCTTCCTGCAATCTTTTTCTTTCTTGCTCCATGTCTACTAACCCTTCAAAAGGCATATATAATTCTATTCCATCTTGTACAATGCTAATCGCATTATCTTTAATTCCTGTTTTATCTTTTTGAATGGTTATACTGCTTCCAAATCCTAATTTTAATAAAAATTCTTTTGCTTCCTCTATTTCTTTTTCATATTTTTCGGTTACAAAGATTAATTCTGCTTTTTTTGATGGATGTACATTCATATTTGCTCTTGTATTTCTGATTTCTGTAATAATTGTTTTTAGTCTTTCAACAAACTCTTCTTCCTCTTTAAATGCATTCTCATTTTTTGCATAAGGCCATTTTGATACCATTAATTCTTTATCATTATATTTTACTAAGTTTCTATAAATTTCTGTTGTTACAAATGGCATAAATGGATGTAATAGTTTCATTGAAATACCAAATACATAATCTAATACATAGCAAACTTTTACTTTTTCTTTGTAATCATCACTATATAGTCTTGGTTTTACCATTTCAATATACCAGTCACAAAATTCATTCCAAATAAAGTTATATACTTTATCTAGAGCAACACCTAAGTCATAATTTTCCATATTATTGGTTACTTCTGTAATTAATGTTTCTAGTTTATTGATAATCCATTTATCTTCTAAATGTAATAATTCTTTTTTGTATTTACCTGATTCTTTGTCAAATACTTCTGTGTGGAATGCAATAATATCTTCATCTTTTACATCACTATTTCTAATGAATTTTGTTGCATTCCATATTTTATTAGCAAAGTTTGATGCTTGCTCTAATTTTTCTGGCATATATCGAATGTCATTTCCCATTGTGGTTCCTGATATGACGGCAAATCTTAAACTATCTGCTCCATATTCATCAATAATTTCAATTGGATCTATACCATTTCCTAATGTTTTAGACATTTTTCTTCCTTGACTATCACGAACCATTCCATGGATTAAAATATCTTTAAATGGTGCTTGACCAGTAAATTCTAATCCTTGTGACATCATTCTAGATACCCAGAAAGTAATAATATCAAATCCTGTAACCAATACATTTGTTGGATAGAATGTTTTATAATCTTCTGTTTCTGTGTTTGGCCAACCTAATGTTGAAAATGGCCATAATGCAGAACTAAACCATGTATCCAATGTATCTTCATCTTGATGTAATTTTGTACTTCCACATTTTTCACATTTTTCTGGCGCTGTTTTGGCAACATTAATATGTCCACATTCTTCACAATAATATGCTGGTATTTGATGTCCCCACCATAATTGTCTTGATATACACCAATCTTGTATATTATCTAGCCAATTAAAATATTGTTTTTCATATTTTTTAGGAATAAATCTAGCCTCATTGTTTCTAACAGAATCTGCTGCTCTTTTTGCTAATTCTTTCATAGAAACAAACCATTGCTCAGATATTTTAGGTTCTATGGTTGTTTTACATCTTTCACATTTTGCTACATTATGGGTATAGTCTTCTGTTTTTACTAATGCTCCAATTTCTTCTAGTTTTTTTACAATTGCTTTTCTAGCTTCTAATAAATCCATTCCTTTGTATTCTGGAACTAGATCACCCATTTTATAATCTTCATCAAATACTTCTACAATTTCTAAGTTATGTCTTAAACCTGCTTGATAGTCATTCATATCATGAGCTGGTGTAATTTTAACACAACCTGTTCCAAATTCTTTATCTACAAAGTCATCTGCAATAATTGGAATTTCTTTATTCATAATTGGTAAGATACATGTTTTTCCAACTAAATCTTTGTATCTTTCATCCTCTGGATGTACAGCAACTGCTGTATCTCCAAGCATTGTTTCAGGTCTTGTTGTTGCAACTACAATATATCTATCTTTTTCTCCTGTTATTTGATAACGAATATGCCATAAATGTGAAGCTTCTTCTTTGTATTCCACTTCTGCATCTGATATAGATGTTTTACAACTTGGGCAATAGTTAATCATTCTTTTTCCTTTATAGATTAATCCTTTGTTATATAAATCAACAAATTGCTCTAAAACTGCATCTGATAATCCTTCATCCATTGTAAAACGTTTTCTATCCCAATCACAAGAACAACCTAATTTCTTTTGTTGCATTTCAATTGTTCCACCATAGATTCTTGTCCATTCCCATGCTTCTTCTAGGAATTTTTCTCTACCTAATTCTTGTTTTGTTTTTCCTTCATTTCTTAATTTTTCAACAACTTTCATTTCTGTTGAAATAGCTGCATGGTCTGTTCCTGGAAGCCATAAGGTATTATATCCTTGCATTCTTTTAAAACGAATTAAGATATCTTGTATGGTATCATCTAAAGCATGTCCCATGTGTAATTTTCCTGTTACATTTGGAGGTGGCATCATAATACAATAACTTTCTTTGGTTTTATCCATACTTGGTTTAAAATACCCTTTTTCCTCCCATTCTTGATATA
>CALXFG010000021.1 GCA_944387505.1 uncultured Clostridia bacterium
TATACTTAGTGCTTTTGTTTTTCTATATTTTTTCAAAATTTTTTATATCTATTTTCCCCAGATTATTTAACTCATATATAGATTCCTAAAGTTTTATCTTATTTTTGATATTTCAGAATATCTCAATTTGTTTTAGATGACTATCATTTCACTTAGATTTAAGAAAAAACTTGATTTTATTATATACAAAAAAGAACTACTATTTAAATAGTAATTCTCCTTGAATTATTGGAATTTTTTAGATTTCAATATAATTTTTTCTAATAATAGCACAGCTAAATACATCAGTCCTGCCACAACACCAAGTATAATCACACTTGCCATAACCAAATCTAACTTAAACACTTGCCCTCCATATACAATTAAATATCCTAAACCTGCTTTGGATACTAAGAATTCTCCAGAAATAACACCTACTAAAGAAAGTCCAATACTAACTTTTAAGGAATTGATAAAGGTAGAAATATTAGCTGGTATAACAATCTTGGTTAATATTTGAAGTTTCGTAGCTTTAAAGGTTTTTGCCATTTTAATTAAATCTTTATCTGTCTTGATAAACCCATTTAGATTTTCTAATATCGTAACAACCAATGAAATGGCAACTGCCATCACAATAATCGCTGGTGTTCCTGCTCCTACCCATATGATAATCACAGGTCCTAAGGCTACCTTTGGTAGACTATTTAATACAACTAAATAAGGCTCTAGCACATCTGAAAGAAATTTAGACCACCATAACATAATGGCAATTATCGTTCCTAAAATCGTTCCTAATAAAAATCCAACAACCGTTTCATATACAGTTACTTTAATATGCATTAATAAATCATTTGAGCCTAAGTTGGTTAGTGTCTCCCATATTCTACTTGGTTGACTCATAATAAAACTATCAATGATATTCATATTGGCTAATATTTCCCATATTGCTAAAAATCCAACTAATATAGCTATCTGTGTTACAAATACCAGTATTTTTCTTTTTCGATTATGTTTGATATATTCTTTTCTTTCTTGTGATATCGAATTATTCATCAACACCCAACTCCTTCCATAAAGTGTTAAAATATCCACTAAATTTTGGACTTTCTCTTACATTGATTGGATTTCTATTTTCAATTTCAAAATCAATTGTATAAATGTCTTTTACTCTTCCTGGTCTTTTGGTTAATACCACAACTCTATCAGACATACTAATGGCTTCTGAAATGTCATGTGTAACAATAATAGCCGTCATATTTTCTTTTCTTAATATCGAATAAATATCATTTGTTACCATGATTCTTGTTTGATAATCCAATGCAGAAAAAGCTTCATCTAGTAACAAAATTTTTGGTTTTGTGGCTAAAGTTCTAATTAGAGCTGCTCTTTGCCTCATTCCTCCAGATAATTCTGATGGATATTTATCTTTAAAATCATAAAGATTATATTTTTTTAATAAATTTTCTACATAGCTTTTACTTTCTTCATTTAGTTTTCCTTTTAGTTCTAGTCCTAATATACTATTGCTCCATATATTTCTCCATTCTAATAGGCAATCTTTTTGTAGCATATATCCCACTTCTTCTGAGATTCCTTCTACTTTTTTATTTTCTATGTAGATTTCTCCTTTTGTCTTTTCCTCTAATCCACTAATGATTGATAATAAAGTGGATTTTCCACAACCACTAGGACCTATGATAGATACAAACTCTCCTTCTTTTACTCTAAAATGAATATTATCTAGTGCTAAAATTTCTCCTTCTTTACTTTGATAGGTTTTGCAAATATTTTTTATCTCTAATATGGTTTTCATCTAGTCTCATTCCTTTCCAATCTTTTGATAGATTTGTCATTTATTCTGCCATTAATATATTTTATGTAAAATAAAGAGAGATGGTGTATCTTTTACAGCATTACGACTAAATCCTCTAATATCGTATTTTTCATATTAGGATATTTAGCAAACTTTGATAAATTCATTAAATTATATTTTAATTCTAGTATATGATTATCATAAGTTGTAATTTGAAAGCATTTCTTCATTACTTTTCCATAAGGATATACATTTTCTTTAACATATATCACAATGGGAATAATAATCGTATTTTTAACTACTTGTTTGCCAGAATGTTGAATGATTTTTATGCATTCCTGTAAAATAGCATACGGTAAATCTAAAGAAATTTCTTGTTGATACATAATCACATAAAATATTTGTTTATCTAACTGTTTATATATTATTTTTATACCTTTCTTACTTTTATAAAAATCAATATATACTAAGTTTTCTTCTTTTATTTTTCCATAAAAATCTGAGAAACAATTAAGAAAAAAACAAATTCTTTCTTTGTCCTTAAATAGATATTCAATAATTCCCTTATATTTTACTTCACAATAATTTTCCATTAGAATGTTATATTTTTCACTTTCTTCTTGTAAATCTATATAGTCTTTTTGTTTGATATTATGAATACACTGAATATAGTTCTTATATGTAAATTGATATATGACCTATCGCCTCCTTACAAAATAAATTTTAACCTTACTTTTGGAAATTTTTTGATATTAAAATATATGATAAAATTTAGAATAAAATATATAAATTAATTATGTATATTAAATCACAAAAACGTAAAAAATACAAGCATTTTCTGCTTTTTTCGAATAAATAATTAATTTTTTTGAACATTTGTTTGGCTTTTGCTTTCAAATGTTATATACTAGTTAAAAATAAACGAGGAAGTGATATTTATGCAAGAAAACAAATTAGCATTATTCGAAGAAAAAGAGATTAGGATGAAATGGTATAATGATGATTGGTTCTATTCTGTTGTTGATGTAATATTTGCATTAACGAATAGTAAAGATCCCAAAGATTATTGGTACAAACTAAAAACAAGAGTTAATGAAGAATCTAAAATTGAACTATCGACAATTTGTCGACGTTTGAAATTACCTGCAAAAGATGGAAAAATGAGAGAAACAGATTGCACTGATACAAAAGGAATATTAAGAGTTATTCAATCTATTCCCTCTCCCAAAGCCGAACCTTTTAAATTATGGCTAGCACAGGTCGGAAGTGAAAGATTAGATGAATTAGTAAATCCTGAACTTGCAATTAATAGAGCAAAAGAAACATACATTCGAAAAGGATATGATGATGGCTGGATTGCACAAAGATTAAAATCAATAGATAGTAGAAAACAACTAACAGATACATGGAAAAATAGTGGTGCCAAAAATAGAGACTACGCATTATTAACAGATGAAATTTATAAAAATACTTTTGGTCTAAATACTGCCCAATATAAGACTTTAAAAGGAATAGATAAAACAAAGCGAAATCTAAGAGATAGCATGGGAAATCTAGAATTAGCCATAACAAATTTGGCAGAAGTAACAGCAAATGAAATACATCATAAAAATAATAGTTATGGATTAGAAAAATTAAAAGATGATGTTGTAAGAGCTGGCAAAATAACAGGAAAAACAAGAAAGGATATTGAGCAAGAAATTGGAAAAAAGGTTGTAGACGAAACAAATTATAAAAATCTTACAAACACTCAAACTAAAAATCTACCAAAAAAATAATCTTATTATTGTAATTATTTGAAAAATTTATCAATAAGAACCTAACCCAACATAGCAATCAAAGATTGCAGTCTGGTACCATAGAACCTTGTTGTCTAAAATAATAAGGCTATTTCAATCCATCATCTGAAATAGCCTTTTATCCTTTTTTATTTTTAATTAAATTTTAATTAGATATTTTTTTCACTTCTTCTTTCGACAAATATCTCCATTTTCCGAGTTCTAAATCTTTTACTCCAACTCCTGCAATCGCACTTCTGTGTAGTGCAAGTACTTTATGACCGATTGCCTCACACATTTTTCTTACCTGCCTATTTTTTCCTTCATGGATAATAATTTCTAATCTTGTGATTTGTTTTTCTTCATCTGTTTTTAATATCTTTACTTTAGCAGGTTTTGTGATATATCCTCCAATATCCACACCGGTTCTTAAAGCTTCTACATTTTCTTTACTCACAATTCCTTTTAATGTAACTGTATAAGTTTTGTTAATTTCATGTTTTGGATGTGTCACCTTATATACAAAATCTCCATCATTTGTAAGAATTAAAGCTCCTGATGTATACATATCTAATCTTCCTACTGGTACTAATCTTTCTTTTACTTTTATCAAGTCCAAAACAGAATCACGGTCAAATTGATCTTTTACAGTGGTTACATATCCAATTGGTTTATTTAATAAAATATATATTTTCTTATTTTCGATTTGTACAACCTTATTTTCATACTTTACTTCGTCTTTTCCAGGCTCTACTTTTGTTCCTAATTCTGTGACTACTTTTCCATCTACTTGCACTTTTCCTTGCAAGATGAGTTCTTCTGCTTTTCTTCTTGAAGCAATTCCTGCTTCTGCTAAATATTTTTGTAATCGGATTTTTTCCAAAATATTTCTCCTTTCGTTTTTATCACAATTCTGGTGTTTCAGATACTAATAGTGTTTCTTGTGTTCTAGATGTTTTAGATATATTATCTTCTTGGATACTATGCGTATTCTCATGCTGTTTCTGTTTACTTACAATATAATTTTTTACATTTGCTTCCATTCTACTTTGTGAAAGTTTCATCATAAAATCATATATAACTCCTTCTTTTCCATTAAAATTTATTATAGCTATTCTGTTAAAATATGGATCATTTTTTAAGTTTAATCCCTCAGACATATCGTCTTGAATATCTTCATTATATTTTATTAAAATCGTTAATGGTTGCTTATCAGGGCATCCTTGTTTTATGTATTCATCATATCTTCTTAAAGTTTCTGGAGAATATACCTCTACTCCCTTGCTTATTTGTATTTCTTCTTGTTCTAATGGATTTTGCGTTTGAAATGTATTTACAAATTCTAAAAAATATCCTAATTGCAAGAATTGTGACAATTTATTCGTATCTAACACTATACCAGCATATGAATAATCTTTAAAGTATTCAAGATAGTCACTATTTTCTCCCCAACGTTTTTTAAATACCTTATAGGGTCTTACTTTCTTATTTTCTTTAGAGTTATTGTCTTCATATAATCCTTCATAATCAAATGGATTTCCTATATTATTAATACAAACTACATGATTTGGATATACCATATTCATTGTATTTAATATTTTCATATTCATACTATTTAGTTTGCTTTTATCTATTAAAAGCATCACCTGATTTCCTTGTTTTAGTAATCTTGCACCTTTTATATTTTTTCTATCCAATACTTCTAATATGGGTTGTAAATATTTTTCTCTTGTAACTTCATTGTTATCCGGAGTTTGTGATATGCTATGTGTTTCATGTTTTGTCACTTCTTGCATTTTTATTCTCCTTTCTATAGATTACTTTATACATATTAAAATCTCTTTCTTTTCTCCAAATCTTCTAAAATATTTTCAAAATAGTCAGGTAATTCTGCTTCTAAATGCATCATTTTTCCAGTTGTAGGATGTGTAAAATCCAAACTTTTTGCATGCAAACATTGTCCTTTTACATTCCACTCATTTTTTCCATTTGAATACACTTCATCTCCTACAATGGGATATCCTATTTGAGATAAGTGAACTCTAATTTGATGGGTTCTTCCAGTTTCTATATTTACTTGTAACAATGTATATTTATCATATCTTTCTAACACCTTAAAATGGGTTATGGCTTCTTTTCCTTTCCTAGTAACAGCCATCTTTTTTCTATCCTTCTCACTTCTTCCAATTGGCATATTAATTGTTGCTTCATTTTCTTTGACGATTCCTCTTACTAAAGCAATATATGTCTTTTTTACCTTATGGTCTTTTATTTGTTCACTTAAGTTTATATGTGCTTTATCATTTTTTGCAACAATAATAATTCCTGATGTATCTTTATCTAATCTATGCACAATTCCTGGTCTAATTTCTCCTCCAATACCTGATAAAGAATCTTTACAAATTGCCATAATGGCATTTACTAATGTTCCATCAGGATTTCCATTTGCAGGATGTACAACCATTCCTTTTGGTTTATTTACTACAATCATATCTTCATCTTCATAAATAATATCCAAAGGAATATCTTGTGCTTTTAAAGATACCTCTACTGGAACTTCCTCTTCTAGTTCTATTTTATCTCCTGCTTGTACTTTATAGGATGCTTTTGTGGTTTTACCATTGACCAATACTTTCCCATTTGCAATTAATCTTTGTATTGCCACTCTTGATGTATCTTCAAGTTTTTCCGATAAATATGCATCAATTCTTTTGTTTTCATTTTCTACTTCAAAATACTTCATGTATTGCTCTATCCTTTCTTTTCTCTAAGAATTTGTATTATTTTTATTTTCTGTTTTCTTTTCTTCTGTTGTTAGTTTCTTTTTAGTTAATTCTTTTGCTGAAAAAGAAGCAAATATAGCAACAAAAGAAACCCAACCAATTAAAATACAAACATCTGCTATATTAAATGCTGGGAAATTTCCAATGTGAATAAATTCCACAACACTTCCTCTACATAGTCTATCAATAATGTTGCTAACACCTCCTGCAAAGGCAAAGCTTAACAATATTTTTGTTTTTCTTGTTACAAATTGGTTATCACTTTTTATAATTCCTAAAATAATCCCTATAATGACTAGATTTGTTAATATTGTCACACTCTTTGAAGTTTCATCATATATTGCATTTTGTGTCTCTGATTGCTTTAATATCATTTTATCTGGAATCATTGTGATGTCGCCATAATGTATAATAAGAGCCTTAGATAATTGATCTACAAATATAATGAGAAATATCATGATAGTTAGCATAATATATAATTTTTTGGACTGTTTTCTCTCTTCTTTTCTCATACATACCTCTCTTTTCCTATACATTTAATCTCTTGTATATTGTAAAATAATCATCCTCATATAATTTTTGATAATTTGGATCCTTTGTATCTTCTATAATCATATTCATTTTTGAATCCTTATAAGTAATTACATGTGTAATATCATATTTTTCAAATGTCTCTTCATAGAAAACACCTATACTAGATGTATTAATAAAGTCCATAAATATATCTTCTTTTTTTCCACTAAATTCTGGTGCATATAAATCTGCTCTAGAATCAATAAATACTGGTATTCCTCTGTATATCATATAGCTTCCATAATTATATTCATTATAAAACCTAGCATTTCCTAAATCTATTTTGTTCAATATATAATCACATGCTTGAACTGGGTAAGTAGATTCATCTATATATTCATCATTTTGTTTTGGTTCATAAAAATGATAACTTAAACCAAGCATAACCAAAATCATTACGATATATCCTACTTTACTTGCAATCATTTGTGTTAATCTTTCTAATCCATTTTTTGTATATATCTCAAATAATCCACATATCATTTTATTGACAATTAATACACCAATTAAACAAAACATGGTAACTTGTCTTCTTGATGCCAACATTAAAAGGCATAAACCACTTATCATAAATAAGTCACTAAGTTTAATTTTGGTTTTTGTAAAAGTTAGCAGTGCTAAAATAACTACTATTGCTGATAAGGCTTCTGTTTCATCGATAATCGTCATTGGTAAATGCTCATTAATATTTTGTGTTGTATTTCCTTCCATTGTTTTATATAAATACGTATATGGTGTATCTCCTAATGGTGTTAACAATCCTGTGAAAGCACATATAATCATCACCAATATTAACCATTTTACATTTGGATTTTTAGTAAATCTAATTTTATATGGATTTTTTAGTTCTTCTTCTCTTTTGATTTTTACTTTTTCATTTTTTGCAATGATATCTTTTAACTCTTCTTCTAATGCTAACTTTTTATCCACATGTTTTCCGGATTTTGTTAATAATTTAATTCTAAAATTTAAGATTTTTATATTTATTTTTCTGTATATGGTAACTTCTGCTAATACTGCAAGTATATATTCAGCTATATATGGTAAGAACAATACAAAAATAAACGGCCAAACAGCACAATGTAAATTAGCAATCAATGTCGCAATAAGAAACAATCCTGCTGCATATCGAATTTTTCTATTTTGCAAAAACATTTCAATACAATAAATAATCCATACAAATAAAATAAAAGTTACTAATTGTGCTCTTGCTGCAATATATCCTCGCAATATATATATAACAATTGCTGTTAATATAAATGAAAACAATTGATTTTTCGCAATTTTTGTATTAACAATATATAGAGAAATTCCTAATATAACGGTTAATATACAAGTTGTTACATAAATTCCTGTCATACCAAATCCATCATATATATAATATGTTATTACATCATATAACCAATGTGGATAGGTATAAGCTAAATCTTCATGCCAAGAAAAATGATCTTGCATATCAATTCCAGTTTTGGTTATCTGCTCTCCTATTTTTATGGTATAAAATGTATCATTTTGTAATGTAACTGGTGTCATCGCGATACAGAATATAGCAATTAGTACAATTGCTATGATTGCAAAAAACCACTTAGACTGAAGTATCCCTTTTATCTTCTCGGTTTTCTCATTGTTTTCTTTTTTCTCTTTTTCTTCTTTGTGTTTAAACATATTTTTCCTCCACAAATTTTTTATTATTATTTTATACTAAATTTATATACTTTATAAATGTAATATTACTGTTCAGAACGATATACACAAGTGGGGAGTATTCATAAATTATTTAATTACGAACGTGATTGGAGATGTTTTAGAATTTGTTATATAATTTATTGAGGGATGTTCACGGTACTCACGTAGTGAGGGCCTGAGTGAAAGCGGCTCAATAAATTATGTTACAAATTCTTAAATATCGTATTGAGCCGAGTAATAAATAATTTATGAATACTCCCCACTTGTGTGTATCGTTCTGAACAATAACTATCTTTTGCATTATATCAAAAAAAGTTTGAAAAGACTAGACTTTTCAAACTTTTATTTCATTTATATTAATATCTTATACAGCCTCTTGATTTTCTGTTTCAACTGTATTTTCATTATTATTTTCTTCAATCACTTCTAGACTTCCCACTGAAACTTCATAAGCAACTCTTGTTTCAACACTTCCATCTTCATGTTTCTTTTCATAAGTTCTTGATTGAACTCTACCTACTAATTTTATTTGAGAACCCACCTCAAGATTTTGACAAAATCTTGCATTTCTACCCCATGCAATACATGGAATATAATCTGATTTATTATAAGCTCTATTAACTGCAAGTAAGATATCTGCAATTTCTCTACCAAATGGTGTTTGTCTATAAATTGGTTTTTTGCAAATATAACCAATTAAAACTACCTCATTTGTAACAACATCTTTTTTTGTCATTTCATTTTCTTCTTCACTTTGTTCTTCCTCAGATATTACTTTAACATCTTTGGCAAATACAGTTAATATCAATCTGTTCTTTTCACTTTCATAACTATTATATGATCTGAATTGTCCTTTTACTAACAATTTTTGTCCTTCAGTCAATGTATCTTCATTAATTAGTCTTTCTGAAATTGTAATTGGTATAATATCAACTACACCACTTAAACGAGGTACTTCTAAATTAAAAATATAAAATCTTTCTCCATAAATTTCATGACTAAATTTCTTTTCTCCTGTAACTTTTCCAACTAATGTTAAATAGTTGTTTTCTAAATAATTTGTATCCAATTTATTTTCCTCCTTAAAATTTATTTTATCAATTGTATTTTTTTACCTCTTTTAGTCTACATTACCTATTATACAACATTTTCCCGGTTTTGTCTACATAAAAAGTTAAATTTGTAATTTTTTTGTAAAAAATCTTTATTTTTCAGTTGTTTTATTTGTTATATATAAGATAAATTGTAAAAATGGCCAATATATTTTCTATTTGATTTGGTTTATATTTCTTTATATCTATTTCCTTTTCTCCCATTTCAATTGTCTTTTCTTCTAAATTATTTATGTTCCTTTGTATGGACAAAATTGCTTTATCTTCTTGAATACTAGATATAGTGATTGTGGATTTTTGATTTAATCCATAACTGATACAATTTGTTTTTTCATTAGATAACATCTTTGTATTGCAAAATACATCTGCATTTACAATAATAAACTCACAATTAGTACAAAGCTTATTTAAAATATTTCTTTGCACCTCATTTATGTTTTCCTGATGACACAATACCACTGTTTCAAATACAATATTTTTCATATTCTCTATATTTTTAGAACTTATATGAATGAATTCTAAATCTTTTCTATTTACTATTTTTGTTATATTTCGCTTTATCATTTCATATTCTGAATGATTTGAAAAAATACCGATAAAATGCATTTTCTTTGTCTCCTAAAAAGCAAGACTAAGATTTCCTAGGTAATAAAAGTCACACAAAAAATCTAAGCTTGCATAACTATATTTATTTTTCCCTCTACTTCCAATTTTATACATACCTTAATTTCTTTTTTGTGTTCCATTAACATCAATTGTATAATTGTCTTTATATATCAATTCTGAAATTTTTACAATTTCTAAATTTTTCTCCTTTATATTTTTTATAACTTTATCTAAACTATCTGCTGTATGTTCTGTTCCATTATGCATTAAGATAATATCTCCTGTGCCGATTTTATCTTTGATGCGATTCCACATTTTCTCTCCTGTTAATCCTGTATAATCTAATGTGTCTAGACTCCATTGTATGGTATAATATCCATTATCTTGTGCTGCTTTTATGACTGTTTGGTTGTATTCTCCATATGGTGTTCTATATAAATTTGTTCTGGTTCCTGTAATCTTCTCAATTTTGTCATTACTATTTTCTAGTTGTTTTATATTTTCTTCATAACTTAAATTATTAACATGTGGATGTGTATCACTATGTGTTCCAATTTCATGACCTGAATCATATATTTTTTTGACTGCTTCTGGATATTTTTCTATCCAATCTCCTACCATAAAGAAAGTAATTTTTACATTGTTTTCTTCTAATATTTCTAATATTTTATCAATATCATCTGCATTCCATGCACAATTCATGGTTAGGGCTACTTTATTTTCTTCTGTATATACTTTGTAAATAGGTAATAATTTTTCATTTGATGAAGCTGTTGCAATACTTTCTTTATTTACTATTAGTGTACCTGATATGCAAAATAATAGAACAACGGTTATAATAGATACTAGATATGTATATATTTTTTGCTTATTAAATATGATAAACATATATTTCCTCCTCTTATAGTCATGATATTAATATATATGTCCTTTTTTTGCATTTATTCCATTGGTTTTTTCATTCGCTTCTACATTTTAGATAGCTTTATGCTTCATTTAAAAAATAACTGATAATCCCATTATAAATTCCCCATGCTAATCTATTTTGATATTCCTCTTGTTGCAATTCTTGTTCTTCCTGAGGATTGGAAAGAAATCCACATTCTACAATTGATATAGGAATTTCTACATGTTTCATAATATATACCGTATTCAACTTCATGGCAATTCTATGATTTTCTTTTTGTATAGATTCATTTAAATTACTTTGTATCTGTTCTGCTAAAATTTTACTTTGTTCATTACTGGTATTAAAAAATGTTTGCCAACCATAATATTGTTGTTGTGCAATTTTATTTAAATGAATGGATACAAATATGTCTGCTGAAGACTCATTTCCAATTTTTACACGATTATGGATGTCTGAAATCTTTTTCTGTTTTAATGTTTTGGCATCTAAATCATATATGGCATTTTCATCTGATCTTGTTAGAATGACTGTACAACCTGATTGTTCTAAAAGTTTTTGTATTTTTAATACAATCTCTAAGTTGATTTGCGCCTCTGTTGTACCAGTTTTGCTTTCTGCGCCGCTCGTCTGGCGTGCCATGTCCTGCATCTAATATGACAACTTTTCCTGAAACAGGTAATGTGGTTACTTGAACAGCATCTCCAATGTTTCTCTCATTTCTTCCATTTGATTCTGTGTTTTGTCCTATATACACTACAAAACCAATGATAAAAGAAAAAAATATAATAAAAACTCTTTTTTTAGTAAATTTTCTCATTTTACACTCCTAAAGTTTTTATTATATTTATATGTTTTATTTATATTTTTATGTTATATATAAAAAAAATTGCAAACTTTTATATCTGCAATTTTTTTTATCATCAAAAGTTCCTTCCTACTATTTTCTTCTATCCACTGCATAACTACTACCCATAACAGATTTAGCAGCATGTTTTACTTGTGCACCTACTTCACCAATTTCCAATATATTATGGAATCTTCCTGGTTCTGCAACTACAACACCTATTGAAAGAGAAGTTAATGGGAATTGTTCTATGATTCCTTTTCTATTTTCCACTTCTATATATCCTTTCTCTATATCTTTCTCTCTAAAAAATTTCTTTACATTATTATCAAACATTGCCAATATGGTTTGGCATATTTTTTCACAATTGGTTGATGGCAATATAGCAACAAAATCATCTCCACCAATATGTCCCACAAATGCTTCTTCAGTAAAATCATTATGCACACCTTTTAATATTGTCTCTGCTGTAAATTCAATAATCTGATCACCTTTTACAAAACCATATACATCATTATATGCCTTAAAATTGTCTAGGTCTAAATATAATACAGAAAATGGTTCTTGGTTTGATAATCTTTTTTTCAATTCTGCATGTATTTGTACATTTCCTGGTAATCCTGTTAATGGACTTACCCTTCTGTTATTTGCTAGTAATCTATTTAGGTTTTTTATTGTGAAATATAGATATTCTTCATCAACTGGTTTTTTGATATAATATTCTATAGATTGTCTTAGTATTTTCATTCTATGTTCTTTGTCACCATTAGATGATACAACAATTACTGGTGTAATTGTGTTATCTTCATCTCGTCTAATTTGTTTACAAAGACCTACTACATCTCTATCAATTGCATCTTCATTAATGATAATTAATGATGGAATATTTTTTAATGCAATATCAATTTGTTCTGATTTGACACTTATGAATTTATAATCTTTTTCTTCTTTGAATAATTCTCTAAAGATGACAATTGATGAATCATCATCATCTATGATATAAATTTCTTGAACCATACTATTCACCCTTTTTTTCTTTTTTTGTTTTTCTATGTTTAAATTCAATTTTTTTGTTTAATATTTCTGTAAATTCTTTTGTATCAATTGCTGGGAATGCTTTTTTCAATCTATATGCTCTTCTATATAGATGCTTCATAGTTCTATCTCTTCGTGCTTTTAAATTGTTTATAAGATTTTGTACAGTATCATTTGCTGTTACTTTCTCTTTATCTTTTAATTCTAATAATTTTTGCTTAATTTGTTCATTAATTTCTTCTATTTTATCTAATGTAGATTTTATATTTTTAACTTTAATAATACTAATAATAGCATCAATTAACAATATTAAAGCTATGATACTAGCGATAATTGCTACATACATAAAATCCACATAACTTAATATTTGTGTGATAAATGGGTGTATATAATTAATAAATGCAACCCCTAAAATTCCCCATGCTATAGAATTTGTCAAACAAATTCTACCTTTATAATTAAATTTATGGTCTGAATAATCCCAATATTTCGTATGAAATAATGTTTCTAAAAGTACACCTACTATATATTCCCATAAAGTTAATACAATAATTGAAATAGTAAATAAAAGTATAATATTGTTTCTTAATCCATTTAAAAATAATAGCATAATAATAGCACCAAATCCATATATGGGACAAAATGGTCCTATTAAAAATCCTGTATTAATCATTCTTTTTTCACAAATTGTTCTTACAATACTTTCTAAAAGCCATCCTAAAAATGAATAAATAACAAAATAGGCTACTAAATGAAAAAAAGTATTATCCATTTTGTTTTCCTTTCCTAATGCACATGAATCTATTTCCCTACATATAAAAATATGTAGGGAAATTATTTGATTAGATAACAATGTTCACTTGACTACATCCTTATTTACGGTGTAAATCAACTTTTTATTTTTTAATGATTTGTTTTATCTGCCTTTTTTCTTACTGTATCAGAATTAATTCCATCCACATTATATGCTGTAATTTCTAATCTATTTTCATCATTATCATTTAACTTAATTTTATATTTTAATTCGGTTTTTCCATCGTCAACTGTAATTGTTCGTTCTTCTCCTCTTATATTTAAGTCCACTCTGTCTAATCCTTTTTCATCTGTAATCGTAATTAAATAATATTCTCCTGCATCATCTGTTGATACATTTATTATTGGCTTTGTTGTTCCTATAACCGTTTTCTCTTTTGTTTCAGTTTTATTATTAACATCTACTAACACAACAGTTACATTATGTGTTCCCATAGGTACATCAACTTCTTGATCAACTGTTGTTGCATTGATATCTATTGTTTGTTCTTCGTCTTCATCCCATCTATAAGTTAGATATGCAATTTCTGTTTCACTTTCTGCCGTTATTTTTAATTTATTATCTTCTGAAATTGTTAAGTCTAAATTCATACTATCTTTCGCTGTAAATTCTCTTTGTGTAGAAATTTCTTGTCCAACTGTATCAACTGCTCTTACTTTTAATGTACTTGTTCCTCCAGGGATTTCTATTTCTTGTTCTATATAACTTCTTCCATTTCCTGTTATTGTTTGTGTTTCTTCACCATCCCAACTATATTCGATTTTATCTATTGCTTTATCATGTGTAACTGTTAATACAACTGCTGTACCATCTTCATTAAGTGTCTCTGTTATAACTGGTTTGGTTATTTCTGAATTCTTAGCTTCATTATCTTTATATATAGCATAAGAACCTGTTCCTATCATAAAAACACCAAATACTAGCATTGTAATAGCAAATACCTTAACAACTGTTTTTATATCTGCTGGTCCATTACTTTTCTTTGTTTTTTTGGTTGTTGGCTTACTAGTAGCTAAAATTTGATTCATATTTTTCACCTCTCTAGTCTCTTTCATGGAAAATTATACCATATCAAATTTTAAATGTAAAGAAATTTAACTAATAAAAATGGACGTGAAAAGTTTTGCTTTTGCTAACGTCCATTTTTTCTATATTTTACCCTCTTATTTTTATATAACAAACTTCTTGATTAAGATTAATCCTCCAGCCAATGTTCCTAATACTGTAAATCCTAATACATAGTAGATTCTTTCTTGTCCTGTTTCAATTGATAACAATACTGGTGCATCATCTATGTCGTCTTCTCCTGATTTTTGATTATCTGGTGTTGAATCTCTATCTGGTGCTCCTTTATCATTGTAGTCTTCTGATATTTCTGCAATATTGGTCATTTGTCCCATATTGTCTTCTCCATTTATCCATGTTAACACGACTTCTGCTTCAGCTGATTCTCCTGGTTGTAATAATGTATTTTCTAATAATCTTGTAGAAATGATGTTGTTTCCTTCATCTGTCCATTCTGGATTATCTTCTGCTACAAATCTTAAACCTTCTGGTACATAGTCTGTTATCTCTTTTGCATATCCTGCAATATCTCCTTCATTCGTTATTCTAATAGAATATCTAAATTTTACAGTTACATCATTTACATTTTTTCTGTATAATTCTACTTTTACAACAGGTTCTGGGTCCATTTCTGCTGTATGTCCTGTTTGTGTAATTGTCTCTTTTCCATTTTCTATGACAATGGCTTGTGTTACCCATTTTCTTAATGCTAAATCGAAGTATGTTAATTTAATGTATTCTCTATCTTGGTCATCTTCTCCTTCATTCCATTCATCTGGTATAGAATCCACGTCTTCTACTGGATTGCCGTTTTCATCACTATCTTCTGTGATTTGTGCTGAGTTTACAATGATTCTATCTGATTCATTTGGCTCTACTACTTCAAATGCTACTTTAATATCTCTATAGTCTGGATTTTCTTCTCCGATTTCTTCTTCTGGATTAAATGCTTGTAATAGGTTTTCTCCTTCTGTTTCTTCTTGTTCTTTTGATAAGTAATCTGTTCTGATTTCTACTGCTTCTTCACTATTTTCTGTTACATTTCCTTCTTCATCATACATTACCCATCTGTATTCTGTATTTGTTGCATTTTCTGGTAAATATTTTAATCCATCTGGTATATCATCTGCTACCTCTTCAGCATATCCTGCCATGTCCCCTTCATTATATACTCTAATGGTGTATTCTACCACATTTCCTGTGATGACTTCTACTGGCTCTTTTGTATGATTGTATGTAATTTGGTCTTTATCTCTATTATAGCTTACTTCTGGTATTCTTGTTGTTACATCTTCTTCATCTACTTTTGTGATGAATTTTCTTAATGCTAAGTCAAAGTCTTGTACAATCACTTTCTCAAAATCGTCATCATCTTCTTGTCCTGGTACATAATCTTTATCAATTTCATCATCTTTGTATCCTGGTAATTCTTCATCACCTGGTATTTCTACATTATCTGGAGTTGAATCCCTATCTTCATCACTATCTTCAGTAATTTCAGCTAAGTTTGTTAATTTTACATTTGATTCTACATTATCTTTTACTTGACATGCTATTTGTACTTCTTTATAGTCTAGTGTTTGTCCATCAAATGCTTGTATTTCATTTTGTCTATCTGTCGTTTCTTTTGCACTTGATAAATAATCTGTTGTAACAACTCTTCCATCTTCTGAAACTTGCCATTCATATTGAATATTGATTTCATGCTCTGGTAAAAATTCTAATCCTTCTGGTAGATAGTCTGTTATTTCCTCAGCATATCCTGAAATATCTCCTTCATTATATACTCTAATTGTGTAGATTACCACACTATTTCTTTTTACCAATACTGGATCCTTTGTATGGTTATAAATAGCGGTAGTTCCACTTTCTAATCCTGATAAATCTACATTTGGGGATCTATTATATGAGGTTCCATCTACTTCACTTATGAATTTTCTTAGAGCTAAGTCAAAGTCTTGTACATATACTTTTTCAAAGTCATCATCATCTTCTTGTCCTGGTACATAAGAATTTTCACTTTCTTCATCTTTGTATCCTGGCAATTCTTCATCTGTAGGTAATTCTACATTTTCTTCTTTAGAATCTCTATCCTCTACTGGTTGTTTGTCTTTATCTTGATATTCTGTAATATCTGCGATATTGGTTATGTTTTCATTTGCATTTGCACTATCTGACACTCTACACATAATTGGTACTTGTACATAAGATAATGTGTTATTTCCACTTGCATTTGTTTGTGGTTTTGCAATGACACTATTTTCTAAATATCTTGTAGTAACCGTTCTTCCATCTGCTGATACTTCCCATCCATATTGTTTGTTAAATTCTCCATCAACAAATGTTAGATATGATGGTAGATGGTCTTTAATTTCTGCTGCATATCCATCTTGTTCTCCTTCATTATATACTCTTAACATATATACAACAATATCATTTTTCTTTACCAACACCGGTTCTTTGGTATGATTATATATTGCTGTTGTAATGGTATTTCCGTTTTCATCAGTTGTATTTAATTTAGATGCATCTACTACTGGTTCTCTTGCATAACCAGTACCATCTTCATTCCTTAAGATATCACTTTCTTCAATGGTTTCATCTTCACTAACGGCTACAATGAATTTTCTTAATGATAAGTCAAATGCCTCTTCTACAATATGTGTATTCGTAATGGTAAAGTTTTTTGGTTCCACAGTGGCTACTGCAGCTCTTACCATATCTTTGGCAGCATAAGTTTGTGTTGTGATTTCTGGTTCTTCTACATTTGCTACACTTTGTGTATCATTTTCATTACTTGCTGTTTCCGTATTTTCTGTAATTTCTGTTGTGTATCCATCTATTTGTGTAATTTCTCTTACTGTATAGATGATTTCTTTTCCATCTTCATTTACTGGTAAATCATTAAATGTTCCTATCCATCCATCATCGGCTGTAATTGTTATGTTTTTGTCTACTACGGTTACAGTTGTTCCGTCATCATCTTCTATTGTTCCTATTAATTGTACTTGTATACTATCTGGTCTTAATCCATCTTGGTCATCTTTATCATCCCATACTTTATTTACTGTAACACTTGTTGTTCCTGGTGTATGGGTATTGGTAATGGTAAAGTTATTTTCACTATTTTGTGTGATATTAACTGCATAACCACTAATTGTGATTTCCTTTACTGAATAAGTGATTTTTTGTCCATTTTCATATACTGGTAAATTGTCAAATGTTCCTTTCCATTCGTTGCTTTCTGATAAAGTAATGATTTTGTCCTCTAATTCTGTTCTTTCTCCTCCTACTTCTTTTACCAATTGTACTTGTATTTCTTCTGGTCTTATTCCATCTTGGTTATTATTATCATTCCATACTTTATTAACACTTACACTTGTTAATCCTGGCGTATGGGTATTTGTAATGGTATATCCATTTTCTTCTGTTCCATCCCCACTTGCTGTGTATCCTTCTGGTTCACTTACCTCTTTTACTGTATATGTGATTTTTTGTCCATTTTCATATACTGGTAAGTTTTCAAATGTTACTGTCCATGCATCTCCTGTTAATGTCTTTTTGTTTCCTGTTGCTTCATTGTTTTTATATAATTCAAATTCTACACTTTCTGGTCTTATACCATCTTGATCATTATTATCATTCCATTGTTTCTTTGCTGTAATTTCTGTTACCTCTGGTGTATGTGTATTCGTAATTGTAAAGTTATTTTCTCCATTTGTTGTAATTTGTACATTATATCCATCTACTGTAATTTCTTCTATTGCATAAATTATTTTTTCTCCATCTTCATATGCTGGTAGATTGTCAAATGTATCTGCCCAGTTATTTTCTGCATTTAATGTTACTGTATTTCCTGTTTTTTGCTCATTTTTTAATAATTCTACTACAATTTCTCCTGGTCTTATTCCATCTTGGTTATTATTATCATTCCATACTTTATTAACACTTACACTTGTTAATCCTGGCGTATGGGTATTTGTAATGGTATATCCATTTTCTTCTGTTCCATCCCCACTTGCTGTGTATCCATCTGGTACATTAACTTCTTTTACTGTATATGTTATTTTCTCTCCATTTTCATATACTGGTAGGTTAGTAAATGTTGCTGTCCATGCATTTCCTGATAGTGTTTTTGTTTCTCCTGTTGCAGTTCCATTTTTATATAACTCTACCTCTACACTTGTTGGTCTTTTTCCATCTTGGTTGTTATTATCATTCCATTGTTTTGTTACAGTAATTTCTGTTTTAGCTTCAATGACTATTTTTTCGAAGTCATCATCATCTTGTTCTCCTGTGAAATATTCTTCTGAATTGCTTAAATCTTTTCCATTATTATTTTCATTTCCAATGTATCCATCATCTGTTGAAACTAAATCATCTTTATTAACATTTGGTTTGGTTCCTGGCTCAGAATCTGTGTCTGCATGTTCTTGTGTTGTTATTGTTACACCATCTATAACATCATACGCTTCTGATATCCAAGCCACATTGGTTAATATTTGATTTTCGCTTCCTGCTTCTGCTGTTACTGTACATTCTATTTGTATGGTGACTGAATCTAAGGTTCCTCCATTAAATGGTTCTAATAGATAATCACCAAAATTAGGTTCTGCTTGATTTGTGTTTGTATCCATTAATTTTAATTTTAATAAATTATCTGTTTCTGAATAACTTTCTACTTCATAATCGTCAGATATGACTCTTTCAAATTTTAATCCAGTTGGTAATTGATCCTCGATTTTAGTTGCCATTCCATATTTTAGTCCCTCATTATATACAGTTAAATTATATATAACCTTATCACCTGTTTGAACAGTTACTGGATTCTTTTTATGTTTGTAATGTGCTGTTGTTTCCTCTCCATTTCCCATGTATCCTTCTATTAATGGATTGATATCGATATTTGGTATTCTATCTGTAATATCTGTATCTCCTACTTTTGTAATATATTTTCTTAAACTTAAATCAAATGGATAGTATATATTTGTGATAGTATAGCCATTTTCTTTTGTTCCTTCAGAGCAAATTGCTTCCTGTGTTTGTATTCCTTGTTCCTCTAGTGAATATTCTTCTGGTATACTTCCTCCTATTGGTTCATATCCCTCTGGTACATTCACTTCTATTACAGTATATACAATGTCTTTTCCGTTTTCTTTTACTGGTAAATTATCAAATGTTGCTGTCCATGTAGGTGCTGTTAATGTTTTTGTTGTGCCTGTCGCTTGTCCATTTTTATATAGTTCAAATTTTACACTATCAGGTCTTAAGCCATCTCTATCATTAAAGTCATACCACTCTTTTTTTGCTGTGATACTCATTAACTCTGTTTCATGTGTATTTGTAATAGTAAAGTTATTATTTGTCGTTTCTTCAGTATTTTCTGTATATCCCTCTGGTACACTAACTTCTTCTACTGTATATTCAATCTCTTGTCCATTTTCATATTTTGCTAATCCTGTAAATATGTGTTTCCAATCATTACTTGCATTTAATTTTACTGTTTGAAGTGTTTGTGTTCCTTTCTTTAATGCTACTTCTATTTCTGGTGCTCTGATACCATCTTGATTATTGTTATCATCCCAAACTTTATTTACACTTACACTAGTGGTTTCAGGTGTATGTGAATTGGTAATAGTGTAACTTTTTCCTGTGCTATCTGTTGTTGCATTTGTATTTGTTGTATATCCATTTATGGTTGTTATTTCTTTAACACTATATGTAATATCTTGTCCATTTTCTTTAGTTGGTAAATTATCAAATTTTCCTGACCATTTATTTCCTTCATTTAATGTGATAAATTGACCTGTTGCTTGTTCGTTTTTTAATAGCTCTACTTTAATTTCTGTTGCTCGAATTCCATCTTGATTACTATTGTCTTCCCAAACTTTACTAACTTCTACACTTGTCACTGCTCTGACAATTACTTTTTCAAAATCATCATCATCTTGTTGTCCTTCAAAATAGCTATTTGAATCATTTAAATTTTTTCCACTATTATTGCTATTTCCAATATATCCATTATCTGTTGTTACTAGTTGATCTTTGTTTTTCGTTGTCATTGTTGATGGTTCTGAATCTCTGTCATCTCCTGGTTTGCTTGTAATAACATTTCCATCTTCATCTATTTCTTCTGATATCCATGCTATATTGGTTAATATCTTATCAGATTGTTCTCCTGTTGCTGTTACTTTACATTTTATTTGTATGGTTTCTGAACTTAAATTTCCTTCTACATATGCTGGTAAGTTTGTTTTGTTATTTGATTTTCTTGTTAAATAAACTGTATTCGTTTCTTTATTATAGTTTTCTATTTCAAAGTTGCCACTAACTACTTCTACAAATTCTAATCCTGTTGGCAATTGGTCTACAATTTTTGTTGCTCTTCCTGCTTTTTCACCTTCATTGTATATGGTCATATTATATGTAATTGTGTCATCTGTTTTTACTTCTACTGGATCTTTTCTATGTTTATATGTAGCTGTTGTTCCAGTTTCTAATGTACTTTCATCTACTACTGGTATTCTACTATTTGTTACTGGTTCGTCATTTACTTCTGTTATATATTTTCTTAGTGACAAGTCGAACTGTCTTGGCAATTTGACAACTTCCATGATTGGTTGTGCTTCTGGATTCTGATTTGACGCATATACTGTTAATATAGTCTTTTCATCATTTACGCCTTTTTCTGCATTACTTTTAGCTGTATCGATTAGATATTTATATAATTTTATCATTTGTCTTTCTCTAAAATATCCTGCTTTTGCATCTGTCCATATCATACCTGTTGGATCATATGCTGACAAATTATTATATACACCCTTATCATCAACTGATGTATACCAAATCCATGTATCTTTATTATAGTGGTCATATTCTCCACCTTGTTGATAATTTGTAAAATACCAAATTGCTGCTTGTTGTACAGCATCGATTTCATCATCAGTAATGTAATATTCTTTTTTTCCACTAAAATCACTTTTTTCTACTACATCATTAGCTCCTGAAATTTCTAACAAATGCTCTCTTTCTGTTTCTGTTGATACATCTTTTACATAAAGAAGATCTGCTAATGCTAATAAATTATCATATTGTCCTCCATTGATAAGATCTTGCAATATGTTATTTTGTTTTGCTATATCTTGCTTTTCTGTCTTCATGTTATAGCTTACATCATATATATCTGTTAAGGTCTCATTAGAAAATCCCTGATCTGCTTTTATACAATAAGCGCTTACTTCTGTTGGATCATCATAATTTGTATCACTATATTGTACAATTTTCCAAATTCTTTCTGCTCCTGTAGCTGGATCCCCCATTGCATATCCCATTTGCGTAGTTTGTCTTAATTCTGCTATTCCAAAATACATTGGTGGATTTATTGATTTTGCCTCTACTTTATCACTCAATAAGGTTGTTATTAGAAATAATATGAATATAATACTAATACATATAACTCGACTTTTTTTCATATGCGTCCTCTCCTTATTCTTTCTTCTATATAATTATAAGTCGATTTTATTTTAAATTTCAATATACTTTTTCCTTGTAATCTTTTCCTGATTTTTTACAGCTGAAACACTTACGGATACTCATATTTCGAGCACCCTAGCATTTATGACATTTTCTTTTCTTTTTTATGACATTTTTTTCACAAAAACAATGGTGTGTGTATTCTTAAAACTAAGCGATGTTTTTGAAGAATAAATCTCGCTTCGCTAGAACTTTTCTCTACTTTTCTAATTTAACTATATATATTTAAGTTCTCGAAGAAGCGTAAAGATTTGTCGACGCGAAAAATTGCATAGCAATTTTTTCTATACAATAAAAAAATAGGACATTTTTAATGTCCTATTTTATAAATCTTATACAACAAATTTCTTAATTAAGATTAATCCTCCAGCCAATGTTCCTAATACTGTAAATCCTAATACATAGTAGATTCTTTCTTGTCCTGTTTCAATTGATAACAATACTGGTGCATCATCTATGTCGTCTTCTCCTGGTTTTTGATTATCTGGTGTTGAATCTCTATCTGGTACTCCTTTATCATTGTAGTCTTCTGATATTTCTGCAATATTGGTCATTTGTCCCATGTTGTCTTCTCCATTTATCCATGTTAATACGACTTCTACTTCAGCTGATTCTCCTGGTTGTAATAATGTATTTTCTAATTGTCTTGTTGAAATGATATTATTTCCCTCATCTGTCCATTGTGGATTATCTTCTGCTACAAATCTTAAACCTTCTGGTACATAGTCTGTTATCTCTTTTGCATATCCTGCAATGTCTCCTTCATTGGTTATTCTGATCTTATATCTGAATTTTACAGTTACATCATTTATATTTTTTCTATATAATTCTACTTTTACAACTGGCTCTGGATCCATTTCTGCTGTATGTCCTGTTTGTGTAATTGTCTCTTTTCCATTTTCTATAACAATTGCTTCTGTTACCCATTTTCTTAATGCTAAATCGAAGTATGTTAATTTAATGTATTCTCTATCTTGGTCATCTTCTCCTTCATTCCATTCATCTGGTATAGAATCCACGTCTTCTACTGGATTGCCGTTTTCATCACTATCTTCTGTGATTTGTGCTGAGTTTACAATGATTCTATCTGATTCATTTGGTTCTATTACTTCAAATGCTACTTTGATATCTCTATAGTCTGGGTTTCCTTCTCCGATTTCTTCGTCTGGATTAAATGCTTGTAATAGATTTTCTCCATCTGTTTCTTCTTGTTCTTTTGATAAGTAGTCTGTTCTGATTTCTACTGCTTCTTCACTATTTTCTGTTACATTTCCGTTTTCATCATACATTACCCATCTGTATTCTGTATTTGTTGCATTTTCTGGTAAATATCTTAGACCATCTGGTATATCATCTGCTACTTCTTCAGCATATCCTGCCATTTCCCCTTCGTTATATACCCTAATTGTATATTCTACTACATTTCCTGTTACAACTTCTACTGGGTCTTTCGTATGATTATATGTGATTTGATTTTGTTCTCTATCATAACTTACTTCTGGTATTCTTGTTGTTACATCTTCTTCATCTACTTTTGTGATGAATTTTCTTAAAGCCAAATCAAAATATGATAATTTAATATATTCTCTATCTTGATCATCTTCTCCTTCATTCCATTCGTCTGGTATTGAGTCAATATCTTCTACTGGATTTCCTTCTTCATCACTATCATCTGTGATTTGTGCTGAGTTTATAATTACTCTATCTGAACTATTTGGTTCTATTACTTCAAATGCTACTTTAATATCTCTATAGTCTGGGTTTCCTTCTCCGATTTCTTCGTCTGGATTAAATGCTTGTAATAGATTTTCTCCATCTGTTTCTTCTTGTTCTTTTGATAAGTAGTCTGTTCTGATTTCTACTGCTTCTTCACTATTTTCTGTTACATTTCCGTTTTCATCATACATTACCCATCTGTATTCTGTATTTGTTGCATTTTCTGGTAAATATCTTAGACCATCTGGTATATCGTCTGCTACTTCTTTAGCATATCCTGCTATATCTCCTTCATTATATACCCTGATGGTATATTCTACTACATTTCCTGTTACAACTTGCATAGGATCTTTTGAATGATTATATGTAATTTTGTCTTCTTCTCTATCATAACTTACTTGTGGTATTCTTGTTGTTACATCTTCTTCATCTATTTTTGTAATGAATTTTCTTAAAGCTAAATCAAATTCTTGTAATATGATATTGTCATAATCTTCATCATCTTCATATTTTACCCATTCTTCTGGTTTTGAATCTCTATCATCTACTGGATTTCCTTCACTATCTGCATCCTCTGTTATTGCTGCTTCATTTCTGATAATTCCAATACTTGGATTTTGTGCCACTACTTTAAAGATAACAGATATCTCTTTATAGTCTGGGTTCTTTTCAGTTACTGTATCAGAATAAGGACTATTTGGATCAAATGCTTTTATTAAGTTTGCCCCTGGTGTTGTAATTTCTTCTCCTTTTCCTCTTCCTAGATAGTCTGTAGAAATTTTTGTTGTATCTCCTTCTACATATGTCCATCCCATTGATGTGTTAAATTCTACAGCTGCTAATTCATCTTCATCTGTAATTGGATTCATATTAGAATCAATATCTGCTCCTAAAAATTCTAATCCTTCTGGTATATCTTCTGTGATTTCTTCTGCATAACCATCTATGCTTCCTTCATTATATATTCTAAATGTATAAGTTACTAAATCTCCTGTACTCACTGAAACTGGTTCTTTATTCATTTTATAGTCTGCTGTTGTTTGCGTTCCATTTGCTAAATTAGTAATATCTACACCTAGCAATCTTTCTGGAATCGTTTCTCCATTTACTTCAGTAATTCTTTTAATTAATTTTAAATCAAATTCTTTTTCCTCTGGAACGTTAACAATTAATTTTTCGAAATCATCATCATCTTGTTCACCTTTATAGAAATAATCTGAATCTGCTAATTCATCTTGGTTTTCTGTATTTCCTTTGTAATTTTCCATATTGTCTTTATTGACATTTGGAGCTGTTCCTGGTTCTGAATCTCTATCTTGCCCTACTTCATCTACAATGACATTTCCATATTCATCTATTTCTTCTGATATCCATGCTACATTCGTTAATATCTTTCCATCTTCACTTGCATCTACTACACATTCTAACTCAATTGTTTCTGAATCTAATTGTCCTTGTTGGTATGCAGTTAAGTTTTCTGTATTATTTTCGTCTCTATTAATTGTTACTCTATTTGTTTCTTCATCATATTCTGCTGTAAATCCTGCTGTTACAAGTTGTGAAAATTTTAACCCACTTGGTAATTGGTCTATAATTTGTGTTGCTCTTCCATCTAGTTCACCTTCATTATATATTGTTATATTGTATGTTACAATATCTCCGTTTTTTACCATAACTGGATCTTTTCTATGGTTATATGTAGCGGTTGTTCCATTTTCTAATGTACTCTCATCAATTACTGGTACTCTGCTATTATTTACTGCTACACCATTTACTTCTGTTATATATTTTCTTAATGCCAAGTCAAATTCTTGTGGTATTTTTTCCACTTCCATTAATGGTTGTGAATTTCCTCCTGCTGTTGTATATAAGGTTAATTTGTTTCTATGTTTTGCATTACTATCTGCATAATTTCCTGCTTGCGCTTTAGCTTCATCTATTAAATATCTATATAAAGCTACTGCTTGTTGTTGTCTGATTAATCCTACTGCTGGATCTTTATCTGAACCATATCCTGATAAATTATCATATTGTGAACCATCTTCTGTATACCATAACCAAGTTTCTTCATCATATCTATCATATTTATTATCTTCTTCTCCATAGTTCGTAAAATACCACATAGCAGCTTGTTGTACAGATTCTATTTCATCATCTGTTATATCATATTCTTCATATCCGTCATGTCCTTCAAA
Organism: uncultured Clostridia bacterium; assembly: GCA_944387505.1. Taxonomy (GTDB): domain Bacteria; phylum Bacillota; class Clostridia; order TANB77; family CAG-508; genus CAG-269. Next base: position 26,443 of record CALXFG010000021.1, read on the forward strand.
TTCAGCCACATAATAGCTTGCTCCTGATTCATCTAGTAATTGTTCTCTTTCTGCATCAGTTGATTCTCCAGGAATATAAATTAAATTTGCTAATGCTAATAATTCATTATAGTGTCCACCATTTACTAGGTTATACAACACTTTATTTGTATTGGCATCTTGACTAGCTATTGTATCTCTTTCTGTATACATATCAAACTGTAAATTATATTCTTGTACTTGTCTTACTCCTTCTCCTTCTGTAAAACCTACTCCTGCTTTGACACAATATACATTTACTTCTGTTGGGTCATTTGTATTTTCCCCACTATATTGTACAATATTCCATATTTTTGCAGATCTTCCTGTTGCACCATTTGTACTTGGATTACCTATTGCATATCCCATACCAGTTTCACTTCTTAATTCTGTTATTCCAAAATACAATGATGGATTTAGGTTTGCTGCATTTGCCATATTAGGTATCATTGCTAAAACCATAACTAATAATAATGCAATTAAACTTTTGATAATTTTTTGCTTACTCATAGATATCTCTCTCCTTATTATTTATAACAATATACTTATATTTTACCTATTTTTTTTTATTAGTCAATAACATTTTTTTCATATTTTAGTCATGTATAAAATATGTTTTCTATTCGCCTAGGGATATAAGTTTTCTACGTCCTTAAAATTTTTCATGCCTACATTACAATTATATTACATTTTTGTCACAAATTCAAGCTTTTATGTTAATTTATCCGTGTTTTATATATATCCGCAGCTTTTCTTGGATTTTTCTTTAATCAGTTATATTTTTTTGAGGATATCATACAATGATGTAGAGGGATTATTTTATGAAACAATTTCAAATTTTTCTTAAAATTATTTTATTATTTTTTTTGTTTATTTTCATCAGTAACTATGTTTTTGCAGATGATTTATCACTATCTGATGATACTTTCGATATTTCAGAAATTATAAGCAATATAGAAAGTATAGAAAGCAGTAGTAACACAACACAATTACCAACCATTAATTCTAGAGCCTATGTAGTTATCGATAGAAAGTCTAATACTGTTCTTATAGGGAAAAATGAAAATCAAAAGAAAAAAATGGCTTCTACTACCAAAATCATGACAGCACTGATTGTTATTGAACATTGTAACTTATCTGATACTGTTGAAATTTCTAAAAAGGCTGCTAGCACTGGTGGTTCTAGATTAGGATTAAAAACTAGTGATAAACTAACCGTTTCTGATTTATTATATGGTCTGATGATGTGTTCCGGTAATGATGCTGCAGCTAGCTTAGCAGAACATGTAGCAGGTTCTATAACTGAGTTTGCTAATCTAATGAATGAAAAAGCAAAATCTTTAGGTCTTTCTAATACCCATTTTGTGACACCACATGGGTTAGATGAAGATGAACATTATACCACTGCCTATGAATTGGCTCTTCTTTCTAATTATGCTATGAATAACGAAATTTTTGCCAAAATTGTAGGTACTAAAAATTATACGATTACTATTAATGGATATCCAAAAAACCTTACCAATACGAATGAATTATTAGGTGTATTAAATGGTGTATATGGAATCAAAACTGGATTTACAAATGGTGCTAACCGTTGTTTGGTTACTTGTTGTAAAAGAGGTGATATGGATATCATTTGTGTGGTGCTTGGTGCTGATACAAAAAAATTCCGAACAACTGATAGTATAAAATTAATTGAATATGCTTTTCAAAATTTTACATATGTAAATATTGAGGAAATTATTTCTAATCATTTTGAAATTTGGAAAAAAGAAAACCTTTCAAATATTACGGTTATGAAAGGCGTTTCCAACTATTTAAATTTAGCATTTGAAAAAGTTCCTTATCCTTCTATTCCAGTAAGAAGTGATTTAGTTAATTGTTTTCAGGTATATATAAACTATGAATCTAACTTAAATGCACCTATTACAAAAGGAACCTCTATTGGTAAAATAACATTAGAATTAGAAGGAAAAACGATGTATTCTGGCAATATCTTTGTCAATACAGACATTGAACATAAAAACATATTTGACTACTTGTATGATTTCTGCAAAAACTTCCCTGATATTTTTAATAGTATCCTTCAAACATAAAATAAGAACCTGACCCGACATAGCAATCAAAGACTGCAGTCGGGTAACCCAGAGCCTTATTGTCTAAGACAATAAAAAATAGAGAAAACTACTTTTCTCTATTTTTTATTTAACGTTTTCTTTTATGTATTCAACAACATCTCCTACAGTAACAACTTTTTCTGCATCACTATCAGGAATTTCAATATCAAATTCTTCTTCTAGTGCCATAACTAATTCAACAATATCTAATGAATCAGCTCCTAAGTCATCTATAAAAGATGCTTCCATTGTAACTGCATTTTCAGCTACACCTAATTGTTCTACAATGATTCCTTTTACTTTCTCTAAAACTTCTTCTGAACTCATTTCCTCGAGTTCACCTCCTCTCAAGTTTGCAAATAATTTATCCTTTTGATATTTTGCTCTATCGATTCATTTATATTATATGTTTGTATATTTGTCAAGTAAATTTTATAAATATTTTTATTTTATACGATTAAGTCAAATGTCCCATTGAGATCGTTTTTCTATGGGACATTTTGTCTTGCCCCAATCAGAAACGTCCCCAATTAGGCATCATTTTTCTTCTCTCGTTTTTTGAAATTCTTCTATCATTTTATCTACTGCTTTATTCTCAACAAATTTTTCTGCTTGGATAATCGTATATTCAAATAATAAAGCATCACTACTTCCATGTGCTTTTACAACTGGTTTTTTTACTCCTAAGAATAAAGCTCCTCCATAAGATTTATAATCCATTGTTTTACTAAAGCGTTTTATAGCTGGTAATGCTGGAACTGCTAATATTTTTGCTAATAAATTTCTCGTTAGACTTTCTGTTAATGTCCTTTTTACAAATTTGCCTAATCCCTCTGTTGTTTTTAAGAATACATTTCCTGTGAACCCATCTGTTACAATGGCATCTATTTTTCCAGAAAAAGCATCTCTTCCTTCTACATTTCCTACAAAATTAATGTTTAATTCTTTTGATTTTTCTTTTAGCAAATTATAACTTTCTCTTACTAATTCATTTCCTTTTGTTTCTTCTGTTCCTATATTTAATAATCCAATTGCTGGATTTTCTATTCCAAATGTATTTCTTAAATAAATACTAGACATTTGTGCAAATTGCAATAAATTGATTGGTTTACAATTTGTGTTAGAACCTGCATCTATTAATAATAATTGACTTTTATATGCTGGTAATATTCCTGCTAATGCTGGTCTATCAATTCCTTTGATTCTTCCAACTAATAGTGTTGCTCCTGTTAACAATGCTCCTGAGTTCCCAGCTGATATAAATACATCTCCTTCATCTTCCTTTAACATCTTAAATCCGACTACCATAGATGAATCTTTTTTGTGTTTAATGGCCAATGTTGGTGTATCACACATTTCGATTGTTTCAGTGGCATTTTTTATTTTTAATCGATCAGATATCTCTTCAATTTCTTTTCCATAAAATTCTTTTACTTTGCTTCTGATAACTTCTTCTTTTCCTACTAATATGACTTCTGCTTTTACTTTATTGATTGCGTTTACTGCTCCTTTTATATTGGCATCTGGTGCATTATCTCCACCCATGGCATCTAATATGATTTTCACTTCTAATTCCTCCAAATCGTACTTATTTCATTATATCATTAACAGTAATATTTTATTATTGTTTTTAGAAAAAAGCAAGTATTTTGCATAACAATTATTATATTTGTATAGCAATTAGTATATTTTGGCCATCCATTCCCTATCAAATATTACCTTTCTGCTGTATCCAAAATAACAAAACAGGCATCACTAAATTTAATGATGCCTATTTTGTTGGGGTGAATGTTTAGTACATTAAAAGTAATCCTCTATATACTTTACTGTATAATCGAGCAATTCTAATGTTCCAAATTTTTCAATTTCCGGAACCTTCTTAAAAAATTCTGTGAGAATTTCTTTTAAACCCGGCAAATACTTTTTAATAGAATTTGTCTGAATCTGGAATCTCCATGCTGTCATCAACAACAATTTTCTCTCACTGTCAATTTTCTTTTTATTTGTAAAATATACACATAATAGTTCTGTATATTTTACCTTGTAGTTGTTTCTGACAGAAGGAATTTGTGATTTAATTTCAGATTCATTCAGTTCCAAGAAATGCTCAGCCTTTTCCTTAAAGGCTTTTTCCTCTTCACTCCGATGAACACTGTCTTCCCATTTCTGAGATTTCAGCTCATTATTTAAGTCTCTCAGAAACTCTTGTAGTTCAGAAAAATTCATTCCCTCCTGTTTTGAAATTTCAATCACACTTTTACATGCTTTCCGCAATCTTCTGCTCATGGCATTTGCCTCCTTCTTTCGTTAATACTACTATTATATCATCTATTTTACATAAAATCAATTATTCCTGTTTTTCTCTATCCACAAAATCCAACATTTTGCCCAGCCATATAAAAAACATATGGCTGGGTTGGACTTAGTGTGACTAAAAAAGACTACCAAAATGTACGTCTTGGTAATCTTTCTAAAAGCTCAAAAATTCGGGATTTTTGAGTCCGTCCCCAAAATCCCGAATTTTTTATTTAATTTTAGATTATTCTATAATATCAGAAACAACACCTGAACCAACTGTTCTACCACCTTCACGAATAGCGAATCTTAATCCTTTTTCGATAGCGATAGGTGTAATTAATTCGATTGTCATTGATACGTTATCTCCTGGCATAACCATTTCTGTTCCAGCAGGTAATTCGATAACACCTGTAACGTCTGTTGTTCTGAAATAGAATTGTGGTCTATATCCATTGAAGAATGGTGTATGTCTTCCACCTTCTTCTTTAGTTAAAACGTATACTTCTGATGTGAATTTTGTGTGTGGATGAATTGTTCCTGGTTTACAAAGAACTTGACCTCTTTCGATGTCTTTTCTATCTACACCTCTTAATAATGCTCCGATATTATCTCCAGCTTCAGCTTGATCTAATAATTTTCTGAACATTTCAACACCTGTAACAACTGTTTTTCTTCTTTCAGTTGTAAGACCGATGATTTCAACTTCGTCTTGTAATTTAACTGTTCCTCTTTCTACTCTACCTGTAGCAACAGTTCCTCTACCAGTAATTGTGAATACGTCTTCAACTGGCATTAAGAATGGTTGATCAACTGGTCTTTCTGGTGTTGGTATATAACTATCAACAGCATCCATTAATTCTTTGATTGGTTGATATACTGGATCATTAGGATCTGTAGATGTACTTTCTAGAACTTGTAATGAAGAACCTTTGATCATTGGAATTTCGTCTCCTGGGAAACCATATTCTGTTAATAAGTCTCTAACTTCCATTTCAACTAATTCTAATAATTCTGGATCATCAACCATATCGCATTTATTTAAGTAAACAACGATATATTTAACTCCAACTTGTCTAGCAAGTAAGATGTGCTCTCTTGTTTGAGGCATTGGACCATCAGCTGCAGAAACAACTAAGATTGCTCCGTCCATTTGAGCAGCACCAGTAATCATGTTTTTAACGTAGTCAGCATGTCCTGGGCAGTCAACGTGTGCATAGTGTCTCTTATCTGTTTCATATTCTACGTGAGCTGTATTAATTGTGATTCCTCTTGCTTTTTCTTCTGGAGCTCCATCGATTTGATCATAAGCTTCATATTTAGCTTTTCCTAATAATGATAAATATTTTGTAATAGCTGCTGTTGTTGTTGTTTTACCATGGTCAACGTGTCCGATTGTACCAATGTTAACGTGTGGCTTTGTTCTTTCAAATTTTGCTTTTGCCATTTTTTAATTCCTCCTTTTAATTTAGGTAAAGGTTTGAACTTTTTTTCTCTAACAAATTTTTAAGTCCTTTCCTTTCCTTTTATATAATTTAAATTTAATAACGTAAGTTTCTTTTAGTATAAGCATTTTATAACATTTTATTGAAAAAATCAAGCATTTTCCATAAATATTATAAGTTTGTACATCAATGTTTGCATTATCTTAATAAAAATGTGCAAGATAGTGATTTTAGGTCAAATTAATTAGTCTTTTTTAGTACGAGACGCAACAATCTGCTCCAACACAGATTTAGGTACTTCTTCATAATGAGAAGGTTCCATAGAGTATGTTCCTCTACCTTGTGTTTTAGAACGTAAATCTGTTGCATATCCAAACATTTCAGATAATGGTATAAATGCATGGATTTCTTGCATTCCATCATTTCCTTCCATACCTTCCATTCTACCTCTTCTTGAGTTTACATCACCAATAACATCTCCCATGTATTCTTCTGGAACAGTTATTTCAACTTTCATAATAGGCTCTAATATTACTGATTTAGCTTGTTTACAACCTTCTTTGAAAGCCATAGATGCAGCAATCTTGAATGCCATTTCTGAAGAGTCAACTTCATGGTATGAACCATCAACTAATGTACATTTAAAGTCAATAACTGGGTATCCAGCTAAAATTCCACTTTCTGCTGCTTCTCTCATACCTTGTTCAATTGCTTTAAAATATTCTTTAGGAACAGCTCCTCCGACAATTTTACTTTCGAATTCGATTCCTTTACCTGGCTCTAATGGTTCCATTTCAAACCAAACATCACCATATTGTCCTTTACCACCAGATTGACGAATAAATTTACCTTGAACTTTTACTTTATTCCTAATGGTTTCTTTGTAAGCAACTTGTGGTTTACCAACATTACATTCAACCTTGAATTCTCTTTTTAATCTATCAACGATGATATCTAGGTGTAACTCACCCATACCAGCAATGATAGTTTGTCCTGTTTCTTGGTTTGTATATGTTTTAAATGTTGGATCTTCCTCAGCAAATTTTGTCAATGCAATTGCCATTTTTTCTTGAGCTACTTTATCTTTAGGCTCGATAGCGATATCGATAACTGGCTCTGGGAATTCCATTGATTCTAAGATAACTGGATTATTTATATCACATAATGTATCTCCAGTTGTTACTTCTTTTAATCCTACTGCAGCTGCAATATCACCAGCATATACTTTATCTATATCTTCTCTGTGATTTGAGTGCATTTGTAAGATTCTTCCGATTCTTTCTTTTTTATCTTTGTTAGAGTTTAATACAGTAGAACCTGATTCTAGTGTACCAGAATATACTCTAAAGAAACATAATTTTCCAACAAATGGGTCTGTTGCAATTTTGAATGCTAATGCTGCAAATGGTTCTGTATCAGATGTTTTTCTTTCAACTTCATTACCATCTAAGTCAACACCTTTGATATGTGGAATATCTAATGGTGATGGCATATAATCAACGATAGCATTTAATAATTCTTGAACACCCTTGTTTTTGTATGAAGAACCACATGTTACTGGAACGATTGTGTTATCAATTGTTCCTTTTCTTAAACCACGTTTAATTTCTTCCTCTGTTAATTCTTCACCTTCTAGATATTTCATCATTAATTCTTCATCTTGGTCTGCAACAGCTTCTATCATAATATCACGATGTTTTTTAGCATCTTCCATCATATCTGCTGGAATATCACATTCTTCAATTTCTCTTCCTAAATCATCTTTATGAATAAAAGCTCTCATTTTAATTAAGTCAACAATTCCTTTGAAATTGTCTTCTGCTCCAATTGGTAATTGGATAGCAACTGCATTTGCTTTTAATCTATTTTTTAATTGGTCTATACATAGTTCAAAGTTAGCACCTGTAACATCCATTTTGTTTACATATACCATTCTTGGAACTTTGTATTTATCAGCTTGTCTCCAAACTGTTTCTGTTTGTGGTTGAACTCCACCTTTTGCAGCTAAAACTGTAACGGCACCATCAAGAACTCTTAGAGATCTTTGAACTTCTACTGTAAAGTCAACGTGTCCAGGAGTATCAATAATATTAATTCTATTATTGTTCCAGAAACATGTTGTAGCAGCAGATGTAATTGTAATACCTCTTTCTTGTTCTTGTTCCATCCAGTCCATTGTTGCTGCACCCTCATGAACTTCTCCTATTTTATGAGTTTTTCCTGTATAGAATAATATTCTCTCTGTTGTTGTTGTTTTACCAGCATCAATATGAGCCATTATTCCTATATTTCTAGTTCTTTCAAGTGGGTATGCTCTTCCTGCCATTTATATTTCCCCCTCTCTAAATTTTACCATTTATAATGTGCAAAGGCTTTGTTTGCTTCTGCCATTCTATGTGTATCTTCTTTCTTCTTAAATGCTCCACCGTTTCCGTTTACAGCATCCATTAATTCACCTGCTAATTTTTCAGCCATTGTTTTTTCATGTCTGTTTCTAGCATAAGTTACAATCCATCTTAAACCTAAAGTTTGTCTTCTTTCTGGTCTAATCTCTAATGGAACTTGGTATGTTGCACCACC